>NZ_BAFP01000040.1 GCF_000308455.1 Nocardia abscessus NBRC 100374 | reverse complement strand
CGCGCGCGGCGGCGACGACGTTCGCACCCGCCGCACGGGCGAGCTGGATCAGCAGGATGCCCAGCCCCCCGCCCGCGGCGGTGATCAGGACCCATTCGCCCGGCTGCACGGCGGCACGGTCGAAGACGGCGAGCGCCGTCCTGCCGTCGTGGGCGAGCGCGACTGCCTGCGTCGGGGTGAGCCCGTCGGGCAAAGCGACGAGGGTGTCCGCCTTGGCCAGCGCTTTCTCGGCGTATCCGCCGATCGGCAGGCCGCCGCCGACGCCGCTGGCCGCGGTCGGTGTCGACACCCGCTTGCCCACCCAGCCCGGATCGACGTCGGGGCCGACCGACGCCACCACCCCGGCGACGGCGCCGCCGGGTACATAGGGCAGCTCGATCGCGAAGAAGTCGGTGCCCCAGCCGCTGCGCAGCCGGGTGTCCAGGAACATCACATCCGCGGCGGCCACATCGACGACCACCTCTCCCGGTCCGGCCACCGGATCGGGCAGCTCGCGCACCACGAGTACTTCCGGTCCACCGAACTCATCGGCTTGTACAGCCCGCATGACATACCCTTCGTAGTTCCTTGCTGTTTCGGACGAAGATCAGCATGGAACCTTAAGAAGGGTTGAGGTCAAATCCTGGGTCAGGAACCGCCCCCGCCGCAGCTGCTGCTGCTTCCACCGCCACAGCTGGAACTACTGCCCCCGCCGCAACTGGAACTACTGCCGCCACTACAGCTGGAGCTGCTTCCTCCGCCGCAGCTACTACCGCTCCCGCCGCCGCAACCGCTGCCGTGGTGGTGATGATGCCCGCCCCCACCGCCGTGCGGCTGGTCGAACCCGCCGATCAAACCGGCGCCGCCGGCTGCCCAGAACGGGTCGGTGGATCCCCCCTCGTAATGTCCTCCGCTCCGGTTCCCGCCGCGCCACGGACCATAGGGCGGCGGCGGTAAGAACTGATTGCGCTGCGAGCGAAGGATGACGACTACGACGATGATCGGAACCGCCACGAGGAGCAGCACCATCAACAGGATGAAAAGAAGGATGAGTGCGCTCATGTCACGACGGTAGCGGCCGATCGGCACGCACGTACAGTGAACTGTGGTGAACTTCAGGTTCCGCAGATCTCCGGCCGGTGAGATCGACCTCGCGGCCGTGCGCGCCGCCGTCGACGCCCTGGAACTGCCCGAGGCCGTCTACAAGACCTGCCCCTGGCAGCCACGAGAGCTGGTGGACAAGGGATTGCGGCAGTGGTTGCTCTGCTGCGGCGCCGCCATGCGCGACGATCAGGTGATCGGCATGCCGTCGCACGCGGTGGACGAGGCATGGCACGGGTTCATCCTGTGCACCAAGCGCTACGCCGACTTCTGCGCGCGAGCCTACGGGCGCTTCCTGCATCACTTCCCGGAAGGCGCCGGGCCGCCGGTGGACTCGCACGGAACCATGGCCGAGCAACTCGGCCGCACCGTGGTGGCGTGGTCGTTCGTAGCGGCTCCGGGCGAGGAATGCGTGCTCTGGGATCTGGATCGGCAGGTGGGTGTCGAGCACCCGTGGGGCATCGGGTCCGAGCGAGTCGTGGCCGTCGAGGCCGAACTCGCCCGAACCCTCGCCTCCTGAGTCAGGTCAGCTTCACCCGCGCCGCCAGGAACCGCACGACGGCGGGCGCGAGCCGCCCGAAGTGATACTGCAGGTGGGCCTCCGGCGTCACCGGCACGATGCTGCGGTTGCGCTGCAGGGCGTGCACGATCTGCTCGGCCACCTTCTCCGGGCCGTAACGCCGCATCCGGTACAGGTTGTCGTAACGCTCCTGTTTGCGCTTCTCCTCCTCCGCGCTGACGCCGGAGAACCGGGTGCGCGCCACGATATTGGTGTGCACGATGCCCGGGCAGACGGTGTGCACCGAGATTCCCCGAGCGGCCAGTTCGGCGCGCACGCAGTCGGAGAACATGAACACCGCCGACTTGCTGGTGGAATACGCGCTGAATCCCTGCTGCGGACTGTAGGCCGCCATGCTGGAGAGGTTCACGATGTGCCCGCCGAGGCCCCGCTCGGCCATGGCGGGCCCGAAGGCACGGCAGCCGTTCACCACGCCCCCGAGATTGATCCGCAGCACCCGGTCGAAGTCGGCCGCCGAGGTCTCGAAGAATGCACCGGCCTGGCCGATCCCGGCGTTGTTGATCAGGATGTCGGGGACGCCGTGGTTATCCAGCACCGTCGCGGCGTGCGCCTGCATCTCGCCTTCGTCGGCGACGTCGAGGTGATAGGCGTGCGCCACGCCGTGTTCGGCGGCGATCAGCTCGGCGGTCTCCTTCGCCGCTGCGAGATCGATGTCGGAGAGCACGATCTCGGCGCCGCGACGGGCCAAGGCGAGCGCGGTGGCACGGCCGATGCCGCTGCCACCGCCCGTGATGACAACCAGCTGATCATCGAACGGCCGTGCAACCCGGCCCGTTTCGGCCCGGCGCAACGTGCGGGGCGGTGCCGCGCCGCCGAGCGTGTCGATCAGTTCGGTGGTCGCGGTGGCCAGCAGCTCCGGATGCGAGAACGGCATCCAGTGCCCGGCGGGCACATCCCGCCGCCACAGCCGCTCGGTCCACCGGTGTTCGTCGTCGAATCCCGCGGGACGTACGGCGACGTCACGGCCCGCGACGATCAGCTGCACCGGCACCTCGGTGTGCCGCTCACGTGGCGCGAGCATGCGCTGCACGATGTTCGCGCGGTAGATCAGCAAGCCGTCGACGACGTCGGCGCGAAAACTCGGTCCGAGACGCACGTTCGACGGCGCGGTCTCGTTCATGATCGAGACGACCCGCCGCCAGAAGCGTTCGGTACCGATCAGGCCGAAGGCGGCGCGCGGCAGCACGGGGGTCATGAAGAAGAAGGTGTACGCCGACGACAGCAGCTGGGTGAACGGCTGCCATATGTTGCGCGGCGTCGGACGCGCGAGCCGGTTGCGAATCCACTTGGCGATGTGGTCCAGGTTCGGCCCCGACACCGAGGTGAACGATGCGACCCGGGTGGCCGCACGCGGCTCGCACACCGCTTCCCACACCTGCACCGAACCCCAGTCGTGCGCGAGCACGTGCACGGGGCGGTCGGGGCTCACCGCGTCCGCGACGGCGTAGAAGTCCGCGGCCAGGCGGTCGAGCCGGAAGTCTTCGGTGCGCCGGGTGCGAGTGGAGCGCCCGTGCCCGCGGGTGTCGTAGGCGACCACATGGAACCGGCGAGCCAGGAGCGGCACCACCGCGTCCCAGAGGTGGTGGGTATCGGGCCAGCCGTGCACCAGCACGACGGTTTCCGCGGCGGGATCACCGTATTCGTAGACGGCGAGGTCGAATTCGCCGCTGCGCACGGTGCGTTCGACCGCGGAGAGCGGTTCGGTGGTGGTCATCGGGTTTCTCCTTGACTGACCGTGGTCGGGTCACAGATCGAGCACGAGTCGCCCACCGTCGGCGCGCGAGACGCAGACGAGCATCTCGCCCGCCTCGCGTTCGGCGGCGGTGAGCACGGTGTCGCGGTGGTCGGGTTCGCCGGTCAGCACCCGGACCTTGCACGTGCGGCAGAAGCCCTGCCTGCACGAGTACGGGCGGTCGGGCCGGGCCTGGAGGATCGTGTCGAGCGCGCTGCGGTCCGCGCCGACCTCGAGAACCTCCCCGGTGGAGGCGAATTGGATCTCGAACGGCTTACCGTTCACGATCGGTGGCGGCGAGAACCGTTCGGAATGCAATTCCACGTAGGGCATTTCGCGCACGGTGTCGGCGATCACGGTGATCATCGGCACCGGTCCGCAGCAGTAGACCGCGGTGTCGGGGCCGACGCCGGGCAGCAGGGCGGCCGCGTCGGGAAGCCCGTGCTCGTCGTCGGTGCGTACGACGACGCGGTCGCCGAATCCCGCGATCTCGTCGAGGAACGGCAAGGTGTCGCGGCTGCGCCCGGTGTACACCATCGCCCACTCGATCCCGAGCCGGTGCGCCAGCCGCGCCATCGGCAGGATCGGCGTGATCCCGATCCCGCCCGCGACGAAATGTAAACGCGTGGCTGGAGATCCGTGGCCGGGCACGGCGAACGGGAACGCGTTACGCGGCCCGCGTACGACGATCGGTGACCCCACGGGGAGAGCGTCGTGAACCTCCACGGAACCACCGTCGCCTTCCGGGATACGGCGCACCGCCACCCGGTAGGCCCGAACGTCCGCGGGGTCGCCGCACAGCGAGTACTGCCGCAGCCGGCCGGACGGCAGCTCGAGATCGAGGTGGGCGCCGGGGCGCCAGGGCGGCAGCACGCGCCCGTCGGGGGCGGCCAGTCGCAGGCTCACCACGTCCTGGTCGCGCGCCTCGATCCGCCGTTCGGTGACCACCAGCGCGAGCCGCCGATCGTCCACCCTCGGACGTGGAACGCGCCGGTTGACCAGGGTGGTCCAGCGCAGTCGCGCCGAGGCCACCGCGTCGAGCACCCGCACGGCGCGGTCGCGATCGCGCTTGCCGAACAGGTCCGCGGGAAGCCGGTCTGGAACGGGCAGCCTCACGAGGCGATCGCCCGCGCCGCCGGGGATTTGGCCAGATAGGCCACCGCCTGCGCGGTGGAGCCGACCGTCTCCGGGTTGTAGCCGGGTTTGAAGGTGCTCAGCGCGCTCCACAGCAGCGAGGGGACCCCGGGCAGCGCGCCGCGCCACATGGCACCGAAGACTCGCGCGAGCAACCGGGGATAGCCGAGGTCGGGCAGGTCGCGGTCCTGATGGACCATGAACTTGGTGCCGCGCACCACCAAGGTCAGGAAGATCGGGAACACCAGCAGCATCAGTCCCGCCCGCCGCACGTATCCGGCACCGAAATAGACCGCCACATCGTGCGCGACGTGCCGGTGCTCGACTTCCTCCGCCCCGTGCCAGCGGAACAGGTCCGCCATGCGCGGGTCGGCGCCGAACCGCTCCAGTTCCGCGTTGAGCACCCAGTCGCCGAGGTAGGCGAAGAAGTGCTCCAGGCACGCGATGAAGGACAGCCGCTCGACCATCACCTGCCGTTCGGCGGCGCCTGCGACATCCCGCGGCCCGAGCGTCCGGCGGAACAGGTACTCGGCCTGTCGCAGGTAGGGCTCGGGATCGATGCCGTGCACGGCGAGCACCTCGTGCAGCACTTTGTCGTGCGTCTCGGCGTGCATCGATTCCTGACCGATGAACCCGAGCATCGCCTCGCGCAGCTTCTCGTCGCGCACATACGGCAGCGCCTCGGCATACGCGGCGCAGAACATGCGCTCACCCTCGGGCAGAAGCAGATTCAGCGAATTGATCAGGTGCGAGGCGATGGGCTCGGCGGGCATCCAGTGCAGCGGCGTGTCCGCCCAGTCGAATCGCACGTTGCGGGCGCGCAACGCCACGGTGCCGGGGTCCGTATCGGGCCGGCGCCCGGCCCTGCGAAGTAGCTTCATCGGTACTCCTCGATCCTCGCTCGCCGCCACCGCGCGCGATTCCTACATATCCGTAGCAAGGACTATACACATATGTAGAACTTTCGGTAACACACAAAATCGCACCCGGAGGCTGTACGGTGACACAACTCCGCGACAGTCGTCACACCTGGCGTTTCCGGCACAAAACTAGAACGCGTTCTAGTAGGCTTTTGCTATGGAACGATTGACCGGATTGGATGCCAGCTTTCTCTACTTCGAAACCGGGACCCAGCATCTGCACGTCTGCGCGCTGCTGATCCTCGACCCGTCGTCGGGTGACTACTCGTTCGAGGGATTCAAAGCCGAACTAGCCCGGCGACTTCCCCTGATTCCGCAGATGCGCCGCCGTGTGTACGAGGTGCCACTCAACCTCGACCATCCCGTCTGGGTGGAGGACGAGAATTTCGACCTCGACTATCACGTCCGCCGCATCGCCATCGCGGCTCCGGCTGGGCGCCGCGAACTCGCCGAACTCGTCGGGGACATCGCCAGCCGTCCCATGGACCGCGATCGCCCGCTCTGGGAGATGTCCGTGGTGGAAGGTCTCGACGACGGGAAAATCGCGGTGATCTGCAAATACCACCACGCCGCCGTCGACGGCATCACCGGCGCCAACCTGATGATGCACCTGTGCGACCCGGAGCCGGGCGTCACGAAGACCGTGCCCGACGACGAGTGGCGCCCCGAGCCCAAACCGAGCGACTGGCAGATGCTGGCCGAAGCGGTGGTGAAGTTCCCGGCCAGAGCGGGCATCGTCGGCATGCTGCCGAAGACGGTCGGCGTGGTCGCCGGATTCGCGCAGCGCCGCCGCGAGAACAAGGCGGGCATGGCGATACCGTTCTCCGCGCCCCGCACACCGTTCAATCTCGCCATCACTCCGCATCGCGCGGTCGCGTTCACCGACGCCGAGCTGGACGCCATCAAGGAGATCCGCTCCGCGTTCGGGGTCAAGGTGAACGACGTCGTGCTCACCGTGGTTGCCGGTGCGTTGCGCGCCTATCTGGCCGAGCGCGACGAATTACCCGACCGCTCGCTCATCGCGTCGGTTCCGGTGTCGGTACACGAGTCGACCCGGCACACGGCGGGGGTCAACAAGGTGTCCACGCTGTTCGCTCGGCTCGGCACCGACGTCGACGACCCGGTGCAACGCTTGCGTGAAGTGGCCGAGAACAATCGCGGGGCCAAGGAAGAGCACGAAGCGATGGGCGCCGACTTCCTGCAGGACTGGTCGAAATACGCCCCGCCGAACACCTTCCGGCTCGCCGCGCGGATGTACTCCTCGCTCAAGCTGGCCGAGATGCACCCGGTGGTGCACAACCTGGTCGTGTCGAACGTGCCCGGCCCTCCGACGCCGCTGTACTTCCTCGGCGTCCGGGTGGACGGGATGTATCCGTTCGGGCCGGTGTTCCACGGCGCGGGCCTGACGGTCACCGTGCTGTCCCACAACGACAAGCTCAACTTCGGCTTCATCGCCTGCAAGGAACTGGTGCCCGATATCGCGGCGCTCGCCGACGCCGTGCCCGGCGTGGTCGCCGAATTGCTCTCCGCCGCGCGGAAATCGGGCTGAGCGCCGGCTCCCTGTCCGCCACCGCCGCCGGGCAGGACCGCACCGTTCAAATCTTCGCGGCGACAGTCTCGCAGGCTTCGAGCAACACGGGCACGAAACGATCGGCCTCCAGCACGCAGGACGCGTGCCCGGCCGCGACCAGGTGCTTGCTCGCCCCCGGGATCATGGTCGCCATCTCCATCTGCCGATAGACCGGAATCGCCCGATCCCGGGTCGTGATCACCACCGCTGTCGGCATCGTCAGATCCGGCAACCATGCGGTCGCGTCGAAGCGCCCGACCACGGCGAGAACCTGGGTGAGCGCCCATCCGCTGGTGCTGCGGAACTCGTCCAGCGCCCAGCGATCCAATCGCCCCCGGGTCCAGGTGACCTGCGGAAGCTCGGGCAGACGGCCCGCGAGCTTTTCGGCGCGACGGTAGGAATAGGGCCCCACCGCGGCGGCGAAGACGCCGAACGTCCGGTGAAAAGCGTGCTCGCGCCATTTCTCCCGGAATCGGTAGGGTGTCGCGCAGAGCACCAGACCGCTCACCCGGTCCGGATGACGGCGCCCGGCCAGCAGACTGACGATTCCGCCGAGTGAGAACCCCGCGCACATGGCCCGGTCGACGTGCAGCGCGTCGAGGACAGCCACCACGTCGTCGGCGCAGTCCTCCAGGGTGAAACGCTCGGAGCGGATGCCGCGGCCGTGCCACCGCTGGTCGAACAGGATCACCCGGTACCGCTGAGCCAGCGCCGCCAGCGACGGGAACCAGGTGAGGTAGGCGGTGCAGGCAGTGGCGTGCAGGAGCACCAGCGCGGGTGCGTGCTCCGGCCCCGGGATGTCGACCACATAGGTCCGGCCCCGCCCCGGCAGATCGACCAGGCGGCCACCGGGCACCTCGGCGATGTCCGGCACCCGGAAACGGCCGCCGAACCGCGTCACGCTTCGGCCGGAGTTCGTCATGGCGCACCTCCCGAGCGGTCACATCGGGGACATGATTAGAACGCGTTCTATACGATCATGGCACAGCTGCGCACCAGGCGGACGCGTTTCCGTCGCGGCGACGCGGACCAGCCCGTCCATCACCGTTCCGTTCGATGATCAGCGCGACCGCCTCGACATTCGCGCACCGCCCGTCCGGGAGGCGCCGTCCAGATGGCGCCGGGGCGAAAGTTCGTCCCGTAGCCGTTCTGGGCTCTCGCGATAGAGCGGGACAGGTGCCGCGACGCCCACCTACTTGCCGGACACATCGACACCGGCGACCGCCGAGCGGCCGTCTGGGTTACTGTCGCGAGACGCGCCCACACCGGCGCGTTTCTGCAACGTGTTGCAGACGACGTTCGAGAGACGGAGGTTCCCGGATGGGGCGGTTGACCGGCAAGGTGGCGTTGATCAGCGGCGGAGCGCGCGGCATGGGCGCGGCGCACGCCAGGGCGCTGGTCGCCGAGGACGCGCGGGTTGTGCTGGGCGACGTGCTCGACGACGAGGGCGCCGCGGTCGCCGCGGAACTCGGCGACAACGCCGTCTACGTGCACCTCGACGTGCGCCAGCCGGACGACTGGCGCAAAGCCGTCGGCGAGGCGGTGGAGCGGTTCGGCTCGCTGAGCGTGCTGGTCAACAACGCGGGCATCGCGAACGGCAACCTGCTCGTCGCGTTCGAGCTGGCCGAATGGCAGCGGATCATCGACATCAACCTCACCGGCACCTTCCTCGGCATGCAGGCCGCGACGCCCGCGATGATCGAGGCCGGCGGCGGCTCGATCATCAACATCTCCTCCGTCGAGGGCATGCGAGGCAGCCCCGGACTGCACGGCTACACGGCCACCAAGTTCGCCGTGCGCGGACTCACCAAGTCCACCGCGCTCGAGCTGGCGCAGTACAAGATCCGGGTCAATTCGGTGCACCCGGGCCTGATCCGGACCCCGATGACGGAGAACATCCCGGAGGACTTCCTGCAGATCCCGCTCGGCCGCGCCGCCGACCCGGCCGAGGTCTCCGCCCTGGTGACGTTCCTGGCGAGCGACGAGTCGTCGTACTCCACCGGCGCCGAGTTCGTCATCGACGGCGGCCTGACCGTGGGCATTCCGCACAAGAGTTTCGGCAGCTGAGTCAGCCGCGGGTGGCGAGCAGGGCCAGCGGCCCAGCGACACCAGCGCGACGCACGCGATCACGGTGCTCCATTTGTAGGCCACCAGCAGCGCGGCGAATTCGCGCAGGAACGCGCTCGGCAGGTAGTAGAAGGCCGTCCTGGCGCCGGTCACCTCGGCGTCGAGATCGAGGCGACGCGCCAGGATCGCCGTGCGCAGAATATGGAAATTGCTGGTCACCAGCACTATTCGGGTCGTCGGGCCGCGCTCGCCGAGCAGCCGCTTGGTGAACAGCAGATTTTCCTCGGTGGTGCCCGATCGGTCCTCCAGGATCACGTGGTGGTCGGGCACACCGTGCTCGATCAGGTAATCCGCCATCGCCGCCGCCTCGGAGACCTCCTCATCGGATCCCCTACCGCCACTGGCGATCAGCAGCGGGGCGCGTCCGCGCTCGGCTTCGCCGCGATAGACCTCGATCGCCCGATCCAGGCGCGCCGCCAACAGCGGCGGCACGTCGCCGTCGACCAACCCGGCGCCGTGCACGACGATCGCGTCCATCCCGGGACGGTAGGGCAGCAAGCCGTAGCACAGCGAATACACCAGGAATGCCGCGAACAGGAACCCGATGTAGCTGATCGCCATCGTCAGCGATGCCAGAAGCACCACGAACCAGAGGTTTTCGGTGTGCAAGGCGAGGGCGAGCACAACATACGGCACCAGCAGCGCGATGCCGAGTCCGAGCGGCAGCAGATTCGGAAGACGCCAGCCCTCCCGGCGTACCAATTGCGTGCCGTTCGCGATCGACAACCCGGCCAGCACCAGCACCACCAGCGGCGACAAGAGCACGAGCAGCGGGGCGAGCACCACCGGCAGATCACCGTCGGCGACCAGGCCGACCACCCACGCGCCGACGAACGCCGTCCCGAGTAGCAGATACACGCCGTGCCCCAACCGCCTGCGGTCCCTGCGGAATCGCACTCCGAACACACCGAGCAGGATCACGCCGACGACCAGCAGAAGCACCGGGTCACGGTAACCGACCGGTGGGCAGCGCGCCCCGGCGTCACCCGGCGGCGCGGCTACCTCGGCCTTTTCCGATCGTCCCCTAAAGTGTGCAGGTCCGGGCATCGGCCGCAGGCGACCGGTATCCGCAGTATTCGACTTCAGCAGACCAGCGTTTCGGAACAACACGTCGTGACGAATGGGAGTCGACGAAAGCCATGCTTCGATTGGTCATCGCTACCGCCGCGGCCGCGCTCTGTCTGATCACACCGCAGGGTCTGATCACCCCGCAGGCCGCGGCGCAGCCGATCTATCCCGAACCTGATCCCGACCCGTTCTACGCCACTCCGGCCCACCTGGACCGCGCCGCGCCCGGCGACGTCCTCGCGGTACGGCCGATGCCGGGACTACTCGCGTTCCCCGGCGCGACGGTCACGATGATCAAGTTCCGCTCGACGAACTCGGCGGGCGAGCCGATCGCGGCCACCACCACCGTGCTGACCCCGCAGAATCCCACCCCGGGTGGGCCGCTGCTGTCCTATCAGCACATCATCAACGCACTCGGCACCCAGTGCGCGGTCTCCCGCGTGCTCTACACCAGCGACCCGAACTTGGCGGTGCGCGAAGCACCCGCACTCAACGGCCTGCTGCTGCGCGGCTGGTCGGTCGCTCTCCCAGATCATCTCGGGCCCACCAGCGCCTACGGCGCGGCGAAGCTCGGCGGCATGATCACCCTGGACAGCATCCGCGCCGCACGGCGGGTGACAGAACTAGGACTGGCCGACAGCCGTGTCGCCATGCTCGGCTACTCCGGCGGCGGCATGGCGACCACGTGGGCGGCCGCGCTGGCGCCGACCTACGCGCCGGAACTGCCGATCATCGGCGCCGCCGCGGGCGGGGTGCCGATGAACCTGGTCAAAATGATCGAGGGTCTCGGCTATGCGCCGCACGCCGCATTCGGCCTCGCCTTCGCCGCCGCCATCGGGCTGGAGCGGGAGTACCCGGCGCGGCTGCCGGTGAGCGACTACCTGAACTCGGTCGGGTTGTCGTTCCGCGACCGGATCGCCGACAGTTGCACCAACGAGATCCTGCTGGCAGGCGCGGGCCGCGGCATCGTGGACGTCGCGGCCTCGAATTCGCTCGCCGAAGACGAGCGCGCACGCGGCGTGCTCGAGGAGAACAGCCTGGAACTCTACGAGGGCGTTCCGTCCGCGCCGCTCTACCAGTGGCGCGCGGAGCACGACGCTCTGATACCGGTGGAGTCGATCGACACGACGGTGCGGCGATACTGCCAGGCGGGGGTGCGGGTCCAATACGAGAAGTTCGTGAGCCCGGACCATTTGTCCACCGCGGTGCTCGGGATACCGTCGGCGCTCGGATGGTTGGAAGCTCGGTTCAATGGTGTGCCTGCGCCGAGTACTTGCTGAGTGGGCTCGATTCGGAGGGCGGGCTGTCCACTCGCGGGAGCGCTTCCATCGGCAGCAACGGGATTGTGAGCGCCCGGTCGCGAGCCGCTCTGGTCAGCGACTGTCGGTCTGGGCGAAGTCATCGAGAGCCGGAATTGTTGCCGCGGAGTGCTGTTCGCATGGACTTATCTCGACCGGCACAGCGCCGCAAACCGGTATCGACTGCTACTGCGGATGCGGGTGGACGCATCGCCCGATTCTCGAACTGCCGGGCTCGTCCGTTCGGCTGGAACATTGGTATCGCGCTGCTTCCTTTTGCGCTGTCGGCAACCCGACCGTCGCACGTAGCTCTACGCTGGACCACATGGTCACCATCGTCGGCGGAGGAATCGCCGGGACGGTCCTCGCCGGAGCGATTGGGCGCGAGGGCATTCCGGCACGGGTCTACGAAAGCCAGCGGTTCGTCGGCGCAGGAGCGTTCCTGGTGCTGGACGACCGTGCGCACGCCGCGCTCACCGCCCTCGGCGTGCCCGCCGACCGGCTGGACGCGGTCGCCCATCCCGTGGACGCATTGCGGGTCGAATACCAGCCGGGCGAAGCACGTTTCGGGCCGAGCCGCAGCCACCGGCTGTACTTACGCGCCGATCTCATGGCGGTGCTGACCGAATTCGCGACTGCCACAGCGGCAGAGTTCCATTTCGACACTGCGGTCACCGATATCCACGAAGGTGTGCTGCTGAGGGGCGCTACCCGGCTACCAACCGACGATCTCGTCATCGCCGCCGACGGCATCGACTCCCTCGTACGACAGCGCATCGAACCCGGGCGCATCCCTGAGTACGCCGGTCAGATCGTCTTCTACGGCTGCACCGAGCGGCCACAAGCATTGCGCACCAAAAGCACGGTGCTGCATTTCGACGGCCTGATCGGCGAAGACGGACGCCCGACCGGCGCCTTCGGCCACTTCTGGGATGAAACGATTTCCGTCTGGTTCGCCAGGGTCACCCGCCCGCCCCTTCCCCCGGAGAGCATCGGATTCCATCCGGTGGCGCACTGGGCCGAACTCATTCGTACTGTCGCGCCGGGAATCTCCGACGTCGTAGATCTTCTGCTCGCGCAGACGCAGACCGTGCACATCTCGAATGCGCGCAACGTGCCTTTCGCCGCCGCTGCTCCCCCACGGCTCCCGGTAATCCTCTGCGGCGATGCCGATCACGCCATCACGCCTGCCGAAGGAGTCGGCGCGCGCGACGCGATCGAGGACGCGGCAGCCATCTTCCGAGCCTTGACCGCGGGCTCCTCGCCCGCGGAGGCGATGGCGGCCCGGCGGCGGCAGATCGCCGCCGACCGGGAACGGGTCGTTCCGCCCTACCGCCGCACCGGGAACTAGGCGTCCTTGCCGCTCTCGTACGCGCTCTGCCGCGCCTCATCGAGGTCGGCCTCCGAACGCGCCTTCGCGGCCTCGGCTTCCTTCCGCGCCGCGTCCCGCTGGGATTCGGCCTTGTCCTGCTGCGCGCGACCCTCTTTCTTCAGGTCCTCGTCACCGGTGATGACGCCAGCGGTTTCCTTGGCCTTCCCCTTGATGTCCTCGACGACACCCTCGACAGCTTCTCGTGGTCCGCTCTGATGCTCCGGCATCACATACCTCCCAATCAGTAGTCGGCTGACACCCGCCGCATACCCGGGCCAGGGAGGATCAATCACCCTGTGACCGTCGCCACCGGTGGTTCACCCGGTCGGTTTGCGTCCCCTCCAGAATTCGCGGGTGTACACATTCGCACCGCTACCGAAGAATTGGCGAGTTTCCGTTAGGACGTGTCGTAAATGCCACTGGGAGAGGCTCGTTCGACTGGATAGTTTCGGTCTGCGAAAGTGCCACCGTACGAGGAGTCACCCAATAATGACCTACATCGCACCAGTGCTGATCGGCCTGCTGTACGCGCTGGCAATGTCCCTGATCCCCGAACCACAGCGCCGCCGATTCAACGCCATCATGGTCGCCGGCGCAGGCGCCGCATACCTCAGCGGCGGCGGCTTCGGCGGCTGGGAATTCGCCTTCACCGCCGTCACCACCTACTGCGCCTACCACGGCCTCGAATCCTGGACCTACATCGGCATCGCCTGGCTCCTGCACACCGCTTGGGACCTACTCCACCACTTCAAGGGCAACCCGATCATCCCGTTCGCCCACGACTCGTCCCTGGGCTGTGCGATCTGCGATCCGGTAATCGCGGTGTGGTGCCTGTGCGGGGGACGCTCGTTGTTCTTTCGCAAGTCACGCCGCACCGCCGATGCGCTCGGCGCGGATAGCGGAGTAAGAGCGGCTACACCGAATTGACAAGGCACCAGCCCCTCACGTCACCGAGCGCGCAGGGTGGAGACGGTGACGAGGATCAGAGATAGTACGAGGGCCACGGCAATACTCCAAGCGAAAGCGGATGAACTCGGATCAGTGAGCACAGCGGCGCCGCTGAAGGTGACGGCGAAGGGTAGGAGCAGAAACGAGATGACAGCAATGGTGGTCTGATTGCGGCGCTCGCGGTCCTCGGAGACGCGATGGCGCTCCTCGGTGCGGCGACGACGTGCCTGTGCTTCGACGAGCGCCTCGTCTTCCAGTCGAGCGCGACGGGCGTGCAGATAACGGGAGATATCGTCCAGGTCGGCGACAACCTGTGCGTAGAGGTCGGTCATCCGATGCTGGTTTTGGAAGGCGCGCAGCACTTCTGCGACCTGCACCCCACGTTCGGAGATGTTGTTCCACCACAGCTTCGCGCGGGTATCAAGGATCTCGGCTTCCAGCAACTCGACCGGCCCCGCGCCGGTGCAGTGGACGCGGATGTCCGCGATCCGATCCGCGATGCGGTGCAAGGCGTTCAGTTGAAGTGAGCCGAGCAGAACCGCGTCCAGATGGATCGATCGCACGTAGGTGCGTGCGACGGCGTGGAAATCGGTGGCGTCGGCAGAGGTCAGGGCGGTGTAGGTCACACCGTCCCGCAAAATCAACGCGCGCCAATCATTCGAGAGGTGGACGACGTCAGCGAAAATCCCGGGATCGCCTGGGTCCGGCAGGCCGTCGGCCGCCGACGTGCCGGACGCCAGGAACCACTGCCAACGCTGCACCGTGGACCAGGAAGCGAGTGCTGTGGGATCGGAAGTCGGCTCCGGTATACGATCGCTCGTCCAGCAGAGATGGGTGACGACGCGAGGTCTCATCGGCTCGAACGGCACGTCGTCGACAAGCGTGGACAACCATCGGCGGCTCTCCCCTCGCACTGTGGTGAGTCCGGACAACACGTCGACAGGCTGCTTCGACAGCTCTACGTGCGCGACGGCGTAACCGCCATTTTCGCCTAGCAGCAATTCCCAGCCATGGACGATCGCACCGTGCCAGGCCGGCAGCTCACCGATCGTCGGTCTGTGCCAACGACCGATGGCCACCGCCGTGTCCTCCGCACCGTACAGCGCATCGTGCACGCGGGCTGAAAAGTACGCGGTCCGAGCGCTTCGGTCGGCGACCACCGATTCGCCCCCGCGGTCGACCGCAGCACCGACATTCGGGATCGGCACCGGGAGAGGGCCCGGAAACCAGCCACATGCCGATGGCGTTCGATCAACCTTCCACCGCACCCGAAAGATCAGACAGGCGAATACGTCAGCGGCCACGGTTTCTCCTGCCTCCAGCGGTCACAGCCCTAGTAGCCTTCGATGGAAAACACATCGGCGTACTGCTCGGCTCTCGGGGACAGCGGCGCGTTCTCGAGCACGGTCTTGACGTTTCGCAGCACCTCGACGACGCCCGCCAGCAGACCGACCTGCAACTTCGTCCAGGACTCGGCATCGTCGTCCGCGAGGACCTTCCGTCCGGTCAATTTGAGGCAGACCCCCCCGAGCAATTCGGCGTCACGGCTCTCGATGAATGCGTGCCCGTCGCTGTTCCTGAACCGCCGGACCGCGTCCATCCGCCAATCCCGAATCTTGTCGTAGACGCCGTCGATACCGAATCGATCCTTGGGCTCCTTGGGCTGCTCGCCTTTGAGCCGCCGGTCCAGCGTTTCACCGAACGCCTGATGACAATCCATGATCCATGACGTGAAATCGCGAGCACCGTGCAGCGGACGCCCGAGGTCGAGCAGTTTGGTGTGGTGCACGTGACCGAAGAGATCAGTTTCCCCGCATCGGCGCGAAAGGTCGTTCAACTGGGTCCGCAAATCCAGCAACTCCTCGGACAGATTCCCGAGCTTCTTCCTCACTTCGCGGTCGACCCGGCGACCCGCGGGATGGAGTGTGTCGATCACCGACTGCAGTCTGGCGCCGCTGGGATCGGTCGGTTTGCCGACATGGTGCGCGACACCGGTGCCCAGATCTGCGAAGTAGCCGTGGAGTACGTCTACACCGCCGGTCCGGCTCGGGTCGCCACCGCCCACCCGCACCAGTTCCCGCAGAAGTGTGTGGTTCGGGATCACACTGATATGAGGATCGCGCTCGCCCGCTGGACGGTTCGTCTGCCACCAGCGCATGAACGTGTCGCGATCGCCGATTCCGACGGCATGAAGGTTGATGCTCAGAAACTCGTGCAGTTCCTCCATCAAGGAGACGGGATCGGCGATCGCGACCACAGCTTCGCCAGCGGTTTCCTCGCCCTTCTCCTTCCAGTCGGCTCCGTCACTGACCAGAACGATCAATCGGTCGTTACCCGGCACACCGTGGCGGTGCAGTAGATCGGACGCGAAATGCAGGGCTTGTCCGATGTCGGTCGCCGCGTTCTCCGGCCGCAGCAAGCCGATGGCACCCTGAAAGTCCCGCAGTGTCCGCTCGTCGTCAGGGCCTTGAATCTCGGCCATGGAGCCTGATCTCGGGAAAACGCACATCGACGTGGTGGTGAATTTCACCAGGGCGATGCGTGCCACCCGCCCCGTCACGTGCCGACGAATCTCGACCATATCCATGAGCGCACGTTTCAGGGCATCCATCCGCGATATGTAGTTGGATTTTCTGCGCAACCCGAGACGGAGGACGTCGGCGCGGTCCTCGATATCGTCCCAGCTCATCGAACCGCTGCAATCGGCGAGGATCACCATGTCCACCCCATTACGATTACCGGCCAGAAACACGTCCAGTTCAGTTTCGGGGTCGATATAGCAGAGGTCCGTTCGCTCCCGGCCGGAGCGGTCGAAGACTTGGCGTACCCGAAACGACTCCCCGTCGGCGTATACCCACGGGTCACCCCCGCCGAGATAGATTTGCTGGCCCACGATGTCCTTCGCGTTCCGCAGCTGCCGACAAACGTCATCCAGACGGTTCTCGGTGAGCGGTTCGAGGACAATCCGGGCGGCCGGCTCGCAATCCATGGCGCTCAGGCGCCATCCGTGCTCATCGATCACTCCCAGCCGCAGCTCATCTACCAGTTCCGCACTGACGACGACACATCCCTCCGTGACCGAAGGCGAGGCGGCGATCCGCACCGCCGCTTGCCGTGATGAGTCAGCGCCCACCTCGAAAATACCGACCCGCGCGGTTTCGACCTGGCCCGCCGCGGCGCGGACGGCAACTATATTCGAGGTGACAAGACCATCTCCCTTGGCGACCTGCAGTGTGTGCCGCTGGTTGTCCCACACTTTCGCCGTCATTTCCGCTCCACTTCGACCCTGACACCCAGTTCGTTCGACGCCGCTCGCTTCTCCGCACCGCCGCGACCGATGAATCTGCCCATGTATTCCGGCTCGACATCGACGAACAGGAGGTTGGACCGAGGCCGGTAGTCAGCGAAGCTGATGTGGCTCGCCACATCGGCGCGGCCCCGTGCCCGCAACCATGCAGTGAGTCTGTCGAAGAGTTCACGACCGCGTTCTTTGTCCACCTCGGAAGCGGCCACATCCACGTTGCGTGTCTTTTCGTGCTCCTGCAACAGACGGCGCAGAACGTTTTCGGTGCGGTTGTCGTGCTGGAGTTCACTGAACATCCGGTCGATGGTAAGCATGTCCAGTTTGCGTGAACGAGAATTTATGAATATGTGCCTGACAATGGTCAACCGGGGCAACCTTATGTATGTGCGCCTGGCTTCGGTGCGCGGACCGCGCCGCCGATTTGCGGTTCCCGCCACGATTTGGAAGACGATCTGGTGGTCCTCCAATGACGTCAACCGCCGCGCATGATCCGGGCAGAGACCGAGCCCTCGTTTGTGTGGTCCAAATATCTGCCAGCGATAAGCGTGCCTCGCGCATGCCGCGTTGCCGCAAGTCGCGCGCTTGCCATCGATGACGAACTCGCACCCGATGCTCCCGGTCGAATTGCATCCTGGGCCGGCGCAGTCAGGAAATTTCTGCCGAAAGCAATCCGGGCAGTACGACATGTCGGCGACTCCGGGATGCTCGACCCGATGCCGGTCGCAGAACGCATTGCGTCCACGACATATCTCTCCGTTGCACCAGAACGCTGCCGCTGATCCGCATGCACAGTTTGGCCGGTGGCGCGCGCAGGTCGCGGTCATGCGACCTTCGATCACGACCGCATGCTCGTCGCACACACGTCCCGGCCGATCGCTCTGATCGCATCCGGTACAGAGGAAGGGGCCGTAGGTGACTCTGCCCGCGGCCGTGCAGGTCGTGCACTTGTGCCGAACCATCGCGGGTTCCAAGACACCCCGTATGGAGAAGGCCGTGGTGTCATCGACTCGGTCCGGAGCGCGCAGTCGATCCTGTATCCACAGAACACATGTCCGGTTGTTTCGGAGCGGAACAACGACCTTCTCGGTGTCGCGAAGACTGGCGCCGGCCAGATGCTGTTCGATCTGCGTCCACAGCGCGCGCAACTCCGCTGCATCGGTGGGCGGATTGCTCGTCTGCCGGATATCCAAAACGATATTGACGGGCCGGTTCACGACTGCGCCTCTCCGGTGGAGCCCAAGATGATCATTTCGATGCTGGCGCGGCGATCGGTCTTGCGCGCGTAGGTATGGTTGGTGATCAATCCGGCGCATACCCCCTTTGGTAGCTTCCGCGCCAAACCCATCAGCGCATCCACCGCGGATTTCCGTTCGGACTCGGCCACATCGAGCCGCACGCAGACCCGGCCGTTATGCGACAACCGACTTATCAGCTCATTCGGTATGTCATCATCGAGTTTCTCCGGCCCGCCCAGTTCCAGCACCGTGGCGCTCGGCTGCCGGAGTACCCGGCGAATCTCCTTGCTGTGACCAAGACGCGATAGTGCGGGAGCCAGATTGCGCGGCGGACGACCAGCCAGCAGAGCGCGCAGCCGGTCATCCATATCGCGCTGCTCGGTCAACTCGTTCAACTCGCGAATGATCTCGTCGTCTGACCGACGCTGACGAACGGCGCTCACCGGCCGTCTACGCCCGTTCGGCGCAGAACGCCGCGACGGCTGGGCCGTCAATCGGGTTCGCCAGGCCGCCTCCAAGGTTCCCAGGCTCCCCGGCGCGACCTGCCTGTTGTGCCTGGTCAGCTGGTCGTCTGCCAGCGTCGCTCGGTCCCGCAGCAACGCAGCGATCTCCTCGATCCCGAGTGGGCGATTTCGGCTCCAGACAGCCAGCAAGTCATTTTCGGTCTGTGCGAATTCCGGGTGTCGCTTCGCGAGATCCGGAGCGGAGACCAACGACAGGATTTCGCGAGGCTCGATCTGCATCGCGCGAAGTTCGGCGTCCAGGTCATCCAGCAGATCGGACACCGAATCGGCCGCCGAGCGGCGGGCGGTCGTCTGTTCCCGCGACTTCCGCTGCTCGTCCACTTCACGCTCGAACTCCCCGCCCATACCCTTGGCAATGGCGTTCGATCGATTTCTATCGAGCATCCGTTGGGGGACGGCGGGCATGCGTCGGCCGTCACGCTCCATTATCCGCGCACGTACCGCGAGTGCTTGTAGCAGGACCGCCTGGGCGACAGTCGAACTGGGGAATACTTGGGCATCGATACATCGAACGCTGACATTCGGAATCCCCAGTTCACCGTCACCGACCGGATTCACATCCATCACAGCGAATCCCGACACGCGATCATCGCGGCGCAGCGCCTGTTCGACCCGTCGCAGGTGCCGGAACGATGCGGAGGCGATATATCTGGTCGAAACTTGGTCTTTCGATTCCGCCAGACGAAGCGAACCACGTCCGGTGACGCGACCCGGGACGACCAGCGCACGCCCACTGAGCGCGATGAGCTCCGGGACGTAGCGCCGGATCAGGTTAGTGAGGATTTCGCGTTGGAGATCATCGGCGACCTCGATGGAATGCCCGTCCTCGCACAGCCGACGATGCGGCTGGGCGCCCCACGAGAAGCCCGACGGCAACAACGTCCCACCGGCCTGCCGCACACGTTCTGCGGCGGCGGAGACAACGTCGGCCAAAGCGCCCACGACCGCGGACCGCTGCGCGGGATCACTCACCCAGACCGGCCCTGTATCGATCCATAAGCATCCCGGCCGATTCGAATTGAAACACACTCGCGGAAAACCTCCGCCAGTGCCGGACAACGCAATAGATGACCGTTGCAACTTTCGATGCATTTCATCGATATCGTCCGCGACGATCACGTAGCCCTTCAGAATTCTATGCCGCAAAGGAGCATTTCTGTAGGCGCTTACGAGCACAATATATACCTCATCACCCCGGCGGTCTTGCGGATATGCACCTCCGCACTCCGATCATACTTCCGATCATGTTACTGCTGAGCTACTTGCAAGGAGGACCCTCGAGAAGGGTTATATTTTGCCGAGTTCGACGAGTATCGAGCAATATCTTGCCGAGTATCCGCATTCCCAAGCGAATACGCGATCGGCCTCACCCCTCTGTCAGGTCGAATCACCCACCCCGAGTTGCAGCAGGACGATCGGCAACCAAATTCCTCGGGACGAATCTGCGACATCGTCGACACCGCCCCCACCGCGTGCGAGAACGTCGGCGTCATCCGGCGGACGACCTTCGTCTCACGTCAAGCTCCTTGGCAGGATCTCGATACCCGCAAGTTTGATGCCATCCGGGCAGTGGACTGCGGCCGATGGGAATGCACCCGCTCCGCCGGCTACCGCGCGTGCCGGCAGTCATGTTGCGATCCACTACCGACCGACGATGCATAAGTACACTGAGTTGCTCGTGTCGAGGTGGCGGACTAAGATAACAAACCTGGGGATCTGATGAATCAGCGAGTCGAATTCACAATCATCGAGGATGGCGCGGACGCCGAGCAGCTCAGCGGGGACAGCGATCTGCTTCTGACCGAACTTCGGGAACTCGATTTCGATGATGTCAACCGCCCTGCCGCGGGGGCGGCTCCGACTGGAACACGGACAGGTGACGTGGCGACGATCGCCTCGATCGTCGCGATCGTGTCGTCTCCTGCGGTACTTCAGACCGCGACCGAGGTTGTCAAGAGCTGGCTTGTTCGGCGCACACGTGGCTCCGTTCGGATCAAGGTCGGCGACGACGAGATCGAGATATCCGCTGCTTCGACCGGCGAACAGCGCCTCCTCATCGCCGAATTCCTGGCCCGTCATCGAGTGGCGAACCATGGCGAACCATAGCCTGATCATCGCGAATCAGCACTACAGCGATCCCGCCTACGCAGAATTGCCCGGCGCGGCACAAGACGCGGCCCAACTCGAGGAGGTGCTGGCGGATCCGGCGATCGCCGGCTTTGAAGTCGAGGTATTGCGGGACGCACCGGCGACCCGATGCCGCAAGGCGATCGAACGATTCTTCCGCAGCGCTCGCAGTGACGATCTACTGCTGCTGCACATGTCCTGTCACGGTCAGAAGGATCTGCAGAATCGGCTCTACCTGATCGGCAGCGATACAGAGAAGGCATATCTCGCATCGACGGGCATCGACTCGACATTCATCAGCGACCAGATCGAGGCCAGTCGCTCGAACAAGACCGTGCTGCTGCTCGACTGCTGCTACAGCGGTGCGTTCGCACGCGGCTTGCGCACCAGAACAGCGGCGGATTCCGTCGACGTCACCGAACCATTTTCCGGACGCGGCCGCGTGGTCATCACCGCCTCGACGTCGCTGCAGTTCAGTCACGAATCCGAGGTAAGCAGCCGCATCTCCACAGAACCATCGGTGTTCACCAGCGCCATCGTCCACGGATTGCGCTCTGGTGCTGCTGATCTCGATGGTGATGGCTGGATAAGCATCGATGATCTGTACAACTACGTACACGATTCGGTGAAGCGCCGCACCCCGAACCAGACACCAACCCGTAGCGTCGCTAGCGTGCAGGGCGCGCTGTACATCGCCAGGAACGTCGCTGTCCGGACGAAACACGTTCCGTCAGACATCCGCACCGCTTTGCGCAGCGAACAACCCTGGCAGCGCATCGGCGCGTTGCACGAACTCGAGAACCTTCTCGGCAGCTGGCGATCAGAGGTACGCGACGCCGCACGTTCGGACCTGGCCGCCCTGATCGCCAGCGACCCGGACCCCGTGGTCGCCAAACGTGCGCGACAACTGTGGATCTCGCGCGGGCTCGGCGAATTGCCAGACGCCGGCACTACCGGCGGGCAGGCCGGTGCGACGCCTTCCCGGCCCCACATCCGGCACAGCATCGGAATTGATTTCGGCACGACGAATTCTGCCATCGCGGTATGGCTGGACGACGAGTGCCGGGTGATTCCGAGCAGAGTGGGCGAACGCACGATGCCCAGCGTCGCCGCCATCACTGTTGACGGCAACTGGCTGGTCGGTGCACCCGCGAAGCGCCAGGCCACGCGCAATCCGCAGCGCACGTTCTCCACGGTGAAGCTGGCGCTCGGTAGCAATTGGCAGCGCCGAGTCGATGGGCGAACCTACACTGCGGTCGGCGTCGCCGCCGTGATCCTGGCCGAACTCCGAAGTGCGGCTGAGCGATTTCTCGACACACCCGTCCGTGATGCCGTGGTCACCGTGCCCGCGCACTTCGACCTCATCCAGCGGGCGGCAACGGTAGAAGCCGCCGCGTTGGCCGGACTCTCGGTGTCCCGGATGATCAACGAGCCCACCGCTGCCGCGCTGGCCTACGGTGCGAGGAAGGATACCGAAGAGACGCTTCTTGTTTTCGACCTGGGCGGCGGCACTCTCGATGTGTCGCTGCTCGAGATCGGGGAAGGTGTCGTCGAGGTCAGAGCGACCGGTGGTGATGATCAGCTCGGTGGCGTGAACTGGGACAACCGGATCGCCGAGTATGTCGTCGAAGCATTCCGCGCGAAGCACCGAGTCGACCTATCCCTCGACCCGCGTGCTATGGAACGGATTCGGGAGGCTGCCGAGCAAGCCAAGATCGAACTGTCGTCGCGCACCAGTACCGAGATCACGCTGCCGTCCATCTGCGCGGGCCCGGGTGGTCAGCTCGATCTCGAACTTTCCTTGACCCGAGATAAATTCGAGGAGATGACGCGCGATCTGCTCGACCGCTGCAGGGCGCCGATCCACCGCGCCCTCAGCGACGGCTTGACCACCGCCGAGGCGATCGACAACATCGCACTTGTCGGCGGCGCCACCCGTATGCCCGCGATAGCCGACCTGGTCCGGGAACTCACCGGTCGACCACCCCGCCGGGAGGTCATCCCGGAGGGCGTAGTAGTCGGCGCGACCCTACAAAGTGGGGTCTTATGGGGCCATCAGAAGGATGTCCTGCTGCTCGACGTCTTTCCTCGCTCACTCGGCGTGGCCGGGGCCAACGGTCGCATGATCCAGCTGCTGGAGCGCAACACCACCACGCCGACGAAGCGGAAGGACGTCGTCCTCACAACGGCGACGGACGATCAGCGCGGCGTGCAGATCCAGCTTCACCAAGGCGAGAGCCGCTTGGCCGCACGGAACAGGAAGCTCGGCATCCTCGAATTGAACGGGTTGCGCGCGACACCCAAAGGCACTCCGCGCATCGAAGTCGAAATCGACGTCGACGCGAACCACCTCGTTCGGCTCACCGCCACCGACCTCGATTCCGGGCGGTCGGTGACCATGCAGGTCTCTGCTGAAACCGCGGCAGCACACGAATCGGCGATTCTCGATCCGGCCCGGACGGTCTACGCGGCACCTGGTGAGAAGACGGATTCCGACATCGATACCGGGTAGCAGACGACACGGCATTCCCCCTCGAAGTTGCAGCCCAGCGACTGAACAACCAATCTCTCCTCGAGCCGAATACCCTACTGCCCGAGCTGGCCGCCCGCGCGGCTACGCGGACACCTCCCGAGCACCAGACATCGGTTACTTCACGGCGGCCCCCCGGCACGCATCACGAGACGAAAACGTGTAGTTCTCCCCCAAAACGGACAAAACCAGGGTCGAACTGATACGTTCGCCCTGGTCACTGCTCCCCCATCTGGACTCGAACCAGAAACCTGCCGATTAACAGTCGGCTGCTCTGCCAATTGAGCTATAGGGGATTGTCCTGGGCTCGTCCGGTTGGTATCGGGCGGGCCGAGGAGAAACTTTAGCGTATCGCTGGGCGGGAGCCCAAATCGCGCCGCTACCTGCTGACTTGTCGGTGGAGACGGGCGGCTCGCTACCGGGTAGCCGGATCGACAGGGGTGTGGGGCGTCGGGCAGGATGGTGGCGGCGAACTGGCAACTGGGAGGAGCACATCGAGATGCTGCGGTTGATCATCGGCGTGGCGGCCGGCTACGTACTCGGCAGCAAGGCCGGGCGGGCTCGCTACGAACAGATCAGCGCCGCGACGCGCGCGCTGACCGAGAGCCCGGTGACCCGCAAGCTGGTGCTCGTCGGCAGGCAGAAACTAGCGGACAAGCTGAGCACCCGCCCCCGCCTCGAGCCGATGGAGCCGCTGGACGAGCGGACCACCGTCCTGGTCCCGCACGACCAGCTCCGCCGCTGACCTGGAGCTTTCCGCCCAACGAACTGATTCCTCGCACACGTCGAACGATGTGCGAGGAATCACGCATCTGTGCGAAGAAGCGGGGATGTTCTAGGCCCCGGTGGCGAAATCGCCGTGACTGCCCATCGCCTGGGTGAGCAAACTCTTGCGGTACTGCTCCAGGGCGACGAGGTCGCCGAAGAGGGCGAAGTAGGCCTCCGGCTGTTCGGTCGAGGAGACCCGCTGCAACTTGGACTTGAGTTCGGCGATCTGCCTGCCCACCCAGGCCTCCTGGGTGCGTGCCAGGACACCGGCGACGAAGCGCGGGATGTCGGCCTCCGTTTTCACCGGCAGCGGCTCGTTGGCCAGCTCCGACAGCATGGCGCGCATGGTCAGGTCGTCGGTGCGGTCCGCGACGGCGTTGACCCACTCGGCGCCGCCCAGCCCGGCCGCCGTACCGCCCGCCTCGGCGATCAGCATGCGCACGACCGCGTACGCGGGGTGAGTGAAGGCTTCGGACTCGAGCGCGTCGAAGCCCGCGCCCGCCATCGCCGGGTACTGGAGCGCGGCGGCCAGCACCTGGCGTTGCGGCAGGAGCGTGGGGTCGTTCGGATTCGGCCGTGCCGCAGGATGTTCGGCTACCACGTCGCGCTGTGCGGCCGGAGGTGGCACTCCAGGGCGCCCGCCGCCGTTGCGATGCCGCTTGGCTTCCTCGCCGACCCGGCGCACGACGGTCTGGATGTCGTCCCAGCCGACCCAGCCGGCCAGTTTGGTGGCGTAAGCCTTGCGCAGGGCGTTGTCCTTGATCTGGGCGACCACCGGCACCGCGCGGCGCAACGCCTCCACCTGTCCCTCCGCGGTGTCCAGGTTGTGGTCGGCCAGCAGTCCGCGAATCACGAACTCGTACAGCGGTGTTCGGCGGGCGACCAGATCGCGCACGGCCGCGTCGCCGGAATGCTGCCGTAGCTCGCACGGGTCCTGCCCGTCCGGCGCGACCGCGATGTAGGTCTGACCGGCGAGCTTCTGATCGCCGGAGAAGGCTTTCAGCGCCGCTGCCTGGCCCGCCGCGTCACCGTCGAAGGTGTAGATGATCTCGCCGCGCCAGAAGTTGTCGTCCATCAGCAGGCGGCGCAACAGGGCGAGGTGCTCGTCGCCGAAGGCGGTGCCACACGCCGCGACGGCGGTTTTCACCCCGGCCAGGTGCATCGCCATGACGTCGGTGTAGCCCTCGACCACGACGGCCTGGTGGCCCTTGGCGATCTCGCGCTTGGCGTGGTCCAGGCCGAAGAGCACCTGGGATTTCTTGTACAGCAACGTTTCCGGGGTGTTGATGTACTTGCCGGGCATGGTGTCGTCGTCGAAGAGCTTGCGGGCGCCGAAGCCGATGACGTCACCGGACAGGTTGCGGATCGGCCACAGCAGACGCCGGTGGAAACGGTCGATCGGGCCGCGCTGGCCCTGCCGGGACAGCCCGGCCGCCTCCAGCTCCTTGAAGTCGAACCCCTTACGGAGCAGGTGCTTGGTGAGCACGTCCCACCCCGCGGGGGCGTAGCCGCAGCCGAAATGCTGAGCGGCCGCCGCGTCGAAGTTGCGCTCGGTGAGATAGTTGCGCGCGGCTTCGGCTCCGGGCTCGCGTAGCTGCGCCATGTAGAACTCGTGTGCGGCCGCGTTCGCCGCGACCAGCCGGGACCTGGTGCCGCGGTCGCGCTGCACCGAGGTGCCGCCGCCCTCGTAGTTGATCTGGTACCCGATCCGGTCGGCCAGCTGCTCGACCGACTCGACGAACCCGGTGTGCTCGATCTTCTGCAGGAAGGCGAATACGTCGCCGCCCTCACCGCAGCCGAAGCAGTGGAACAGGCCGTGGTTGGGGCGCACGTGGAACGACGGCGACTTCTCGTCGTGGAACGGGCACAGACCCTTCATGGAATCCGCGCCGGCGCGCTTGAGCGCGACGTACTCGCCCACCACGTCTTCGATCCGGACGCGTTCGCGTATCGCCGCGATATCGCGATCTGGAAGTCGTCCGGCCACGGCAGTGAGTCTAGGCGAACGCGGGGCCGACGCGCCCGGGCGCCTCCGCACAGCGCGTTCCGTCCTCGACCAGCATGGCGGGGCACCGGGCGGAAATCCGCTCGCCCGGTCGATCAGGATCGATCCAGCTCCGCGCGGATCGCCGCGACCGTCTCGGCCAGCCGGGCTTGGTGCGAGCCCTGCCAGTAGACGCGCCCGCACGCGTGACACTGCCGGAACGTGTCGTAGTAACGCCGGGTGAGCGGTTCCAGCCGATCCTCGACCTCCGCTTTGGCGACCTCGGCCACGGCGCCGCCGCAGCGCAGGCAGCGGGTGAACGGCGCCAGGCACGCGACGAGGTCGAGCCGCCGGATCACTTCCACGACCTGCTCCACCGGCTGGTCCGACCGGATGTAGACGCCGTGTGTGACGTTGCGGCGCTTGAGCAGCCCGCGATCGCGGGTGAGCAGGATCCGGTGCTCGGCCGCCGACACCTCGGCGAGTTCGGCGTCCTCGGCGTCCCACCGGCAGTGCACGTCGAGGCCCATCAACCGCATCAGCTTGGCGAGGCCGCCGAGATTCACGTCCGCGAGGAACCGGGGCGCGCGCAGGGGATGCGGGCGAACCCTGGTCACGGCCCCGATGTCGAGTGTCTCGAATACGGGATACGCCGTGACCCGCCCGCCGATGGGTGGCTGATGGTCGAAGTCGACCGGGTGTCCGTCGACCAGGACCAGGTCGACCTCGGTGTGCGGGATGCCCGCGGCCTCGATGACGTCCTTGACGGTCTGGTGCGGGCGGAACGGCCGCCGCAGCACGGTGTAGCGCTCGTCGGGCCGCAGGAAGTCGTTCAGCTCGGCGTAGACCCTCAACTCGACGCTCATTCGACGAACAGCGCCATCGACGCCGTGAATCCGTGCAGCGCGTTGCGACCCGCGATGGGCCCGATCTCGCCCGCGGCGAAGAAACCCGCGAGCGGAATGCCGTCGAGCACGTCCTCGATCGCCGTGGCGTCGTGATCGGCCACCCCGAACATCCGGCGGCCGCGGCCGTTGCAGGTGAACAGCAAAGCACCGGCGGGGCGCCCGGAAAGGTCCGTCCGCACCCGCGCCAGGGCGGCCCGCAGGTCCTGGTCCGCTCCGACCGCGTCGCGGACCTGGAATTGCACGGTCGTACCTATCTCGACGACCTCGCCCACCTCGATCGCGCCACTGGACGGATCGGCGCCGAGCAGGCCGCGGATGAGGAAGTCGCCCTGACCGGGCTCGGCCAGATGCTCGTCGACCACGAAGCCGATCTGCAGGCCGCGGGCGAGCTGTTCCTGCTGGCCGGGCGGCAGCACGGCGACGATCTCGCGCAACCGCTCGATCGGCGGCTGCCCACCCAGCCCCGTGATGACGGTGCCGTCCGCGCCGGTGACGGTGTAGGGGTAGCCGATCGGGCGGCAGCCCTGCGACACGATCGGCACATTGTGCAAGCCCGGAAGACGCACGCCGACCGCACCGGAGGTCACCACGGCGTGGTCGCGGAACAGCCGGCTGCCCTCCGGCCCTCGGCCGCCGCTCACCAGCCCACCCATCACGACGGTGCCGGGCAGATCCGTGTTCACGTACTCCAGCAGCAGGTCGGCGGGGAACGAGTAAGGGTCGGGCAGCAGCAGGTGGAAGTCGCGCGCGGCCTTGTCGAAGCGGTAACCGGCGAGCAGCCCGCCGCTCGCGGTCCGGAGGAAGTCCAATTGGAAGGTCTCGGCAGCGGGCAGTCCGGAAGCCAGCCACACCGCCACCGCGGGCTCGTCCTCTATCTCGCGGCGACCAGCGACGATCGCCTGCGCCACGCACCCGATCAGAGCGGGCACCCGGACCGTCCGGTGGACGCCGGACAGCACCTCCACGGCCTCGTCGGTGTGCGCCCGGGAGGCGAGCAGCACAGCGAGGGACGGCGCCGCACCCGCGAGCTGATCACGGGCGAGCGCTGCGGCCTCCATGCCCGCCTGCCGCGCGCCGGTCGCGGTGGAGAGCCCTACTCCGATCCGCACCCTTCTATGGTAGCCAACCTGGGACAACGGGGATGATGTTGCCGCACAAGGCATTTCGATGTCTATGACCCGCGACGGGTGATGACGCGGCGATAGGACCGTTCGGTGTAGTGGTCGGACTCCGGATACGTGTCCACATCGTGATCGCTTGGAGCCTCCGTGGTTTCGACGGGGCAACGACGATCGGCGCATGTTGCGATCCGATAGCTGCCCGGCGACTCGCGACCGTCATTCATCTTCCCAACCCCGAGAGGTCCTGTTAACTCGAGTGACAATAAACCGGCACCACAGTCTGCTTTCGGCGATGCGAGATCAGAGTGTCGGCGCAGGCCGGCGCACCGCGGCAAGACCTGATGAGGACAAGCGGGAGACATCGTGAGTCAGCCGTCGCGGATCGACACGCGCGAACTGCGCGCGATGGTGTCGACCCTGGAGCGACTCATCGCGGAGGCCGCGCGCACGGTCGGCGAGTTGAAGGCAACCATCGCGTCCGCGGAAGCGCTCGTCAGCGGCGACCACCACGACGAACAGGCGGTTGCGGCGCGAACCGAAGCGGTTATCGCCCAGGAGCCCGCCGCCGAATCGTCGGCCGAGGCCGATCGCAAAGCGATGCCCACCCCGTGGTCGCGGCGACCTCCGGCGACGCCCTGGTCGAGGCGCGTCGTCAGGCCGTGCCCGACCGTGCCCAGCACGCCGGTTCGAGTGTCCGCGCCCCGCGCGACGGGCGTCCCGATCGCAGAACTGCCCGGGCCCGCACGGCAACCGGCCGCGTCGCGTCGCTCGGAATTCGAGTTCACCCGTGGGCGGACCGGCACCGTCGGCGACTCCGGCTCCGTCCGGCGAACCGATAGCGCCGACGACATCCCGGCCCCGCAAGTCGCGGTCTCAGCCGACTCGGCGCCGATTCGGAGGACCGAGTACGTAGACCCCCCGGCACCCGTCCAGCGGGCCGATACCGTGGCCATCCAACCGCCCGATGTCGTCGACTCCGCACCGATCCGGCGGACCGGCGGAGCACCGAGCTCACAGATCGACAATCTCCATGCGCCCCGGTCGGCCGGACGGACCTCCATCACCTCAGGCCCCGCGTCCACGCGAGAGACCGGCACTACGCACGAATCCGCAGCGCGGACCACCCATGCCGACGGTCTCGCAGCGCGCCGGAAGATCGATGCCGCCGACGACTCGAGACCGATCCATAGGACCGGCTACCCAGCGCCCACCGCATCTGCCCCGCCGAGCGACTCCGCGCCGATCCGACAGGCAGATTTCGCCGACGAGTCCGCGCGAACCGAGACCGGTTCCTCGCTCACTTCCCAGTTCGGCGACGCACCCCCGCGTGAGGCGGCGCAGAACGGCCTCATCGACCACATCGGGACCGTCTCGCGGACCGGTGTCCCACCCGACCATGAACCGCCCCAGAAGACGGACCCGGACGATTTCCCGCCGCGTCGACCTAGCCGCACTGCTGACGACTCAGCAAAGACCGACACCGCACCCCGCCCCGAGCCCGTCCCGCCAAGGACCCACGGCTTCGTCCCCGTTCAACGCACGACCGCCGCGCCCGTCGAAGACGGCGGCAATCCGCCTGTCCGGCAGACCGACTCTGACGATTTCACACCGCACCGCCCTAGCCGCACCGCCGACGACCCGACAAAAACCGACACCGCACCGCGCCACGAGCCCGTCCCGCTGACGGCAGACGGGTTCCCGCCCATCAAGCGCACCGCCGCCGTACCCGTCGAACAGAGCGCTACTCCGCATCACCGCCCGCCCGGCCAGTTCGGCCAGCGAACCGAACACATACAGGGCACGGCCGCACAACGCGCCGACACCCCACGGCACTTCGTGCCGAGGCAGAAAGACTCCAGCTCAACTGTCCCCCAGGCCGACCCGGGGCAGCTCGATACCGCAGACGCCTCCCCATCCGTCGCAGAAATCGACACCGCGCATGGAGCCGAGCCCGTCCCCCCGATCGACACCGCCGACGAACCGGTGGCTATCGAGCGGACCGACACCACGAGCCGCCCAGCACGCACCATCGCGGACGACTCCCCGGCGCGAGCCGATAACGAGCACCGCTCCGAACTCATCTCACCGATCGACCTGGCGAACTGCCTCGCATCGGCATCGGTCCAGCGAACCCTTCCCCGATCCACCGAGTCCGCCACCCCGCGGCGTCCGGCACCCACCCAGCAGTTCGAAGCCACAGACGACATCGCAGCCGACGGAAGGACCGGCGACAAGGCCGCCATCCAGCAGACCGATCCCAGGGCTACCGAGTCCGCCACCCCATGGGGGCCGGCACCAATCCGACAGCCTGACACCACCTACGACTCCGCACCCGCCCAGCAGTCCGAGGCCGCGGACGACATTGCAGCTGGCGGGAGAACCGACGATTGCACCCCCATCGAGCGGATCGACCTCGCATCGAACAACGAGAGCGGCACTCCGAATCACCCGGCGCCCATCCAGCGGACCCCAGGCTCGGCCGAACACGCGTCTGGTCGGCAGGCCCCCGCAACGGCCGCCCTCGCCCCGCGAAGCGACCGCACCCGCGACTCCCCACCCGAACATTCACCTGCCCCCACACCGCAACACAACCGCACCCACCACTCCCCACCCGAACAACGACCCACCCCCACACCCAACGAGCGGACAAATACCAGGCACCGCCCCCCACTCACCCCGCAGACCACCGACACGTCCGAGGTGGATCGGATCGCGCAGGAGATGTCGGAGCGGCACGGCCTGAAGCTCGTCGGGTTCGATGCCGTGGATGTCGACGTGCACGCGGTTCGTGAGATCGTTTCCGCCATCGATGACCTGCTGGCGAAATACCCGATTCCGCTGCGGGGGGTGGAGCTCACCGACGATCCGGAATCGCGTCCGAGGCCGAAACCCACGACGATGGCGGAGGGATCGGCTGAGGTGTGGATCGTCCTGGATAAAGCTGCCCCGCAGCCGCCGGCCGGGACGGCAACACAGCAAACGCGAAGGAGATTTCGCAGGCGCGGGCCTGTGGAGCGGCCGGTGTATTCGACGGTCGTACGGGAATTCGCGAGGGCATTGGACGCCGCGGGTGGTTTCCGGGCCCGGCAAGAAGCGTTGCGAACGTTGATCAACGAGTCCCTTCTCCGCGGCGGCAGTGGCGCCGGTCTGCTGGACCCCGGCCGGGCTCTGGTGGAGGGCTTCACCGAGGTGGTCCTGCGTGGAGATCGCGCGGGGGCGTCGGCGAAGGAACTGCATGCGGCACTGGTGAAAATGGCGCGCGCGGAGTCCACCGACCTGCCCGAGCCCACCGACGTACCCGAGCCCACGGACCTGCCGGAGTCCACCGACCTGTCGGCGTGACCTCGGCGCCGCCATGCGCCCTAGGCGTTCAGGTGGACCGCCACTCGCTCCAAGCGGCTTTCGGTGTAGGAGGCGATCTGGTCCACCACGACGCGCACGCGGGCGGTGTCGTCGCGCGCGGCATTCCAGAACGGCAGCAGCACCGGATCGAGACTGTCCGGGGCGGTCGCGAGCAACCGATCGGCCACAGCGAGGATGCGTTCGCGCTGTGCGGCCTGCCGCAACTGGTGCGCCGAGTCGGACATCACGTAGCGCAACGCGACGGTTTTCAGTAATGCCACCTCGGCGGCGACGATGCGCGGCACTTCCAGGTCGGCGGCGTATCGGGACACGGGTTCCGGCCCGGCCACCTCCCGGGTCGCCATGATCGCCGCCGTGGCGAAACGGCCGACCAGCTCGCTGGTGAGACGCTTCAGCGCGACCGAGGCGGTGAACGTGCCGTCGTAGCCGGACGCCGCCGCGACCACCGGCAGTTCCGACAGCCGTTGCGCGGCGGCGATCAGTTCGTCGGCCGCCAGCGAGTGCTGGAACTGACCCAGCGCCGCCAGCGCGTCCTGCTCGGTGGGGTCGGCCAGCGCGCGCAGGTCGATCCGGCCTGCGATGACGCCGTCCTCGACGTCGTGCACCGAGTAGGCGACGTCGTCGGACCAGTCCATGATCTGGCATTCGAGGCTGCGGCGACGGTCCGGCGCACCCTTGCGGATCCACTCCAGGCGCTCGATGTCGACCTCGTAGGCGCCGAACTTGGTGCCGGGACCCATTCGACCCCACGGGTATTTGATCGCCGCGTCGAGTGCGGCGCGGGTGAGGTTGAGGCCCGCGCTGGTGGCGTCGGGCTCGAGCACCTTGGGTTCGAGGCGGGTGAGGATGCGCAGGTTCTGCGCGTTGCCTTCGAACCCGCCGTATGCGTCGGCGAAGGTGTCGAGGGCTTTCTCCCCGTTGTGGCCGTAGGGCGGGTGGCCGATGTCGTGGGCGAGCCCGGCCAGGTCGACCAGGTCCGGATCGCAGCCGAGGCCGTCGGCGATGCTGCGGCCGATCTGGGCGACTTCCAGGGAATGGGTGAGCCGGGTGCGCGGGGTGTCTCCGTCGCGGGGACCCATCACCTGCGTTTTGTCGGCCAACCTGCGCAGGGCCGCGGAGTGCAGCACGCGGGCGCGGTCACGAGCGAACTCGGTGCGATGGCCGGTTTCGAACTCACTGCGCGGCGGGCCGAGCCCCGCGATCTTGGCGCCCTCGATGACGAGGCGTTCGGTGTCGTGATCGGTATATCGGGCGCTCATCTCGTCTCACTGCCCCGCCGTGTAGGTGAAGTCCGCGGAGAAGTGGGTGAGCTGATACCAGAGCAGGGCGCCGGTTTCCCGGGCGATGCCGTGCGCCTGGGATTCGCGCGTGTAGACCGCGGGGCCGGTCCTGGTCGGCGCGGTCCACGCCGCCAGACCTTCGTCCCTGGCCATGGTGCGGGTGCGCAGCGAGTGCCAGGGATCGCTGACCAGCACCGCCGACGACATGTCCCGCGCCCGCATCGCCGTCGCCACGGCCTCGACGCTGCGCAGAGTGTCCGAACCGGTTTCGACGGCGAGGATCTTGTCGCCGGGCACGCCGCGCGCCTGCAGGTAGTTCTTGCCCGAAGCGGCTTCGGTGAACAGATCGCCCTCCTGCTTGCCGCCCACGGTGATGACCCGGGGCGCGACACCGGCCCGGAACAGCTTGTAGGCCTGGTCGAGTCGCGCTTCGAACACCGAGGACGGCGTTCCGGAGTACTGCGCCGCGCCGAGCACGACGATCGCGTCGGCCTTCGTGTAGTCCTCGATGCGCGCGACCTGCCACACGCGGAACGCGGTGCCGCCGACCAGCACCGCCCCCATCACGACCGAACCGATGACCAGTCGCCGTGTCCAGCGCAGCAACCCCGCGCCGAAGCCGTGCGGCCGGGCCGGGTCGGGAGCCGGGAGAGCTCGGGTGCGCATCGTTGGCAAATCCACGCCCCAAGTCTGCCAGGAGCGGCATCACGGTCCGGTAACCGTCGGTTCGGGCTCCGATGGGCCAGCGGCTCCGCGCACCGGGCGAACGCCTTCCGAGCGCCGGCCACCCCGCGAGCAGGCCGATTACCAGCCCCGGGACTGCCAGGCCGGAAGGTCGGGGCGTTCGGAACCGAGGGTGGTGTCGTCACCGTGTCCCGGGTAGACCAGGGTGTCGTCGGGGTATCGGTCGAAGAGTTTGGTCGACACGTCGGTGAACAGGGAGGTGAAGTCCTCCGGGGAGGTGGTGCGCCCGACGCCGCCGGGGAACAGCGAGTCGCCGGTGAACAGGTGGGTGCGGCCCGTCCCGTCGGTGAGCGCGAGGGTGATCGACCCCGGCGTGTGGCCGCGCAGGTGGATGACCTCGAAAACGAGGTCGCCGACCGTGACGGTGTCGCCTTCGGCGAGCAGCCGGTCCGGGCGGACGGGGAGCGGGTCGGCGTCGAGCGGATGGGCCGCGGTGGGTGCGCCGGTGGCGGCGACGGTTTCCCGCAGCGCCATCCAGTGGTCACGGTGCTGATGCGTGGTGACGATCAGCTCGACCTGTCCCGGCGCCTCCTGCTCGATCAGGGCAGCAATGCGAGGAGCCTCGTTGGCGGCGTCGATCAGCAGGGCGGCGCCGGTGCCGGCGCACTGCACCAGGTAACAGTTGTTGTTCATGCCGCCGACGGACATCTTGACGATGCGGGCGCCGGGGACGTCGCGCTGCTGCGGGTTCGAATCCGGGGACACATGGCCGCTGTACGGGCGATCGATGGTGATCACGAAACGATGCTAGCGAGTTAGATTCGTGCCATGTCGTTGCCGCCGCGGTTCCGCTTCGCTCGCATGCTCGCGATCAGCGTTCTGCTCGCCGCGATCGCCCTGTCCGGGGCTGCGACGGCCGGGGCGGAACCACCGCTGCGAATGGACACCTATGTGGAGGACCCGGCCGGTGCGCTCGACGACAGTCAGCGCGATCAGGTGCGCAATGCGGTGAGCCAGCTCTACGCCCACCAGCAGGTCCGGCTGTGGGTCGTGTACGTGCGCGACTTCGACGGACTCACCCCGCAGGATTGGTCCGCGCGCACCGCGTCGATGTCCGGGTTCGGCGAGCGGGACCTCCTGCTGGCGGTCGCCACCGAGGACCGCGCGTACTGGCTGGCGGGCGAACTGCCCAGCGGCGTCAGCGATTCCGAGCTCGACGGCCTCGTGATCCGGGAAGTAGAGCCCGCCCTGCGCGAGGGCCGTTGGGCCGATGCCGGGGTCACGACGGCCGACGGACTGGACGCGGCGATGCGCGGCGGCGGGGTGAGCGGCCGGGCGCTGCTCGTCCTGGGTCTGCTCGTCGTCCTCGGGGCGGGCGGTCTCGTGTGGTACGCGCGCAAACGGCGGCGCGACCGGTCCGAGGCCGAGCTGGCGGCGGCGCGGCAGGTGGACCCGGAGAACGCCACGGCGCTGTCGGCGTTGCCGTTGGACGCGCTGCACGCCCGCTCGCGCGAGGCGCTCGTGGAGATCGACAACGCGGTGCGCACCAGCGGCGAGGAACTCGACCTCGCCACGGGCGAGTTCGGCACCACCGCCACTGTCCCGTTCCGCACTGCCCTCGACAGCGCGAAAGCCGCTGCCGCCGAGGCTTTCGCGCTCCGGCAGCGTCTCGACGACGCCGTCACCGAGACGCCGGACGAACAGCGCGCACTGCTGGTCGACCTGATCGGCACGGTGGGGCGCGCCGACCGGGACCTCGACGCGCAGGTCGCCGCCTTCGACGCCATGCGTGATCTGCTGCTCGACGCCCCGGTGCGGTTGGACGCTCTGACCAGGGACATCGTCGACCTCACCGCCCGGATCCCGGCTTCGGAGGCCGAGCTGAACCGGCTCGCCGCCACCCATCCGGCCAGTGTGCTCGCGCCGATCGAGGACAACGTGCGGATGGCGCGGGAGCGCATCGCCTTCGCGGAGCAGAACATCGACGAGGGACGGTCCGCCCTCGCCGAGCCGGTCGGCGAGCAGGGCGGCGCGGTCGCCGCCATCCGGTCGGCCGAAGCCGCGATCGGTCAGGCGCGTGCCCTGCTCGACGCGGTCGACAACGCGTCCGGCGCCATCCGGCAGGCCCGCGACGGCCTGCCCGCTGTGCTGGACGAGCTGCGCCGCGACATCGCCTCCGCCGCCGAGCTCTCCGGCTACGGTGGGCCGGAATTATCCGATGCCCGCGCCGCCGCGCAGTCCGTGTTGGACAAGGCGACCGCCGCGGCGGACACCGACCCGCTGAGCGCCTTCCACGACGCGGTCACCGCCGACGCCGGTCTCGACCGCGCTCTCGCCTCCGCCACCGACCGCAAACTCGCCGCCGAGGACCTCGTGCGCAGGCTCGGTCACGCGCTCACCGACGCGGGCGCGCGGATCGGCTCGGCCGCCGACTACCTCGCCACTCGTCGCGGCGGCGTCGACGCCGAAGCGCGCACCCGGCTCTCGGAGGCACAGCGCAACCTCGACGAGGCGCGGCGGCTGAGCGCGATCGATCCGGCCGCGGCACTGCGGCACGCGCAGACGGCGGCGGATCTGGCCGGGCGCGCACTGCGGGCGGCACAGGCGAGTGTGCGGGCCTGGGAGGCGGGCCAGGGGCCGTCCGGCGGCGCGCAGGCCGGGGCGGTGCTGGGCGGCATCCTGCTCGAAGGGCTGCTACGCGGGGCGGCGGGGGGCGGACCGCGATCCGGGGGCGGCTGGAGCCCGGGCTCGTACGGCGGTTCGGCGGGCTCCCGGCGGATCGGTCGCGGCGGAAGATTCTGATCGCGTCTTGACCCTGACACCGTGTGAGGCCATAGACCAGGACCCGTCATGTTGAGTATCGGAGACTTCGCCAGGCACGGACAGGTGTCGGTGCGCATGCTGCGCCACTACGACGCGATCGGGCTGCTGCGGCCCGACCGGGTCGACGCCGCCAGCGGTTATCGCTATTACGAGGCGGGACAGCTGGCACGGCTCAATCGCATCGTCGCGCTGAAGGATCTCGGCTTCACCCTCGAACAGGTGCGCCGGATCCTGGACGAGCGGGTGGGCGGCGCCGAACTGCGCGGCATGCTGATGCTCCGCCGCGCCGAGCTCGAGCAGCGCATCACCAGCGACCGCGCCCGCCTGACCCAGGTCGAGACGAGGCTCCGAGTCATCGAGAAGGAGGGCTTCATGCCTGCCCACGATGTGGTTATCAAATCCGTCCCCGCCGTCCGAGTAGCCGAAGTGACCGGTGTCGCGGGCGACTTCGAACCCGGGTCGATCGGGCCGGTGATCGGTCCGTTGTTCGAGGACCTGTGCGCCCGGCTGGCGCGTGCCGAGGTCACGCCGGTCGGTCCCGGTATCGCGTACTACGAACAGCACGACGACGGCACGATTCTCGCCCACGCCGCGATGCCCGTCGACCTCGATCCGGACGGCGCGCACGATTTCGCGGTGGTGGACCTGCCCGCGATCGACCGGGCCGCCACCGTGGTGCATCGCGGCAGCATGGACCTGGTCCTGGAACCCTGGCAGGCGCTCGGACGCTGGATCGACGAGAACGGCTACCGCATCACCGGGCCCAGCCGCGAGGTGACGCTGGTCTACACCGAGGACACCGCGGGCTGGGTCACCGAGTTGCAGGAGCCGGTCCAGCCGAAATGAGATCAGGCCGTGGCTGCCGCGCAACTCGGCCGCCACGGCCTGCCCCGGGCGGGATCAGCCCGCGCACACCGCTGACAACGCGGTCAGCTCGGCCCGCACCTCCTCGAGCAGGTTTTCGGTGTGCGCACCGCCACCGAGCACGCCGACGGTCAGCTTGCCGGTGAAGGTGTAGACGAGATAGGTGACCGCGGCCGACGCACCCGCGGAGGGCCGGGGATGCGCGGAGAGATAGACGATCTCGTAATCGGTCAGTTCGAGACCGGCGGGCGTGCGGAACGCGGGCACGACCCCGGTGTTGGTCACCGCGACATGCCCGGCCAGTGAGTGGATCCTCGTGACACCGTAGTAGTCCGGGAAATGCAGCACCGACTGCTGCACGACGCCTTCGGCCAGATCGTGCGTCAACCGGGATGAAACGCGCTGTGCCAGTTCGAGAACGTGCGCCGCGGGGTCCACCTCCGCCGCGAACGAAGCCAGCCCGGCCATGTTGGTGCCCGCCGCTGCGGCGACCGGACGCTCCAGCCGGGTGCGCAGGTCCACGGGGTACAGGCAGCCCAGCTGGGTCGCGCCACCGGCGGCCACGCGTGCGTACGCCCGCAACAGCGCCGCGGTGAGCAGGCCGTTCACCGTCACGCCGGTCTTGCGGCCCAGATCCACGATCCGTGCGGTCACGTCGCGGTCCAGCCGCACGCGCGGAGGGCGGGCGAGCGTGCTCGGCGCGGGCTGCGCGCTGTCGGGCGGCACTCTCCTGCCTTCGGGCGGAAGCGGCTTGGTCACGTCCTCGAATCCGGAGACTGCGGCCCTGGCGATGCCCCGCGCGGCGATATACCACTCCAGGGATTCCGGAATCCCTTGCGGGACAAGACTTGTACGCTGGTTCTCGACAATGCCGGTGTAGCAGTCCCATAGTTTCGCCAGCAGTTCGACGCAATGCCCCGCATCGGCGACGCTGTGGTGAGCGAACAGGGTGACCCGCCATTCGTCCGCGCCGGTGCCCACCACGTCCAGATAGGCCAGTTGAACCGCGGGATCCACAGCGGGGATGACGATCGCCGCCACGTCACCTTCCCGCACCGAAGCCGGTACCCATGCGCGCTCGTTCGCTTCGAGCAGATGACCTTGTCCCGCGGCGTCTTCCGCGATGCGACAGCCGATCACCGGATACGCGCGCCGCAACGCCGCGAATGCCTCCCGCAACGCGGTCACGTCGAGCCCGCCCCGCACCGACACCGACCGGCCCGTGTAGGTGCCGTGCCGCACGAACCGCTGCTCCGACGGCGCCAGCGGCCGGATCGGAGCGTCCTCATCCCACAACATTCCGCAAGGGTGCGGCACCGTCGGCACGGGTGCAAACCGACCGGGCGGACGGATGCGCAAGACTGCCGGTATGAGTCTCGCGGCACATCTGGAGAAGATCGGTCTGCCTTCGGTGGACGAACAGCTGGCCCACCCCACCGTGGTGGGTATCGCCGAGGGCACCCTGCCCGAGCCGGTTTTCCGGTCCTGGTTGGAGCAGGACTATCTGTTCCTGCTCGACTACGTCCGCGTGTTCGCCCGGCTCGCGTGGCAGGCCCCGGCGGCCCATCTGGGCGACCTGGTCGACCTCGCGCACGCCACCTACCACGAGGAACTGTCACTGCATCGCTCGCTGGCGGCCGAGTTCGGCGCCGACCTCGACGGCGCCGCCAAAGGCGCGCCGTGCGCGGCGTACACGGCGTTTCTCCTGGACTCCGCCGCGTCCTACGGCGAGGGCCTCGCCGCCCTCTACCCGTGCATGTGGGGGTATTCGACGCTCGGCGCACGGCTGGCACAGCACCCGCCCGCCGAACCGCGTTACCGCCGTTGGGTCGACACCTACGCCGATCCGGGATTCGCCGCCCTCACCCGCCGCTGCGCGCAGATGATCGATGAGTCCGGCGCCGACCCGGCACGCGCGGAAGATCTGTTCCGCGAAGGACTGCGGCACGAGCTGGCGTTCTGGGACGTTCCGCTGAATTCCTTTGGCACGGACGGTCACCCCGCACCCTCGGCCGAGTGACTTAGGCTGACAGCGTGAGTCAGGACCACGTGCGGGCGTCCGACGCCGATCGCGAGAAGATCGTCGACCAACTGCGGTTGGCGATGAACGAGGGCAGGTTGACGCTGCCCGAATTCGATGAACGGCTGCAACAGGTGTACGCCGCCAAGACCTACGGCGAGCTGACGCCGCTGCTGTCCGACCTTCCCGCGCAACGGCAATCGCAGCAGGCGCGCGCCAAAGGCATTCCGCAGTGGATCACGATCATGTGGACGCCGTGGGTGTTCGTCAACGCGCTGTGCGTGGCGATCTACCTGGCCACCGGCGCGGGCTACTTCTGGCCGTTCTGGGTCGCCGTGCCCTGGGGGCTCGCGCTGCTGATTCCGACCACGATCGGCATCACCACGCGCAAGAAGAGCTGCTGAACGACAGCGTCCCGTGGCCGGTTACGACCACGGGACGCGACGGCGGACTCAGGCGCCGATCAGGTGCTGGGCGAGGTAGCCCTCCACCTTGTCCAGCGCGATGCGCTCCTGGGTCATGGTGTCGCGCTCGCGGATGGTCACCGCCTGGTCCTCGAGCGTCTCGAAGTCGACGGTGATGCAGAACGGCGTGCCGATCTCGTCCTGGCGGCGGTAGCGGCGGCCGATGGCGCCCGCGTCGTCGAACTCGACGTTCCAGTTCTTGCGCAGCTGCGCGGCCAGATCCTTCGCCTTCGGCGTGAGATCGGCGTTGCGCGAGAGCGGGAGCACCGCCGCCTTCACCGGCGCGAGGCGGCGATCCAGGCGCAGCACCGTGCGGGTGTCCACGCCGCCCTTGGCGTTGGGCGCCTCGTCCTCGGCGTATGCGTCGACCAGGAAGGCCATCAGCGAGCGGGTGAGGCCCGCAGCGGGCTCGATGACGTACGGGATGTAGCGCTCGTTGGTGGTCTGGTCGAAGAAGCTCAGCTCGGTGCCGGAGTGCTCGGAGTGCGTCTTCAGGTCGAAGTCGGTGCGGTTGGCGACGCCCTCCAGCTCACCCCACTCGTTGCCCTGGAAGCCGAAGCGGTACTCGATGTCGGTGGTGCCCGCCGAGTAGTGCGAGAGCTTGTCCTTCGGGTGCTCGAACAGCCGCAGGTTCTCCGGAGTGATGCCGAGCTCGGTGTACCAGGAGAACCGCGTCTCGATCCAGTACTTGTGCCACTCCACGTCCTCGCCCGGCTTGACGAAGTACTCCATCTCCATCTGCTCGAACTCGCGGGTGCGGAAGATGAAGTTGCCCGGGGTGATCTCGTTGCGGAAGCTCTTGCCGATCTGCGCGATACCGAACGGCGGCTTCTTGCGCGCGGTCGTCATCACGTTGGCGAAGTTGACGAAGATGCCCTGGGCGGTCTCCGGGCGCAGGTAGTGCAGGCCCTCCTCGGACTCGATCGGGCCGAGGTAGGTCTTGAGCATCATGTTGAAGTCGCGCGGCTCGGTCCAGCGGCCGACGGTGCCGCAGTTCGGGCACGCGAGCAGTTCCATCGAGACCGTGTCCGGGTCATCGATCTTGTTCTTCAGCGCGTACGCCTCCTGCAGGTGGTCCTGCCGGAAGCGGTGGTGGCAGTTCAGGCACTCGACCAGCGGGTCGTTGAACACGCCGACGTGGCCGGAGGCCACCCACACCTGGCGGGGCAGGATCACCGACGAGTCGAGGCCGACGACGTCCTCACGGCTGGTGACCATGGCGCGCCACCACTGCTTCTTGATGTTCTCCTTGAGTTCGACACCCAGCGGACCGTAATCCCACGCCGACTTGGTGCCTCCGTAGATCTCACCGCACGGGTACACCAGACCCCGGCGCTTGGCGAGGTTGGCAACGGTGTCCACCTTCGACTTGGGTGCCACGCGAGAATTCTCCATCCACTGCGAGTCGGATTCTTGTCGCCTCGACACGATAGTTTTGCGTCGACGCTGCGATTGCGCCCAGCCTATCGGCAGGCTCGGCGGCGGTTTCAACCGCACGGTTCGGCGCGCCCGTTTGACATGCGCACCTGTGCATATGCAAACTGGTAATGCTTTCCATTAAGGAGTTGGTGACATGACCGCCGAGACCGCCGCGGCTCCGCCGCACAACCCGTATCGGTCGCCCGGCCCGGCGCCGGTGCCCGCACGCACCGTGCTGGAGGACGCGGGTGAGCTGTTGCGGGCGCTGGCCGCGCCGGTGCGGATTGCTATCGTGCTGCAGTTGCGCGAGTCGCCACGCTGCGTCCACGAATTGGTCGACGCGCTCGGGGTCACGCAACCACTGGTCAGTCAGCATCTGCGTATCCTCAAGGCCGCCGGTGTCGTGCACGGTGAGCGTTCGGGTCGCGAGGTGCTCTACGAACTCGTCGACGACCATCTGGCGCACATCGTCGTCGACGCCGTCGCGCACGCCGAGGAAGGGTGATTCGTGCCAGACAACACGGCCGCTCCACAGAAACCGGTCGGTATCCGCAGCACCAGGCAGCGCAGCGCCATCGCCGCGCTGCTCGGTGACATCGACGAGTTCCGCTCCGCCCAGGATCTACACGACGAGCTGCGCAAACGTGGCGAGGGCATCGGGCTGACCACGGTCTACCGGACGCTGCAGTCGCTGGCCGACGCGGGCATGGTGGATGTGCTGCGCACCGACTCCGGCGAGTCGGTCTACCGGCAGTGCTCCACCGGCCACCATCACCATTTGGTGTGCAGGCATTGCGGCCGCACCGTGGAGGTGGAGGGCCCGACGGTGGAGGCGTGGGCCGAGGCGATCGCGCACGAGCACGGCTTCACCGAGATCAGCCACACCCTCGAAGTGTTCGGCACCTGCACGACATGCGGGACGGCGCGCCGACGCAACGGGTGATCGCCGCGCTGCCCGGCATGTCCGGTTGACGCACCGACGGCGGGCCGCCCTCGTCCGAGGGCGGCCCGCCGCAGTGACCGAATTCAGCTGACCGGCACCGGGTTCCGCGTCGCAGCCGGAGTCTCGGCCGAACGACCGCGCAGCGCGCCGACGCCCAGCAGTGCGAGCGCGGCGGCGCTCCAGACCAGCAGCACCACCAGCGGGCCGGTCGCGGCGGCGCCGTCGAAGAACGCGGCCGAGCGCAGCAGCGACCCGGCGGCTCCGGGCGGCAGCAGCTGGCCGACGGCGCCCCACGGCTGCGGCAACAGCTCCGGCGCCGAGGTGGCCGCCGAGAACGGATTGCCGATCAGCAGCATGGTGAGCGCGGCGATACCGATACCGGGTCGCCCGAGCACCGCGGCGAGCCCGACGACCGCGCCTGCGACCGCGAACGACACCAGTCCGGCGATCGACGCGAGCACCAGGTAGGACCCGGGTACCACCGACATCCAGCCCTGAACGATCGCCATGCTCAGCAACCCGCCCGCGACGCCGAAGGTGACCAGCCCGATCACCTTGCCGCCGATCGCGGGAATCAGCAGTGCCAGCAGCACCCCGGCGGCGATACCGGACATCACCAGCGGCAGTACCATCGCGCCGAACGCCGTGCCGCGCGGGTCATCCGAGTCGGCCGCCACCACGTCCTCGACCCGGGCGGCGGGCACGCCGGAGAGCTGCTGCCCGATCTGGGTGAGCTGCTGCGCGACAGCGGGGCTCGCACCGGAAGCGACCAGCACGCGAGGCGGCCCGTCGCCGGTGACGATGGCCCCGTAGACCTCCCGGTCCTCGATCGCCGCGCGGGCGGCGGCCTCGTCCGCGGGTGTGCTGATCTCGAAGGCGCCCGGATTGTACTCGGCGAGCTTGGCGGTGACCATCGCGGCTTGCGGGCCGGTGACGGCCAGCGGCAGGTCACGGGGTGCGATGTTGGCGGCCGGCCAGGCGAACGCGATCAGCATCAGCGCCTGGAGCAGGGCTGCGCCGAGACCGAGAGCGAACGCCCGCTGTGTGGTGTTCATGGCCTACTCCTAAAAATCGAATGCTCGTTCTTTTTTAGTTGCGCCTACCGTATGTACGCGGCCCGCCGGTTGTCAAGAACGGATATTCGTTTTATTTTGGGGACATGCCCCGAGTCAGTGAAGAGCACCTCGAACGCCGCAGGCTGCAGATCCTGGACGGCGCGCGGCGCTGCTTCACCCGCAAGGGGTTCCACGAGACCTCCATGCAAGACGTGTTCGCGGAATCCGGACTCTCGGCCGGGGCGGTGTACCGCTACTTCAGAAGCAAGGACGAGCTGGTCACCGCACTCGCCACGGAGACGACGGTGTCGCTGCGCATCGCCATGGACCAGGCGATCGGTCGCGAACCGCTCCCCACGCCCGCCGAGCTGATCGGCATGATCGCCGAGGAGGTGGTGCGGCGCAGCGGGCCGGACGGGCCGGTGCGGCTGGCGCCGCAAGCCTGGGCGCTGGCCCTGGTGCATCCCGGCGCGGCGGTGATGGTCCGCGAGACGATGATCGCGATGCGCGCGCTGTGGGTGACCTACGCCGAACGCATGCGCGACAAGGGCTGGCTACCCGAGGACGCCGACGTCGACGCCGTGGCCAAAGCGATCATCGGGCTGCTGCCTGGGTTCATTCTCCAGCACCTCATCATCGGCGACCTCGACCCGCAGACGCTCGCGCGCGGCGTGCGCACCCTGCTCCCCTACGGCGAAACGGCCCACCCGGAGGACGTCGGCTGATCCGGCCCTCACAGCAGGCAGGAGTGTGCGGCGCCGAACTGGGGACCGCCACCGGTGGTGGTGGCCGAAGTCAGGGCAGCAGCAGGCCTTGCCTGGACCGGCTCGCGTTGGACAGCACGAGCAGCAACATAGTGGTGAGGGCCTGGTCGTCCAGGCCCGCGGCGGGGAAGGTGTAGCGCAGGATGACGTCGGCGAGCCGGCCGCGCCCGATCACGGTCAGCGAACCGAACTGCAGCGCGTTGTTGCGCTCGGCCACACGCTTGTGCAACTGCGGCTTCAGCGGCCGGTCCCAGGCCAGCACACAGGTCAGACTCACCACGTCCAAGCCGGGCGCCAGGTTCACCGCGCGCAGCGAGCACAGCGCGCCCTCGTACTCGAATCCCAGCGACCCTTCAGGGTCGACGCGCACGTCGATGCCGTAACTCGACAGGCAGGCTCCGGCTCGTGCCTGCAGCTCCTGGTCCGGGGTCACCGCTGCGTCCATGTCCGTGCCGCCGTTCACTTGGTGCCGCCGAAACGGCGGTCCCGCGAAGCGTACTGCAGACATGCCTCCCACAGGTTGCGCCGATCGAAATCGGGGAAAAGCGTGTCCTGGTAGACGAATTCGGCGTAGGCCGACTGCCAGATGAGGAAGTTGGAGCTGCGGAACTCGCCCGAGGGGCGCAGGAACAGATCCACGTCCGGCATGTCCGGTTCGTCCAGGTACTTCGCCACCGTCGCCTCGGTGACCTTCTCCGGATCGATCTCCCCCGCCGCCACCCGGCGCGCGATCTCCCTTGCCGCGTCGGCGATTTCGGCGCGGCCACCGTAGTTGACGCACATGGTGAGCGTCATCACCGTGTTGTCCTTGGTGAGTTCCTCGGCGATCTCCAGTTCCTTGATCACACTGCGCCACAGGCGCGGGCGGCGACCCGCCCAGCGCACCCGCACGCCCATCTCGTGCATCTCGTCGCGGCGGCGGCGGATCACGTCGCGGTTGAAGCCCATGAGGAAGCGCACCTCCTCGGGGCTGCGCCGCCAGTTCTCGGTGGAGAAGGCATAGGCCGACAGCCACTTCACGCCGATCTCGATGCAGCCCTCGACGGTGTCCATCAGCACCGCCTCGCCGCGCTCGTGCCCGGCCGTGCGGGGCAATCCGCGTTCCTGAGCCCAGCGCCCGTTGCCGTCCATGACAAGCGCCACGTGACTGGGCACCAGTTCCGGCGGCAATTGCGGCGGTCGAGCTCCCGACGGATGCGGCGAGGGCGGGCGGACGGCGCCCGCGGGCTTGAGCTCGGTCGCGGTAGCGGAGTCTCGGCGGAGGATCACGGCCTCCATACTGCCCGATCGCCGCCGCTGCCCTGCCGCCGCGTTGCTTCCTGATGAATTCCCCAGTTCCCACCGGCGTCGGTGACTTATTCTTTTCCTAATCGTGATACTGGGGAGGGGTTTCTCGGACGTGACCGATTTACCAGGCACCGGGACGGCGGCAGGTTTCCGGGCCACTCGCGAATTACTCGGCCTCCCGGTCCCTTGGTGCGCGCGATTCTTCGCGGTCGCGGAGCGCACTGTCGAGCGATGGGAGAAAGGGGCCTTCCAGATTCCCGACAGCGTGGCTCGCGAACTCGCCGCTCTCGCCGACGAGACCGAACAGGTGGTCGAGGCGATGGTCGAAGCCATCGACGCCGGGGAGATCTCCCCCCGCCTGCACACCTATCGCACCAACGACGACTACGCCAAGCACGAGCCGGACACCCGCTACCCGGCCACCTGGCATCGCTCGGTATGCGCCCGCGTCATGAGCGAGCTGCCCCAGGTAGAGCTGCAATTCGTGGAGTAGGCGGCGCGGGCTGCGGACGAACTTCCTCCGGCCGCGCCCTTTCCTGCTGCGCCCCGGACCGCTCGATCAACGGCAGGGTGCGCAGCTGACGTTCCAGATGCCACTGCAAGTGCGCCGCGACCAGCCCGCTGGCCTGCCTGCGCACCGTATGCGGCGTCGTCTCGACGCGCTCCCAGTCCCCGCGCAACAACGCGACCAGCAGGTCGAGCACTCCGGGGCCGGGTGTCGCCGCGCCAGGTGGGCGGCAGTGCACGCACACCGCGCCACCGGCCGCGACATGGAAAGCGCGATGCGGACCCGGCGTCGCGCACTTGGCGCATTCGTCCAAGGCGGGCGCCCAGCCCGCGAAACCCATGGCACGCAACAGGAACGCGTCCAGGATCAGTTCGTGCGGCCGCTGCTTGGCCGCGATCGCGCGCAGGGCGCTCGCGGTGAGCGCGTGCAGCCGGGGCGCGGGCGCGTGCTCCTCGCCTGCCAGGCGTTCGGCGGTCTCCAGCACGGCGCACGCGGTGGTGTAGCGCCCGTAGTCGTCGATGATGTCGGCGGCGAACGCCTCCATCGTGTGCACCTGGGTGACAGTGTCCAGCGTGCGCCCCGGATACAGCTGCACATCGATGTAGGAGAACGGCTCCAACCGGGCCCCGAACCTCGACTTGGTGCGCCGCACCCCCTTGGCGACCGCGCGCACCAGGCCGTGCTGCCGTGTGAGCAGCGTGACGATGCGATCCGCCTCACCCAGCTTGTGCTGGCGCACCACTACCGCCTCGTCCCGATACAAACGCACGTGCTGAGTCTAATTGCAGCGCCTGCGGCGCTGCGTGTTCGCGGCCCCTTTGGGGCTCGCGTTTGCGCGGCCGCCGCTGGCTCCTTCGTCGCGTACGCGGCGGCCGCGCAAACGCGAGCCGGGCCGCGAACGGCGGATGCTCGGTCTCGCTTCGCTCGAAACCTGGGGTTGAGGTGCGCGGGGGGCGTTGGTTTCTGAACTCAGGATTCAGTGCGCGCGTTTGTGGTGGCCGACTGGGCTTCGCTCTTGCCGGTCGGCAGCGACAGACCCGCGCAACGAAGGGCGGTTCGGCTGCGGGGTCACCGGGCCAGGAAGTGCCAGCCGAGCCACGCCCACACCAGTACGGCGGTGATCTTCGTGGCCCGGGTGCTGGTCAGGTACGCGATCGTCTCTCCCAAAGACGCGACCAGGTCCCGGCGCAACCATGTGACCGCGGCCGCGGTCAGCGCGACTGCCAAGAGCAGGCAGAAACCGGTGATGACTATGGCCCGGTCGCTCATCTCGACACCAGCCACCATCCGGCGCCCAGCCACACCAGCCATCCGGCGAATCGCAGCGGCCACTGTTCGAGTGCCGGATCCAGCAGCGTGGACAAGCTCGGGTGTTCTCGGCTCGGCTGGTTCAGGGCGGGCTGGCGCAGCAATGCGTAGACCTCCCATGCCGATGCCGCGACCAGCAGCGCCGACCACACAGCGACCCCGTGCCCGAGCCGGGCGGTGCGCGGAGGCCGCTCGATTCGCGCGCGGAAGGCAGGCACCATCGCGCCCAGCGCCGCCACCGCCACGATCGCGGTCGCCGACCAGCTGAACGGCCGGGTCGCGGCACCGGCCGCCGCCAGCACGAGACCCACGGTCAGCAGCGCCGCGCGCCACCGGAATCGACCTGCCGACCACGCCGATTGCTCCGTCATATGCGCAGGATAAGGCCCTGAATGGCCGGAGTTGGGCAGGCACGCACCGCAACCTCCGAGAGGCGCCATCGATCCATCGGCCGAGGTCGACGCGCGCCGGTCGTGAGTCGTCAGCCGCTGGTGCGCAGGAGGCCGGAGATCAACAGCAGCACCGACTGCTGGGTCTGCGCACGCGCGAGGTCGCGGTCTGCCGCGTGCGCGACGATCAGGGCGGCCTCGCTGACGACGCTGACGACGAGCTGGGCCAGGACGGGAACGGGGGCGTCGGCGATCAACCCCGCGGCGCGGGCGCGCTCGAGCTGTGCGGTGATCAAGCCGAGGCCGTGGGCGGACTCGAATTCGCGCCAGGCCTGCCAGCCGAGCACGGCGGGAGCGTCGGTGAGGGCGATCCGCAGCATCGCGGGGCGCTGGCAGATCTCCAGGAAGAGGCCGAGCCCCGCGGCCATGCCTGCCATCACGTCATCGGAGTCGACCGCGGCGATGGCCTTTTCGATCTCTTCCGTGGTCTCGACTTCGATCTGCTCCAGCACCGTGAGGAACAGTCCGCGCTTGTCGCCGTAGTGGTGGTGCAGCGCGCCCCGGGTGACCCCGGCCTCGGTAACCAGCTCTTCGGCCGAGGTTCCCGCGAAGCCGCGCTCGGTGAACAGGCGGCGTCCCGCCTGTTCGAGCGCGGCTCTGGTGGCCCGAGAGCGGTCTTCCTGGCTACGGCGTGGCATGTAGCCGAGTGAACTCCAGAATCGATTCGGTGAGCAACTCCGGCTGGTCTTCCGGAAGGAAGGTGTAGGAGTCGTCGATGAGCTTCAGCGTCGCGTTCGGCAGATCACGGGCCAGACGTTCGGCGAACGACACCGGGAACAACCGATCCTCGCGCGCCCAGGCCAGCAGCACCGGGATGTCTACGTCGCCGAAGTGGCGCGCGGCCTCCAGCGTGTACCGGCGGTGCGCCGACTTCAGGAAGCGCCGCAGGTCTTTGCGAATCGCGGAGGAGTTCCGGCTCGGCAGCAGATAGGAGTCGGTGATCTCGGGCGGTATCGGCCGTTTGGTGAGCCAACCGAGGGCCAGGGGGAGTCGATGCAGCGCCCGGATGCGCAGCGCCTCGGTCAGCGGGCGGATCGACCCGGGGACCTTCGCCAGCAGCGGAAGCGCGGTGAACGGCTGCGGCAGGAAGCCCTCGTAGCTGTCCACCGAGGCGAGCACGACGCGGCCGATCCTGGACCGGTCGCGAGTGAGCAGCACCTGGGTGATCGCGCCGCCGGTGTCGTTGGCGACCAGGGTGACGTCGGTGAGGTCGAGACGCTCGAGGAACGCGGCGATCAGGTCCGCCACGCCGACCGGAGTCAGCTCCGCGTCCGGTACCGGGATCTCGTGCGAGCCGAGCGGCAAGTCCGGCGCCAGGCAGCGGTATCCGGCCGCGGCGACGGCGGGCACCACCTTGCGCCAGAGGTCCGCGTTGACGAGCAGGCCGTGCACGAAGACGACCGGAGCGCCCTCCCCCGTCTCGTGGTAGCGAATGCGGCCGCCGGGCAGGTCCACCTCATGAGTGGGCCCGAGTGATGTGCTTGTTGCCATGTGGTCCTCCCAGTCCGAACGAATACAACCCACCATTACATACATACGGTATGTATGTCTATAGCGGTTCCGTCCGGCCCTAGTGGATGACCGCGTCGACGATGACGTCGTTGCGTACGACGTAGTAGCCGGAATAGGTCCGCACCGAGTCGTCGGTCTGGCGGGCCGACAGCTCGATATGCACGATGTCCCCACTCTCCGAAGTGATCCGCACCGCCTCGTGCGCGGTCGTCGAAAGACCAGCCACGAAGTGCTCGTAGCTCGTGTCCAGGTTCCGGCCGCCCAGCTCCCAAGCACGGCCGTAGTCCCGCCGATTGATGGCGTCGAAGTACGCCGTGACGGTCCGTGACGGCCCGGTCGCCGGGGCCTGCGTGGTCGTCGTAGAGCGCGCGCTGCTGCGCGACGGCGTGGTCGTGGCGGTGCGGGCGCCGGTGCGCGACGGTGTGGGCGAGGCGGTGCGGGCGCCGGTGGTCGTCAGCGGGAATCCGACCGCCGACGGTCCCCGGTCGGCCGGCTTGTCGCCGGGCGCCACGACCAGCACCACCGCCACTGCCACAGCGGCGGCGAGCAGAACGCCGCCTGTGATGACGGCGGGGTTCCGGCGAGATGCGGCGCCCTCGACCGGCAACGTCCGATTCGGCGGCCGCACCAGCGCGGTCGCGCTCGCGCCGCACCTGGTGCAGAATCGCCCCGCCCCGGCGCCCGGCTCGTGCCCACAGCTCCAGCACACACCCGCGCCGCACGCGGTGCAGTGCCGTTGCCGCCCGCCGGACAGCGGTTCCCGGCATCTCCAGCAGTTCGCCATGGAATCCCCCGCACCACTCACCGGTCAGCCGAGGACGGCCTTGACCGCGATTTCCAACGCGCTCACCACAGCGGCGAGCGAGGCGATGCCGGCGACCGACCGCCCCACCGCATGCAGGATCCCCGAGAGCACCAGCCGGTTCGGTCGTTCCTTCGCCGCCTCGGCCACCGCCTGCCGCGTCGTGTCCTCGACCAGCTGCCGGTCCGGCAATTCCGCGTCGTACCGGCTGATCCGATCGAGCAGATCGTCCAGGGCGGAACGCAATTCAGCCACGGTTTGCGGAACCGGAATCGCGGCTGCCCCGGCGGTGGTGTTCGACACCGTGCCGTCACGGCCCGCGACGACGGACCCGCTCAGATTCGCGCCCCCACCGATGGAAACTCCGGTATTACTGCCGACATTCTTGTTCATTCGCTTTCCCTTCTGCGCAGTGGACTATTTCTCGATGATTCGGCGGGTGCGGAAGCGACCCGCGCGGAAACGCCGCCGATAGCGGAATTCAGCAGATTGGCGTCGCCGTTGATCGTCACGCTGCTGTTGATGATCTGTTCCCCACGGCGAATCAGTTCGTCCGGATCGACATTTCGTTCGGTCAGGAACTCCGCCAGCGTCTCGAAGATCTTCTTCTCGACCGTCTTGGTGAACATCTCCTGGTCGAGCAGCTGGAAGTAGCGGTGGTAGCGGATCGAGCGGCCACGCCGGTCGACCCGCAGATCGCCCGCCGCCTCACGGACGCTGATGAGCGCGCCGTGATCGAACGTGAACACCTGGTTGATCTCACTGACTTGACGGGCGTGCTTGCGTTCCCTGCGGAAATCGCCGAGCAGTTGCCGGATGGCGTCCGGCACCGCGTGCCAGTAGGTCCGGGGCAGCCTCAGGAGGCTGCGCCAGGCCAGGCGCAGCACCTGCGACGGCTGCGGGCGCAGCAGCAGATCATCGATCTCGTGATAGACCTGCCGCAACGGCGGCAGGGCGCAGTAGTTCGCCTCAACGAACAGCGATGACGCGCTGACGGCGAGGCGGACGAACGCGGTCCACACCACCTCCCCGCCCCAGCCGACGATCTCCGCGGTCAGATAGGGACGTGCCCGGTCCTCGGGGGACGTCATCAGCGCCTCGATCGTCGTCTCCGGCACGCGATCCACCGGCCTGCCGGTGGGATCCGGCAGGAATCGCCCGTCGTGGTGGATATCCCCGCCGTTGACGAACAGCCGGTTGTAGACGTTCAGTCCGCGCATATCGAGCTGCGTGATCTCCTTGCGGAGGCGTTCGTTCAACTCGACCGCGGTGAACGGCCGGACCGGCTCCTGATCCGATCCCGGCCTGGTGATGTCCAATGCCATCGACCACGCCGAAAGCGGCCAGCCGTGACCGAGGAACGGCTGGTAGCCGTGATACGCCGTCACATTGCCGTCGGAGTAGGCCGCCACGTGCTCGATCTGTTGCCGGACCGAAGCCTTACGCGGAACCGGAGCCGCCGAGGAGCGAAATGTGCCGCGCCGCAGCGAATTCGCCGTCCCGCCCCAGCGCGCGCTGCATCCTTCGCCCCACACGGCGAGCCAACCGACGAGAAGGGCTCCCAACGGTAGCGGCGACAACAAGCGGAAAGGATCGAGGATCAAGAGCAAGCCCAGCGGTCCGGCGTCGAAATCGGCCGCGGCGAGCTGATTACCGAGGACGACCACCATCGTCGCGATCATCACCAGATTGCGCGCGAGCTGCCGCTCCCGGGCGGCCACCGCGTGCTTCGCCACCGCGACGAGATCGACGCCTGGTGACCGGGCCACCGATCGCAACGGTTCCTCGAGCACCTTCTCGATCACCTCGGAGGCCAGCGCACTGTCGAAATGAACCGCGGCGCACAGATAGCGCGTCGCTTCTTCCCCGCGCACCCCACCGGTATTCTCGCGGGTCTCCCTCGACGATTCCGCTGACTCCGTTCCGCGGGACCGCGCACCACAGTTCCCACAGAACGTGGCGCCTTCGGGATTCGATTGTTCGCATTCTGGGCATCGCACAGGACGAGCCAAGCATTCGGTCAGCATCCGGTCTACGAAAATGCCTGCGCTGTACCAACTCTGATCCGCAGCACACCAGATGGGGTAATTCTCGACTCGGCACGACTTCGGTGAGCAAGATCTTGCACGGCGAGCGATCGAGTTCCCCGCCAACTCGCGGGTGCGCACACGGCGCTGTTCGCCCAAGGAATCGGCGGACCGGCCGCACTCGCATTCCGACACATTATGGACGCTTGACCAGTTGGCCGCTACGGTTGATCGCAATCGAACGACAGGGAGCTCACATGACCGTGTCCGATCCGACCGGGCTGCCGCCCGACACCCGCGAGCTGGGGCTGGCCGAACTGGCGGCCGCGATCGCGGGCGGCGCGATCACGTCGGCCGCGGCCGTCGGCGGTGCTCTGGACCGGATCGACGCGGCACAGGGCACGCTGAACGCCTTCCGGGTCGTGCGCCGGGAACGCGCGACGGCGGAGGCCGCCGACGCCGACCGGAGGCTCGCCGCGGGGGAACGGCTGCCGCTGCTGGGCGTGCCCGTCGCGGTGAAGGACGACACCGATATCGCGGGCGAGCCGACCGCGTTCGGGTGCGGCGGCGACTTCGCGCCGAAGACCGAGGACGCCGAATCGGTCCGTCGCCTGCGCGCCGCGGGCGCGGTGATCGTCGGGAAGACCAATACCTGCGAGCTCGGGCAGTGGCCGTTCACCAGCGCCGAGTGGTTCGGGCACACCCGCAACCCCTGGGACCGCACCAGGACGCCGGGCGGCTCCTCCGGCGGGGCCTCGGCGGCCGTCGCGGCCGGATTGGTCCCCGCCGCCCTGGGTTCCGACGGCGCGGGCTCCATCCGCATCCCCGCGGCGTGGACGAACCTGGTCGGTATCAAGCCACAGCGCGGTCGGATCTCCACTTGGCCGGAGGCCGAGGCGTTCTACGGGCTCACCGTGAACGGGCCGCTGACGCGCACCGTCGCGGACGCCGCGCTACTGCTGGACGCGGCGGCCGGCCCGCACCCGGGTGACCTGCACACACCGGCCCCGATCACCGCCTCGGACGCTGTCGGCCGTGACCCTGGCAGACTGCGCATCGCCCTGTCGCTGCGCATTCCGTTCACCGCGACCAGAACCGCGCTGGATCCCGAGATCGAGCGAGCGGTGCGGCGCACCGCCGACACGCTGCGCGGTCTCGGGCACACCGTGACCGTCGCCGACCTGCACTACGGCGTGATGATCGGCGCCTCGTTCCTGCCGCGTTCGCTCGCCGGCATCCGGCGGGTGTACCACCGGACGCCCGGCCTGCAGGTCGATCCCCGTACCGCCGCCAACGCCCGGATCGGGCGCGTGCTCGACGGCCCCGCCCTGTACGCGGCACGGCAGCTGGAACCCTTGCTGCACAGGCGAATCGGCCACTTCTTCCGTGACTACGACGTGGTCCTCGCGCCGACCACCGCGACCGCGCCGCCGCGAGTCGAGGAAATAGATGGCATCGGCGTCAACGCCACCAACAACCTCATCACCGCGGCCTGCCCCTACACCTGGCCGTGGAACGTCCTCGGCTGGCCGAGCGTCAACGTCCCCGCCGGATTCACCGACGCCGGCCTCCCCGTCGGCGCCCAACTGATGGGCACGGCGAACTCCGAACCCCAACTGATCTCCTTGGCCGCCCAGCTCGAATCCGAACTCCAGTGGCACCGCCACCGCCCCACCCCGTGGTGGTGAGCGACGTCAGAAGCCGAGTTTGCCGAGCTGCTTCGGGTCGCGCTGCCAGTCCTTGGCCACCTTCACGTGCAGGTTCAGGTAGATGCGGGTGCCGAGGATGTGCTCGATCTGCTTGCGGGCGTTGGTGCCGACTTCCTTCAGCCGGGAGCCGCCCTTGCCGATGACGATGGCCTTCTGGCTGGGGCGCTCGACGTAGAGCAGGGCGTGCACGTCGAGCATGTCCTCGCGCTCCTCGTACGGCAGGACTTCTTCGATGACGACGGCCAGCGAGTGCGGCAGTTCGTCGCGCACGCCCTCCAGCGCGGCTTCGCGGATGAGCTCGGCCATCAGTGTTTCCTCGGGCTCGTCGGTGAGCTCGCCGTCGGGGTAGAACGCCGGTCCCTCGGGCATCTTCGAGGCGGTGACGTCGACGAGGACCTCGACCTGCTCACCCTTGACCGCCGACACCGGCACCACGTCGGCCTCCGGGCCGAGCAACCGGGAGACGGCGAGCAGTTGCTCGGCGACCTGGTCGCGGCTCACCTTGTCGATCTTGGTGACCACGCCGAGCAGCGTCGTCTTCGGCGCCATCTGCTTGATCTGCTGCACGATCCAGCGGTCACCCGGACCGATCTTCTCGTCGGCCGGGATGCACAGCGCGATCACGTCGACTTCGGAATACGTGTCGCGGACGAGGTCGTTGAGGCGCTGCCCGAGCAGGGTACGCGGGCGGTGCAGGCCGGGAGTGTCGACCAGGATCAACTGCGTGTGCGCGCGGTGCACGATGCCGCGAATCGTGTGCCGGGTGGTCTGCGGGCGCGAGGAGGTGATCGCGATCTTCGCGCCCACCAGCGCGTTGGTCAGCGTCGACTTGCCGGTGTTCGGGCGACCGACGAAACAGACGAACCCGGAACGGAATTCGCCCTTCTCCCGCGCGTCAGCCACCGCGGACCTCGCCCGCGTCGGCGCTCACCGCGTCCACCGCGTCCGCGGAGTCGTCGACGATCTCGAACACCGCGCCGTCGCGGTCGGTGAAGATGATCCGCGCCTCGGCCGAGACCTCCCGCACCGCGGTGACACCGAAGTCGGACAATCGCCCGCCGACCACCACGGCCGCCTCGAATCCCTCGGCGCCGCTGGACAACGCGGCGGCCACCGCGGCTTGCAGCGCCGTCAGCCGCAGCGCGGTCAGCGTGACCTCGCCCGCGGCGTAGGTGCGGCCGTCGGTGTCACGGATCGCCGCTCCGCTCGCCCCGCCGGTGCGGCCCAGCGCGCCGCGGGCCAGCACGACCAGCTTGTTGTCCTCCGCGTCCAGTTCGGTCATTCGGTGTCTCCGTCCTCGTCGCGATCGGCCGGGATCTCCCGTTCCGATCCGTTGGCCTTGCGCTTGCCATTGGGATTGTCGCCGTTGGTCTTCCCGGCGGGGACCTTCTCGCGCGCTTTGCGCACAACTACGGTGTTCACCCGCATCCGGCCCCGCGCGTCGGCTCCGCCTTCGCCGCGCAGCACCAGCCCGTGGGCCTCGACCTTCGATCCGGGCAGCGGCACCCGGCCCAGCTCGTGGGCGAGCAGGCCGCCCACGGTGTCCACGTCCTCTTCCTCGATCTCCAGCCCGTACAGCTCGCCGAGATCCTCCACCGGCAGCCGGGCCGAGACCCGGTAGCGGCCGTCGCCGAGATCCTCGATGGGCGGGGTCTCGTCGGTGTCGTACTCGTCGGCGATCTCACCGACGATCTCTTCGAGCACGTCCTCGATGGTCACCAGACCCGCGATACCGCCGTACTCGTCCACCAGCAGCGCCATGTGGTTGCGCCTGCGCTGCATCTCGTCGAGCAGGCTGTCCAGCGGTTTGGAGTCGGGCATGAACACTGCGTGCCGCATCACCTCGCTCACCCGCACTTTGCGGCTGCGATCGGCATACGGCACGAGGTCTTTCAGATAGACCACGCCGAGGATGTCGTCGACGTTCTCGCCGATCACCGGGATCCTGGAATGCCCCGACCGCACCGCGAGCGACATCGCCTGCGCCGCGGTCTTGTCCGCCTCGATCCAGACCATCTCGGTGCGCGGCACCATCACGGCACGCGCCGGTGTGTCGCCCAGTTCGAAGACCGACTGGATCATGCGCCGTTCGTCGTCGGCCACCACGCCGCGCTCACCGGCCATCTCGACCACTTCGCGCAGCTCGATCTCGGAAGCGAAGGGGCCGTTGCGGAAACCCTTACCCGGGGTGATCGCGTTGCCGAGGAGGATCAGCAGCCTGCTCAGCGGACCGAGCAGCGCGCCGATGAACTGCAGCGGCAGCGCCGCGGCGAGCGCGATCGAGTACGCGTGCTGACGACCCAGCGTGCGCGGGCCGACGCCGATCACCACATAGGACACCAGCGCCATCACCAGCGCGGTGACCAGCAGCGCCCAGTTCTTCCCCCAAACCGTCATCAGGCCCGCCGCCAGCAGAACGGTGGCGCCGATCTCGCACAGAATCCGCAGCAGCACCATGAGGTTCACGTACCGCGCCCGGTCGGCGACGATCCGGGTCAGCCGCATCGCCCCGGGCCGGTCGGCGCGCACCAGGTCATCGACGCGGGCGGGCGAGATGGTGTTCAGGGCGGAATCCACACCCGCGAACACCCCGCCCACCGAGACCAGCAGGACCGCGAGCAGAACGAGGGTCAAAGAATTCACGCGGAGCCCAGGGAGTCACCCGGTGTGGTGAAGCCCGCCTTACCCAGCAACCGTGCGTCGCGCTCGGCGAGTTCGGCGCGCCGCCGCGCCTCGCGCAGGCTCTCGTACCACTCCTCGAGCAGTCGGGCCTGCAACGCGAACATCTCCTTCTCCTCGTCCGGCTCGGCGTGGTCGTAGCCGAGCAGGTGGAGCACGCCGTGCACGGTGAGCAGCGCGAGTTCGTGGTCCAGATCGTGCCCCGCCTTGCGCGCCTGTCCGGCGGCGAACTCCGGGCACAACACGATGTCGCCGAGCATGGACGGGCCCGGTTCCGGGCTGTCGGGCCGTCCGCCCGGCTCGAGCTCGTCCATCGGGAAGGACATGACGTCGGTCGGACCGGGCAGGTCCATCCAGCGCATGTGCAGGTCGGCCATGGTGTCGAGATCGACGAGCACCATCGACAGCTCCGCGGCCGGGTGCACGTCCATTCGGGCGATCACGAACCGCGCGACGCTGACCAGCTCTTCTTCGGGCACGTCGATACCCGACTCGTTGGCGATCTCGATGCTCACCCGAACAGACTACGATCCCGGCGATCGCGTCGCCGGAGCGGAGCCCCGCCCGGCGAAACGAATTACCGCCGGTCCCCCCGGCTCGCCGCGCGGCGCTGTGCCCGATTGCCGCCGTAATGCGGGGCGACCGGCGGCCGCGTCTCCGATTCGAAGCGGTCGTAGGCGTCGACGATGTCCGAGACCAGCCGGTGGCGGACCACGTCGCTGCTGGTCAGCTCCGCGAAGTGGATGTCATCGATCTCGGTCAGGATCTCGCTGGCCGCGCGCAGGCCCGACCGCGCGCCGGTCGGCAGATCGACCTGGGTGACGTCACCGGTCACCACGATCTTCGATCCGAACCCGAGACGGGTGAGGAACATCTTCATCTGCTCGGCGGTGGTGTTCTGCGCCTCGTCGAGAATGATGAACGAGTCGTTCAACGTGCGGCCGCGCATGTAGGCCAGCGGCGCGACCTCGATGACACCGGCCGCCATCAGCTTGGGAATGGCCTCCGGGTCCATCATGTCGTGCAGCGCGTCGTAGAGCGGGCGCAGGTACGGATCGATCTTCTCGTTCAGCGTGCCCGGCAGGAAGCCGAGCCGCTCCCCCGCCTCGACCGCCGGACGGGTGAGGATGATCCGGTTGACCGACTTGGTCTGCAACGCCTGGACCGCTTTGGCCATGGCCAGATAGGTCTTGCCGGTACCAGCGGGGCCGATGCCGAACACGATGGTGTTGGCGTCGATCGCGTCGACGTAGCGCTTCTGGTTCAGCGTCTTGGGCCGGATGGTCTTGCCCCGCCGGGACAGGATGTCCAGGCTCAGCACCTCCGCGGGGGACTCGCTGGAGCCCTCGGTGAGCATCGAGACGGTGTGCCGCACCGCCTCGGGAGTCACCACGCGGTTGCGGCCGGTGAGCGCGACCAACTGCTCGATGACCCGCTCGGCGAGCGCGACGTCGGCCGCCCTGCCGGTGAGGGTCACGGAATTGCCGCGGACGTGAATGTCCGCGTCGAGCAGCGTTTCCAGCTCACGGAGATTCTGGTCGGCCGAACCCAGGAAGGGGAACACGGATTCGGGAGCGAGTTCGATACTCGAGCGCACGGTGCGCGCTGCGGGACCCGAACCGTCGTCGCCGGCGCCGATGCCCGCCGCTGGGGTGGTCGGGTCGCCGATCTCGCCTTGTGTTCTCAAAAGTGGCTATAGCCTGCTTTCCGGTCTCGACTGCTGCTGTATGGAGAGAAGTTTAACGCGCCCCACCGACACCGCCCAGTGAATAAGCCCCCCGGCCGGCCCGGTTCCTCACGGGATTCCACCACGTCGCCGCGCCCACTCCTCGGTGAAGTCACGGAAACGGCGCACCGCGTCCGATGGCGTCGCCGAGGCGGGCCAGATCAGCCCGACCGCGCGAGCGGCGCCCGGGTCGGTCAGCGGCACCGTCACCGGGCCCGACAGCGGTCCCGTGGACGGCGGGTCTTCGCCCGGCAGGATCGCCACCCCCAATCCCGCGGACACCAGCCCGGCCACGGTGACCAGATCGCTCGACTCGAACGCGATTCTCGGCCGGATATCCGCGGCCGCGCACAGTTCGTCGAAAATGCGCCGCATCCCGAAGCCGTGGTGCATGGTGACGAACCGCGCGTCGGCCACCTCGGCGAGCCGGACCTGCCGCCGCCCGGCCAGCCGGTGTTCCGGCGGTACCGCCAGGACCAGCGGCTGTCGCAGCACGGTGCGCCAGCCGACGCCTGCGACGGCCGGACGAGGCGAGACGATGCCGAGATCGGCATCGCCTGCCAGCACCCGCTCGGTCACCGCCTCGGCCGCCCCTTGCCACAGCGTGACGGTGATCCGCCCGGAGACCCGCCGGAAGCCGCTGATCAGCTGCGGCACCAGCGAACCGCCGAAGGAGTGCTGGAAGGACAGTCGCACGACGCCCCCGGCCGGATCGGAGCGATCGGCGATGGCCTGTTCCGCGGCGTCCAGCTCGGCTTGCGCGCGGCGGGCGTGTTCGTAGTAGATCCGGCCGAACTCGTTCAGGGTGATCCGCTTGCCGTGGCGGTCGAACAGTTCGACGCCGATCCTGCGCTCCAATCGGGCCAGCATGCGCGACAGGGTGGGCTGCGCGAGGTGCAGCCGATCCGCGGCGGCGCCGACCCGCTCGAGTTCGGCGAGTGTCGTGAACCACTCCAGATCCTCGCCCAGCATCGCCCTGCCTCCCTATATACGCCTGACGCATCAAGTTGCTACTCATTATTCATTTCCTTTCCCAAGAACGAGCGCAGACGCTGAAGCAAAGGAGGAAGCCATGAGCACGAGACAGAGCGCGGCGCCGGGGGACGCCGCCCACGAACGCAGGATCACCGTCGCGCTGTTCGCGGCGGGTCTGACGACCTTCGCGTCCATGTACAGCGCCCAGGCGCTGCTGCCGAGCCTCTCGGCCGCGTTCGGCGTGGCGCCTGCGAAGGCGGCGCTGGCGGTGTCGCTCACGACCGGCTTCCTCGCGCTGGCCATCATCCCGGTGAGTGCCCTGTCCGCGCGGCTCGGCCGGACCAGGGTGATGACCGGTTCCGCCGTCGCGGCGGCGGTGATCGGACTGCTGCTGCCACTGAGCCCGTCGCTGGAGCTGCTGCTCGCCGGACGAGCACTGCAAGGCATAGCGCTGGCAGGCGTGCCCGCGGTGGCGATGGCCTATCTGGCGGAGGAGATCGACGGCGAGGGGTTGGGCGCCGCGATGGGCATCTACGTGGCAGGCACCACGATCGGTGGGCTGGCCGGTCGGTTGATTCCGGCGTTCACCTCGGACCTGGCCTCCTGGCGCTGGGCGATGGCGGCGGCCGCGATCGCCGCCGCGGGCTGCACGGTGTGGTTCGTCCGGTGGCTGCCGCCGTCTCGCGGCTTCGTCCCGCGTCCCGCCGGTATCCACACGATGCTCGGCGATCTCGCCGGACAGCTGCGTCATCGCGGGTTGCTCGCGCTGTTCGGGCTGGCGTTCGTCCTGATGGGCGGGTTCGTCTCGCTGTACAACTATCTCGGCTACCGGCTCACCACGGCGCCGTTCGCATTACCGGAAGCGCTGGTGGGGCTGGTGTTCGTGCTGTATCTGGCGGGCACGGCGGCGTCGGCGGCGGCCGGGCGGCTGACCGATCGGATCGGCAGGCTGCGGGTGCTCACGGTGTCGCTCGGCGTGATGACGATCGGGCTGGTGGTGACCGTTCCCGACCATCTCGGCACCGTACTGCTCGGCGTTCTGCTCTACACCGCGGGATTCTTCGGGGCGCACACCGCGGCGAGCGCATGGGTGGGCGCGATGGCACGGGGCAACCGGGGCGCGGCGTCGTCGCTGTATCTGTTCGCCTACTACCTCGGCAGCGCGCTGGTCGGCGGCGCGGCAGGTCTCGCCTACTCCCGTGCGGGGTGGCTCGGATTGACCTGCGGTATCGGATTCCTGATGGTCATCGCGGTGGTGCTGCTGTGGGTATCGCATCGGTCGCAGCGCCACGCGGAGCACACCGGCACCGTCGCGGTAGCGGTTCCTGTCGAGGTCTGACCGCCTACCCCTACCGACGCTGGGTGGACCCGCCCTCGGAGGCGTTCACCAGCGCGGGGTCAGCGCGCCGAGCGCGCCGAGCGCGACCGCTGCCGCGGTGGAGGTACGCAGAACCGTCGGGCCGAGCAAGGTCACCTCAGCACCCGCCTCGGCCAGGGCGGCCAGTTCCGCGTCGTCCAGCCCGCCTTCCGGACCTACCACGAGGACGATCGCGCCGGCCTCGGCGAAGGGCAATTCGGCGAAGCGGGCGGAGCCGGACTCGTGCAGCGCCGCGATGACCGCGCCGTCGGCCTTCGCCGTGCGGACCACCTCCAGCAGGGCTTTGGTGTGGTGCAGATCGGCGACCGCCGGGATGTAGGCCCGCCGGGACTGCCGGGCGGCCGAGCGGGCCGCGGCCCGCCACTTGTCGACCCCCTTGGCCGCCTTGCCCTCCCAGTTCGCGACGCAGCGCGCGGCCTGCCACGGGATGATGGTGTCCGCGCCCGCCTCGGTCATCAGCTCGACCGCGAGTTCCGAACGATCGGATTTCGGCAGCGCCTGCACGACGGTCACCGGCGGCGCCTGCGGAGCCGCCAGCACCCGGTTGCGCACCGCGAGTTCGAGCCGGTCGCGTTGCGCGGCGACGACCTCCGACTCGGCGAGCACACCGCGCCCATCGGAGAGGGTGATCGGCTCGCCGATTCGGATGCGGCGCACCGTGGCGGCGTGCCTGCCCTCCGGACCGTCCAGCACCGCGACCGCGCCCGGCTCGGGCACCTCGTCGAGGTAGAAGACCGTCGCGGCCACCTAGCGCCCGCTGAACGAGGCCCGCAGCCGCGCGAACAGGCCGCTGTTGTGCTCGGACTGTGCCGACATCACCTCGGCGCGCTCGCGTTCCCGCATTCCCTTGTACTTGCGCAGCAACTCGGTCTGCTTGCTGTCCAGCTTGGCCGGGATCACGATGTCCAGGTGCGCGAGCAGGTCGCCGCGCGCGCCGGAGCGCAGCCGCGGCATACCGTGACCGCGCAGCACCGAGATCTCGCCGGGCTGGGTGCCCGCCGGAATGGTCAGCTCGGTGGGGCCGTCGAGGATGGTGTCGATCACGACGGTGGTGCCCAGCGCCGCGTCGACCATCGGCACCCGGATGGTGCAGTGCAGGTCGTCCCCGTCCCGGACGAACACGTCGTGCGGCTGCTCCACGATCTCGACGTACAGGTCACCCGCGTGACCGCCGCCCGGGCCGACCTCGCCCTGCGCGGCCAGCCGCACCCGCATGCCGTTCGCCACACCGGCCGGAATCGGCGCGGCGATCTCGCGGCGCGCCCGCACACGGCCGTCGCCGCCGCACTTGTGGCACGGGTCCGGGATGGTCTCGCCCGCGCCCCGGCAGGTCGGGCAGGGTCGCGAGGTCAGTACCTGGCCGAGGAAGGACCGCTGCACGGACTGGACTTCGCCCGCGCCGCCGCAGGTTTCGCAGCGCACCGGCTTGGAGTTGCCGTTGGTGCCCGAGCCCTGACAGATGTCGCACAGGATCGCGGTGTCCACGGTCAGGTGCTTGGTGACGCCGACCGCGCACTCGGCCAGGCTCAGCCGGGTGCGGATCAGTGAATCGGCGCCCGGCTGGACGCGACCGCGCGGCTTGCGCGCGCCGGTCGTGCCGCTCATGCCGCCGAAGAACGCCTCGAACACGTCGCCGAGTCCGCCGAAGCCCGCGCCGTTGAAGCCGGCTCCGCCGCCGCCCGATTCCAGCGGGTCGCCGCCCATGTCGACGATGCGCCGCTTCTCCGGATCCGACAGCACCTCGTAGGCGGTCGATACTTCCTTGAACTTGGCCTGCGCCGCCTCGTCGGGGTTGACGTCGGGGTGGAGCTCACGCGCCAGCTTGCGGTAGGCCCGCTTGATCTCCTGATCGGTCGCGTTCTTCGCGACGCCGAGCAGTCCGTAGTAGTCCCGTGCCACTTTGAGTTCTCTAGTCCTTGGTCGTTCTCGACGGTGCCGCCGGTGCCGCGCCGCGTAGGAAGCGCGCCGACAACAGCATTAGTCTCGTGCACTCAACTTTATCCGCCCGAAGGGTCGAGCGTAGCAGTGGCGTCGCCGACCGGGTTTCCGGTCAACGCTCGGCGAGGACCTCGCCGATGTAGCGGGCCACGGCCGCCACCGAGGCGATCGTGCCCGGGTAGTCCATCCTGGTCGGGCCGAGCACCCCCATACCGCCGAGCACCGCACCCGCCGCGCCGTAGCCGGTGGACACCACCGAGGCGCCGCGCATCTGCTCGACCTGCGTCTCCTCGCCGATACGCACCGTGACCGTGCCCGGCTGCTGCGCCGCGGCGAGCAACTTGAGCACGATCACCTGCTCCTCCAGCGCCTCCAGGACGGCGCGCAGCGAACCGGGGAAACCGAAGTCGGCGACGTTGCGGGTCAGGTTGGCGGTGCCGCCGAGCACCAACCGCTCCTCCGGATGCTCCACCAGCGTCTCCACCAGCACCGTGGACACCCGCACCAGCACGTCGCGCAGCCGCACCGGCGCGTGCTCGGGCAGTTCCGCGACCGCCGCCGAGGCCATGGCCAGCCGTTTGCCGTCCATCGCCCCGCCGAGCATGCCGCGCAGCGCGGCCAGATCCTCGTCGTCGATCACCGCACCGAGTTCCACCAGACGCTGGTCGACCCGGCCGGTGTCGGTGATCACCACCAGCAGCAGGCGCGCGGGATTGAGGGCGACCACCTCGATGTGCCGCACCGTGGACGCCGACACCGTCGGGTACTGAACCACCGCGACCTGTCTGGTCAGCTGGGCCAGCAAGCGGACGCCGCGGCGCAGCACGTCGTCGAGGTCGACGCCCGACTCCAGGAACTCCATGATCGCCCTGCGCTCCGCCGGCGACAGCGGCTTCACCTCGGAGATCCGGTCCACGAACTGCCGATAGCCCTTGTCGGTGGGAATGCGGCCGGAGCTGGTGTGCGGCTGTGTGATGTAGCCCTCGGCCTCGAGCACCGCCATGTCGTTGCGTACCGTCGCGCTGGAAACACCCAGATTATGCCGCTCGACCAGCGTCTTCGACCCGATCGGCTCCTTGGTCGCGACATAGTCCGCGACGATCGCGCGCAGGACCTCGAAGCGCCGATCCTCGGTGCTCGACATCGGCCCCACCTCCTCGCTTGCGTCTCCGGTCGCGCCGTACCCGGCGCAGACGGCCCGCGCCCACGACCCGGCGCAGGCGAATCACGGTTCGTCTCTTTATCCAGTCTAATTGTCGAAAGCCGAATCGCTCGCCCGCAACGCTCCCGCTGGCGGCGGCAGGACCGCGACGCACGCGCCCGGAAACCGCCGAGCGGGACGTGACCGTGCGGTCGGTGGACCCACGATCACGTCCCGCCAGTTGCGGCGATCAGCGTGCAGCGGCGGCTTCGACCACGGCGGCCACGGCGTCGGGCCGGGAGACCAGCGAGGCGTGCGAGGCGTCGATCTCGCTGGTCAGCGCCCCCATGCGCTGGGCCATGAAGCGCTGGGAGGACGGGGGAATCACCCGGTCGGCCGCCGAGACCAGATACCAGCTCGGAATGCCGGACCACGAGGGCGGCCCGGACGGTTCGAGATTGGCCTTCACGGCGATGGAGTGCTGATGGGCGATCATGTCGGCCGCGGTCGCCGGACCGACGTCCTGGGCGAAGACGGCGTTGAAACTGTCGGGAGCGACGTAGCCGTCCACGTTCTTGCCGGCGACACCCGTGACGTCGTCGACGACCTTCACCTGTAGCGCGGGCGGCAGCAACTGGCTGCCCGGAAAGCGGATCGGGTCGAGCGCCGCCTGGGCCACCTCGCCTGACACCGGTGCGAAAGCGGCGATGTAGACCAGGGACTCGACCTGCGGATCGCGCACGTTGCTGATCACGAAACCACCGTAGGAGTGCCCCGCCAGCACGACCGGACCGCTGATCGTGTCCAGCGTGCGCTGCACGGCCGCGGCGTCGTAGGCGGGTCCGCGCAGCGGGTTCTCCGGCGTCACCACGCGATAGCCGCGTCCGCGCAGCACGGCGGCGACGCCGTCCCAGCTGGTGGTGTCGGCGAAGGCGCCGTGCACGAGCACGATGGTAGGCAGGGCCTGGGCCTGGGCGGAACCGGCCGAGACGGTAGCGGCGAGTGCGATGGCGAGCGCCGCCACCGCGCCGCGCAGGCTGCGTTTGTTCGTCATCGGATGTTTGTCCCTCAGCTCTTCACGAAGTCGAGCAGATCGGCGTTGAACGCCTTCTCGTAGTCGCCACAAAGGCCGTGCGGAGCGCCGGGATACACCTTCAGCTGTGCTCGCGGTAGCAACTTCGCCGTCTTGGCGCCCGCGGCGGCGAGCGGCACGATCTGGTCGTCGTCGCCGTGCGCGACCAGCACGGGGATATCGATGCCCGGCAGCTCGGCGGTGAAATCGGTCTCGGAGAACGCCGCGACGCAGTCCAGCGCGGCTTTGAGCCCCACCTGCATGCCCATCAGCCAGAAGTGGTCCCGCAGCCCCTGTGAGACCTTCGATTCCGCGCGGTTGGCGCCGTAGAACGGGACCGACAGGTCCTTCCAGAACTGCGACCGATCAGCGGCCACGCCCGCGCGGATGTCGTCGAACGCCTCGATCGGCGTTCCTTCCGGATTGGCGCCGGTCTTCAGCATCAACGGCGGCACGGCGCCCAGCAGCACGGCCTTGGCGACCCGCGAGGTGCCGTGCCTGGACAGGTATCTGGCCACCTCGCCGCCGCCGGTCGAGTGCCCCACCAGAATCGCCTCTGTGATGTCCAGCTCGTTCAGCACCGCGGCCAGATCGTCGGCGTAGTGGTCCATGTCGTGCCCGTCCCACACGTCGCTGGAGCGGCCGTGTGCGCGCCGGTCGTGCGCGATGGCCCGACAGCCGTTGCTCGCGACCAGGTTCATCTGGTTTTCCCAGGCGTCCCCGTTCAGCGGCCAGCCGTGGCTGAACACCACGGGACGCCCCGAACCCCAATCCTTGTAATAGATCTCGACGCCATCGGTGGTGGTGATCGTCGGCATGACGGTTCCCTTCGCTCTGGATGGATCGGATTACGGCTCGCGGGGCACCGCGGGAGGGTTCTCGCCGGGGAATCGTGCTGCGGTGTCGGCGACGGCGCGCCGGTCGCGTTCGACGGGCAGGAAGTGACTCACGGAGTCCACCTTCAGCAATCTATGAGCAATTCTGCTGCGGCCCCCGCGCTGGCCGTGCACAAATACCACCTGGCGTCGGTTCACCCCTGCCTCCTACGGCGGACCGCGATCAATCTCTGTCGATCGCCGTTCGACAGCGTATGACGGGCAAACACCAGAAAAACGACTGTCAGTGCACGATGCTGGGCTCAGAATGCACGGCTCCGTCCGCCGGGTCCGTGCGAGGATTGCCGAATCTGTCCCAATTGCGACGGAGGCTGCCATGACGGTCGTGTTCGATACGGACACCATCGCGCCGCACGAGCGGGTGGACGCGGTGTCCGCGGCGATGCAGCGGGCGTCGGCCCCGTCCCTCGTCGTCTTGGACGGGCCGGACGAGCGGGTCCACGCCAGGTTCGACGTATGGCAGTTCGGCGACGCGAGCATCTTCCGCGCCCGGACCTCCGGCATCCAGTTGATCCGCACGCCGAAGCAGGTGCGCAGCTCACCCGCGCCGATGCTGGCGGTCGCGGTGCAGCAGGCAGGCGACGGGCACTACGAGCAGGGTGGCGTCCAGCGCGTCGTGCGGCCGGGCGAACTCCATGTCATGGACCTGAACGCCCCCTACGACTTCAGCCGGCGCGGTGACGGGGTGTCGACCTGCCTGCACGTGCCGCTCGATCAACTCGGCCTGCCCGCAGACCTGATCAGTCAGGCCGCGACCAGGGTGCAGGGCAGTCCGCACTACCGGCTGGTGGCCGGGCACATCGTCCAGCTGACCGCCGACGCCGACGCGCTCAGCGCCGACCCGGCGGCCGCGCTGTCCGGCTGCGCCAGTATCGAATTGATCCGGGGCCTGCTGTTGTCGGCGGGCAGCGACGACGGCAACGGCCCCGTCGTCCCGACCGACATCCTGCTGGCCCGGATCCGCGCCTACGTCCGGCGCAACCTGGCCGATCCCGGCCTCGGCGCCGAACAGATCGCCAAGGCGCACAACATGTCGGTCCGGCAGCTGTACAAGGTCTGCGCGAACGCGGAATACAGCCTCGAACAGTGGATCATCGGTCAGCGGCTGGAGCAGGTGCGCGGCGATCTGGCGCGCTTGGATCAGAAGCACCGGACGATCGCGATGATCGCGCGACGCTGGGGTTTTCGCGATCCGAGCCATTTCGCCCGGCGCTTTCGCACCGCCTACGGACTCTCGCCCCGGGAATGGCGCAGGATCGCGCTCGCCACGGACGAGCCGTAGCGGTCAGCCGCAGTCGGGGGTTCTCGCCTGCTTGCCCGCGAGGGCGTCGAGGCCGAGCATCGCCAGCAGCGACTCGCAGTCGGTGGCGTTCTGCGCGTAGCTGGCCACGGTGCGGGCGGCGACGGCGCACTGGCGCGCATTCTCCGCTTTCTCCGCCGCTCGCGCCTCCGCGAATTCGCCCGGTTCATGGATAAGGGTGATGTGCCGTGCCGACGCCATTGGTCTCCTTGGGGGTTGGTCGCAGACTACGCGGCCGTTCGGCGCCGCGTTACCGGAATCGGAGGCGCGGTTCGCGGAACCACCGCAGCCGCGGGCTTGAATCGGGCCCGCCCGGACGGGCGCAGGGCCGTCCGCGGTACGGGTTGGGCGAGTGCGATTTCCGGGGTGGTCGTGCCCGAATCGCCAGGTCCGACCATGTCGTCTGGAGCGCGCCGGGTGGATCATCCGAGCAGTTCGCGGACGACGCCGTCGGCGAGGAGACGGCCGCGGTCGGTGAGCACGAGCCGATCACCGGGCGAACGCACGGCGAGGCCGTCGCCGATCACGCGGTCGACCGCGGGCATGGCCGACGACGTCAGCTCGGCCAGGGGCAGGCCGCTGCGCAGCCGGACGGCGAGCATGACCCGCTCCAGGTAGCGCTCGTCCGCGCTGAGCGCCTCCCAGCCCGCGGCGGGCAAGCCGCCCGCACCGACTCGATCCGCGTACCGCGCGGGGTGCTTCACGTTCCACCACCGCACGCCGCCGACATGACTGTGCGCACCCGGCCCGGCGCCGAGCCAGTCACCGCCGTCCCAGTAGCCGAGGTTGTGCCTGCAGACCGCGGCGTCGCCCGCCGCCCAGTTCGACACTTCGTACCAGCCGAGCCCCGCCGAGCGCAGGCGCGCGTCGATGCGCTCGTAGCGGGCGGCGAGAACGTCGTCGTCGGGCGCGGGCAGTTCGCCGCGGCGCACCCGCCGGGCCAGCGCGGTGCCGTCCTCCACGATCAGCGAGTAGGCCGAGACGTGGTCGACGCCCGCGCCGAGCACCGCGTCCAGGCTGACGTCCAGGTCGGCGTCCCGCTCACCCGGCGTCCCGTAGATCAGGTCCAGGTTGACGTGGTCGAAGCCGGCGGCGCGCGCCTCTCGCGCGGCGGCCACCGCGCGGCCCGGGGTGTGCGTGCGGTCGAGCACCCGCAAGACGTGCTGCGCGGCGGACTGCATGCCCAGCGACACCCTGGTGAACCCGGCCGCCCGGATGCGCTCGAAGAATTCCGGCGAGGTGGATTCGGGATTGGATTCCGTGGTGACCTCGGCCCCGGCAGCGAGGGTGAACTCGGCACGCACCGCGTCCAGCACCGCGGCGAGCCCGTCGCCGCCGAGCAGCGAGGGCGTCCCTCCGCCGACGAAGACGGTGGCCACCTCGGGCGTGGAGCTCGGCAACGCGGCGAACTCCCGCGCGGCGGCGGCCAGCTCCCCCCGCAATGCCACCAGCCATGACTGCGGCGAGGCCGACGTGCCGAGTTCCCCCGCGGTGTAGGTGTTGAAGTCGCAGTAGCCGCAGCGCGTGGCGCAGAACGGCACGTGCACGTAGATCCCGAACGGCCCGGCGCCGAAATCGCGCAGCACCGGCGCGAAGGCGTCGGTGCTGGCAGGCGCGGCGGAAGAACTCACATGTCCAGTGTGAACGCCGCCGGATGCGCGCCGACGCCCGGGACCGCGCAGCGTCCCCGGCCGACCCCGGATCGCTGGTTCCGATCACCTCGCGCGGCGAGCCCGTAACCAGGCTTCAGTCCGCCACCACGGGCGTGTTCTGGTTGGCGGTGAGCAACCAGCGGCCGTCCTCCTTGGACATGACGTACATCGGGGTGCCTTCGCTGTCCAAGGCGCCCTCCGGGGTGAAATAGCGCTGGCGCACCTTGACCGCGGCCACATCCGGGCGGATGAACAGGACGTGCTCGATCTCGTAGGTCGCCGTGCCGTGCGCACTCGCTCCCGGCAGCACCTGGGCGGTGAACTCGGCGATGGCGGCGCGTCCGAAGAGGCGTTTGCCGTGGCCGGTGGTCCAGATCGCGTCCGCGCGGAACAGCGCGGCGAATTCGTCGACGAGTTCGTTCTGCTGGACGTGCTGGACGCGCGCGACGACCGCGCGGATGGCCTCGATCTCGGCGGCGGTGTCGGCAACTGTGGTACTCATGGCGCCGAGCGTGCTACCTCGACCGCGCTCGAGGTCAAGCGGCGTGCGAGACGTCACAGCCGCCGGGGCCGCCGTATCACCCCCCTCCTTCGGCCTCCTTACTATGACTGCCGTCACAAACCTGGTCCGTAGTCCAGGGGATTTCCCGCCGAACAGCGGGAAATACCGAATGGGGGGTCGGAAGGCCATCGCTGACGTGGCACAATAGGCCGCATGCGCGCTTTCGGAGTACGACTTGTGGCACGTCGCCACGTCGATTACAAGCGCGTCTGCAGCGCCTGCTGTCTGCCCGGTTCCCTCCGGTAGCTCAGCGCGCCCGATCCCCGGAATCCCCGGCGATCCCGACTTCATCGGCCCGCTGACACCGCAGGCGTGAGTCAGCCCCTCGCGCCCTCAGCAGGATGTACCACCCACCCAGCAGGAGCGACCCCATGACGTCGAGCACCGACGCCGGTCCGACCGATCAGCCCACGCCCGAATCCCAGCCGGGCCACCGCGCGCGCCCCGAACGCCCGGCCTCCGAACGCCGCGTCCGCCCGGACCGCCCGCGTCCCGAGGCGTCGTCCACGGGACCGCGCGTGCGTACCGGCAAGCCCGTGCGCCGCAAGGCCGAGGGCCAGTGGGCGCTGGGCTACCGCGAGCCGCTGAACCCGAACGAGCAGTCCAAGAAGGACGACAATCCGCTCAACGTCCGCGCCCGGATCGAGAACATCTACTCGAAGACCGGATTCGACGGCATCGACAAGGGCGACCTGCGCGGCCGGTTCCGCTGGTGGGGTCTGTACACCCAGCGTGAGCAGGGCTACGACGGCAGCTGGACCGGCGACGAGAACATCGACCTCCTCGAGGCCAAGTACTTCATGATGCGCGTCCGCTGCGACGGCGGCGCGCTGAACGTCGCCCAGCTGCGCACGCTCGGCCAGATCTCCACCGAGTTCGCCCGCGACACCGCCGATCTGTCCGATCGCGAGAACGTGCAGTACCACTGGATCGAGGTGGAGAACGTCCCCGAGATCTGGAAGCGGATCGAGGCGGTCGGCCTGAAGACCACCGAGGCGTGCGGCGACTGCCCGCGCGTGGTGCTCGGCTCCCCGCTGGCCGGCGAGTCGCTGAACGAGATCATCGACCCGACGCCCGCGATCGACGAGATCGTGCGCCGCTACATCGGCAAGAAGGAGTACTCCAACCTGCCGCGCAAGTTCAAGACCGCGATCTCCGGCCAGCAGGACGTGGTGCACGAGATCAACGACGTCGCGTTCGTCGGTGTGGTGCACCCCGAGCACGGCCCCGGTCTGGACCTGTGGGTCGGTGGCGGCCTGTCCACCAACCCCATGCTCGCCAAGCGGGTGGGCGTCTGGGTGCCCCTGGAGGAGGTGCCCGACGTCTGGGAGGCGGTCGTGTCGGTGTTCCGCGACTACGGCTACCGCCGCCTGCGCACCAAAGCGCGCCTGAAGTTCCTGATCAAGGACTGGGGCATCGAGAAGTTCCGCCAGGTGCTGGAAGACGAGTACCTGAAGCGCAAGCTGATCGACGGCCCCGCGCCGGAGCAGCCGACCAAGCCGATCGACCACGTCGGCGTGCAGCGGCTGCGCAACGGGCTCAACGCCGTCGGTTTCTCCCCCATCGCGGGCCGGGTCTCGGGCACCGTTCTGACCGAGGTCGCCGCCGCGGTCGAGCGGATCGGCTCCGATCGCATCCGGTTCACCCCGTATCAGAAACTGATCGTGCTCGATGTTCCCGACGACAAGGTCGACGCGCTGATCGACGAGCTGGAGCCCCTCGGCCTGCAGGCGCGGCCCTCGCTGTGGCGGCGCAATCTGATGGCCTGCACCGGCATCGAGTTCTGCAAGCTCTCCTTCGCCGAGACCCGCAAGCGGTCCCAGGCGCTGGTGCCGGAGCTGGAGGAGCGGCTGGCGGATCTGAATGCGCAGCTGGACGTTCCGATCACGATCAACATCAACGGTTGCCCGAACTCCTGCGCCCGTTCGCAGATCGCCGACATCGGATTCAAGGGGCAGCTGGTCGACGACGGCGACGGGAATCAGGTGGAGGGCTTCCAGGTTCACCTGGGTGGCAGCCTCGGCTTCGACAGCGCCTTCGGACGCAAGCTGCGCCAGCACAAAGTGACAACCCAGGAACTCGGCGACTACGTCGAGCGGGTGGTGCGCAATTTCGTCAAGCACCGTGCGGACGGCGAACGGTTCGCCCAGTGGGCGGTCCGCGCCGACGAGGCCGACCTGAGATAAGTGTCGACGGGAGATCAACTGTGACAATCGAACTCGCGGAAAAGCTGTCCGAGGACGAGCTCCGCGCCATCGCCGCGCGCGGCGCCGCCGAACTGGACGGCGCCTCGGCGACCGAACTCCTGCAGTGGACCGAGGACACCTTCGGCACGAACTACATCGTGGCCTCCAACATGCAGGACGGGGTGCTGGTGCACCTGGCCGCGGGCATCCGGGCCGGCGTGGACGTGCTGTTCCTGGACACCGGCTACCACTTCGCCGAGACCATCGGCACCCGGGACGCGGTGGAGGCCGTGTACGGGGTGAACGTGGTCAACGTCCGGCCGGAACACACGGTGGCCGAACAGGATCAGCTGCTGGGCAAGGATCTGTTCGCCCGCGAGCCGAACGAGTGCTGCCGGTTGCGCAAGGTCCTCCCGTTGCAGAAGTCGCTGGCGGGATACAACGCCTGGGTCACCGGCATTCGCCGCGTGGAGGCGCCGACCAGGGCGAACGCGCCGCTGATCTCGTTCGACGAGGCATTCGGACTGGTGAAGATCAACCCGATCGCCCCGTGGTCCGACGACGAGATGCAGGACTACATCGAAAAGCACGGCATCCTCGTCAATCCCCTGGTCGAGGAGGGGTATCCGTCGATCGGCTGCGCACCGTGCACACGGAAGCCGGAGCCGGGATCCGATCCGCGCAGCGGCCGCTGGGCCGGGCTCGCCAAGACCGAATGCGGATTGCATACAGCATGACCGAAGGGCACAGCATGACCGAAACAATTCGAGGCGAGCGTTCGCTCGGCATCAGCGATTTCGACACCCTCGCCGCGCTGGAGTCCGAGGCGATCCACATCTTCCGCGAGGTGGCGGGCGAGTTCGAGCGGCCGGTGATCCTGTTCTCCGGCGGCAAGGACTCCACCGTGCTGCTGCATCTGGCGCTCAAGGCGTTCTGGCCCGCGCCGCTGCCGTTCGCGCTGCTACACGTGGACACCGGGCACAACCTGCCCGAGGTGCTGGAGTTCCGGGACAAGGTCGTCGAGCGCTACGGCCTGCGCCTGCACGTGGCGAAGGTGGAGGACTACCTGGCCGACGGCAGGCTCACCGAGCGCCCCGACGGTATCCGCAATCCGCTGCAGACCGTCCCGCTGCTGGACGCGATCAGCGAGCACCGGTTCGACGCCGTGTTCGGCGGCGGCCGCCGCGACGAGGAGCGCTCACGCGCCAAGGAGCGGATCTTCTCGCTGCGCAACGCCTTCGGCCAGTGGGACCCGAAGCGGCAGCGTCCAGAGCTGTGGAATCTCTACAACGGGCGCCACGCTCCGGGCGAGCACGTGCGCGTGTTCCCGCTGAGCAACTGGACCGAGCTGGACATCTGGCGCTACATCGCCCGCGAGGACATCGATCTGGCGAGCATCTACTACGCGCACGAGCGTCCGGTGTACCAGCGCGACGGCATGTGGATGACGCCCGGCGTGTGGGGCGGCCCGCGCGACGGCGAGGTGCTGCAGACCCGGTCGGTGCGCTACCGCACCGTGGGCGACGGCTCCTCCACCGGCGCCGTTCTCTCCGACGCCGCCGACAACGAGGCGATCCTCGCCGAGGTCGCCGCGTCCCGACTGACCGAACGAGGTGCCACCCGCGGCGACGACCGGGTTTCCGAAGCCGCGATGGAAGACCGCAAACGAGAGGGTTATTTCTGACATGTCCGACCTATTGAGGCTGGCCACCGCCGGTTCTGTCGACGACGGCAAGTCCACTCTGGTCGGACGCCTGCTCTACGACACGAAATCCGTTCTGGCCGACCAGATCGACGCCGTCACCCGCGCGTCGGTGGACAAAGGTCTCGCCACCCCGGATCTCTCGCTGCTCGTGGACGGGTTGCGCGCGGAGCGCGAACAAGGCATCACCATCGATGTCGCCTACCGCTACTTCGCCACTCCGCGGCGCTCTTTCGTGCTCGCGGACACCCCCGGGCACGTGCAGTACACCCGCAACACCGTGTCCGGCGCGTCCACCGCGCAGCTGGTGATCCTGCTAGTCGACGCGCGCAAGGGCGTCATCGAGCAGACCCGCAGGCATGCCGCCGTCCTCGCGCTGCTCGGCGTGCCGAAGCTGGTGCTCGCGGTCAACAAGATCGATCTGGTGGACGACGCGGCCGGTGTGTTCGCCGCCATCTCCGCGGAATTCAGCGAGCTCACCAGCACTCTGGGCTGGTCGAGCGAGGACGTGCTGGAGATCCCGGTCTCGGCGCTGCACGGCGACAACATCGCCACCCGGTCGGACAACACCCCCTACTACGACGGCCCTTCGCTGATCGAGCACCTGGAATCGGTGCCGGTCGACGCCGACAGCACCGGCAATCACGCGCTGGGCCTGCGGTTCCCGGTGCAGTACGTGATCCGGCCGCGCACCGCCGAACACCCGGACTACCGGGGCTACGCCGGGCAGATCGCGGCGGGCGCGGTCGCTCCGGGCGACGAGGTCGTGGTGCTGCCCTCGGGTGTCCGCACGACCGTCGAGCGGATCGACACCCCCGACGGCGAACTCGCGGTGGCGCAGACCGGGCGCAGCGTGACCTTGATCCTGGTCGATGACGTCGATGTCTCCCGTGGCGACATCATCGCCTCGACCGCCGACGCGCCGGAGCCGGTGGACACCTTCGACGCCACCGTGTGCTGGCTGGGCGACAAGCCGCTGCGGCCCGGCGCGCGATTGCTGCTCAAGCACGGCACCCGGACCACCCAGGCGATCGTCGGCGCGCTGCTGGAGCGCTTCGACGAGCAGCGCCTGGTCGCCGATCCGAACCCGGAGTCGCTGGAACTCAACGACATCGGGCGCATCTCGGTGCGGCTCGCGGAGCCGATCGCGGCCGACGACTACCGGGTGAACCGGTACACCGGCAGCTTCCTGCTGATCGACCCGGCCGGCGGCAATACGCTGGCGGCCGGCCTGGTCGGCGACGTGCTGACCGCCGTCGAGGTCGGCACCGGAGCCTGACATGGCCGTGTCGCGAGCCCTTTTCGATACCCCGCCGGTCCTGCGCGCGAGCGCCCCGGCGGGTCGCTCGGGCTCCACGACACCAGGAGCCGGTCACCGCGCGGCCGTGTTCGGTGCGGCCACGGCGCGGCCACCCGCGCTGATCGCGGTAGCCCACGGCAGTCGTGATCCGCGCTCGGCGGCGACCGTCGCGGAGGTGGTCGGCGCCCTCGCTGCCGCGCGGCCCGACCTCGATGTCCGGACGGCGTTCCTCGATCTCACCGCCCCGTCGGTCGAACAGGTCGTGGATGCCGTTGCCGCCGATGGACATACGCACGCGGTGGTGACACCGCTGCTGCTCGGCAGCGCCTTCCATGCCAGGGTCGACCTGCCGGGCCTGCTCGCCGCCGCCCGCAGCCGCCGGCTCGGTCTGCACCTGACCCAGGCCGACGTGCTCGGCACCGACGCCGGGCTGATCGGCGCTCTACGCGACCGTGTCCTCGCCGCTGGTGGCGGCCACACCTCGGCGGATCGTCGCCTCGGCGTCGCGGTCGCGGCGGTCGGCTCGTCGTCGGCCGCGGCCAACGCCCGCACCGCCGAGGTCGCCACCCGGCTCGCGGCCCGCACCGGCTGGCGCACCGAGATCTGCTTCGCGACCACCGAACCGTCGGTGACCGAGGCGATTACGCGGCTGCGCGCCCGCGGTGCGGACCAGGTGCTGGTGGCCCCCTGGTTCCTCGCACCCGGTCTGCTGACCGATCGCCTGGCCCACGCGGCGCCGCAGGCCATCCACGCCGAGGTCCTCGGCGCGCATCCGGCACTCACCCGGGTCGTCCTGGATCGCTATCACGCGGCCATCGCGGAGCCGCGCGCTCTTTCCGCCTGATCGGAAAGTTCCGGCGAGCCGGGCTCGAACTGTTCCCGATTCCGGGCTCCTACCGGTCAACGGGTCACCGGCCGGTTAGTGAACCGGTCCGAGCCGGCCGCCCACGTCACCGCGAGTGGTGACGAGGCCCCGTCGGCCCGCGATGATCCTCCACGCCGGTGGTGGCAGTGCCGCGTCCGTCGACCACAACGTAGTAGAGGGTCTGCATAAGTTCACCGCATCGTGTGCGGATGTCTCGGTTGAATGACGGTGCGCCCGTGGGTTTGTCGGGATTCTTCCGATACTTCGGCGTCCCGGCTTCCGCCGCGCGCGAGGTGGTCGGCGGCGAATTATAGTGGTCGATACACGGGGGTATTGCCTGCGGTGGGAATAGGGGCATCCGTCGTGCGGGGGCGACGACATGTGCCGAATCCGCGAAGTTGCTTCAGCATCCGCGTGATCCGGTGTCCACGACGAAACGCTCCGGTCAGCAGTAGCGCCAGACGAACGCAGGATAGAGGGCGATGCCGGGAGATGAGTGGAGTTCGAGTGGGTTACGCGCGGTCAACGGGTGGCTGCTCGAGCACCTACTGGAGCGGCCGGAGGGGCGCAGCCGCAAGCTGCCGGTCGTGGTGGCGCTCGGCCCGCGTGGCACCGGCAAGACGGAGCTGTTGCGCGCGATGAAGGCTCGATGCGAGCTGGTCCCACATGCCTATCTGGACTTCGAGAGCGGGGAGCGGGAGCCGAGGGAAGTGCTCGGGAAGCTGGCCTTCGAGCTGAGCAAACACTGGGGCCAGTTCGGCAGGCCGGCCTTCCCGCAGCTGTCGGTGTGCCTGCTCGTGGTGGGCAGCACACTGCACACGCACGCCGACGATCGCCGAGAAGCGCTGCGCCAGCTGCGCCGCATCCTGCTGGATTCCGGGCCGATCGAACGCAATCGCGCGAGCATCGTCGAGTTGGTGGCATTGACCGGGACCACGGGCGGCCTACCCCCCTGGACGGCCGCGGCCGTCGACGTGCTGCTGCGAGGTCTGGGCCGGTTGGACCGCAGGCGGCTATTGCGCGGCGTGCCGCGCGCGCCGGGCTCGCTCGCAGGCCCCGAGGATGCGCTCATCGACCTGGCCATGTGGTCGCACGACAACGGCACGCACGCCGACGGCAACGCCGATCTGCGCGCCGAGGCCGACGCGCTGTTCTGCGAGGCGTTCCTCGGTGACCTCCGGCGCGCCTACACCGGGTCGGCGGGATCGCGGCGGACGCTGAATTGCCTTGCACTGCTGGACAATGTGCATACTCCGGCCGGGCGGAAGTTTCTGCTCGCGCTTCAGGAGGCGCGGCGCAGAGCCGGCACGGAGTTCGATCCGATGGTGGTGATCGCGGCCAGCCGGACGTGGATCCCATACTGGAGCGAGAGTTGGCACCGCCCCGGTGGATACCGGTTCGATCGCGATGACGAGCGTCCGCCCGAGCACCGCACCGGAACACTGCGGTGGCCTGCGCCACGCAGGCCGTCCGACATCGAGAGCGATTGGCCGCGGGATCCCGCGGCGGAGTGTCCGTGGAGTCCGTGGTACCTGATCGATGTGGGCAGCCGCACGGCGAAGGACATCGCGCAGCTGGCGGCGGATCGCCGCCTGTACGACACCCCGCGGGTCGCCGATTTCGTGCGCAGCTTGACGGCCGGACATCCAGGTGGCAGTTCCGAGGTTCTCGCCGTGTTGGCCCGGTCCGACTATCGGGCGCGGCTGGCCGCGGCACGCCGAGTCTTCGACCAGCCGCGGCCGCGGCAACCAGGCACCGAGGCCGACGATGGTTCCCGGCCCACGGTGCACGAAGGCATGCGCGAGAAGTTTCTTCAAGACTTCGCGGTAGTGCCCGACAGACGCGATCTGATCACCGCCAGCGCCGCCCGGAACGTCGACATGCTGTATCGGCCCGAGGTGCTCGACTCGGAGGTCCCCAACGGGGAGGGACTGCTCGAGTCGCTGCGCGACCACTTGTGGATCCGAGAGCGCGACGGGGCGCCGACAGAGCTGGAGATCCATCCTTGGTTGCGCCGGATCCTCCTGCGTGAGTTGGCCGCTCGTGACGAGACCGATCCGCGGGACTGGACGCGGACTCATACACTCTGCCGGGAGGTGTACCGCCGCGGCGGGCAGGAGGTCGCCGTGTGCTATCACGAGCTGGCTCTGGGGAATCTCGCCGCCGTGGTCGACTATCTGGGTCGGCCGTTCGCACGCGACGACGACGAGATCGATGTGGCGGAGGCGCGAGACTGGCTGACGGAGCTGGACTTGATCACCTCGGCACCCAATCGCCCGGACGCCGAGCGGACGCCGATCGACCGGGTCCGCGACCTGGTGCGAGGTAGTGGGTTCGGCAAGAACGACGCGTTGGCCTGGCTGATCGCCGGCCTGTGGGTGCGCAGTGACCCGCTCGGTGATCCGGAAAAGACGTTGAACGAGACCATCGCCGGGCAGTTCCGGGAGTTGGCTCGTGGCCGGGGTCCCGGCTCTGTCCTGTTGCACGAACGTGCGGGGAGGTACTGATGAGTGGTCGGATCGCGCCGCCGCCGCCGCGGCGGCGGCGGTGGATGTTGATCGCCGGGGTGGTCTTCGCGGTGGCCGTCGGCCTGGTGGCGGCGGTAGTCGTGGTGCCCGCCGTGGTCGACTGGACCAAGCGCTGCGGCGAGGGTGTCGCGCGAGTCGGCCCGTACGACGAGTGCGTCGGGGTCACCGACGGGAGCGTGGTATTCGCGCCGGAGCTGGCCGATATAGAGCAGCGGATCCGCGAGGAGAACAACGATGTCGTCGAGAAAGGTGCGGACTATGTGAGTGTCGTGGTGCTGCTGCCGATGACGGTGCGTGCGGAGGACGTGGTGTCCATGGCGTGGGTCCGCCACCACTTGGAAGGCGCGCACTTGGCCCAACTCGCGGCCAACAAAACCACACTCATGGGCGGAGACACCCCGTTGATCCGGCTACTGCTGGCAAACGCGGGCAGCGGGCTGACTCAGTGGCGCTCTGCGCTGGAAGAGCTCGAACAGCGTCGTGCCGAAGAACGCATCGTGACCGTGACCGGTATCGGGCTCAGCGTCGACAACGCGGTGAACGCGATGCAAAGACTCGCGAAGTTGCCGATGCCGATGATCGGGTCCACGGTGACCGCGGAGCCACTGGCAGGCGTCAGCGGCTTTCTGCGGGTGTCACCGACCAATGCCGCGCTGGCCAGAGCGGCTGCCAACTATGCCGTCGGCGAGGGCATGAAGCGCGCCGTGCTGGTGCGTGACCGGAATCCGGAGGATCGCTATTCGGTGACGCTCGGTGACGAATTCGCGAAGTATTTCCCAGGCGACTTCGCCGGTCACACGGAGCCGTACGATTCACTGAATCCTGGCGTGGACAATACCTTTCACCACATGATGCCCAATATCTGCGCTGCGGCTCCCGACGTGGTGTTCTTCGCGGGGCGGGCGCGGCATGCGACGACGTTCATCCAGGCTTTGGCGGAACGCAACTGCCGGGACAAGCCGATCAGGGTGCTCACCGGCGACGACATGACGTACTCCCCGATTCCCGATGACGCGGTGGCGACGGCGTTGTCCACCGAGGTTTCCGTGTTCTACACCGAGTTGGCGCACCCGCAGGCGTGGGACGCGCCTCCCCCGAACGTGTTCAACCCGCATTCGATCGGCCAGTTCGGCGACAAGTGCCAGGGACAGGTGTGCTACCGGCAACTGTCGGCCGACCGGCTGGACGACGCCGTCGCGATCATCGCCTACGACGCGGTGCTGACGGCGGTACAGGCGATCCGTCTCGCGGCGGGCGATGACGGCCACAAGGTGACAGCGGGGGATGTCTTGCAGACGATGCCCCGGCTGCACGACCAGACCGCGGTGCAGGGCGCCAGCGGCAGGATGTCGTTCGACGAGTCGGGGAACCCGGTCAACAAGCCGATCGTGATGCTGAAGCTTCTTCCCGGTCGGCCACCGGAATTCGAGGGGCTGTCCTGGCCCGGCAAATGAGATCTGCGCGGCGGTGGCGACCCCCGGCGCGCTCGCCGCACGGTCCTGCGTCCACGTGTCGGCGACAACGACTGCGGTGACTCAGCCGAGCAGCTCGTCGATTATGGCGCGGGCGGTGGCGACGCCCCGCTCGTCCCCCATCTGCCGGGCGGTGTGCGCCGCGGCGATCACCGCGTCCAGTTGGAACGCGACCGCGTCGGCGCTGCGTGCACCGAAATGGCCCTGATCCTGCGCGCGCCGAATCTCCTCGACCAGGAAGGCGAGCCAGTCTCGGCGATCCTGGGCGATGGCATCGCGCACCGGCCCCGGCTTGCTGTCGAACTCGGCGAGTGTCGCGACGCGGAAGCACCCGCCGGGAAAAGCCGGGTGCGCCACCTGACCGAACCAGCGCTCGACCAGGGCGCGCAGACGCGGTAGTCCGGCGGGTTCGCCCCGGCTCGGGGTGATGACTTCATCGATGAAAACCTGCCGCGCGCACTTCACCGCCGCGAGCTGCAAACTCTCCTTGCTGCCGAAGAGGGTCGCGATGCCGCTCTTGCTCAGGCCCAGGTCGGTGGCCAACCGGCCGATGCTGAGGCCGTTGAGCCCTTCGACGGACGCCACATCGGCGGCGCGGCGGGCGATCGACGCCCGCGCTCGGGCGCCCTTGGCCAACCGCTGATCGGTGTCGTGCGGCCGGCCCGTGGTGACGGACTCGCTCATGACGTCATTCTTTCACTCCGCTGTTGCACATACGAACGTATGGTCGTACTTTAACTGAACGAACGATCGTGCGTTTTGTTTCCCTGCTCCGAAGGACTTCCCATGACCGACGCGTCCGTACGGCTCGACAGCCCGCCGACCGCGACCGCGGCTACCCGCACCTTGCTGATCTCCTGCGGTGCGGCGTTCATCGCCTTCCTCGACCTCTCGGTCGTCAACATCGCCTTCCCCTCGATCGCCCGGGACTTCCCCGGCACGGCCACTACCACACTGACCTGGGTCGTCAGTGGATACGCGGTCGCTTTCGCCGCGCTGCTCACGCCGGCCGGCCGTTTCGCCGACACGCTCGGGCGTCGCAGGCTGTTCCTCGGCGCGCTGGCCGGTTTCGCCCTCACCTCCCTGCTGTGCGGTCTCGCGCCTACGGCGGGCTGGCTCATCGCCGGCCGGATACTGCAAGGCGCGACGGCGGCGCTGATGGTCCCGTCCGCTCTCGGCTCGGTGCTCGCCGCCACGCCGCGCGAGAAGATCGGCGCGGCCATCGGGGCGTGGTCGGCCGCGGGCGGGTTCGCCGCCGTGGTCGGTCCCGCGCTCGGTGGCGCGCTGGTCGAAGGATTCGACTGGCGAGCGGTTTTCGTGATCAACGTGCCGGTGGCGCTGCTGCTCATCGCGGCGGCGACGCGCATTCCGGCGGACGCTCGACCTTCGGGAGGCGCGCTACCGGACCCGATCGGCACCATCGCGGTCGCACTCGGTCTCGGCGGACTGGTCGCGGGCGTCACCGAGGGGCAGCGCTGGGGCTGGACCTCGGTGGGGACACTGGCCGCCCTGATCGGCGGCGGACTGCTGGTCGTCGCCGCGCTCGCGCGTTCGGCGCGACACCACGATCCCGCCGTCGCCGTGGACCTCTGGCGTAGCAGGTCGTACGCGCTGGCCAACGCGACCTCGTTCGTCTTCGGCGCCGCCATGTTCGCCTGGTTGCTGGCGGGACCGCTGTTCCTGGACGCGATCTGGGGCTACTCGGTGCTCGGCTCGGCGGGCGCGATGACCATCGGCGCGGTGGCCTCGATGGTGACGGCCACCGTCGCGGGACGGGTCGGCTCCCCCACGGTCAGGCGATGGCTCGGTGTGCTCGGGGCGCTGATGTTCGTGGCGTGCACCGTGTGGATGAGCACGGATGCCTTCGGTTCCACCCCCGCCCTGTGGTCGGCCTGGATTCCGGCCGGCGTGCTCGGGGGTGGCGGCATCGGGTTCGTCGTCACGGTGCTGGGCACCGCGGCCGCCAGTTCCCTTCCGCCGCAGCAGTTCGCCGCCGGTACCGGCATGAATCTGACGGCGCGGCAAGTGGGCGGTGCGCTCGGCGTGGCCGTTCTCGCCGCCGTGTTCGCGGCGCGGACGGACGATCCGCTCGGCGCGTTCCACACCCTCTTCGCCGTGTGCGCGGGCATCGCCGCCGTGGCCGCCTGCTTGGCCGCCCTGCCCGCTCGCAGCCCGTCCTTCTCCATCGACAGCTAGGAAACACCGTGAGCGACAACGTCATCCGCACCGAAGCCAACGATCCCCTGCTGCTGCCTGCTGCCGAACAACGACGTCTGCTCGCCGATGCACCGTGGCAGCGCTACGCGGTGCTCGGCGACTCCATCGCGCAGGGCGTCGGTGACCCGAGCCCGGGTTACGAACCGGTGGGCTGGGCCGACCGCGTCGCCGCCGTGCTCACCGCGGTGCGCCCGGGCCTGGCCTACCTGAACACCGGCCGGATCGGCGCCACCTCCGCCCAGGTTCTCGCCGAGCAGTTGCCGTCGGTGCTCGAATTCCGGCCCGACCTGGTGCATCTCAGCTGCGGCGGCAACGACCTGTTCCTGCCCGGCGGTGATCCCGCCGAGCTGCGAGCCAATCTGGACACACTGTTCGGGACGCTGGCCCGCACGGGAGCGCAGATCGTCACCTTCACCCTGGCCGATGTCTGGGAAGTCGAGCGCATGGCGCCGATGCGTCCGATGCGCGAGCGGATGGCCGCGCTCAACGACTTGGTGCGTGAGCTGGCCGACCGCTACGACGCGCTGTTGCTCGAACTCTGGGACCACCCGCTGCGCCTGCGCCCCGATCTGATGAGCGCCGACCTGATCCACTTCAGCATGAGCGGCCACGCGGTCCTCGCCTCGGACATGGTGCGCACTTTGGCCGATCACGTTCCCGCGCCGCGCTGACCGGACCGGCATGGTGGAGGCACCGGCAGGCGGGTGCTGCCTCCACCACATCGCGAACGATGTCCGACCCCCACGACACCGGCGCGGGGTGCACGCGCGAACTGGGTACGTCAGGTGTGTCCGTTCGACGAAACGGTGCCATGCTCGCGGCGAGCAGCCGCCGCGCGTCCCGACCGGGCGGGGTTGAGGCCAGGCCGATGATGCCCGCGCTTCGCGGGCAGGGTCAGATCGTCCAGGTGTAGGCGTGGGTGATCGATCGGCCCAAGAGCGCGCTGGGCAGCAGCGGTAGAGCGGTATCGCGCAGCGTCGCCAGCGCTGCGGACCTCCAATGCGCCGGAGCGCCGACCCGGCGCGAAAGCCGGGCGATCATCTGGGTGCGCGGCCTGCGGAGGCGGTCGTATTCCGCCAGTCCCGCGTCCACGCCGAGGGTGTCCACGGCCGCGGCCAGCGTGACCGCGTCCTCGAGCGCCTGGCAGGCGCCCTGGCCCAGGTTGGGAGCCATGGCGTGCGCGGCGTCACCGAGAATCGCGACCCGCCCGCGAACATAGGTGGGTAGCTTCGGCAGTTCGTAGGTGTCGTGCTGCAGAACGGCGTCCGGGCGCGCGGCATCGAGCAGCGCCGGTATGGGGTCGGGCCAGCGCGCGAACTGTGCGCGGAGCCGATCCAGGCCCGTCCGGGATCCAGCCGGAGCGTTGGCCATCACATAGCAGTAGACGCGGCCGTCCGGCATCGGCACATACCCGAAACGCTCACCCCTGCCCCACACTTCGACACTTCCCTCGACCGGGTGAGGTGCGGTGAGCAGACGCCATGTGGTGTATCCGACGTAGCGCGGTCCGGGCGCGTGCGGCCAGACCGACCGCCGAGTCACGCTGTGCACGCCGTCGGCGCCGATCACGAGGTCGGCGGTGGCGGTGCCGTGGTCGTGGTGGACCGTTCCGTCGGGCAGTACCTGCCGCACGGTCGTTCCCGGCCGCAGAACATGCGCCGGTACGGCCGCGCGCAGGATGTCCACCAGTGCGGCCCGGTGGAGGATCGCCCATGAGCCGAAGCGTCGTTCGAGGTCCGCGATGTCGTTACGGATCAGCCAGCCCCCGTCCGCACCGCGGATACCCAGCGGTGGACCGGGTTGCCCGCCGGTGCCCAGGAGATCACCGAGGCCGAGCAGGTCGAGGGCACGCACTCCATTGGGCTGGATCGACAGCCCCGCACCGATTTCGGTGAACTCCTGAGCGCGCTCCAGCACTTCGACCTCCCAGCCACGGCGATGCAACGCCACGGCCGCGGCCAGCCCGCCGATACCGCCGCCTACGACGAGCGCCTTCATCGCCGGACCTTCCGATCGCGGGCCGCCCCGGCGCCCATGCGAGCGGACCTGGATTGCCGCCACCACACAGCTGCGGTGACCAGCACCACCGCCGGAAACACCCACCACCAACGTTCCATGCCAACTCCTAGAGGCTCTAAATTTTCTAGAGGCTCTAGAAAAACAAAGGATCTCTAAGATGTCAACAGATGTGTGGACCAGAAGAAGGGCGAGGATGTCGACACGAACCGGCGGCAGGCGCGAGCGGTTGCGCAAGGCCACCTTGGAAGAAATCCACGAGGCGGCGCGCAAACTTCTGGTCGAGCAGGGATCGGCCGCGGTGACCATCAATGCGGTCGCCAGGGAGGTCGGGATGAGCGGGCCGTCGCTCTATCACTACTACCCCGGCCACGACGCGCTGGTCGGGGCGGTGACCGCGGACTTCTTCGACGAGCTGGCCGCCGCGATGGAACAGGTCAGGGATGCCCATGCCGACGCGCCGATCGGCGAGCGCATTGTGGCGGTCTGCCGCGCCATGCGCGCTTGGGCGATCACCCATCCGGCCGAGTTCGGCTGGATCTTCGCCGCCCCGATCACCCCGCTGAACCGGCGACCGGATTCCGAACGCCACCGAGCCGGACTGCGGTTCGAGCGAGTGCTGTTGGATCTGACGATCGAACTGTGGCGGACGCGCCCTTTCCCGGTACCCGATCCGGCCGACCTGCCCCCGTCCTTACGCGAGCAACTGACCGCCTATTCGGCCGCTATCGACGACCAGCTGCCGCCCGAGGCCGCGCACGTCTTCCTGTCCTGCTGGATCCGGCTGTACGGGCTGCTCTGCATGGAGGTCCTGCACCAGCTCGACTTCGCCTACTCCGACCTGGAACCCGTCTATGAGGAATGCCTCCGTGACCTGACCGGCATCCTCGGCCTCACGCCCCCCGACCAACCGTCCGCATGAGCATGCCCCGTTGCGACCGCGCTCGACACACTCTGCGGGCGGTTCACCGGCACAGGTCGATCCGACGCCGTCGCGGCTTCCCGCGGACCCCGCACTCAGCAGGTCGCTCAGCTGCGCAACGGCGGATGGGTCCGCGCTCCGGCTGACATCAGCAAGGGCCATGAGGAGCGGAGGAACCGCCCGACGGATTGTCACGATGCCGCGCCGGGCCCACTGTCCGGTCCATAGCGTTCGAGCAGTTCGGCGCCGAGGCGGGCCAGTTCGGCGCGGACCTCCGGTGGACCGAGGACCTCGATGGAGCCGCCCCACCCGGCCAGCTGCTGGGCGAGCATCCAAGCGGTCGGGGCGGTGACGCGGACTCGGACGCGACCGTCGTCGGCGGGGCCGTCCACGACGCAGTTCCTGCCCTGCTGGTCACGCAGGATCGGCAACAGGCGTTCGGAGATCAACACAGTGGCGGCGGTGGTCGCGCGCCGCTGCTCCATCTCCTCGACCACCTGCGCCCAGGCGGCGGCGAGATCGAAATCGTCCGGGCGGTGGGCCGGTTCATCGGTGAGCGATGCCTCGGAGATCCGGTCGACGCGAAACGTCCGCTGTCCCCGCTCGGTTCCGGCGACCAGGTACCAGACGGCGTCCTTGTCCACCAGGCCCCAGGGGGCCACGAGCCGCTCGGACCGCTCGCCGGTGCGGTTCGCATAGCGCAGCCGCACCTTGTTGCGCTGCACGACAGCTCGTTGCAGCAGCGCCACCACCGGCGGCAGTTCGCGATCGGTCGCACCCCAGCCCGCGGGGTCGATCACCACGGCGTCGGCAGCTGCCTGCGCGTCGCCGCGGAAGGTTTGCGGCAGCGCCCTGACCAGCTTGCGCAGCGCCGACCTCGCCTCCGGCACGGCACCCGCGGAGGGACCCGCCAGCAGGAACAACGCCCGCGCCTCCCCCGCCGTCAGCCCGCTCAGATCGGTGCGCGCACCGCCGACCAGCGACCATCCCCCGCCGCGTCCCGGCTGCGGATACACCGGCACACCAGCGGCGGAGAGTGCCTCGAGATCCCGGCGCGCGGTGGCCACCGAAGTCTCGAGTTCCGTGGCGACCTGCGCTGCCGTCACCCGCCCACGGGTCTGCATCATCAGCAGGATCGCTACCAATCGGTCCGCTCGCATAGGCACAATTCTGCCGCGGAAAGTGCTCATTCGGTGCGCACTTTAGCTCGGATGATGGTTGTACAAGCACGAGAGAACAACTCGAAGGAGAACCACCATGCTGCGCGGAATGGCGACGAGCACCTTCTACGCCGACGACCTCGAGGCCGCCAAGGACTGGTACACCCAGTTCTTCGGCGCCGAGCCCTACTACCACGTCGCAGGCGGCTACTACGAGTTCCGCATCGGCGATTACCAGCACGAATTCGGCATCGTGAACCGCGCCTACGCACCGGAGGGCGCGCGCAACGCACCCGGCGGCGCGATCGTCAACTGGCACGTGGACGACCTGCAAGCGACATTCGACCGGCTGCTGGAACTCGGCGCGACGGTCTACGACCCCGTCACCCCCAGGGGCAACGGCGGGGGCTTCGTCACCGCCTCCGTGGTCGACCCGTTCGGCAACGTCCTCGGTCTCATGTCGAACCCGCACTACCTGGAAGTCCTCGCCAAAACCGGTCCCGCGTAACCGGAAAGGCGGGACGGCGCGGCGTCGGGCGAAGCCGATGAGCCCCGACGCCGGGCCGCACAGCGGAAACCCTGCCACGCGACACCGGGCCGTGCGGCGGTCGCCCGACGATGCGAACACCGCATCATCACGTCGCGGCGTCGAACGCCATTCGACCGAATACGGCCACTCCACGAGGAGACCGGTGTCCGCGGCGCTGCGCCGTCGAACCGATCGTCAGCGCCGTTCGCTATCACCACCGATGTGGCGAGCGACTATGCGGCGCGGGCCCTCGGCTCGCGATTCTTCAAGGACGGAACCAGCGCTCCAGAACGGTGGCGACGCCGTCCTCGAGGACGTGGCCGGTCACTTCGTCGGCGAGGTCGCGAATATCGGCGGGCGCGTTGGCCATGGCGACCGAGTGCGCTGCCCAGCGCAGCATCTCACGATCGTTGTATCCGTCGCCGATGGCCAGCGTCGCTTCGTCCGGCACGCCGAGGGCGATGCGCAGTTGTTCCAGCGCCCACCCCTTGGACACGCCCTGGCGGGAAACGGTGACCCACGGCCCGAATTCGCCGTGCACCCAGCTCGCCCCCGGCACGCGCAGGGAGCGCAGCGCTCGCAACATCTCCTCCAGTGAACCGTCCGGCCACCAGCCGTTCAGTCGCGGGGTCGGTTCGCTGCTCAACACGTGGTGGTCGACGAGCAGGTACTCGCCGAGGGAGTATTCGCCGGGACCGGCTCCGGTGGCCCAGGTGCCGACGCCGACCTTCTCCACGGCGAAGATCATCGCGGGGAACAGCGCGCGTAACGCGGTGATCGCCGGTGCGGGATCGAAGGACTGGATCGCGACCGGCTCCCCTCGGGCCACGTCGATCTGCACGGCGCCGTTCGAACACAGCGCATGTCCCTCGAACAGACCGAGTTCGGTGAGCACGGGACGGGTGGTGAGCAGTGTGCGCCCCGTCGTCACCACGACATGCGCACCCGCTGCCACGGCCGCGCGCACCGCCGCGACCACCCGCGTACTGATCGGTGTTCCCGTATCCAGCAGCGTCCCGTCCACGTCCAGCGCGATCAGCTGGGGACCCCCGGAGGCCATCAGCCCATTGTGCATCGCCGGCGCGACACCCGTCAGCGAATCCGGGGCCGCGAGACCCACACGCGTGCCGGACAATTCACCGTCGGCCGCTACCGCCCGCGGCCTCCGCCTCCGGCGCCACCCGCGGACGATCCGCCCGCCGACGAGCCCCCGACCGAGCCGGACCGGCCCCGCGAACCGCTGGACGACGAAGCGCCCGAGGAGTTCCCACCCGACGACGACGCGCCGCCCGCGCGCCCGCTGGATGCGGAGCCACCGGTCGAGGACGAGCCACCCGACGACGAATTACCGGCCGAACCACCCGAGGACGAACCATGCGATGAGGGGTTGCTACCCGAACCACCCGGCGAACCGTGCGACGAGGCGTTGCCAGCAGAACCACCCGACGAACCGTGCGACGAGGGGTTACCACCCGAACCACCCGACGACGAACCATGCGACGACGAGTTACCACCCGAACCACCCGACGACGAACCATGCGACGACGAATTGCCACCCGACGACGACCCACCAGGGGACCCACCGGCCGAGCCATCGGACGATCCATTCGCGGAAGAATCACTCGTAGAACCACCGGTCGATGCGCTCCCACCGCTGGAGCTTCCACCGGACGACGTTCCGCTGGAGGAGGTTCCCGCGCCGTCTCCCGACGACGATCCCCCGGTACCTCCAGCAGAGGAATCGCCTGACGAACTCGTGCCGGAGGTGCCGCCATGCTCACCCGATGCCGCACCGGCACCCGGCGAGCCGGACGTCCCGCTCGACGGACCGCCCGCCGAGTCCCCCGGCGCAGTCCCACCGGAACCCGGGCCGGTCTCCGCGGGCGTCGAACCGTTCTGCGGTGCGGGGACGGTCGAGCCCGGCATCCCCACCGGCGGCGTCCCGGCGCCGGGAGCGGGTATCTGGCCCGGTGCGGGCGGCTGCGCGGGCAATCCGGTCCCCTGCTCGGGCAGCGGCAGACCGGGAGTCGGCGGCAGACCTGGACCGGGCGGCTGCGCGATGTCTCCGGGTGCGGGGCGCACGACCGGGCCGAACGGTAGTGGGTTCACGAAGTAGGCGGGATCGCCATACCCCCCGTGGCGCGATCCGCGCGGGGCGCAGCAGTTTCGCGGGTGCGAGCCGAGCTGCGACTCGGCCATCGAAGGACCGTAACCGGCGCTACGCGGAGCCGGTGTGATGAATCGGGTGTAGGCGGAGGTCCGTTGCGAGAGGAACGCGGGCAATGCCCGGCCCGAGTTCCGTGTGGTCGGCGCCGACATCCAGGACCACGCGTCGGCGAGACGCTCGCTTCCGACGTCGACCAGCAGGCTGTCGCTCGGCGCCGCGAGGTCCGGGAGGCGCTCGAGCATCGGCGACAGCTCCGGCACGGTGGGGCCGCCGAACACGGTCACCGCCGACATCGCGACCGCGGAGACGACTGCCGCACTGGAGAACACCGCGACGCGGGGCGCCACGGCGTGTTCGCCCGACGCGCCGAGCGCCATGGTGCGCGCCGCCATGAGAGCGGCCCCGGCGGCGACGGTCTGGCCGGGGTCCGACGAGATCACGACGGGCCGACCGAGTTCGGCGAGAGCGCGTGCCACTTCGGCGGGACGCGATGCGCCGCCCACCAGCAGGATGCACCCGATATCGGACAGGGTGATGTCCGCCGCACGCACGCAGTCGCGGACCAGTTGGAGCGAGTCCTGTATATGGGTGACGCGCAACCCGTCGATGTCGACGATCGACGTCATCGACAGTCCCGCGGACGCGGCAGACACGTCGGGAGCGTACCGAGCGATCATCGACCCCAGCGGCCTGCCGCCGAAGTCGTAGGAGCGCACCGGCTTCCCGATCATCGGATGGTTGTCCCAGTCGGGACCGACGCGCACGATGCTCACGTCGAGGCTGGTGCCGCCGAGGTCGTAGATCAGCACGAAGCCGGTCCGCAGCGGGCCGTGCTCGTGCTCCAGCCATTCCGCGGCGGCGACGGGTTCGGGTACCAGGAGCACGTCGCCGCCCCCGGATAGGTCGAGCGCCTGGCGCAGCAACGCGACCTGCTTGTCGGAATACATTGCCGGGTAGGTGGCCACGACGCCCGCCTGGGACGCCTCCGGCTCGACCGCTCGCAGCTCGTTGACCACCGCCGCGACGAGATTGGCCGGCGACCAGATGCGGCCGCCGACGGTCACCGTGTCCGGATCCCGGCCCAGGTCCGCGAAATCCGTGACCGCCATGCTGAATTGCGGAATCCCGCCGAGGCGTAGTCCGCCCGCGCTGTCGAAGGTCACCGCGGTGCGCCGAGACCGCACCGCCGGGCGTGGTCGTTCCGCACTGACCGAAGCCGTCACGGAGTTCACTGCACCGATGCTGAAACCCAGACCTGTAGTCATTCGCTATCCCGTCAACGCACCGTGACCACGTCCATCACACGGACCTTCCGGTGGCCGCGGTCGTCTTCCAAACAGCCACCACAGGTTAGCTGTTTCGCGTCCACACGGATGCGCAATTGATACGAAGAGTTCGATCGGACGCCACGATCGCCCGAATTACCAGGTGAATACGTGTCAATTCAACTGTCCAGTACGCTCGACATCGCCAAACGTGCTGAGCGCCCTTCAATTCCGCTACCTTACAGCGATCTCGTTATCCCTCGACAATCCGACCCATAGACTGTTTATCCCCGAGTAAACACACCTCGTGACAGACACCAACCGGTCGGTAACTAGCTCTTCGCCATAGTCGCCCGTTGGCGCGGAAGGAAGCCCTGCCGCGTATTAATGACACATCAACTAGACGTCCGATTCGCGCCAGCATCGCCGCTTGCGCCCGGCTTGACTCGACAGCGGATCCCACCACGGAGGTGAGATCGCGCGAACGAAAGGGAATGCGGACGATGGCAACACGATTCGCCGAGCAGGTCGTACTGATCACCGGTGCGACCTCGGGTGTGGGCAAAGCGGTGGCGATGCGGGTCGCGAGTGAAGGCGCCGCGGTCGTGCTCGGCGCACGGGGCAAGGACGCGGGCGAGCAGATGGTCGCGGACATCCGCGCGGCCGGTGGCCGTGCGCTGTTCGTGCCGACCGATGTCACGGTGGAGCAAGATGTGGCCCGGCTGACCGACGCCGCGGTGTCCGAATTCGGTCGCCTGGACGCGGCATTCAACAACGCGGGCGCCGTGCACGCGTTCGGCCCGGTCACGCAGATCGATGAGGCGGGCTGGCGCGCCGACCTGGAGCTCAACCTCACCAGCGTGTTCTACGGCCTCCGGCATCAGGTTCCGGCGCTGGCGGCTTCCGGCGGCGGCGCGATCCTGAACAACGCGTCGAATCTCGGTGTGGTCGGGATGGGTTCGGTGGCGCCGTACGTGGCCGCCAAACACGGAGTCGTCGGCTTGACCCGGGCCGTGGCGCTCGAGGCCGCCGACCAGGGCGTACGGGTCAACGCGCTGGTGTCGGGAGCGGTCGACACGCCCGCGTTCCGGAACTCGATGGGCGCGACGCCCGAAGGCGAGGCCGCCATCGCGGCGCTGCACCCGGTGGGCCGCATCGCCGCGCCGGAGGAAATCGCCTCGTTCTGCGCCTACTTGCTCAGCGGCGAAGCGAGTTTCGTCACCGGCGCCGCCCTGGCCATCGACGGCGGTTTCACCGCGCGCTGAACTCCGGAACGTGGGACCGCCTCGGGATACCGGTGCGACCGAAGTATCCCGAGGCGGGGTTCGTCAGGCGCGGGCCAGTAAGCGGCGAACTCGGCCGGGGCGCGCCGCCGCCGCTCCACCGGCACGCACCGCGGGCTGCCGCAGCCGCACCAGCCGATCGAACTCCGCGGCGGTACCTGCGGGTTCGGGCAGGCGGCCCGCGTTGAAGTCCGCGGCCAGCTGCCGCACCGTCTCCTGCGCACAGGACTTGTTGGTGCCGATGAAGCCGGTCGGCCCGCGTTTGATCCAGCCGGTCACATAGGTGCCGGTGACCACCGGGCCGCCCGCGCGCTCCAGGACCACCCGGCCGTCCACGTTCGGGATCACCGCGGCCTGCTCGTCGAACGGCAGACCCGGCAGCGCGACGCCGCGATAGCCGACCGAGGTGAGCACCAGGCCCGCCTCCAGCCGCTCGGTCTGGCCGGTCGGGACGGCTCGAACGCGACCGTCCGGATCGGTGACCAGCTCGTTGCGGCCGACCTCGATGCCGGTCACCCGATCGGTCCCGAGGATCTCGGTGGGCGCGGACAGATAGCGGAAGACGATGCGCTTGCGCTCCCCGACCGGCCGCGAGCGCACGCTGTGCAGCAGCCCCAGCTTCTGTTCGACGTGGAAGGGCAGATCCGGGCCGCGTTCGGGCAGCTCGCCCTCCACCACGATGTCCACATCGCAGCCCAGCAGGCCGACGAATTCCGGCACCGTGAAGGCGGATTCGAGCGGGCCACGCCGGCCGAGCACGACCACTTCCTCGATCTTGCTCTCCCGCAGCGCACGCAGCGCGTACGGCGCGATGTCGGTGCCCGCCAGCGTCTGCGGGTCGCTGGTCAGCACGCGTGCGACGTCGAGCGCGACATTGCCGTTGCCGACGATCACGGCGCGGCGGGCGGACAGATCGAAGGCGCGGTCGGCGTAATCGGGATGCCCGTTGTACCAGGCGACGAAGTCGGTGGCCGACACGGTGCCCGCCAGATCCTCACCCGGGATGCCCAGCTTGCGATCGGAGGACGCGCCGACCGCGTAGATCACCGCGTGGAAGTGGTCGAGCAGTTCGGCGTGCGAGATGTGCGCGCCGATGTCGACGTTCAGATACGAACCGAAACCCGGCTGCGCCGAGATGACGTCGAACAGCTCGCCGACCTTGCGGGTCTTGTCGTGGTCCGGCGCGACGCCGTGCCTGGCCAGCCCGTAGGGCACCGGCAGCCGGTCGAACACGGTCACCGATACCTCCGGCTGGGTCAGCAGTTCGTCGGCGGCGTACATCGCCGACGGCCCCGACCCCACGATCGCCACCCGCAGCGGCGCGCCCTCGGTATCGATCCGCGCCGCGGGCACCGGGCGCGCCAGCAGCGGGCGCGGCCGGGTCTGCCGGTAGAAATCGGCGTTGATCTCGATGAACGGCTTCTGCTCAGCGGTCAGCTTCTTCGATGACACGATGGCGTCGACCGGGCACGCGGTGGCGCAGGCGCCGCAGTCCACGCACGCCTTCGGGTCGACGTACAGCATCTCCGCCGTCCGGAAATCCGGTTCGTCGGGCGTGGGATGGATGCAGTTGACCGGGCAGGCGTACACGCAGGACGCGTCGCTGCAACAGGACTGGGTGACGACGTACGGCATACCGGCTCAGGCGACCTTGCTCGCGGCGCGCAGCGGCTCCGACCGGTACCGGGTGCTGGGACCGTCGATCCCGAGCGCCTTCCAGACCGCCTTGGCGACCGGGTTCATCAGCCCGATGTCCTTGGCCAGGGCGCGCACGTCGCAGAAGTAGTCGCTGAAGACCTGCTTGGCCTCCTTCGAGCCGTAGAACAGCTCCTTGCGGACCTTCTCCGGGATGTCGAACTCGGTGAAGAACGAGCGCGGCGGGGTGACGATGGCGCGACCGAGGATCCACATGACGATCGGCATGGCCAGCGAGAGGATGAATTTCTGCGCGGGCTTCGCATGCGGCACACGGTTCTTCAGGAACTCGTGCGCGAAGGAGATGTGCCTGGCCTCTTCGGCGACGTGGATGGCCATCACGCCGCGCATGATCGGGTGCACGTCGTCGCCCGAGCGCAGAATCTGCTTCTGGATGTGGTCGATCGGTTCCTCGCCGGCCAGCACGGCCATGAAGAACAGGTTCGGGAACCAGGCCGCCACGGGCGCGCCCAAGTACTTGAACTTGCTGACCAGCGGGCCCATGCCGGGCACGTCCAGCCCGATGCGGTTGACCATCTCCTGGAACATCAGGGTGTGGTTGTGCTCCTCGATCATCTCGTGGGAGCAGTACCGGAACTCCGGCGAACCGTTCGGCAGGCCGAAATTGTGGATGACCATGCCGCTGATCAGGATCGACTCGAACTGCAGGCCGACCTTCGCGATGTTCGCCTGCCGGTACTTGCCGACCGCGATCTTCTGTTCGTCGGACAGCGCCTGGTACCAGGGGTGGCGGGCCACGGTGTCGGCGGACACCGGCAGGATCCAGCGCTCTTCACCCGCGTCGGCGGCGAAGTCGGGGTTATCCCAGTCGATGTCATCGAACGGGTCGAAATGCTTGTTGACCGATCCCTCGGAGAGCAGCAGCAGCTTCGCGGCGTACTCCTGCGCCTTCTCCAGATCGGGATCGACTGCGGGTGTCACGGCTGCGGACATCGTCGTCACTGCCTCTCCTCGATGGAACCGTTTAACTGTATCCCATAGTTACACCAACGGAGAGTCACGTCAACCCAACAGTTGCTAGGGCCGCCCGGCGATGCGCGCCCTCATCACGCGCACCGCCGGACGGCCCTGTTTCATCGCGGCCCCGCTGTGCCTAACTCACCAGCACCCCATCTCCGGCCGCCAAGATCGAGGTCCCGAAACCGAAGACCGCCGAGGTGCTCGTGACGACCATCACCCGGCCCAGCCTGCGCCGAGTCCGGCGCGACAGCATCAGGGCACGCGTGGTGGCGCGACGACGGGCACGGCGGCGCCTGGCCTGGCGCTGTTCGGCCGCGGCTTCGGCCGCGGCCGCGGCCCGCCTGCCGATGATCGCCGCGCCGTCGGCGGTGGTCCGCTCCGGGTCCGACGCGGTGATCACCGGCCTGGCCAGTTCCGCGGCGAGCACCTCGGCCACCTCCGCCGGTCGCGCCGCCCCGCCGACCACCAGGACGCAGTCGACGTCGGCCATGGTCACGTCCGCGACCCGCAGACAGCGGTAGACGAGTTCGATGGACTCCCGGACATGGCGGGCCCGCAGCTCACCGGCGATGCCGTCGGCGACCGACTCCGAGACCGAGTTCGAGGTCAGACCTGGGCCGGCATGCGCGGCGATCAACGCACCGAACGCGCGGCCGCCGAATTCGGTCGACCGCAGCGATACACCGACGATCGGGTTGTGCGGGCACCCGGCGCCCACGCGGACCAAGGTGACGTCCAGCCCGGCGCCGCCGAGATCGTAGACCAGCGCGAGGCCCGGCATCAGCGGACCGCGGTCGGCTTCCAGCCAGGCCGCCGCGGCGACGGGTTCGGCGACCAGCGCGACCTGCGTGAGGTCGACCCCGTCCAGTGCCGCACGCAACGCGTCCACCTGCTCGTCGGCGTAGCGGGCCGGATAGGTCAGCGCGATGCCGAGCCCGGCGGCGCCCGGAGGCCGATCCTGCACCGCCTCGCCGACCAGGCATTTGGCCACCGTGGCGACGAGGTCCGCCGGTGCGAGCGCGCGATTGCCCACCCGCGCCCACGTGCTGGAACGCTGCGTGAGGTCGGCGAATTCGGTGACCGCTCGACCGTGCCGTGGAATCATGCCCACCTTGGCCACGCCGGTGCTGTCGAAGGCCAGTGTCGTGCGCCGCGTGATGGTCTGCGGGCGCTGCGTTTTGCGTCGCCCCGGCGGAGCCTTGGCCGAACCTTCCTCCGCGAGAACCGAAACCGTGTTCACCGTACCGATGCTCAACCCGAGACCAACCGCCATCGCAATCCACCCGATCGCCGTGCCGATTTGCTTCGAACGCCGTCCAGGCAACCACTCCGCGATCTTCGTGCCAAGCCCGGACATCCGATTGTCCGCAAGCCGCCTGTCCGCGACCGCGCCGCTTTCCCGATCTGCGACGCCCTCACCTGGCCCACCGGCACTACACATGCCGTCCAGTCGGATTTCCTTGCGACACGCGGGGATAGACCGTGCCCGGTGGAAGTTTGCCGGATTTCCGCCCTCCGCTCCGGATCTCGCCCCCCTATCCGTCTCACATGCGGAGACTTCCCTTGACGAGTCCGGGCGGAGCGGTGCGAGAAATTAGCCGAGGCGGCAGGCCGCCGGGAAGGCGGCGGGGACGGCACCTCCACCTGCCGCTCGGTTCGGATCGAGCGCCGCTACGGCAGACCTATCGCCCGCCCCTCTCCCTCCCTGCGGACAACCGCCACGCAGCCCGAGGAAAGAATGCCCCGCACCGAAATGTCCGAGTTCTCAGCTACTTTTCAGCGCCACATCGTGTTCCGGGTCGGTGGATGCGCCCGGCTCCCGGAACCGTCAGTGTGTGGGCAGTTCCGGAATCCGGGTGGCACGGACGTAGACCGTCTCCCCGTCCGAAAGCCGCAGTGCTTCCGCGTCGCCACGAGTCACCTGCGCGGCGAACAGATCGCCGGTCGCGGCGTTGCGCAACTCCACGCGCACCTCGAAACCGAGATGGACGACGCGCTCGACCGTCGCCCTGGTGACCCCCGCGGACTCCGCGGTGCCCTCGTGCTCTGCGCGCGCCATGCCGGGGTCACGGCCGACGCGAATGTCGTGCGGCCGCACCAGATGTCCGTTCAGCCGGGCCACCGCGCCGAGGAACGACATGACGAACTCGTTGGCGGGCCGGTCGTACACGTCCTCCGGGGTGCCGATCTGCTCGATGCGGCCCTTGTTCATCACCGCGATCCGGTCGGCGACGTCGAGCGCTTCCTCCTGGTCGTGGGTGACCAGCACGGTGGTCACGTGGACCTCCTCGTGCAGGCGGCGCAGCCAGGTGCGCAGGTCGGCGCGAACCTTCGCGTCCAGCGCGCCGAACGGTTCGTCCAGCAGCAGCACCTGCGGATCGACGGCGAGCGCGCGGGCCAGCGCCATACGCTGGCGCTGGCCGCCCGAGAGTTGCGCCGGGTAGCGGTGCTGGAAGCCGTCGAGTCCCACGATGCCGAGCAATTCGTCGACCCGCTTGTTGATCTCGTTCTTCGGGCGCTTGCGGATCTTCAGGCCGAAGGCCACGTTGTCGCGCACGGTCATGTGCTTGAACGCCGCATAGTGCTGGAACACGAAACCGATGTCGCGCTTCTGCGGCGGCACCCGGGTGACATCGCGGCCCGCGATGGTCACCACGCCGGAGTCCAGCGACTCCAGCCCGGCGATCGAACGTAGCAGCGTCGACTTGCCCGAGCCCGAGGGGCCGAGCAACGCGGTGAGCTCCCCGGAGGGAATGTCGATGGTGACGTCATCGAGGGCCGCGAACGTGCCGTAGTTCTTGTTCGCGTTGATCACGGTAATCACTTTGCGCCCCGCTTACGTTCGAGGAGAGTCATCAGCAGAAGGGTGACGAGGGCGATGCCCATCAGCAAGGTCGCGGCGGAGTAGGCGCCGAAGGTGTTGTGGTCGTTGATGTAGCGGCCGTGCACGAGCAGCGTCAGCGTCTGCGACTTGCCGGGCAGCGCCGAGGACACCATGATCACGGCGCCGAACTCGCCGAGCGCGCGGGCCACGGTGAGCACCACGCCGTAGGTCAGGCCCCACCGGATCGCGGGAAGCGTGATCCGCCAGAACGTCTGCCACTTGGACGCGCCCAGAGTGGCCGCGGCCTGCTCCTGGTCGTCGCCGATCTCGTGCAGCACCGGCTCGACCTCACGCACCACGAACGGCAGCGTGACGAAGATGGTGGCGATCACCATGCCGGGCAGGTTGAAGATGACTTTGAAGCCCAAGTCCTCCAAGCCGCCGAACCACCCGCCCACGCCCCAGAGCAGGATCAGCGAGACGCCGACCACCACCGGCGAGACCGCGAACGGCAGGTCGACGATGCCCTGGACCAGGGTGCGCCCCGGGAACTTTCCGCGGACCAGAGCGAGCGCCGTCACGATGCCGAAGATCACGTTCACCGGTACGACGATCGCCACGATCAGGATGGACAGCTGGAACGCCGAGATCGCCGCGGGCGTGGTGATCGAGTCGACGAACGCGCCGACGCCTCGCTCGAAGGTGCGCCACAGGATGACGACCAGCGGCAGGACCAGCAGTATGAACAGGTAGCCGAGCGCCACCGTCCGCAACGAGATGCGGGTCGACGGAGACAGATTCATCGAGCCGCCTGTTCCTTGCGCGCGCTGCGTTCGGCGAGCAGCCGCAGCACCAGCAGCGTCGCGAACGAGATGGCCAGCAGCGCGACCGACACGGCCGCCGCGTTCACCGGCCGGTCGATCTCGATCTGCTTCTGGATGTACTGGGAGGCCATCTCGGTCTTGCGCGGAATCGCGCCGCCGATCAGCACCACCGAACCGTATTCGCCGATCGCGCGGGCGAAGGCCAGGCCGCCGCCGCTGATGATCGCGGGCGTCAGCGCGGGGAGCACGATCCGGCGGAAGGTGGTCCAGTTGTTCGCGCCCAGCGACAGCGCCGCCTGCTCGACCTCGCGATCGGCCTCGATCAGCACCGGCTGCACCGAACGCACCACGAACGGCAACGTGACGAACGCCAGCGCCACCACCAGGCCCGGCTGGGTCGCGTTGAGGTGGATGTCGATCGGGCTCTGCGGCCCGTACAGCGAGAGCAGCACGATGCTGGCCACGATCGTCGGCAGCGCGAACGGCAGGTCGATCAGCGCGTTGACGATGCTTTTGCCGGGGAACTCGTCGCGGACCAGCACCCAGGCGATCAGCGTGCCCATCACCACGTTGATCACCGCCACCACCACCGAGACCAGCACGGTGATGCGCAGCGAGTCCAGTGCGGCGGGCGCGGTGACGGCGTCGACGAAGCCGGACCAGCCGTCCTCGAAGCTCGTCACGGTCAGCGCCGCCAGCGGCAGCAACACGATGATGCTCAGCCACAGCACCGCGGTGGCGATGCCCAGCGGGCCGACCGAGCCGGTCACGCGCAGCCATGACCAGTTCCAGCGGCGGCCCTGGCGCGCGGCGTCGGAGACGCCGGGACCGTCCGCCTGCGCGGTCCCGGCGCTACTGCTGTTCGTCACAGTCGTCCAGTATCCGGTGTAACGGGGGTCACCCGGTCACTTGGTCGCGTTGTCATAGATCACCGCTACCGAGCCGGTGTTCGGGGTGAACAGCTCCTTGTCCACCGTCTTCCAGCCGCCGAGGTCGGCGATCGTCCACAGCTTCTGCGGGGTCGGGAAGTCGTTGGCGTAGTCGGCGGCGACCTTCGGGTCCACCGGGCGGAAGCCCGCGTCGGCCCAGGCCTTCTGGCCTTCGGGGGTGAACAGGAAGTCGCGGAAGGCGACGGCCTTCTGCTGGTTCTTGCTGTTCTTCAGCACCGCGAACGGGTTCTCGATCTTGAACGTGACCGGCGGGACGATGTGCTCGATCGGATCGCCGTTGCGCTCGGCGAAGATCGCCTCGTTCTCGTAGCTCAGCAGGACGTCACCGGTGCCCTGCAGGAAGGTCTCGGTCGCCTCGCGGCCGGACTTCGGCTGCACCTTCACGTGCTCGTTGGAGACCAGCTTGCTCAAGTAGTCCAGGCCCGCCTGCGGGTTCTTGCCGCCGTCGCTCTTGGCCGCGTACGGCGCGAGCAGGTTCCACTTGGCCGAACCGGAGCTGAACGGGTTCGGGGTGACCACCTCGATGCCCGGCTTCAGCAGGTCGTCCCAGTCCTTGATGCCCTTGGGGTTGCCCTTGCGCACGACGATCGCGACCACCGAGCCGAACGGGATCCCCTTGGTGGCGTCGGCGTTCCAGCTCGCGTCCACCAGGCCGGCGTCCACGAGGCGGGTGACGTCCGGCTCGACCGAGAAGTTCACGACGTCGGCCTCGGCGCCGTCCTTCACCTTGCGGGACTGGTCACCCGAGGCGCCGTAGGACTGCTGGATCTGGACGCCCTTGCCCTGCTCGGTCTTGTTGAACTCGGGGATCACCTTGTCGAAGCCGGGCTTCGGCACGGCGTAGGCGTAGAGGTTGAGGGTGCCGCCGCTGCCGTCGGAATTGTCTCCCCCGACCGTGTCGCTGGCTCCGCCGCCGCACGCGGTCAGCGCGACCGCCGCGAGGGCAACGGCGCTGTAGCGTCGGCGCGGCGAGAGCCAAGATTTGCGAGCCATCGGGGTGGACCCTTTCTTGCGGACCGCCAGTTGTCCGGTAATACATCGGTGGCGGCGACCATCTGTTTGGTTCAGCAGACCTGCCGGTCGAGTGATACGGCAGCGGCGCGACTATCGGCCCCAACGGGCCGCCGGGAAGGGAGAGCACATCTGCGAGAAGCGCGCCAGTCTACTGGGAAACGAGACGCGGACGTGCTCTGTTACCGATCAGCGACAGTAGATGTCCGCGACTGCGAGGTCACCGACAGCAATCAACGCCAATTCATGGCGGACCTGCGGGACGGCGCTCGAAGACACGGGCAGACTTTAGCAGAGCGGACGACGGAGTTCGAATCGAAGAGTCGCAGGAAGAGCGGGGTTCCATCCCACGACCAGTAGTCCGGACCGCATACGCGCCGAGTTCCCCGCCATCAGTACCCGCGCCTGGGAGCATCCCGCCGACCGCACCGCTCTGGTTACCTTGCGGTCACTGGCGGGGTTCGACGTGGTGCTGCGCACCGGCTGCTCTATCTGGCCACCGCGGTCCGGGTGGACGAGCAGCAGTTCCGCACGCTGCACCAGCTGCGCCAGGACTGTGTGCGGATCCGCGCGGCCGAGCTGCGCCGCTGGATCCAGAGCGGCGAGTACGACCGCGTGCTGGGGTCGACTACCCGCGGCGTGACCAGGATCGCGCCACCAGGATCACCGACGAGATGCAAGCGGCAGCCCGCACCTACCGCGCGAACTTCGACCGGTCGGAGGACCCGCTCATCCGGACCGTGCGCACGCTGGGCCGGGATGTCGGAGCGGCGGCGAGCACCGTCGCACACGAGGTCGGCCACACTGTCGCGAAGCTCGGCAAGCGGTTCGGCGACTGGCGGACCGGCGCGAGCTGACCTTCAGCGGGTGATCAACCAGGCGACGACGATGAGCACGAGCAGGGCGACGAGGGCGAGCTGAACCCGCGAACGAGGCATCAGTGCGCCCCGCTCTGCACCGGGGTGCGGGCCGCGGCGACCTGCTCGGGCTCGAGCACCGCCGGCGCGCCGACCGGGACGGGCCGCGCCGGCGCCGGATCGGCGCCGTATCTGCGGTCCACCATGCGCAACACGGCACGCAGCACGCGATCGAGCCCGTAGGCGATGGCGAAGCTGATCGGGACCATGCCCACGAGGACGACGAGGAACTGCGGGATGAACGGCAGTCCCGCCACCCACAGCTCGAAGCCGTCCCACCATCCTGCGATGCGATGCACGGTTCCAGCCTAGTGGGTCCGGCGGCCGGTTCCACGGGGCCATCGGCCGCGGCGGCCGACGCGAAGTGCCGAGCGGTGGACGCCGGGCGCGCATCGGCCCGAAGATGGGGTATGGCGTCCTCCGATGACCTCACCCTGAACGACTCCGACGGCCTGCCGACGAGCTTGTCCGAGCCGACGAGCCTGTCCGCACCGCACCGTCACGGCGCCTACCCGCCGATCGACGACTACGCATTCCTGTCCGACTGCGAGACCAACTGCCTGGTCGCCAGCAACGGCGCGGTGGAGTGGATGTGTGTGCCGCGGCCGGATTCGCCGAGCGTCTTCGGAGCCGTCCTGGACCGGAGCGCGGGGCACTTCCGGGTCGGACCGTACGGCGTCAACGTGCCCGCCGCCCGCCGCTACCTGCCCGGCGGGATGATCCTGGAGACCACCTGGCAGACCGGCACCGGCTGGCTGATCGTGCGCGACGCGCTGGTGCTCGGGCGCTGGCACAACAACGATCAGCGCAGCAGGACCCACCGCCGCACCCCGATGGACTGGGATGCCGAGCACCTGCTGCTGCGCACGGTGAAATGCGTGAACGGCACCGTGGAGCTCGAGGTGAGCTGTGAGCCCGCGTTCGACTTCCACCGCGCCACCGCCCGCTGGGAGTACACCGGCAAGGTGTACGAGGAGGCGACCGCCGTGCGCAGCGACGATCCGAGCGCCGGCCCGACGCTGGTGCTCACCACGGATCTGCGCCTCGGCCTGGAGGGCCGGGAGGCCCGCGCCCGCACCAGGATGACGGAGGGCGACGAGGTCTTCGTCGCGCTCACCTGGTCGGAGCTGCCCGCGCCGCGCACCTTCGAGGAGGCCGCGAACAAGATGTGGCAGACCACCGAATGCTGGCGCCAATGGATCACGCTCGGCAAGTTCCCCGATCACCCGTGGCGCAACTACCTGCAGCGCAGCGCGCTCACCCTCAAGGGCCTCACCTACGCGCCGACCGGCGCGCTGATGGCGGCCGCGACCAGCTCCCTGCCGGAAACCCCTGGCGGGGAACGCAACTGGGACTACCGCTACACCTGGGTGCGGGATTCCAGTTTCGCGCTGTGGGGCCTGTACACACTCGGCCTGGACCGGGAGGCCGACGACTTCTTCGCGTTCCTCAACGACGCGACCACCGGCGAGAACGGTGACCCGGTTCCGCTGCAGGTGCTCTACGGCATCGGCGGTGAACGGCAGCTCGACGAACTCAGCCTCGACCACCTCAGCGGCTACGACCACTCCCGGCCGGTGCGCATCGGCAACAACGCCTACAACCAGGCCCAGCACGACATCTGGGGCACCATGCTCGACGCGGTGTACCTGCACGTGAAGTCGCGTCAGCAGGTGCCGGAGACGCTGTGGCCGCTGCTGGTCCGCCAAGTGCACGCCGCCATCGAGCACTGGCAGGAGCCCGACCGGGGCATCTGGGAGGTGCGCGGCGAGCCGCAGCACTTCACCTCATCCAAGGTGATGTGCTGGGTGGCGCTGGACCGCGGCGCGAAACTCGCCGAGCTGCACGGCCAGTACGAGCACGCCGGAGAGTGGTACGCGATCGCGGAGGAGATCAAGGCCGACGTCCTGGCCAACGGCGTCAACTCCGAAGGCGTCTTCACCCAGGTCTACGGCGGCGACACCCTGGACGCCTCCCTGCTGCTGGTGGTGCTCACCCGCTTCCTGCCGCCCGAGGACAACCGCGTGCGCGCCACCGTGCTCGCCATCGCCGACCGGCTCACCGAGAACGGCCTGGTGCTGCGGTACCGGACCGAGACCACCGACGACGGTTTGAGCGGCGAGGAAGGCGCGTTCACCATCTGCTCGTTCTGGCTGGTCTCCGCGCTGGTCGAGATCGGTGAGATCCAGCGCGCCCGGCACCTGTGCGAACGGCTGCTCGGCTTCGCGAGCCCGCTGCGGTTGTACGCCGAGGAGATCGATCCGCGCAGCGGCCGCCACCTGGGCAACTTCCCCCAGGCGTTCACCCACCTCGCGCTGATCAACGCCGTCACCCACGTGATCCGCGCCGAGGATTCCCGGCACGCGGGCCGGTTCCAGCCCGCGCACACCCCGCAGGGCCATCCGGTCTGACCGGGCGATCGGCCTACGCGGGGACCAGCCCGTCGGCCTCGTCGCGCAGCACCCGCAGTTTGCCCAGCCGCGCCTCGAGGTCGGCGATCCGCTCCGGCCCGCGGTCGCCGTACTTCCCGTAGTTCTCCTCGGCCAACCGCAGCGCGTCGTCCGCGCCGCGCGAGACCTCGGTCGCGATGTCGGTGAAGTGGTCGCGCAGTACCCGCTGCATGGCGCGCAAGCGGTTGCGCGACTCCTTGCCGACCTGGAATATCACGTCGTCCATCAGGCGGGCGACCGCCACCTTGGCCTCGGCGCGGCGGCGCAGCTTGCGGTTCTTGCGGTCGTCCCACAGCGCGTTGACGCCCAGCAGCACGCCCGCGCCCGCCGAATACCAGTTCACCAGCGACATGCCCAGCAGGCTGGTGGCCAGACCGACCATCAGGATGCCGCCGTAGGAGCCGCGCAGACCGGTGAGGAACTGCTGGGTCACCCCTGCCTTCGCGCTCTCCAACGGCTCCAGCGGCTGCACCGCTTCGAGCACCTCACCGGGATTGCTCAGGCGCAGGTCCGGGAGCGGCGCGGTCCGGTTGTCGGCCGGGAACTTCGCGGCCACCTGCTCGGACAGCTCCATCGAGCGGTAGTGCGCCACGGCGAAGTTCTCCTCGACCGCCTCGCAGATGCGCGCGTCCAGATCGGCGCCGAATTCCTTCCACCGGCGCGCCGGATCGGTCTGGGCGATCTCTGCCTCGGCGTCGCGGATCAGGCTGCGCAGCCGGTGGCGCAGGTCGTGCTCGATGTCGGCCATCAGTTCCGTCGCGCCGTCGACCAGGGTGACCTGCCAGTTCGCGGTGCGCTGGCGCAGCTGGTCGGCCTCGTCGCGGGCGCGCACGAGCTGGTCGGTGATCTCGGCCCTGCGCCGCGGATCGCGCAGCGCCTCGGCCTCGGTGCGCAGCGTGAGCGCCAGGTGGTCGCAGACCAGGCGGATGTCCTGGACGGCGGCTTCCTGCGCCACCGCGTCGGCGCGGGCGACCACGTAGTCGCGCAGGTGATCGATCAGCTGCGGCACGCCGGACTCGATGTCGCGCTGGTAATCGCCGGTCATCCCGGCCTGCCGGTGCAATTCCGCGGACACCGGCGCCACCGCGAAACCGAGCCCCGCCGTGTCGAGCAGTTCCCGATTGCGCTGCTGGGTGTGCGACCAGTGCGGATACACATCGATCTTGTTCAGCACACAGACCACCGTCGGACAGATCTGCTGGATGCGCTGCAACTCGGCGATCTGCTCCATGGTCAGCTCGGCACTCGCGTCACCGACGTAGAGCACGGCGTCGGCCGCGGCGATCATCGACCAGGTGGTCCGATTGTCACCCAGCCCACCGGGGGCGTCCATGACCACGACACCGTCGGCGAGCAGCGAACTCGGCTGGGTGAACTCGGCGCGGACGACTCCCTGGGTGGCCAGCGCCGGACCGGGATCGAGCGGGTCGACCGACTGGCGCTCGGTGCGGCCGAATTCGGTCTGCCGCACCAGCGTCGCGGTCGGCTCTGGGCCGTACTCGACGATCACCGGGACGCTCAGATCGCTGTTCGTCGCACTGACCGAGGCACCGACCAAGCTGTTGACCAGCGTGCTCATGCCGTTCTTCGGATGGCCGACGACCACGAGTCGCACCCGGGGATCGCTCACCCTGGCGCGGACCATGCTCAGTCGGCTGCCGAGGTCGTCGCGTCCCGCGGATCGGGCCGTCTCCCGCAGCTCGTCGAGTATTCGGATGAGCGGGGCCATCGCGTCCGGATGTTTCACCGTCGCAGCCTTCAGCCCGGCAGCGGCAGACAACCCTCCTCCTTACTCTCGGTGACTCTTGTTCTGGTACCCCCTGCGGACGCTCCGCAGTCCTCGCCGACTCCTGTAGCCCTGCTACATCAGCGAGATGTCCGACACACCGGACGCCTGGTAGTGCGTATCCGCTATGGCCGAGTCCGGCAGCAACCCACTGGAGAGACCGCCGTAGGACACCAGCGTCAGTGCGGAGTGGTCGTAGGTGTGCTCGGCGACCACCGAGGTGTCGGCCGCCAGCGGCGCCGAGATCCCCTGCGGCTTCGGGTCGATCACTTGCGGCTTGATCGGCGCCTGGGTGGGCACGGGAGCGACCGGGGTCGGCGCCATCGGAGTGTGCGGCTCGACGGTGGGCGCGTGCGCCGGGGCGCTGTAGGTCGGCTGGTCCGGCGCGGAGTACGTCGGCTGCGACGGCCTGCTCACGGTCGGCACGTCGTCGGTCGGCAGGTCGTGCGTCGGGACGTCGGCGGTCGGGTAGGTGTCGTTGGTCGGGTAGGTGCTGTTCGAAGTGCCGCCGGTGCTGGGACGGCCGGTGACGCCACCCGGGGTCGTCACGTCGTCGTCCGGGGTGGTCGAGCCGTGGGTGGGCGCCGGGGGCTTGGTGACCGTCGCGCCCGGGGTCTTGGTGGTCGGCACGTCCGGCGCGGTGGTGACGCCTCCGTGCGGCAGCGTGGTGGCGCCCGGGAGCTTCGTGACGTCGAGATCCGGCGTCTTCGGCACGGAGGGGATGGTCACGTCGCCCGGAACGCTCGGCGTCGGCGTGGTCTTCACGATCGTCGTCGGCGCGGTCCCCGTCGGCGTGGACGGCTGGGTGGGGTGGGACGGCTGCGGGTCGGTCACCGGCGCGGGCTTCACCACGGGCGTCGGCCGTACCGCGTCGAACAGCGCGGGGACGGCCGCCGCCGGAGCGGTCAGCACGGACGCGCCCTCCGGCGCGGCGAGCACGTTCGCGATCGGGGTCGAGGCGGCATCGGGCTGGATCGTGGTCTGCAACGGGGTGGCCGCGACGACCGGAGCGGCCGCGACCGCCGCGGGTGCGGCGGCGGGAGCCGGGGCGGCGGGGGCCACCGACGCGGCCGGCGCGACCGCGGCAGCAGGGGCGGGCGCGACCGGCGCCGAGGCGGCCAGCGGCTGCGCGACGCCGGACACCGCCTGCGGCTGCGCGACTCCCGCCGACGAGGACTGCGCCACGCCGGACGCCTGCGTCCCGGACGTGCCCGGTGACGTGAGCCCGCCGAGCAGACCGGAATGGCCGGGCCCCGCCGCGTGCGGCTCGGTGCCCGCGCGCTCGGTGCCGTCCGGCACGTGGATGCCGTCGGCCAGCCAGTCGGTGTACTGGTCGAGCTGGTCGCCGACGTCCCCGGCCGCGGCGTCGACCTTCATCTCGGAGGTGAAGTAGATCCCGTTCGGGCCGATCCCGAAGTCGACCGACCACTGGGTGCCGACGAACATCCCGAGATCGCCGTCCTGGCCGACGCCGTCGAACGGGTCGCCCGCCGTGGGCGCCGCACCGAGTCCACTGTTACCGGGCAGGTCGAAGACGGTGGAGCCGGGCGCGACGAAGCCGTTCGCCCCGGGCAGGCCGAAGCCGTGCCCGGCTTGGCCGAGCCCGTGACCCGGCAGGCCGAACCCGTGGCCGCCGGGCGCGTCGAACTCGTTCGAGGACTCGGACCGGGTACCGGGCAGCGATAAACCGCTGGAGACGTTGCCGTCGGTCCCCGGAATGGTCAGTCCGGTCCCGGAACCGCCGTCCGTGCCGGGGATGCCGCCCAGTCCGGGGACACCGCCTCCGGAGTGTCCGGGCAGCTGCATCCCGTGGGCGCCCGCGTCGCCACCGGGCAAGGTCGGCAGCGGGAACCCGGCGTCGGTGCCGCTGTAGTCCTCGCCGAACGGGGGCAGCGATCCGGCGGGCCCGACACGGGTGCCCGGAATGGTGAACTCGGGCGCGGGGAGGGAGCCGGGCGCCGGGCTGCCATGCGCCACCGGGACATTCGAGCCGTGCGAAGCGAACGGCGCGGGTTCGACGACCGGGTCCGGGAAGGTGACGACCGGGCTCGGCTGATCGGGATCGGGATCGGTGCTGTGCGCCCAGCCGGTTTGCCGGCTGTCGAGGCGGGACTCGCCGGGCTGCGCGGGAACGCCGCCGCCGTTGGCGGCCACCAGGGCACCGCCGGTGACATAGGCGCCCGCCCGCGCGACCCGCGCGACGCCGGTGGCCACACGGTAGGCGGTATCGCCTGCGCGCTCGGCCCCTTCGGTGTCCTCGTCGAAGGGCAGATCACGCGTCATAAAGGCTCCACTCTCGGTTCTCCAGCATCCTCACCACGCCGGTCCGACCAAGTGAAGATCACCCAACAGTATTTCGGGAATACTCGCCTGTCACATTCTCCAGGACTGTAGAGAATACGACTGTGGTGAGCAACACAACCCTGCCATCCGAATTACCGGATCGGAAGCCCTATTTCCGGTGGCCTTCCCGAACGCGCGCCGTCTGGAATACGCGCCACTACCAGGCCGGATCGAAAACGTCGTGACCGCGACGACGGGCGGCGGCGAACGCGCCGGAGAAAACTAATAAAACTCTAAGAGTTGCCAGAGGAGTGCTGAAGATCCGCGCCCTACTGTCGAATTCGGCGAACCACCCGTTCGGCAGCATCGACGCGCAGGAGACCACCGTGGGCGCATCAACCGCCAGGAATGTCGGCGCAGGACGCACCGGCCCTGCCCGAGTCCACCGCACGCCTTCCGTCCCAGACTGTGGGATTAGATTGACACCATGGCCGGACAACGAATCCTGGTCGTGGACGACGAGGTTCGCCTCCTCACGTCGCTGCGGCGCGGACTGGAGCTCTCCGATTTCGAGGTCGTCACCGCGGCCGACGGCGCGGCGGCGCTGAGCATGGTCCGCGCCGCCACGCCCGACGCGATGGTGCTCGACGTCAACCTGCCCGAACTCGACGGCGTCGGCGTGGTCACCGCGCTGCGCGCGATGGGCAACGACATCCCGATCTGCGTGCTCAGCGCGCGCACCGCGGTCAGCGACCGGATCGCCTGCCTGGAGCGCGGCGCCGACGACTACCTGACCAAGCCGTTCGATCTCGGCGAACTGGTCGCGCGGCTGAACGCGCTGCTGCGGCGCAGCCAGAAGCCGGTGCGGCGGCCGGAGGGGGCGCGCACGGTCGGGCAGGTGCGCATCGACCCGGCCGGGCACCGGGTGCTGGCCGCGGGCAAACCGGTGGAGCTGACGAAGCGCGAATTCGAGGTGCTCGCCCTGCTCGCCGAGCACACCGGGATCGTGCTCGGCCGCGAGCAGATCCTGTCCGCCGTCTGGGGATACGACTTCCCCACCGACACCAATGTCGTCGACGTGTTCGTCTCCTATCTGCGGCGCAAGCTGGAGGCGGACGGCGCGCCCCGGGTGATCCACACCGTGCGCGGCGTCGGCTTCGTACTCCGGGAGGAACCATGAGCGGGTCACCGTCGTTGCGTACCCGGGTGGCAGTGGTGTCGGGGGTGGTCGCGGCGCTCGTCGCGCTCACCCTGACGGTCACCTTCGCGGCCCTGCTCGGGGCCACCGGCGAACGCCAGTTGGACGAGACCGTCTCCTCGATGGCGGTGCGCGTCGCACCGCCCCTGAAAGCCGTTCCCGGGCAACCGGTTCCACCGTCCGCAGCCACCTTGTCCCCCGAGCAGGCCCCCGCGGACGCGGCGGACGCGCGGCTTCCCGGTGTACCGGGCGACGCGGCGATCGCCCCGGTCGACGGGCTGCCCGGCGTGCTGGTCGCGCTCGATCCCGACCGCGACGTCGTGGCGGCGGCCATCCATCGCAGCCAGCGCATCGGCCTCGGCATCGGCGTCGCGGGCGCGCTGCTGGCCGCGCTGCTCGGCTGGTACCTGGCCGGGTTCGCCGCACGCCCGCTGCGCAGGCTGGCCAACGCCACGCACAGCATCGACACGTTGGAGCAATTGCCGCCGCTGTCCGGCCGCGGCGCGCGGGAAGCCGAGGAACTCTCCGACGCGATCACCCGCATGCTGGCCCGGCTGGAGGCCGCCCACCGCGCCACCAACCGCGCGCTGACCGGCGCTCGCGACTTCGCCGCTGTCTGCGCGCACGAGCTGCGCACGCCGCTGACCGCCCTGCGCACCGATCTACAGGTGCTGGCCACCAAGGAGATTCCGGCGCAGCAGCGCGGCGCGATCCTGGCCGAGGTGCTCTTCGCCGAGCAGCAGATCGAGAACACGCTCACCGATCTGGAACGCCTGGCGGTCGGCGAACTCACCGGTCCGGACGTCTTTGAGCCGTTCGATCTCTGCGACACCCTGGACCGGGCGGTGCACGACGCGCGCCGCAGGCACCCTGGGGTCCGGGTGGAACTCGCCGAATGCGCCCCCGTCACCGTGACCGGTCTGCCCGGCGGCGTGATGCTCATCGTCACGAATGCCGTCGCCAACGCCGTGCAGCACGGTCATGCCGAAACCGTGGTCGTCAGCGCCCGATCCGGCCCGCAGGACTGCGTGGAAATCGTCATCGACGACGACGGCCGCGGCATCCCCGAGGCGCTGCGCGGGGACGCCTTCGACCGCTTCGTGAAAGGGCCCGGCTCCCCCGGTTCCGGTCTCGGCCTGGCCTTGGTCCGCCAGCAGGCCGAATTGCATTCCGGCACGGCCGAACTCGACGAAAGCCCGCTCGGGGGCGCCCGCCTGCGCGTGCGACTGCGCGCGACGGGCTAGCCGCCTACTTCTTTTCCTTCGGCTTGTCCGAAGCGGCGTCGGAGGACAGCGCCGCGACGAAGGCTTCCTGCGGGACGTCGACGCGGCCGATCGTCTTCATCCGCTTCTTGCCTTCCTTCTGCTTCTCCAGCAGCTTGCGCTTGCGGCTGATGTCACCGCCGTAGCACTTGGCCAGCACGTCCTTGCGGATGGCGCGGATGTTCTCGCGCGCGATGATCTTCGAGCCGATCGCCGCCTGGATCGGCACCTCGAACTGCTGGCGCGGGATCAGCTCGCGCAGCTTGGTGGTCATCTTGTGGCCGTAGGCCTGCGCGGCGTCGCGGTGCACGATCGCGCTGAACGCGTCCACCGCCTCACCCTGCAACAGGATGTCCACCTTCACCAGCTGCGACTCCTGCTCGCCCGACTCCTCGTAGTCCAGGCTCGCGTAGCCGCGGGTGCGCGACTTCAGCGAGTCGAAGAAGTCGAAGATGATCTCCGCCATCGGCATCGTGTACCGCAGCTCGACGCGGGTCTCGGACAGGTAGTCCATGCCGCCGAGCTCGCCGCGGCGGGACTGGCACAGCTCCATGATCGAGCCGATGAACTCGCTCGGCGAGATGATGGTGCACTTCACCACCGGCTCGTAGACGTTGCGCACCTTGCCTTCCGGCCAGTACGAGGGGTTGGTGACCACGTGCTCGGCGCCGTCCTCCATCTCCACCCGGTACACCACGTTCGGCGCGGTCGAGATCAGGTCGAGGTCGAACTCGCGCTGCAGGCGCTCGCGCGTGATCTCCATGTGCAGCAGGCCCAGGAAGCCGCAGCGGAAGCCGAACCCGAGCGCCACCGAGGTCTCCGGCGTGTAGGTCAGGGCGGCGTCGTTGAGTTGCAATTTCTCCAGCGCGTCGCGCAGGTCCGGGTAGTCGGAGCCGTCCACCGGGTACAGGCCGGAGTACACCATCGGACGGGGCTCGCGATATCCGGTGAGCGGTTCGGACGCGCCGCCGCGAGCACTGGTCACGGTGTCGCCGACCTTGGACTGGCGCACGTCCTTCACGCCGGTGATCAGATAGCCGACCTCGCCGACGCCGAGACCCTGGGTCGGCTTGGGCTCCGGCGAGACGATGCCGATCTCCAGCAGCTCGTGGGTCGCGCCGGTGGACATCATCTTGATCTTCTCGCGCGGGGTCAGCTTGCCGTCCACCACGCGGACGTAGGTGACCACGCCGCGGTAGGTGTCGTAGACCGAGTCGAAGATCATCGCGCGGGCGGGCGCGTCGGCGTCCCCGACCGGCGGCGGCACCTGGGCGATCACCTGGTCGAGCAGCTCGGTCACGCCCTCGCCGGTCTTGCCGGAGACGCGCAGCACGTCCGACGGCTCGCAGCCGACGATGTGCGCCAGTTCGGCGGCGTAGCGCTCCGGGTCCGCGGCGGGCAGGTCGATCTTGTTCAGCACCGGGATGACCGTCAGATCCTTGTCCAGCGCCAGGTACAGGTTGGCCAGCGTCTGCGCCTCGATGCCCTGCGCGGCGTCGACCAGGAGGATCGCGCCCTCACACGCCTCCAGCGCGCGGGACACCTCGTAGGTGAAGTCCACGTGGCCGGGCGTATCGATGAGGTGCAGTACGAAATCGGTGCCCTCGTGCTCCCCCGTTCGCGGCTTCCAGGGCAGCCGCACGTTCTGGGCCTTGATGGTGATGCCGCGTTCGCGCTCGATATCCATCCGGTCCAGATACTGCGCACGCATCTGCCGCTCCTCGACCACACCGGTCAGTTGCAGCATCCGGTCGGCCAGCGTCGACTTGCCGTGGTCGATGTGCGCGATGATGCAGAAGTTCCGGATCCGGGCGGGATCGGTGAACGTGGTGTCGGCGAAGCTGGCGGGCACTCCACTCCTCATGGGTATCGGCAAACTGCCCTCCATCGTCCCATGATGCTGTGTTGGTTTTTGCAGCGCCTGCGGCGCTGCGTGTTCGCGGCCCCGAGAAGTCGCGAACGGTGCTCGTAAGACTCGCATCCGGCGGGCCGAGAGGGTGGTCGGGCGGCGGGCTTGTCGTTTACCGGCCGGCGTGGCGCGAGTCGGGCGGGAGACGACGTCCAGGCACGACCGCAGAGGTGGGCCGCGATAGTCGTTGCGCAACGCCTGACACATGGCGGGCGATCGACGTCCGCGTGCTTACTGCCGACTCGAAGAGGGGACCGACAGCGAACGGCACTCCGGCATGCTCACGACGAGGCACTCGCCGCGGGCAACACCGTCGAAGACGCCACCGCCCCTGCCGGGCGCACCGAGTTGTTCTCTGCGGCTATCTTCGCCTCGGCATCAACGCACTGTTCATCTTCCAGATGGGATTTGTCTGGGTGGGTACAGGATGGGCGCGTGCGTCCGACCTCACGGCCTGCTCGGATCGTGAATGCGCCCGGCGACACAAGGGATCACGGGCAGGTGAGAAGCGGCGGGAGCGCCGTTATTCTCCAGGGATGGCCCGAAGTTGGAACTCCCTCGGCAAGCAGATCGGTCTCATCGCCAAGCAGCAGGGTCCCAAGATCGTCAAGCAGCAGGGCCCGAGGCTGGTCGACCGGCTGGTGGGGTCGCTGGCTCAGCGGCGCGCGCCCGGCGCGGTCTCGGTGCGGCCCGCCGCGTCGATTCCGGTCCCCACCGCCGAGCGGGCGCGGCAGATCGTCTACTCGCCGCAACTGGACGGCCGCGCCGACCCCGGTGAGATCGTCTGGACCTGGGTGCCGTTCGAAGAGGACCCGGGCAACGGCAAGGACCGCCCCGTGCTGGTGGTCGGGCGCGACCGCCGCACGCTGCTGGGCCTGATGCTGTCGTCGAATCCGGAACGCGCTTACGACCGCAATTGGATCGGCATCGGCAGTGGCGCGTGGGATCACGACGGCCGCCCGAGCTGGGTGCGGCTGGACCGGGTGCTCGACGTGCCGGAAGCGGGGATCCGCCGGGAGGGCGCGATCTTGGCCCGCAAGACGTTCGACCTGGTCGCCCACCGGCTCTGCGCCGAATACTCCTGGCACTGACGTCCGCCATGGCACGCGTACTCGGACCGACCAAGATCGCCATGCTGATCACCGACATCGGCTTCCTGCTCTATTGGACGATCGCGTTCGCCCAGGTGATCCCGCCCGAGTGGGCGTACAAGGACTACACCGATCCGATCCTCAGCGACTGGAACTACTCGTTCGTGGTGTTGGACCTGGCCGCGAGCGTCACGGGATTGGCCAGCCTGTGCCGCACACCCGGCTGGCGCACGCTGATGACGGTCTCGCTGACGCTGACCAGCGTGGCCGGATTGCAGGCCATCGCGTTCTGGACGCTGCGCGGCGATTTCAGCCTGCTGTGGTGGGTGCCCAACCTATTTCTGCTGCTGTTCCCCATCCCGGCGCTGGTGACCCTGGTATGCACCGGGCCGCAGGAGCGTACGGCGAGCTGACCGGGCACAGCGTTCCGCCCCGGCCATACGACCGGGCCGGAACGACGCACTGCGCGTCAGGAGATCATTTCCCGGGAACGGCCGTACAGCAGGCCGTACAGCAACGCGCCGAGCGCGCCGCCGATCAGCGGGAACACAATGAACGCCCAGACCTGCCCCATCGCCCCGTCCTGGTAGGGCGCCACGGCGAGACTGCGGGCGGGGTTGACCGAGGTGTTGTCCACCGGAATCGACACCAGGTGGATCACCGCCAGCGTCACGCCGATGGACAGACCGGCCAGCGGCACGTCGGAGATCTGGTCGGTCGAGGACAGCACCACGAAGACCAGCAGCGCGGTCAGCATCACCTCGACGATGATCATCGCGGCCATCCCGAACCCGTTCTGCACGACCACCTCGCCGAGCGGCCCCCGGATCGCCGCCGGGCTGTGCTTGCCCCACCCGTTCGCGCCGAGCCCGTCGACCGACCGGTCGTACGACGGCAAGTTCTTGGCCAGCGCGAACAGGACCAGACCAGCCAGCAGCCCGCCGATCAATTGCGCGATCACGTAGCCCGCCGCGGACACGGCACTGAGTCGGCCGAGGAGCAGATGCCCGACGGTCACCGCCGGGTTGACGTGGCAGCCCGAGATCGGGCCGATCGAGTAGACGAGGAACAACAGCGACAGACCGAAGCCGAGCGCGACGCCCAGCGGACCGACCTTCTCCCCCGCCAGCACCGCGGTGCCGACGCCACCGATCACCAGGACGAAGGTCCCGAGCGCCTCGGCGCCCCATTTCTTGCTCTCGGGAATCGGTTTGTTCTCGACAGCCTCTTCGACAACTTCCTGGGCCGTAGGAGACATCTGTCCACCTTCCGCGTTCCAGACATGTGCTCGGACGAGTCGTGGTACCGCTTCGACAACAGAGCCGCTCGACAGCAACGGTTGCTGGACAGGACGCTACGCGAGTCGGGTGCTCGCTACAACGACTTCGAGGTGGGTCGCGCCGCCGCCGGTCGGGTGTCGATTTCGTGCGCCGGACCGTGGCTGGTACCCTCGATCTTCGGCGCTGCGTTACCCGTTCACTCCGGGTGTGTCGCGCGCTCGACAAACTTTTCCCAGGGCAGACCAACCAGACAGGAACACGAGGAACCGGCGTGGCCAACATCAAGTCCCAGCTCAAGCGGATCCGCACCAACGAGGAAGCGCGCAAGCGCAACCAGTCGGTCAAGTCCGCTCTGCGCACCGCGATCCGCAGCTTCCGCGAGGCCGCGGCCACCGGCGACAAGGACGCCGCCGCCGAGCGCCTGCAGTTCGCCAGCCGCAAGCTGGACAAGGCCGCCTCGAAGGGCGTCATCCACGCCAACCAGGCCGCCAACAAGAAGTCGGCTCTGTCGCTGGCCTTCAACAAGCTCTGATCCACCCGGTACCGCACGTCGGTACCGCCCCGCTGTGACGCAACCGCCGTGGCCTCGATGACCACGGCGGTTTTTGTCGTGCCCGGCGCGCCTTCCCCACGGGGATTCGGGATTCGACCCGCGCCGTGTCAGAGGTTCCAGCTACCATTCGGCGCATGGTAACCGTGTATGCCAATCAGACGGTCGTTCGCGCCGAGGATCTGCCGGATGTGATCCGCGCGGCCGAGGTGCTCGGATTCGGACTGAAGATCGAGAATGTGCTGGTTCCCGACGACGACGGCGGTTACTCGTTGGAGTGGATCGTCACGCGGGACGAGGACGTGCCCCCCTACGAGGAGTGGGAAGGCCGCTACGAGGACGCCGACGACGACGGGGAACTGGTGCTGAGTTCCGCGGAATAGCCCAGGTCACGGCGCATCCAGACCGGCGACGAGCCGGTCGAGCGCCGCCTGGGAATCCGCGTCCGCGGCGCGATAGATGATGATCCGCTGGTCGGGGTCCTGCACGGGCATCAGCACCTCGTAGCTGACGACCAGCGGACCCACCACCGGGTGCCGCAACGGTTTGTTCCCCCGCCCCTGTACTCGCACGTCGTGGCGGGCCCAGGCCTGCTGGAACTCGGCGCTGTACGCGGTGAACTCGGCGATCAGGTCGGCCAGCGCCCGGTCGTCCGGGTGCGCGGCCCACGCTGCGCGCAGATCCGCGATGCCCTCCCGGATGATGCGCTCACGCTCGACGTAGAAATCCCGCATGCCCGGGTCCAGCAGGCACAACCACATGGAGTTGCGCTGCCGCTCCGGCAGGGCGCCGAAGTCGGTGATCAACGCCGCCATCTCCCGATTCCAGGCCAGGATGTCGTAGCGGTGATTCACCAGCATCGCCGGTAGCGGCGACAGATCGCACACCAGCATCGCCAGCGCGGCCGCGGGCACCGTGCTCGGCTTGCCGTTGTCCGGCTGCCGCTGACGCGCCAGATCGAACAGATAGGCGCGCTCGTCGTCGTTCAGGCGCAACGCCCGCGACAGCGCGTGCAACACCTCCACCGAGGGCCGCAGCCCCCGGCCCTGCTCCAGCCGCACGATGTAATCGGTGCTCACGCCCGCCAGCTCGGCGACCTCTTCCCGCCGCAGCCCCGGTGTCCGGCGCGTCTGCCTGCGTTGCGGCAATCCGAGATCCTCCGGCGTCAGCCGCTCCCGGCGGGCCCTCAGGAACGCGCCCATCTCCTGCACTCGATCCGCGCCGCTCCCGGGCCCTGCGTGGTCACGCGGGCCGCCGCCGGGCCTGAGCTCGCGGCGCTGGGTCGAATTCACCGTGCCAGTCATCACCGTCGATCCTACGGCTGCCTAGGACTGGCTTTCCCAGGAAGAAGCTTCCCTTACTGGGGCTCGTGCGCCGCTGAAGACTGTGTATCGACAACACGGCATCGCGAAACACAAGGAGCTGGACATGTCCGGAGCCCGCACCCTCGACACCTATCGGCTGCTCGGCCGCTCGGGCCTTCGGGTTTCTCCACTGTCTTTGGGAACCATGACCTTCGGCGCCGATTGGGGCTGGGGCGCGGACCGGGACGAAGCCCGCAAGATCTTCGACACCTACGTCGAGCGGGGTGGCAACTTCATCGATACGGCCAATCAGTACACCAACGGCACGTCCGAGCAAATGCTCGGCGAATTCACTGCGGACACCCGTGAAAGCCTGGTGCTGGCCACCAAATACACCATGCTGCGCCGCCCCGGCGACCCGAATTCCGGTGGCAACCACCGCAAGAGCATGATCGGCTCGGTCGAGGCCAGCTTGCGCAGGCTGAACACCGACTACATCGACCTGCTCTACCTGCACGCCTGGGATTTCCTGACCCCCGTCGAGGAAATCCTGCGCGGAATGGACGATTTGGTGCGCTCGGGCAAGGTGCTCTACCTCGGCATCTCCGACGCCCCGGCCTGGCAGGTCGCCCGCATGCAGACCATCGCCGACCTGCGCGGCTGGTCACCGCTGATCGCGCTGCAGATCGAGTACAGCCTGATCGAGCGGACCGTCGAACGCGATCTCATTCCGATGGCGCGCGAACTGGGTCTCGGCGTGATCCCGTGGTCTCCGCTGGCCAGCGGTGTGCTCACCGGCAAGTACGGCCCCGCCGATCTCGCCCACGAGGCGGAAGGCTCGCCGGAGGGCAGCCGCAAGAACGTAGCCGCCGCGAACGGCTCGCTCACCGAACGCGGTCTCGCCATCGCCGAGGTGGTCAAGCAGGTCGCCACCGAAATCGGCCGGACCCCATCGCAAGTCGCGCTGGCCTGGACGCTGCGTGACCCCGCGGTCACCTCGCCGATCATCGGCGCGCGCACCGCGGCACAGCTGGAGGACAACCTCGGCGCACTGGACGTGGAGTTCGACGCGGACCAGCTCGCCCGGCTCGAGCAGGCCAGCGCCGTGGATCTCGGCTTCCCGCACGAGTTCCTGACCCGACCGATGACCCAGAGCGTCACCTTCGGTGACCTGAAGATCGAAGGGCGCGTCTGATCGTCGGCTCCGTGCGGCGGTGCGAGTCGATCTCGTATCGCCGCACGGCGCTGCCCGAGGTGTGCGCCGTTGGTGCCGAGTAGCCCCCCGGTTCGAACGTCGTGACGAGAACCACGGTCCGATGAATTCCGGCTCGTCACATCGTCCGTATCGGTGACTGCACCGACCGCGGAGGGTGACGATGGACCTGGACAAGATCATGATGTGGACGCGCGCCGAACGTCTCGGGGTCGCCGATTTCCTCGACGAGCTGGACGACCACGAATGGGCGGCCGACTCACTGTGTCCCGGCTGGACCGTGCACGACGTCTCGGCCCACCTCACCCTGTCCAATCGGGTCACTCTCGGGGCGACCATCGTCGGAGTCGTCCGGGCACGAGGCGACTGGAACCGGATGACCGAGCGGATGGCACGCGATCGCGCGAGCCGCTACACACCCGCAGAGTTGATCGCGCAGCTGCGCGAAGGCGCCGGATGGACTCGGCGAGCACCAGGCGCCGGGCCGCTGGATCCCCTGGTGGACACCATGATCCACGGGCAGGATATCGCCCGTCCGCTCGGGCGGCGGCGCGATATGCCCGCCGAACAGGCCGTCGTCGCGCTGGAGCATGTGCTGCGGAGCCCGTTCTACGGCAGCAAGAAGCGTCTGCGCGGCGTGCGTGTGGTGGCCACCGACGCGGAGTGGTCGGCCGGAACCGGGACGGAGGAGATCCACGGACCCCTGAGCGATCTGTTGCTCCTGGCGACCGGTCGGGCGGCCGGGCTCGCGGGGGTGACCGGGACAGGCGTCCAACGACTCGCGGAGGCGCTGTAGTCCAGCGCTCGCACCGAGCCGTGGCCGCACGCGATGTTGTCACAGCATCTTTTCGGCTCCGCCCGAGCGGCATCTTCCCTAGGGGCACGCTCTGCCCATTTCGGATCCACCATCCGCTGAGGGTCTGTCCAGGAAGTTCCGGCAATGCCCGGAGCTCAGGATTCCTCCGCCTGCGGCATCGGTGAAAGCGTCGCACCGGCCGTCCGCAGTTTCTCCGCCAAGGTGTGACAGCGCGCCGCAAGCTCCGGAGGGTCGAGTACCTCGAAGTTGTGCCCGAGCAGCAGCACGTGCATGAGCACGACGTCGAGGCTGTGGTCGGCGCCGCTGAGCACCTCGCAGTGCTCGTTGTCTCGCGACCGTACGACGGCAGCAGACGCCGGAATCTGCCTGCGCACGGTGTCGGCCGACGCGTGCACGAGAAAGCGTGCGTGGTGTGGATAGACCCGGCAGGCCACACCCTCTTGTACGTACGTCGCCGCGTCGGGCGCGGCACGCGGGCGGAAATGCCAGGTCCGAGCGGCCACATCGGTCATTCGGTCGACACGGAAGGTGCGCCAGTCGCCACGATCGAGGTCGTAGGCGAGCAGGTACCAGCGCCGGTCGGAGGCGACCAGGCGATACGGCTCGACCCGCCGCCGTCGTGTCCGGCTCCCGGACGGATAGTCGAAGCCGGCCTCGACCTCGTCGCGACAAGCTCTGGCCAGCATCATGAGCGCCTCCGCGTCGACCGGCGCGTGGCCGGTGCCGAAAGACTCCACCGAGCCGGCCAGCGCGCGCACCTCGTGCCGCAGACGAGTGGGCAGCACCCGGTCGAGTTTGGTCAGCGCCCGCAGCGCGGCGTCGCCGGCACCGGTGATCGCGCCACCCGCGCCGACGAGCAGTGCGACCGCGGTGGCGATCGCTTCCTCGTCGTCGAGCAGCAGCGGTGGCAGGTCTTGTCCCGGCCCGAGCTGGTAGCCACCGCCGACACCGTTGCTGGCCTGCACGGGATAGCCGAGCGTGCGTAGCCGCTCGACATCGCGCCGTATCGTGCGCGGCGTGACCCCGAGCCGGTCGGCGAGTTCGGGGCCGGTCCAGACCTGGCGCTGCTGTAACAGCCCGAGCAGAGTGAGCACCCGCTCGGTCGTACCCCGTTCGTCGCCGCCTGCCATATTCACCTCGCCCAGCGTGCCGGAAATAGCGGACCGATTCTGTCCGCTAGGGGTGCCAGGCTAGCGCCATGGGCACAGACGAACTCGACTGGAACCGGACACTGCGCGAGCAGTGGGAGCACCACTGGAACCATCAGCTCCGCTCGCGGCTGGACGGTCTCACCGACGACGAGTACTTCTGGTCACCGGTACCGGACGCCTGGAGCGTCCGGCCGCGCGGTGACTCCACCACACCGGTGCCGATCGGCGCCGGAGACTTCACGATCGACTACGTCTTCCCGCAGCCGGTCCCCGCGGCGTTCACCACGATCGCCTGGCGACTCGGTCACGTCATCGTCGGCGTGCTCGCCGCGCGCAACGCCGCGCACTTCGGGGCGCCCGCCGCGTCGTACGAGACCTGGGAATACGCCGGCAGCGCGGCCACCGCACTCGACCAGCTCGAAAACCAGCTCGACATCTGGCTGGCCGGCGTGCGCGGCCTCGGCGACGCCGGGCTGCGGGCGCCGATCGGCGCGCAGGAACCCTTTCCCGAATTGCCCATGGCCGACCTGGTGCTACACATTCACCGCGAACTGATCCACCACCTGTCCGAGGTCTGTCTGCTGCGCGACCTCTACCTGCACACCCGACTCGCCACGAACGGAAGAGCAACCCGATGAGCCGTCACATCCAGATCACCTTCGACGCCCACGACCCGCGAGCACTGTCGACCTTCTGGCGCGACGCACTGGGCTACGTCCATCCAGGCCCACCCGGCGTCGACCTGCCCGCCGACGCCGACCCTCTGGCCGCATGGGAGGAGTTCCTCGCCCGTGTCGGTGTACCGCCCGAGCAGCGCAATACCAGATCGGCCATCGAGGACCCGGACGGGCACGGCCCGCGACTGTTCTTCCAGCAGGTGCCGGAGGACAAAGTCGCCAAGAATCGCGTCCACCTCGACGTCAGGGCGGCTCCCGGACTACAGGGAGAAGAACGGATGGCGGCCCTGGAGGCCGAGTGCGATCGGCTCGTCGGGCTGGGAGCGACACGGGTACGCCGCCATGAGCCCTCGCCCCCTCTGGACGCCGGCCATATCGTGATGACCGACCCTGAGGGCAATGAGTTCTGCCTGGACTGACCCCGCGGTCACCCAATGAGCAAAACCCTTCGCACGTGGGTGCCCGCTGGCTCGATGAACCGTTCGACGAGGCGGGCAGGTCGGCGCGGACCGACGAGATCGGTGCTCAGCCCGCGCCGTGCAGGTCCAGGATCTGGGTGAGGGCGTGTTCCAGCGCGTAACCGGCGTCGGCGGCGCCGCCCTTCACGTCGGCGTTGAGGGTCGCGACCACCTGGAGGGCGGAGCCGATGGTCGCCGGGGTCCAGCCGCGGGCCTGTGCCTGCGCCTTCTTCACCTTCCACGGCGGCATGCCGAGTTGCTGGGCCAGCTTGAACGGGTCGCCGCGCCCGGCCGAGCCGACGCGCGCGATGGTGTGCACCGAGTCGGCGAGCGCGTCGGCGAGCAAGACGTGCGGAACGCCGCGGTCGTTCGCCCAGCGCAGCGCCTCCATCGCCCCGGGGCGATCCCCCGCCACCGCGAGTTCGGCCACGTCGAACCCGGAGACCTCGGCCTTGCCCGAGTAGTACCGGCGCACGGCCGCCACGTCGATCTTGCCGCCGGTGTCGGCGGCCAGCTGCCCACACGCCGCGGCCAGCTCACGCAGGTCCGAGCCCACCGTCTCCAGCACCACCTGGACGACCTCGCCGGTCACCCGCACTCCGGCGGTGCGGAACTCACCGCGCACGAACTCGACGCGCTCGGCGGCCTTGGTCAGTTTGGCGCACTCGTGCGTGACCGCCCCGGCTTTCTGCAAGGCCGGTGCCAGCGCTTTGGCTCGTCCGCCGCCGGAGTGCAGAACGACCAGCACCACACCTTCGGGCGGGCTCTGCGCCGCCTCGGTGATCACCGCGACCGCGTCTTTGCCCGCCTCGGCCGCAGAGTCGAGGATGATCACCCGGTCCTCGGCGAACAGCGACGGGCTCAGCAACTCCGCCAGCTCGGCGGTACTCGCGTCACCCGCGCGCAAGCGATCGACCGGCACCGCGTCCGGATCCGGCGCCAACGCCCGCACCTGCGCGGTCAGCGCCGCCAGCGCCCGCTCGATCAGCAGTTCTTCTTCCCCCAGTACCAAGTGCACCGGCGCGGGACGCTCGCTCACGACAGCGTCTCCTCGATGCCGGAGGGCGTCGCGCCCGAAGGCTCTGCCGCATTGCTCCACTCGTCGCGCTCGTCCACAGGCCGATCCTACGGTCACGGACCGACACCTACCGCGACCACCGAGCACGCGCGGATCGATCAATGAGACCGGCCGAACGCGAGCACATGCCGGCTGCTCTGGCGAAGATCCGGGTGCGGCGAGCGAAATGATCGGCACGGCGACCGGATCCGCGGAGCAGTCCCGACCCGCGCGGTCACCGTGCACTCGTCACGCGCAGGTGTGGCCCGCCACCGATGACCGCGATATCGCCTCGCCGATCCGTCCGGGCCACCGTCGCGCCGAGAGCGGACAGGTCTGCGAGAACGGCAGGGTGTGGGTGTCCGAATGTATTGCCGACGCCCACACTGACCAGCACCAGGCGAGGGCGCACCGCCTCGAGGAATTCCCTTGTGGTGGTGCGTGATCCGTGGTGCGGCAGTTTGAGGACGTCGGCCTGGATGGGAATTCCGGCGCGCATGAGCGCTCGCTGGCCGTCGGCCTCGATGTCACCGGTGAGCAGAATTCGGCCTGCGGGCGTGCGGGCGGTGACGACGATCGAGCGGTCGTTGGCGTCTTCGGTTTCGGCGCCCCGGACCGGCCGCGGCCCGTTCCTGGACGGCGCGAGCACCTCGAGTTCGACCGAACCGAAACTCAGGACGTGTCCGGCCGACAATTCCAGCAGCGGCACTTGCGCCCTCTTGGCGACGGCCACGATCTGAGCCGGCCCAGAGACTGGGACGCGCGCGTCGTCGAACGACCCTGCGGCCTGTCCGCTCTCCGGTTCGGCTGCGCCGCAGCTTGTCCGAACCCGGCCGGGTGGGCGAACAAGGCGAATACGGCTGTCTGCCGACACCCCCGGTAATCCCGCCGAACCGATCAGAGGATCGGCGCGGGTGATCAGCGCGTGCCCCTTCCCGACTTCGGCGTGCCCGTTGGCATCCGCGGCCGGCACGGAACCGCAGCCGCCGTCCGCCGCGGGAGACGGCTGCGTGTGTTCGGGCCGGACAGGCCCCGCAAGCCCGTCGAGTTCGTGGATGCCGACGGCTATCGCGTCGACCGCACGGCCGTGCAGTGCACCGGTGAGTCCCCCGATGTGGTCGGCGTGCGGATGGGTGAGGATCAGCAGCGGGACGCGTGAGATACGCAGCCGGTCCAAACAGGTGCGCATCGGGCGCGGGTCGGGTCCTACGTCGATGACGACGGCGGCGCCGGGGCCCACCGCCAAGGCGAGGCCGTCGCCTTGGCCCACGTCGCACGCGGCGAGGACCCAGCCGTCCGGCGGCCAGCCCGGGTGCCAGAGCCGCACCGGGACCAGTACCGCCGCGATACCGAGCGCCACCGCCGCGGCGATGCGTCGCACGGCTCGTACACGCAACGCCGCGATCGCGACCACTACCAGTACGCTCGCGCCCAGCCCGCCGGCGAGACCACCCGGGACCGCGACGGCCGCGCCGGGCACCGCGGCCGCGTATTCGGCCACCCAGAGCAACCACCACAGTGGTGGAGCCGCGCAGCGCAGAACCAAGTCGGCCAGCGGTGACCACAGACACGCCAGCACCGCACCGCCCGCTCCGATGACGGTGATCGGGGCGATGACCGGGGCTACGAGCACATTCGCGAGCACCGCGACCAGACTGAGCCGCCCGGTGAGCGCGATCATGATCGGGGTGGTGACCACGAACGCCCCCGCGGACACCGCGACTATCTCCGCGGGCATGCGCCACCATCCTTTAGCGCGCAACCAATCGGCCCAGCTCGGCGCCAGCAGGATCAGGCCGCCCGTCGCGACGACCGACAGCGCGAATCCCGCGTCGACGGCGAGTCCGGGCCACAGGGCCAGCAGCGCGATGATCGCCGCGCACAGCGCGGGTAGCGCCTGTTTCCGCCGACCGGTGAGCACGGCCAGCAGGGTGATCGCGCCCATCGCAGCGGCGCGCAGCACACTCGGGTCCGGCCGCGCGAGGACGACGAACATGAGCAGCGCCGCGGCGGCGACGGCCGCGGCGGCGCGCGGACCGAGCGTCAGCAGCCGCACGAGAAACAGCACGACGGACAGCAGGATGGTGAAATTCGCCCCGCTCACCACGGTCAGGTGTTGCAGCCCGGCGACCTCGAAGTCGGCGCGCACTTCGTCGGACAGCGCGGAGGTGTCGCCGACGACGAGCGCGGGCAACAGACCTGCGGAGCCTGGCGGAAGTGCCCGCGCGGCCGCCGCCGCGAAATCGGCGCGTACCGAATTCGCGACGCGCTGCCACCAGGGCAGCGGCCCGGCGACGCCGGGCGCTCCCTGCGCATGGAGCGTCACGACGGTGAGATCGGGTCGGCGCGGCTGATCCACCCGGGCCCGGAACTCGACCGGCCTGCCCGGTGAGAGGTCGGCCCACTCCGGCCCGGTGGCCAGGACGACTACCGCTCCACCGGCTCGTACCGTCACGCCGCCGCGCCGGTACTCCCGCAGATCCGCCCGGACCACCCATAGCCGCTCGGCCCCGGAAACCTTGGCGCGCACCGGCTTCGGATCGTCCGAGGGGGTGACGACCACCCGGAGTGACTGCCCCGTCACCGCGCGGAGCGGATGCGTCGCCACTCGATGTTCCCGCCATGCCGCCGCGGCCGCGAACCCCGCACCGAGCACCACGGCCGCGAGCGCCACCACCGCTACCGCTCGCCTGCGTTCTCGACGGTGCGCGATTGCGCACAACAGCAGGACCCACAACCCGATAGCCGCGATCGTCGCCATGGCGGCCACCAGCACCCCGGCCCGCCACCCCGCCGTCAGCGCCAGAATGGTCGCGCCCCAGCAGCACAACGCGGCGGGTAGCAGGCGAGCGTCCAGCACCTGTGCGATGCCGGGTTCCGCCGCCGCAACGCCCTCCGTCGAACTCCGGAGAGGCTCGGCACCGCCCGCCTCCGCAGCTCGAACAGCCCCGCCGCCGCCCACCGAGGATCCCGCACGCGATCCCAGCGCCCGGCGAACCGAATCGCCCGAGCCGCCCGCGGTCATACCCGCACCAGATCACGCAACCGGGCCAGGCGGGCCGGGCCGATGCCGTCGACCTCGCCGAGTTGCTCGACGGAGGTGAAACGCCCATTGCTCGTTCGCCAGCTGATGATGGCGCGGGCGGTGACCGGCCCGACACCGGGAAGGGCATCGAGTTCGGCCTCGGAGGCCGTATTGAGGTCGACCCGGCCCGCTGGGACCGACGGACGACCCGTTGTGGCAGCGGACCCGGACGGTGGACGCCCGCCCGCACCGATCGTGCTGCTGCCCTGCTGCGGCGCACCGGCGCTCGGCACGGCCGGACCGACCAGCACCTGGTCGCCGTCGGCCAATCGCTGGGCCAGATTCAGGCCACTGGTGTCGGCGCCTTCGCTCGGGCCGCCCGCCGCGGCGAGGGCGTCGGCGACACGCGAGCCATCCGGAAGCCGGACCAGACCGGTGCGCTGGACCAGGCCGACCACGCTGACGACCAGTTCGGTCACCGGCGGGCCGGGGGCCACACGCTCCTGCGGAGTTGCAGGACCACCGACCGCGCTCGCCGACACAGCCGCACCGGAGGTTTCCAGCGCGACGGTTTGCCGGACCGGCAACGGCGGCACCGAGTGGGCGATCGGGCGCTCGCGGAACACGATCACCCCGGCGATCACCATCGCGGCGAACCCGACGAACGCCAGCGTGCGCACCCCGCGACGGCCCGGATCGATCCGCATGCCCCGGAACCGTTCGGGCACAAGGCGTTGCCGCCGCCCCGGCTCCTCCAGCCAGCCGGGAGACCGCACACGACCGACATCGTCGTCGTCCTCCCGGCCCGGAGCCGGGGCGCCGGGCAGCCGCGAGAGCTCCCACTTTCCCGCTTCGCCCGAACTGTCCTCGGGCTGTGGTTCACCCACCTGCGCAGCGCCATCGGCGAAGCCGCTTTCGCGTGCCGATCGGCGGCCATCTTCGTCCTCGGATCCGGGTGCACGAATGTCCACCCCCGTCTCGGCGTTCCGGGATGCGGGCCATGCTTCTCCGGTCCCGGTAGCGCGTCGAAGGACACGCGGCGTGCTGCTCGTCTTCGATCCGGATTCCGCCGACCGCGACGGACTTTCGTCGGGTACCGACGGTGGTGCGACCAGGGCCGGCTGGCCCGTACGTGACATGGCGGCTCGGCCGGGATCCCCGAGCCGCGTCCTATCCGGTTGCCCGGTCCGGCGCCCGAGCTGGCCCCTCGGAGATCGCGCCGCCTCCCACTCGGACGGTCCGCGCTCGGCCGCCCCCGGCTCGGCCGCCCCGGTGCCCACACCGGCCGTCCTGCTCGCGCCGACCCGGGCGGTCAGCTCACCCAATCGCCGTCGTACCCGCTCGCGTTCGTCCTGTCCTGACATGGCGGCGACGGTAGTGCCGCCGCACGGTGAAGAATCCGGACCGACCAGCCGATTCGACGAACCTGTTGATAACCGCGGCGCTGTGCACAACTCCTACTCGACCGGTCGGCGACTCGGACGATCAGGAGATCGGCTCAGCCCAGATCTTTCGCGAAGCAGTTCGACAGCGGCAGAACCTCATACGGCGAGAAGATCGGGATCCGCTGGTAGCCGCTGCGTTCGTAGAACCGTACGGCTTCCGGTTGCAGGTGCCCGGTTTGCAGGATCAACCGAGGGCGTCCGGCCGCGCGGGCGGCATCCTCGGCGGCGGCGAGCAGCGACGCCGCCGCGGCCGAGCCGCGGTGCGCGGGGCGGACGAACATTCGTTTCACTTCGAGGTCCGCCGCGTTCCACCGCATCGCGGCGTGGCCCACCGGCCCGTCCGAGTACGCCACGAAGGTGCTGTGCACGGTGGGCGGATCGACGGCGTTCGGGTTGGTGGGCAGCTGCCGCGCCAGGTCGGCGTAGCGCGGACCGACCTCGGCAGCCATCTCCGCGCGCAACGTCACCGCGTCCGGATGTTCCCAGTCGACCGAGGTCACGGTCAGCGGCGGACGAACCGGCGGCCCCGACACACTCATGCCCCGACGCTAACCGCGCGTCCGGCGGCACGCTCGCATTCGAATCACCAAGATTGTTCTCCCAGCGCCGGTTCGGCAGCGCTCAGTGGCAGCCGCCCGGGACGACGAGCACGCCGAGCGCTCCCAATCCGAGGTGCACCGCGAGCGCAGGCCCGAATTCGGCGACGATGAGTTCTCTGATGCCGGGAACGAGTTCACGCAGCTGATCCGCGATGGAATGGGCGGCGTCCTCTGCGCCGAGGTGTTGCACGGCCACCGCGGCGCCGTCCTCGCCGGCCGCGTCGACCGCCGCGGCAACGAGTTTCGCGTACGCCTTGGACCGCGTGCGGACCTTCTCGCGCAGTTCCAGCCGCCCTTCGACAAGGTGCAGCAGCGGCTTGGTGACCAGCTCGCTGCCGAAGAACGTCGCCGCCGACGACAGCCTGCCACCGCGGCGCAACTGCTCGGTGCGATTGACCAGGATGAACGTGCGGGCGCGCGCCGCGGCGGCGACCGCCGCGTCGTAGACGACCTCCAGCGGCGCCCCGGTCCTGGCCCGCCTCGCGGCCGCCAGCGCGGGCAGCCCGGTGGCCAGCCCGGCCCCCAGCGAGTCGACCAGCCGGACCCGGTCGGCGGCGTCCATGTCCCGCACGGCTTGGCGACCGGCCTCCCACGTCCCGGACAGCCGGCGGGAAAGATGCACCGCGACCACGCCGTCGCCGCCGCTGCGTTCCCATGCCTGCTCGTAGACCTCGCGCAACTCGCCGGGCGAGGGGGCGGAGGTAGTCACGGTGTCGGAGGCATAGTCGATGTCGACGGGGTCCACGCCTTCCCGCATCGCTCGGTCGCCGACCAGGACGTGCAGCGGGACGACGGCGATATCCAGTTCGTCGAGGTGTTCGGTAGGGAGACCGGCGGACGAATCGGTGACGACCACGACTGCCACGGACTACCGAACCTCCTGCAGGGTCTTGACCATCGCGTTGGCCACCGCCGTGTGGCCGTCCCAGCCCCAGTGGATACCGTCCGGATTCGCCGCACCGGAGAAGATGTTGTCGCGCACCGCTTCACCCAGGTCGACCAGCGGCACCGAGGTCCGCCCCGACCAGGCGCGCATTGCCTCGACCGCCCGCGGGCGCCCGGAGTGCACCCGACCGTAGGCCGCGCAGTCGTGCACCGACGGCAACACCGCGACAACGGGCAGGTCGGGGCGCAACTGCGCCAGCGCGGTGCGGGACTGTTCCAGGTAGTCGACGCTCACCTTGGGCGGAAGCGCCACGGGCCTACCGAGTTTCGACAGCTTCGGCTGCAACCAGTTGTAGGTGGCGCGGACAACTCGGCGCAGGGCGGGCGGGCGCACATAGCGGATCAGTTCGCGCAGCGCGGTCGGCAGCGGCGAGGGCAGCGTGTCCATGCCGCCGACGGCGAAGACCACCGCACCCGCGCGCGGCACCGCCGCCCACACCCGGGGATCGCCGATCAGCGCCCAGTAGGCGTCGCGGCAGGTCCAGCCGATCCGCGCGACCAGCTCGACGTCCCAATCCAGTTCGGCGGCCACCAGATTCGGCCAGATTCGCGGATCGTCCGCGGGCAGTCCGCCCTTGGGCCCGAAATAGGAGAGGGAGTCTGCGATCACCAGCAGCACCGGGCGCGCGGCCTCCTCCGCTCCGGCAGGGTCGTCACCTGCCGCGGATTCCGCAGCGGCAGCGGCCGACTCGGTTCGAGCGAGTTCGGCTTCTCCGGACTCGACAGGTCCGGTCGCCACTGTGGCGGGCTCTACTGCCGCGACGGTCGGTACGGGCGATGCGGCGATCGCGTCTGCTGAAGACCCGTCCGCCGCCGAGGCAACGGATTCGTCGAGCGCTGCGGCGAACTCCTCCGCCGTAGCGACCGATTCAGCTACCGCGGACCCGCCCGCCACCACAGCCGATTCATCGAGCACTACTGCGGACCCGTCCGCCGCCGAGGCAACCGATTCGTCGAGCGCTGCGGCGAACTCCTCTGCCGTAGCAACCGATTCAGCTACCGCGGATTCGCCCGCCGCCGCAATCGATGCATCGAACGCTTCCGCCGACTCGGCGATCGGTCCCGGGGTGTCAGTGTCGACCGGCGATGTGGCGCCGCCGACGTGGACCTGCGGCTCCGCCTCGGTGGCGATGTCCGCGGCGACCTCGGCGGATCCGTCGTCCTCCGCGTCGGATTCCTCGGCCGGGTCGGACGACCCGCCGGACTCCGCGACCGCGCGCGGGGACGCGTCGGGCGTACCCTCGGGTTCGCGGGCCGCCGGCGACGGGCCGCCGAACAACGCGTCCGGCAACTGCCGCTCGGCTTTCGCCGACACCTTACGGAACAGTTCGTCCGGGACCGATCTGATCGGCTCGTCAGAGGACATCCGGTGCTACCTTCGCCAACGCGTTCCACACATCCAGACGCCAGCCGGGCTGTTCGATGCTCGGACCGTGACTGCTGAGCTGCACCCAGCTGGTGTTGGCCAGTCCTCCGAGGATGGGCCAGTTCTGCGGCGGCAGGTCGAGCAGCGCGGCCGTGAGGGCGGCGATCAGCCCGCCGTGCGCCACCAGGATGATAGTCCGGCCGGGCCAGTCCTGCCGCCCGACCAGCAACTCCTGCACCACCGGCAGCGACCGCGCGCCGACCTCGAGCTTGCTCTCGCCATTGGGCGGGGTGTACTTCGCGTCCAGCCGCCACGCCATGCGCGCGCCCGGGTAGTCGGCGTCGACCTCCAGGTGGGTCAGGCCCTCCCAGTCGCCGAGGTTGGTCTCCCGCAACCTGACGTCGGGAACGACGGTGAGCCCGGTGTGCTCGGCCAGAGCCGTCGCGGTGTCGAAGGCCCGGCGCAGGTCCGAGGAGTGGATGGCGATGGCGTTGCGCGAAACCAGCTCGCGCGCGGCCTCTTTGGCCTGCCTGCGACCGAGTTCGGTGAGATCGGTGTCGATCTGGCCTTGCATGCGGTCGGTGGCGTTCCATTCGGTTTGCCCGTGGCGCAACAGGATCAGGGTGCGCACGCCGGCGTGTCTGCTCACGATCGCGCCTCGTCCTCCGTCGCCGCGGCGCGCGTCTGTGGCGCGGCCCCGGTGATGCCTGCGACCGGCACGACGGGGCAGTCCTTCCACAACCGTTCCAGCGCATAGAAATTGCGCTCGTCGTTGTGCTGGATGTGCACGACCACGTCGACGTAGTCCAGCAGCGCCCAGCGGCCTTCGCGGGTGCCCTCGCGCCGGACCGGCTTGTGCCCGGCCGCGCGCAGCTTCTCCTCGACGTTGTCGACGATGGCGTTGACCTGACGTTCGTTGGGCGCGGACGCGATCACGAAGCAGTCGGTGATCACCAGCTGCTCGGACACGTCGAGCACCACCACGTCGGATGCCAGCTTCTCGTCCGCGGCCCGCGCGGCCACCTGCGCGATCTCCACCGACTCGACCGACGCGGTCATCCCCGCACCTCGCTGTGCTCGCTCACGCTCAGCTACCTTCCGCTGCTCCGGGCACATACAGGTGCCGCTTCGATATGTACTGCACCACGCCGTCCGGGACGAGGTACCACACCGGCCGGTTCTCGGCGGCGCGGCGACGGCATTCGCTCGACGAGATCGCCAGTGCCGGGATCTCGATCATGGTCACCGCATCGGACGGAAGATCCCGCAGATACTCCTCGAGATGATCGGTGTTCAGCTCGTACCCCGGACGGCTCACCCCGACGAACTTCGCCAGTTCGAACAGTTCCGCCCAATCCTGCCATGTGAGGATGCTGGCCAATGCGTCCGCACCGGTGATGAAGTACAGCTCGGCGCCGGGATGCTGCGATCGCATCTCCCGCAGGGTGTCGACGGTGTAGGTGACCTTGCCACGGTCGATGTCCGCGCGGCTCACCGAGAACCGGGGATTTGACGCGGTCGCTATGACGGTCATCAGGTACCGATCCTCGGCCGGGCTGACCTGCTTGTGCGATTTCTGCCACGGCTGTCCGGTCGGGACGAAGATCACTTCGTCCAGGTCGAACCGGTGGGCGACCTCGCTGGCGGCGACCAGGTGCCCATGGTGGATGGGGTCGAACGTGCCGCCCATCACACCGAGCTTGCGGCCGCGCCGACCTCTCTCGTGCATGACTGCCGAGCTTAACGGGTGACGTGCGGCCCGCACGGGCCGGTAAGCGAGGCGGGCGCCGAACTGGTGACGCCCGCCCGCACTCCGACCGCTGCGTTCAGGCGCTGGTCTCGGTGACGCCGCCGATCTCCAGCATGCGGGCCAGCTGATCGCGGGTGTGCGCGAGCTCCTCGGCCGCCTCGGCCGACCGGTCGGCCAGCGCGGCCAGTTCGGCGGTCAGCGCCCGCATCGACGGGAGCCAGCGTCCGGAATCAGCTCCACCGGACACCTGGAGCCAGGCAGCCGACCGCAGGCAGCGCGCCCGCGCCGCCACCTCACCCAGCCGGGCCGACAGCTCGGCCGCCCGGTGATAGGCCGCCACCGCCTCCTGGTCCTGCCCGCAGTACTCGAGCGCGGTGGCGGCCGACCAGGCGAGGTCGGCGTGCAGATCGGTGCGCTCCGGGACGTGCTCGACCAGCCGCGCCCCTTCGAGGAACTGGTGCGCGGCCTCGCGGTGCCGGTCCAGCGCGAGCAGCGACCGGCCGAACTGCGCGCGGACCGCCGCCAGTTCACCGGACGGATACGGCAGGGCACCGCTGACCAGCGCTTGCTCGAACAATGCGACCGCCTCGCCGTGGCGCTCGGCGCGGTGGAACGCGCGCGCGGCCACCACGGTGTGATGCAGCACGTCCGGTTCGGACAGCCCTTCCCAGCGTGCGGCGGCGCGCACCGCGGCGTCGGCCAGATCGAGTTCGCGGTCGGGCTGACCGGCCACGGCGATGACCAGCTGCGCAGCCAGCCGGGCGGCCTCCTCGCCGGCCAGCACCGGCGTACCGAGCGCCAGCGCTTCGCGCAGATACGCTTCCGCCTCCTCGGGCGTATCGGCCAGCCGAGCGGCGCCGAGTTCGGACAGCCTGCGCACCTCCGCGGCCCGGTCGCCGGAGAAGTCGTCGGCTGCCGCGACCGCGTCCGGACCGCTTCCGGCGCGGGGCAGGGTGCTGCGCACACCGAGCGGCAACCGGTCGAGCAGCGGCGGGGCGGCGAGCCGTGCGGCGGTGCGCAGGCTCACCGCGTTGTTGCCGTTGCGGGCGTCGTAGCGCGCGCACAGCGCGCCGATCTCGACCTCGAGGTCCGCACGCACCGATTCCACCGTCCCGTCCGCCAAGGGAAGCTCGCCCAGCCGCAGGGTGACCAACTTGCGCAACAGCACGCACGCGCCGGTCGCGAACGAGAGCCGCGCGCCCGCGTCGGCGCCGGGATCGGTGAGCCAGCTCGCGTGTTCGGCGAGGATCTCCAACCCGCGCGCCTCGTTGCCGGTCAGCGCGCAGAATTCCATATGCAGCGCCACCGAGGGACGCAGGTCCTCGGTGTGCCGGACCAAGGGGTACCCGGTCAGGTGCGCGCCGCGCGCGGCGGCGACGCGACCGGTGCGCACCAGCGGGAGCAGTGCCGCGGCGAGCACGCGGTGCGGTTCTTCGGCGCAGGTGCGCTCGCCGTCGAGGACCGGTCGCCAGTGCGCCAGCCCGGCTTCGTCGTCGCCCAGATACACGCTCGTCACGCCCCATTCGCTGCGCTCACAGGCCTCGCAGTCGGACATGCTGTCGCGCGCGGCGGCCATCGCCGCCTCCAGCCACGTGGCGGCAGCCGCGGTGTCACCGATCTTGCGGGCGAGTTCGGAGCGCAGCGCCAGCACCGGGCGCGGACTGTAGCCGCGCTGGCGATATCGGCTCTCCAGCTCGCCGAACCAGCGGTCGATCGTGTCCAACGGGATCGACGGGTTGTCGATCATCCCCCAGGTCATCCATTTCAGGTACCAGTGCACCGAATACGTCATCGACCCCAGTTCGGCGGGGTGATCGTCGTAGATGCGCAGCAACCTGCCATAGGCGACGGGCACCAGATCGCGTTCGCCCGCATAGGTGTAGGACTTCGCCAGCTCCAGCAACACCCTGCCTTCGAGCGCGCGGTCCGGTCCCGCTTTGGCGGCCGCGGCCAGGGTTTCCAAACGCGCGGTCCGCGTCCGGCCGTGCGGCAGCGCGCAGACCTGCGCCAGCGTCGCGCCGATCTCGGTGGCGTCCATGCTCACTCCGTCTCTTCGCCGCGGCCCGCGGCGCGTTGTGTGGCCCAGCCGAGGAATTCGCCGAAGGCGCGGTTGAGCAATGCCGTGTCGGCCGCGCTCAGCGGACGATGCGTCATCAGCAGGGCTTGCCCGTACAGCGATTCCACGGCCGTCTTCAGCAAGCCCGGGTCGCCGATGCGGGCCAGTCTGCGCACGATCGGGCTGTGGTGGTTGAGCACGAGCTGGGCACGTGGCGTGGTGACGGCCAGGGCGCCCAGGATCTCGGTCCACAGTTCGTCGGCGCCCTCGGCGGTCTGCGCCCTGGCGCGTTCGTTGCGGGCGGCGCGGCCGTCGAGGTAGAGCGCGGGCACCGAGACCGGATGGAAAGCGCGCAGGATCACGTCGCAGGACAGCGGGTCGAGCGTGGTGCGCGCCACCGCGAGCACCGGGGCCAGCGCCAGTTCCTCGCCGGGGTCGACCGGGTCGAGCGCCGCGGTGATCGCGTCGGCGTCCAGTTCCACCACCTCGACGCCGGCCAGCAACCGGGGCAGCTGCGCGACCAGCTCGCGGTCGTAGGCGTAGCCGCCGTTGACCACGCCGATCCCCTGCGCGGCGGCGGTCGCGGCCACCTGGCGGAACTCCTCCACCGTCGCGGTCACCCGCACGGTGCGGTGACCGCGGGCGAATTCGGTGAGCGGAACCCGGCCATCGGTGGTCTCGAAGTGCAAGTGCGGCAACATGATCCGCAGCAGGTCGAGAGAATGCGAGGCCAGGGCCTTCACTCCGAGGGCGTGCACGGACAGGAACGCGGCCAGTCGCTGCGGCTGTTCGGCGGCGATCTCGGTGAGCCAGTCCCGGATCCGGTCACCGAGCACCTCCCGGACCACGGCGAGCCGCTCGTCCTCGTAGAGCCCTTCCCGCGACGCGGTGGGACGCAGCATGTCGGTGTCGAGCACACAGCGCACGAAGAACGCCCAGTCCGGCAGCACGCCGCGCACCGCGTCGCCCAGCAGCATCCCTTTGAGGTACACCCGATGCGCACTGCTCTCGGACGGATTCCCCGGCTGGGACAGCACGTACGCCACGCCGCTGACTCCGGCCGGGCCGGCATCGAGGTCGATCACGTCGAGCGGAGGGAAGCCCAGCGTCCGCTGACCGTACTCGAGCAGCGCGGCCCTGCGCTCGCCCGGTGTCGGATACTCGCGACGCCAGACCGGAACGCCTTCGGTGACCGTCGTGACGACATCGTCCGCGTCCACCGTCACCGCATAGGGCAGCAGCGACCCGAACTCGCGCGCCAGATCGATCACCCGCTGGGGCTGGAACCACGCCTGCGCTCCCCGGCGCGGAGCCAGCAACACCGTGGTGCCCGGCTCCGGGTGCTCCCCCGGGTCGAGCGAGCGCACCGAGTACGTGCCGTCGGCGGCGGCCAGCCACTCGACGGGCGGTGCGGTCGGGTCGGTGGCCGATCTGGTGACCACCCGGATGGTCTCGGCGACGGTGAAACAAGCCAGCAGTCCGATCCCGAACTGCCCGAGGAACTCGCGTCGTGCGCCTTCGATGTCGTCGCGCTTGGCGGAACGGCCGATGGTGGCGAGGAACCGGTGGACGTCGGCCTCGGTCAAGCCGACACCGGGATCGCTGAGCCGCAGGCCGGACCCGTCCACGGTGAGCCGGATCGCGGTGGGCGCCCCCGGGTCCAGCAAGGTGCGCGCGGTGACCGCGTCGACGGCATTCTGCAACAGCTCGCGTAGATAGACCCGCGGGCTCGAGTAGAGGTGATGCGAGAGCAGATCGACTATCCCGCGCAGGTCGACCTGGAACGAATAGTTGTTGTGCGCCGCCGCCGGATCGTGCGGCGTTCTGTTCACCATGGCTGCCGATCTTGTCGGCTCCCGCCAAAGGTTCGCTTAACGAAGGCTTTCGCCTCAGGTGGGGCGTTCGGATTTCGGCAGTTTGCTCACGACGGCGTCGTAGGAGAGATCTACCAGCTCGTACAGTTCGTTATCCGGGACGGCGCCTGCGAGCTGGACGACGTTCCAGCCGTATCGGCCGATGTAGGCCGACGCCGCCACGTCGTGCGGGTACACCTGGACCAGTTCGTCGGCCTCCTCGCGGGACCGTCCGCATTTGAGGCCGACCGATGTGGCGCCGAGGAAAGCGAAGATCTTGTCGCCGACCTTGGCGACGACGTCGCCCTCCCACGGCTCGTCCTGCCAGGCGCCCGGCTTGGCCAGGCAGTAGCTCAGCAGCGCGGTGTCGTCCATGCTCGTCTCCTACACCGGCAGCAGCCGGGACACGACCGCGGTGAGCTGTTTCGCCGAGCGGCATTCGTGCATTTCGATGACATCGCCGTACTTGTCCGCGGCGGAGTCGCCGGAGCCCCACTGGTCCCGCCGTTCCGGATTGAGCCAGTGCGCGTGCTTGGCGACCTCGACCAGCGACCGGAGGGTGGCCAGTCGCGGGTCGCGATAGTTCGTGCGCGCGTCGCCGAGGATCAGCAGCGAAGTGCGGCTGGTAACGGCATCCGGGAAGTCCCTGGCGAATCCGGCCAGCGCGTGGCCGTAGTCGGAGTGCCCGTCCGGGCCCGCGACGTCGGCCTCGGTGAAGATCCTGGTCATCGCCTCTTCGAGGTGGGTGTGCGGATCGAAGAACCGGGTCACCTCGTCGACCTGGTCGACGAACGCGAAGATCCGTACCCGGGAGAACTGCTCGCGCAGCGCGCTCACCAGCAGCAGCGTGAAATTGCTGAAACCGGCCACCGAGCCGGAGACGTCGCACAGCAGCACCAGATCCGGACGGCCGGGGCGCGGCTTACGGTTCACCAGGTCGATCGGCACGCCGCCGGTCGACATGGATTTGCGCAGGGTGCGGCGCAAGTCGATTTCGCCGCGGCGGGCGTGCCTGCGTCGCGCGGCCAAGCGCGCGGCCAGGATGCGGGCCAGCCGCTGGACACCGCGTTTGAGCTCGGCGAGTTCGGCCTGGGACGCACGCAGGAAGTCGACCTCTTCGGCCTGCCGGGCGACGCTGTAGCTCGCCACCCGCTCGCGGCCGAATCGTTCGGCGGCCCGCCGCCTGGTCTCCGCCTCGACGGAGGCCGTGAAACCGGCGATCCGCTGCCGCGCCGCGCGGCGGGCGATCTCCATGTCGAAATCGCTGGTATCGGGTCCGAGGGACAGTCCGGCGAGAATCTTCGCCAACAAGGTTTGCGGCTGCACCTCTTTCAGCGTTTTGTATGCCGAGAACGACGAGCCGCCTGCGGATTGATAGCGGCCGAGCCGCTCGACCAGTTGCGCGGCCAGCGCCTCCAGCTGCTGGGTCGCCGCCTCCTGCGTGAGCAGTTCCGCGAGCAGCTCGCGCAGCGCCGGGATGTCGACATCACCGGTAGGCGTGCGGGGGATCTCGATCTCGTCCTCGGCCGCCGTGCGTTCTCCGAGCGCGACCGGGAACCACAGGTCGAACAGCCCGTCGAAGATCGCGCGGTGGGTGGTGCGCCGCAGCAGGGCGCAGGCCAGACCCTCACGCAGGACCTCGCGGTCCATCAGGTCGAGCACGGTCATCACGCGGCCCGCGTCCACCGTCTCCGAAGGCCCGACCGGTATCCCGCGCGCTCGCAGCGCCTCCACGAAGCCGACCAGATGCCCGGGCAGCCCGTGCGGCGCGCTCAGCGGTGCGGCATCCGCAGGAACCGATCCCGCCGCCATGGCTCAGGCCAGCTTCAGTTCGGCCAGCGCCCGCTGATGGTCGCTCCGGTGTTTGAGCACGACACCGAGGGTGGCGCGCACGGTGGTGTCGTCCAGGTCGCGCAGGCCGAGAGCGAGCAGCGTGCGGCCCCAGTCGATCGATTCCGCGACCGAGGGCAGCTTCTTCAACTGCATGCCGCGCAGCACGTGCACGATCCGCACCAGCTGGGCGGCGACCGCGGCGGACAGCTCGGGCACCCGGCTGGCCAGGATGCGCCGCTCCAGTTCCTCGTCCGGGAAGTCCAGGTGCAGGTAGAGGCAGCGACGCTTGAGTGCCTCGGACAGCTCGCGGGTGGCGTTCGAGGTGAGCACGACGAAGGGCTTGCGGCTGGCGGTGATGGTGCCCAGTTCCGGCACGGTCACCGCGAAATCACTGAGCACCTCGAGCAGCAGTCCCTCGATCTCGACGTCGGCCTTGTCGGTCTCGTCGATCAGCAACACCGTGGGATCGGTGCGCCGGATCGCGGTCAGCAGCGGGCGCGACAATAAAAACTCTTCGGTGAAGACGTCGGCCTTCGTCTCCTGCCAGTCGTTCTCGCTGGAAGCCTGGATGCGCAGGATCTGCTTGGCGTGGTTCCACTCGTACAGCGCGCGGGCCTCGTCGACGCCCTCGTAGCACTGCAATCGCACCAGTTCGGCGCCCGAGGTCTGCGCGACCGCGCGCGCGAGTTCGGTCTTGCCCACTCCGGCCGGTCCCTCGATGAGCAGCGGCTTGCCCAACCGGTCGGCGAGGAACACCGAAGTGGCGGTGGCCTTGTCCGCCAGGTAGCCCGTGCTCGCCAATCGCTCGATCACGTCTTCCACCGACGAGAAGACCGGTTCCTGACCCGTACTGTCCGACACCACCGAGCACCTTCCTTCCGAACCACTCCCCACGCTACGGCAGCGCGGCGCCCGCGCCGACTCGGCGGCGGTCGCGACCGCGTCCCGCACGGGTCAGACCGGACGAACCTGGCCTTCGCCCCAGACGATCCACTTCGTGGAGGTCAGTTCCGGCAGGGCCATCGGGCCGCGCGCGTGCAGCTTCTGGGTGGAGATGCCGATCTCGGCGCCGAAGCCGAACTGCTCGCCGTCGGTGAACGCGGTGGAGGCGTTCACCATCACGGCGGCGGCGTCGACGCGGCTGGTGAACTCGCGCGCCGCGGCGAGGTCGCCGGTGACGATGGCTTCGGTATGGCCGGTGCCCCAGGTGTTGATGTGCTCTACCGCCGCATCCAGGTCGTCGACCACTTTGAGCGCGATGTCCAGGGTGAGGTACTCCTCGCCCCAGTCCCCGTCGGTGGCCGGGACCTGGCCGGGCAGGTCGCCGTGGATGGTCACGCCGTGCTTCTCCAGCGCCTCGGTCAGCCGCGGCAGCGCGGTGTCGGCGAGCGCGGCGTCGATCAGGACGGTCTCGGCCGCGTTGCACACGCTGGGACGGCGGGTCTTGGCGTTGATCAGGATCTGCTCGGCCATGTCCAGATCCGCGGCGGCGTGCACGTAGACGTGGCAGTTGCCGGTGCCGGTCTCGATGGTGGGCACCTGGGCGTCGCGGACCACCGCGTTGATCAACCCGGCGCCACCGCGCGGAATGACCACGTCGACCAAGCCGCGGGCCTGGATCAGATGGGTGACGCTGGAGCGGTCCTCGCTGGGCAGCAGTTGCACGGCGTCGGCCGGGATGCCCTGCGCGGTAAGCGATTCCCGCAGGACGACGACGAGCGCGGCATTGGACCGGGCGGCCGAGGACGAGCCGCGCAGCAGGGCCGCGTTACCGGACTTGAGCGCGAGACCGAACGCGTCGACGGTGACGTTGGGCCGGGCCTCGTACACCATGCCGACCACGCCGAGCGGGACGCGCACCTGCTTGATCTCCAGGCCGTTCGGCAGGGTCGAACCGCGGACCACCACACCGACCGGGTCGGGCAGCCCCGCCACCTGCCGCAATCCGGACGCGATGCCGTCGATGCGGGCCTTGGTCAGCCGCAGGCGATCCAGCAGCGACTCCTCGGTGCCCGCCGCCTGCGCCGCGGCGATGTCCTCGGCGTTGGCGGCGAGGATCCGGTCGGCGGCGGTCAGCAGCGCGTCGGCGGCGGCGTGCAGGGCGTCGTTCTTCTGCGCGGTCGTCAGCTGGGCCAGCACCCGCGACGCGACCCTCGCCTTGCGCGCGGCCTCGTGCACCGCCTCACGAACATCAGGTTGGGCGGTCGTTCCTACCGTCATGCGCTACAGCCTACGCATCCGGTCCGGCGGCGATTCCACCCGCTGGGCGGCCCGGCGACGCCGTGCGGGTGCGTGCGCGAGGCAGGTCCGGCGACTACCGTCCGGCGGTATGACGGCCGAATCGGACGCTCCCGCGATCGTGGTGCTCGGCAGCATCAACATGGACTTGGTGACCACGACCGGACGCAGGCCCGATCCAGGGGAAACAGTGCTGGGCACCGGCTTCGCCATGGTGCCGGGCGGGAAAGGGGCCAATCAAGCCGTCGCGGCGCAGCGCGCGGGTGGCGAGGTGCGTTTTCTCGGAGCGATCGGCACCGACGTCTTCGCCGCCGAACTGCGCAGGACGCTCACCGATGCCGCGGTGTCGACCGACCGGCTGCGCACCGTCGCCGGGCCGAGCGGCGTCGCCACGATCGTGGTCGACGGTGACGGCGAGAACAGCATCATCGTCGTCGGCGGCGCCAACGCGCGGATGACCGGCCTGACCGAGCACGACCTGGCGGCCATCGCGGCGGCCGACATCCTGTTGTGCCAGTTGGAGATTCCGGTCGACACGGTCGCCGCTGCGGCGCACCACGCCAGGGCCAACGGGACGACGGTCGTGCTGAATCCCTCGCCGGTCCGCCATCTGCCCGCCGAGCTGTGGGCCGATGTCGATGTGGCCGTGGTGAATTCGGGCGAGGCCGAGCGATTGGGCGCCGACCTCGATCCGGTTGCGCACCTGGTGGTCACCCGTGGCGCGGCCGGCGCGGACTATCGCGGACCCGCCGGTGCGCGCCTGTCGCGGCCCAGTCCACAAGTGGACGTCGTGGACACCACCGGGGCGGGCGACGCTTTCACCGGCGCGCTGGCAGCGGCCTGGCATCGCGGTCCGGAATGGGCGCTGACCTGGGCCTGCGCTGCCGGAGCGCTGGCGACGACCAGGCTGGGTGCGAGCAGTTCGATCCCCACCCGCGAAGAGATCACCGCCGCGCTGGCCGCCGAGTAGCGCCGCGCGCCGACCCGGCTGCCGGTGCGTCCGAGCCGATATCGTGGGGGCATGGCCACCACGCCGGATCGCATTCCCGCCGACGGCGACACCGCCCTGATCGACAAGCTGGACGCGGCCATGGTCGCGCTGAGCTTCGTGGACAACGCGGGCATCACGCGGGTGAAGGCGGTGCCCAAGCAACGGCTGGACCTCGCGTCCTGGTACGGCGTCGGGGTGTCCCCGTGCTTCGAGACCTTCGCCTTCGACGACCTGATGGCGGTCGGGCGCTATCTCGGTGGCCCCGACGGGGATCTGCGGCTGATCCCCGATCTGACCATGCTGACCGAACTGGCCTGCCAGCCCGGCTGGGCGTGGGCGCCGACCGACAAGTACACCCAGGACGGCACCCGTTTCGCCGCCTGCCAGCGCCATTTCGCGGCGCGCCAGGCCGAGGCGGCGCAGGCGGCCGGACTGGGGTTGTCCATGGCATTCGAGACCGAGTGGTCCGTGGGCCGGGCCGACGACACCGACGGCTTCACCCCCGCGATCCACGGCCCGGCCTACGGCATGGTGCGGCTCGGCCAGGTCGCCGAGTACGCCGCGGACCTGGTCGCGGTGCTGGAACGGCAGGGCATCACCGTCAACCAGTTCCATCCGGAATACGCACTCGGCCAACTGGAATTGTCGGTCGAGCCGTCCGAGCCGGTCACCGCCGCGGACCAGGCGGTGCTGGTCCGGCACACGATCCGTCAGGTGAGCGCGCGGCACGGCTGGCGCGCACTGCTGGCGCCGTGCATCGAACCCGGCGGCACCGGCTCCGGCGCGCATCTGCACCTGTCGGTGCACGACGAGCAAGGACCGCTGTTCGCCCACGGTGACGGTCCGCACGGGATGCGCCGGACCGGCGAAGCATTCCTCGCCGGGATATTGCGGGAACTCCCCGCGCTGGTCGCGGTCGGCGCGGGCAATCCGGCGAGCTTCCTGCGGCTGGCGCCCTCGCGCTGGGCCGGTGTGTGGCAGTGCTGGGGTCGCGAGACCAGAGAGGCCGCGCTGCGCTTCATCACCGGAGTGCGCGGCACCGAGGGCTGGGCGGCCAACGCCGAGATCAAGTGCTTCGACGCGACCGGAAATCCGTACCTGATCGTCGGCTCGGTGCTCGCGGCCGGACTCGCCGGTGTGGCCGAACAGCTGCGCCTGCCCACCGAAATCACCGGGGACCCGGTGACTTTCGACGCCGAAGCGCTCATGATGTCGGGTGTGCGCCGACTGCCGACCACACCGACCGAAGCCGCCGATCAACTCGCCGCGTCCCGGGTGCTCGCCGCCGCGATGGGCGCCGAGCTGCACGACGCGCTGCTCACGGTGCGGCGCGCGGAAGCCGAGCGATATGCCGAGGCGAGCACCGACGAGCTCGTCGCGCTCACGCGTTGGCGGTTCTGACCGTGCTCACCGACGGTGTTCCGCTCACCGACCACCACTGCCACGGTGTCGACACCGAGGGACTGGACCGTCCCGGCTTCGAGCGCTTGCTCGGCGAAGGCGCCCAGGGAAGTTTCGATTCCGCGCTCGGGCTCGCGGTGCGCCGGTGGTGCGCCCCGGCGCTGGACCTGCCCGCCCACGTGAGCCCGGACGTCTACCTCCGTCATCGCGCCCGGCTCGGCGCGCGCGAGGTCGCCGCGCGGCTGCTGCGCGCGTCCGGTGTGACCCGATGGTTCCTGGATACCGGGATCGGCGGCGGCACAGCCGAGTTCGCCCGGCTGGTGGACGGCGAGGTGCGTGAGATCGTCCGGCTGGAGGAGGTGGCCGAGCGAGTCGTGGCGCAGGTCGGCGCGGTCTCCGGGGTCTACGAGCGGATCGAGGCGGAGCTGCGGGCGCGGGCCGCCCATGCCGTGGGGCTGAAGACGATCGTCGCCTATCGGTGCGGTCTGGATTTCCCGCTGCGCGACCATCCGCCGACCAGTTTCGCGCCCGAGCACCGGCTCACCGATCCGCAGGTACTCGGCTGGCTGGTAAGCCTCGGCGCACGGATCGGCGCCGAGTTCGGCATCCCCTTGCAATTCCACACCGGGTTCGGCGACCCCGATCTGCGGCTGCGGCGCGGCGACCCGGCGCTGCTCACCGACTTCCTGCGCCGGACGGCGGGCACCGGCCTCTCGGTATCGCTGCTGCACTGCTGGCCCTTCCATCGCCACGCCGCCTACCTCACGCACGTCTTCGACCACGTCCATCTGGATCTCGGCCTCACCATCCCGTATGTCGGACAGCGCGCGGGCGCCGTGCTCGCCGAGACGCTGGAACTCGCCCCGTTCCGGGCGCTGCTCTACTCCTCGGACGGTTACGGGCTTCCGGAGCTGCACTACCTCGGTGCCCTGCTCTGGCGGCGCGGGCTCGGCAAGCTGATCGACGAGTGGATCGCCGACGACGCGATCACGACGGCCGACGCCGAAGGCCTGGTCGGCGCCATCGCCCACGGCAATGCCGAGCGCGTCTACCGCGCTCGGCTCGCCCCGGCCACCCGCTGACATCCGGGCATTCCGACCGGTTCGATATTGGGGTGCGCCGGGTGCGCTCGGTCCCTACCGTTGGAGTGGAGAACCGACGAAAGGATCGAGACCATGTTTCCCGTCGAGCTGCGCGGCACCAAGGCGCAGACGCTGATGTGGGCCCAGGAGCACGAGGTCGAGCAGGCCGCGCTCCAACAGCTGCGCAACATCGCCGCGCTGAAATGGGTCCACGGCGTCCGAGTGATGCCGGACGTGCACCTCGGCAAGGGGGCCACGGTCGGCTCGGTGATCGCGATGAAGGACGCGGTGTCGCCCGCCGCGGTGGGCGTGGACATCGGCTGCGGCATGGAGAGCGTGCGCACCGACCTCACCGCGGCCGATCTGCCCGACAACCTGCGTTCGCTGCGGTCGCGGATCGAGGCGGCGGTGCCGGTCGGCTTCCAGGCCCACCACGACGCCGTCGACGTCACCCGGCTCGGCGCCCAGGTGGCCGGGCTCGGCGCGAGCACCGCCACACTGCGTGCGGGCTGGGACCGCTTCTGGGGATCGTTCGGCGCGCTGGACGACCGGGTACAGGCACGAGAGTCCAAGGCGCACAAGCAGATGGGCACGCTCGGCGGCGGCAACCACTTCATCGAGGTCTGCCTGGACCAGGACGACCGGGTGTGGATCCTGCTGCACTCCGGCAGCCGCAACATAGGCAAGGAACTCGCCGAGCGGCACATGGCGATCGCGCGGACGCTGCCGCACAACGTCGACCTGCCCGACCGCGATCTGGCGGTCTTCGTCTCCGGCACGCCGGAGATGGAGGCCTACCGGCGTGACCTCACCTGGGCCCAGGAGTACGCGGCGCGCAACCGCGCGGTGATGCTCGCCCTGGTCTGCCGTGCGGTGAGCGCCGAATTCGCCGCGCGCGGAGTGCGTTTCGAGCAGCCGCTCAGCTGCCACCACAATTATGTGGCGGAGGAGATCATCGACGGCGTGCCCATGCTGGTCACCCGCAAGGGCGCCGTGCGGGCGGGAGCTGGGGATCTCGCGCTGATTCCCGGCTCGATGGGAACCCGCTCGTATGTGGTGCGCGGTAAGGGGAATCCCGCTTCGTTCCAGTCCGCCTCGCACGGCGCGGGGCGGCGGATGAGCCGCAACGCGGCCAAGAAGCAGTTCACCGTGGCCGATCTCATCGCGCAGACCGAGGGCGTCGAGTCGCGCAAGGACGCGGGCGTGGTGGACGAGATCCCGGCCGCGTACAAGGACATCGACGAGGTCATCGAGGCACAGCGGGACCTGGTCGACGTGGTCGCGACGTTGCGTCAGGTGCTCTGCGTCAAGGGCTGACCGCCGCGTAGCGGGCTTCGCGCCGGGCGAGTCGCGCTCGCCCGGCGCTGAGTCGCGCTCAGTGTCGCCGCGAGGGTGAGCGACGAACTCGGCTCCCCGGTGAGGAAAAAGCCGAGCGTCAGTGCCCAGCCGACTCGGTTCCTACGGCTTGGTCCAGCGCTCGTGCCATCGGACACCGGGGAGTGCGGCGAGCTGCGCCGACGCCGACGCGCCCGCACCTGTCGACCTGGATCCGCCGACGACTTCCTCGATATCATCGGATATGCCCTCGTGGCCCTCGTTCTTCTCGACTCCTCCGGACTCCGACCCGGCGGCGGGCCCGCCGGAGATCCCCGGCGTGCGACGGTCGGAGGTGATCGCCCGCGGCGTGCGTTTCCACGTCACCGAGGCGGGCCCGGCGGACGGACGCCCGGTGCTCGCGCTGCACGGCTGGCCCGAGCATCACTACGCCTACCGGCATCTGCTCGCCGATCCACCGGAAGGAGTGCGGATCATCGCGCCCGACCTGCCCGGTTACGGCTGGTCGGGTCCCGCGCCGCACCGGTGGGCCAAGGAGGACATCGCCTCCGACCTGCTCGCGCTGCTGGATGCGCTCGACCTACAGCGCGTCCTGCTGGTGGGCCACGACTGGGGCGGCTATATCGCCCACCTGCTCGTGTTGCGCGAGCCGGAGCGATTCGATGCCCTGCTGGCGCTCAACATCGCCCACCCGTGGCAGACGGCGCGCGGTTTCCTCCCGCACGCGTGGCGGTTCCTGCTCTACCAACCGGCCGTCGCGGCGTTCGGCACCTACTTGCACCGGCGCACCCGGTTTCTGGAGCAGTTCGTCTTCGCCGGCGCCGTCCGTGATCGCGAGGCCTTCGGCCCCGAGGTGATCCGGGCGTACGCGGATCGTTTCCGGGACCCCGTCTGCGCCCGCACCGCGACCGACACCTACCGCACCTTCCTGCTGCGCGAAGTCCCGCGCAAGGCCGGACACGGCGAACGGCGTCGAGCGCGGGTCCCGATCCGCGCCCTGTTCGGGGTCGAGGACGCGGCGGTCCATCCTTCGCTCGCCGCCGAGGAAACCGCGCGCGCCGACGACTACCGCTTCGAACCGGTGCGCGACTGCGGCCACTTCATCCTGGAGGAGCGTCCCGACCTGGTCCGCGCCCGGTTGGTCGAACTTGCGGCCGCGACCGCGCGACCGGCCTGATCACGACCGAGCGGCGTCCGCGGTGGCGGTCGGGCGCGCGGCCACCTGTCGGAGCCGTCGGGCACGATGGAGCGCATGACCACGGCCACCGGCGCGTCCTCGATCGACCTCACGGCCCCCGACCTGCGCGAGCATGCCGAACAGCTGTTGCGCGAACTGGCCGGGGCGGGCGCTGCGCTGCGGGAGGACCAGTGGACCGCCATCGAGGCGCTCGTCGTCCGGCGGCGCAGGGCGCTGGTCGTGCAGCGCACCGGCTGGGGCAAGTCGGCGGTGTACTTCATCGCCGCCAAGTTGCTGCGCAGGGCCGGGCGCGGGCCCACGGTGATCGTGTCGCCGCTGCTCGCGCTGATGCGCAACCAGGTGGCGGCGGCGCAGCGCGCGGGGGTGGTGGCCGCCACCATCAACTCGGGCAATGTCACCGAGTGGGACGAGATCCATGCACAGGTGGCGGCGGGCGCGGTCGACGTCCTGCTGGTCAGCCCGGAACGGCTGAACAACCCGGATTTCCGGGACCAGGTGCTGCCCCGGCTCGCGGCCGACGCCGGGCTGGTGGTGATCGATGAAGCGCACTGCGTGTCGGACTGGGGCCACGACTTCCGGCCGGACTACCGGCGCATCCGGACGCTGATCGCCGACCTCGGCTCCGACGTCCCGGTGCTCGCCACCACCGCGACCGCCAACGACCGGGTGGTCACCGACGTCGCCACCCAGATCGGCACCGACACCTTGGTGCTGCGCGGCACGCTGGATCGCGAGTCGCTGCACCTGTCGGTGGTCCGCTTCGACGACGCCGTGGAACGCACCGCCTGGCTCAGCGGTCAGCTGCACCGGCTGCCCGGGTCCGGCATCGTCTACACCCTCACCGTCGCCGCCGCGCACGATCTGGCCGACGTGCTGAACTCCCATGGCCACACCGTCGCCGCCTACACGGGCCAGACCGACCCCGCCGAACGCGAGGCACTGGAGGCGGCGTTGCTGAACAACGAGGTGAAGGCGCTCATCGCCACCTCCGCTCTCGGCATGGGGTTCGACAAACCCGATCTCGGGTTCGTGGTGCACGTCGGCGCGCCCTCCTCGCCCATCGCCTACTACCAGCAGGTAGGGCGCGCCGGGCGCGGCACCGACCGCGCCGAGGTGGTCCTGCTGCCCGGCCCCGAGGACGCCAGGATCTGGAGCTACTTCGCCTCTGTCGCCTTTCCGCGTGAGCACATCGTGCGTGCGGTGCTCGATGCGCTGGACTCCGACCGTGCGCTGTCCACCGCGGCTTTGGAGCCGCTGGTGGAACTGAACCGCTCCCGGCTGGAAATGGTGCTGAAGGTGCTCGACGTGGACGGCGCGGTACGCCGCGTCCGCGGCGGCTGGATCGCCACCGGCGAGCCGTGGACCTACGACACCGAGCGCTACGAGCGGCTGTCCGTCGCGCGTGAGGCCGAACAGCAGGCCATGATCGACTACCAGTCGACCGCCGATTGCCGCATGGAGTTCCTGCGCCGCCAGCTCGACGACCCCGGACTGTCCGCGGGACCCGCCGATTCGCCCGGCTGCGGCCGCTGCGACAACTGCACCGGCAGTCGCCCCGACCGCACCGTGGCCGCCGAAGCGGTCGCCGCGACCAAAGCCCGGCTCGACCGCCCCGGCATCGATCTCGCACCGCGCAAGCAGTGGCCCACCGGCATGGCCAAGCTCGGAATCCCGCTGTCCGGCAAGATCACCGGCGGCGCCGAGACCGGTCGCGTACTCGGCAGGCTGACCGACCTCGGCTGGGGGCAGCGGCTGCGAGTGCTGCTCGACGCGCCGGACGACCCGGTTCCCGACGCGGTCTTCGACGCCTGCATCGCCGTTCTGCGGGAGTGGGACTGGGCAGCCCGCCCGACCTCGGTGCTCGCGTTGGAATCCCCGCGCTACCCCGTGCTCACCGCCACCCTCGCCGCCCGGCTCGCCGAGGTCGGCCGGCTGCACGACCTCGGCACACTGCGCACCCGCCCGGGCAGGCCGCCGGTCTCCGCGGCCAATTCCGCGCATCGCGTCGCCGGACTGTTCGACTCGTGGGAGATCCCCGACCTCACCCAGGTGTCGGGCCCGATCCTGCTCGTGGACACCGTCACCGACACCGGCTGGACCTTCACCGTCGCCGCCCACGCGCTCCGCGCGGCCGGAGCCGACGCCATCCTGCCGTTCGCCCTGGCCACCCCGACATAAACGACGACGCTCGGCAGACGCGGGCCGGTCTCTCGCCCCAAGGACATGTTGCACCGCACCGTCGAACACGCTCACCGGCGTCCATCGGGTGTGCCTGCGACGAGTCCCCCACATCCTCCCAGCCGCAAGTCTCGAACGAAGCGACAGCGAAGTTTGCGCGAGCTTCGCCCACCATGAACGTCCAAGTAATCGCAGCATCCGTGACGAAGCACAAGTGCCGACCCCCCCCCGACCTGACGATGGCAAAAATCAGGCCGAGAGGCTTACCGCCTACGCACCACCCCAGCTCAGCCCCAGGTTTCGAGCGAAGCGAGACCGTGCATGCGCCGTTCGCGGCCCGGCTCGCGTCCGAGTGGCCGCCGCGTAGGCGACGAAGGAGCAAGCGGCGGTCGCTCGGACGCGAGCCACCAGGGGGCCGCGAACACCCAGCGCCGCAGGCGCTGGCAAAACCAACACAGCCCGGCTCGCGTCCGAGTGGCCGCCGCGTAGGCGACGAAGGAGCAAGCGGCGGTCGCTCGGACGCGAGCCACCAAGGGGCCGCGAACACGCAGCGCCGCAGGCGCTGCAATCAAAGACTCAGCGTCGCCCGCAAGCGTGCGTCGAGGGATTCCGTCTCGGCCTGGGTGAGCACACCGAGGTGTTCGGTGAGCCAGGGACGGTAGGCGCGGTGCAGTTTCAGGGTGTCGGCCCAGCCGTGCTCGGTGTGGGTGGCCAGCACGTGGCCGGGGTCGGCCTCGCGCAACGGGACGACTTGCAGCCAGCGATAGCGCGAGGTGATCACCGCCGAGTCGGAAACCAGCACGACCGTCATGCGTCGGGGGAAGGGAGTGCCGTCGCTGAGCGTCGGGGCGTAGCGCCAGATCTCACCGCGTCTCATGCGGCGCCGCTGGCGTCGTCTTCGGCGGCCTGGGTGAGCGTGACGTCGTCGTAGGCGGCGGCCAGCTCGGCCTCGTCGTCGATGGCCAGCGCCGTCAGGCTGTCGTGCACGAGCGTGGTGCGCAGCGCGGCGTTGATCACCGCCGACAGACTGCGGTTCTGGCGATCGGCGACATCCCTGGCCCATTCGGCCACCTGCGGATCCAACGTGACGGTCACGCGCGTCGCCTTGCTCATATTCGTATGCATACCAGAGCGGTGCGACGACCGGTACCGGCCCCAGGCCGCCCGCTGTGGGAATGCCTCGCCATCGCCGCGCTGCACCCCTGCGGCGCTTCCGACCGCCCCCGTCCGGCTCTGCCTATTAAGGTCGATTCGTGGCAAGCAAATCCGCGGGGTCGGCGATCGAACTCGAGGTCGACGACCACACGATCCGTATCTCCAATCCGGACCGGGTCTACTTCCCGGAGACCGGCGCGACCAAGCTCGATCTGGTGCAGTACTACCTGAGCGTCGGCGACGGCATCGTCAACGCGCTGCGCAACCGGCCCTGCATGCTGCACCGGTTCCCGAAAGGACTCGCGGGCGACAAGGTGCATCAGAAGCGGCTTCCCGCGGGCGCACCGGACTGGATTCCCACTGTGCGGGTGTACTTTCCGCGCTACGGCAGGCACGCCGACGAGCTGTGCGTCGAGAAGCTCGCCGACGTCGTCTGGGCGGTGCAGATGTCGACGGTCGAGTTCCATCCGTGGAATTCCCGCGCCGCCGACACCGAGCGCCCCGACGAGTGGCGCATCGACCTCGACCCGATGCCGGACTGCCCGTGGTCACGGGTGCAGCGCGTCGCCGGAGTGGTGCACGAGGTGCTCGACGAGATCGGCGCCGTCGGATGGCCCAAGACCTCCGGCGGCAAGGGCCTGCACGTGTACGTGCGGATCGCGCCGGACCGAGGTTTCCAGGATGTGCGCCGGGCAGCGCTCGCTTTCGCCCGTGAGGTCGAGCGTCGCGCGCCCGACGACGTGACCACCACCTGGTGGCGCCGCGACCGCGATCCGAAGCTGCTGTTCGTCGACTACAACCAGAACGCGCGCGACCACACCATCGCCGCCGCCTACTCCGTGCGCGGCGTCCCGGCCGCCACGGTCTCCACCCCGGTACGCTGGGACGAAATTCCCGACATCGATCCGCGCGATTTCACCATGTCCACCGTTCCCGCTCGCTTCGCCGAACTCGGCGATCTGCACGCGGGCATGGACGACGCGGTGTTCCACCTGGATCCTCTCCTGGAGTGGGCCGAGCGGGACAAAGTGGACGTGGAGCTCGACGAGGAGCAGACGGATCGGCGCGAGGCCTAGCGCCGATCCGGACCGGCGTCCCGCGACCGGTCGGCGCGCGCCCGGCGGTGCTACGGTCGCAACGTCCATCCCGCTCGCGACCACGTCCTACTGCTCCGAAGGAGGTCCGTCCATGAACCGACCGGCAGTATCCATCGCGATCGGCCCCACCGACCCTCCTCCCACGCTCGTGGAGAAGGCCGTGCTGGAGGCGGGCGCCGTGGTCTCCGGCCTCGATGAGGCGCAGGGGCTGATCTGGGTCGGCGACCCTGAGGAGTTCCCCGACGAGTTGCCCGCCCGCGTGGAGTGGGTACAGCTCCCGGCCGCGGGCGTCGAGGACTGGTTCACCGCGGGCATCATCGCCCGGCATCCCGGTGTCCGGTTCACCTCGGCCGCAGGCGCTTTCGCGGCGAGCGTGGCCGAACACGCGCTCATGCTGCTGCTCGCGGGCGTCCGGTACCTGCCCGAACACCTGCGCGCGACGGACTGGCGGCAACAGGACTTCTTTCCCCACGTCGGCACGCTGCGCGGCAAGACGGTGACCATCGTCGGCGCGGGCGGCATCGGCCGCGCGCTGATCCCGATGCTGGTCCCGCTCGGCGCGCACATCATCGCGGTCAACCGCAGCGGGCGACCGGTCACCGGCCCCGGCATTCCGTCCTCGGTCGAGACGATTTCCGCCGATCATCTCGGCCGGATCTGGCCGCACACCGATCACGTGGTGATCGCCGCGCCCGCCACACCCGCCACCAGGCATCTCGTCGGTGCGGACGAACTCGCGCGACTCAAGCCGTCCTCGTGGATCGTCAACGTCGCGCGCGGCAGCCTCGTCGACACCGACGCTCTGGTGGTGGCGCTGTCCTCCGGCGCGATCGGCGGCGCCGCGCTCGACGTCACCGACCCCGAGCCGCTCCCGGCGGGGCATCCGCTCTGGAAGCTGCCGAACGCCATTGTCACGCCGCATGATTCGAACCCGCCCCAGCTGCGGTTCGCGGCCTTCGCCGATCACGTCGAGGCGAACGTGAAGCGGTTCCTCGACGGAGGAGAGCTACTGGCGCCGATCGATCCCGCGCGCGGGTACTGACGAAAACACTTCGGCGCAAGCAGCATCCGCGCGGGGCGCACGTCGCGACCGTCAGCCGGGCAGCGCCCGGCCGAGTATTTCCTCGATGACCGCGCTCTTGGCGTTGGCGTAGTGCTGGACGAACTTCCAGTCGCGTTGCGCCAGTTCACGTTTGGTCCGCTCGTAGTACTCCCGGTCGCTGTCGTTAGTGCGCAGCCGGTCGCGGAAGGCGAGAATCCGCTCGATCTCCGGCGCGCCCGACTCCGGCGAGAGCACGTGCAGGTTCACGTCCCGCGAGGCACCGGTGCCCAGACGGCGGACGAGACAGCGATGCTGGTACCAGTCGGGCTGCCGGATCCGTAACGCGTACCCCGCAGCCTCGAGAGCCGGAACATAGGCGGCCTCGTCGGCGGTGTCCGGAACCAGCAGCAGGATGTCGATCAGCGGCTTGGCCGCGAGACCGGGCACCGACGTGGAGCCGGTGTGCTCGATCCGCAGAGCCACCGCGCCCAGCGCCGCGCGAATGACGGCTTCCTCTTCGGCGTACCAGTTCGGCCACGCAGGGTTGTATTCCTCGAGCACCACCTCGACCGCATACGGCTGCAAATCGCCGACGGTTACGGCAGCGATCTCATCGTCGTCCAATGTCGCCACACGTCACTGTACGGCCGGGCTCGTCCGTTCAGGCGCTGCATGATGCGCCGACCAAGACGAACACAATCAGCCTCTTAGAAATGTGCCATTGACAACTGGCACATTGGTGACTGATTCTGAACGCATGACAAGGTCAACGAGGACCTCGGTACCCGGCGTCCCCGCCGCGCCCTCGGCACGCGCCACTGTGGCCGCGGCCGCCACTCGGCTCGCCCTGCGTCCGCTGAACTGCGCGGTTCCGATGAACACGCCGGGCGTCTGGTTCGCACGCAAGCTCATCGCCACCTTGATGACCGTCGGCGGTCCGGTTCCACCCAGGACGTCCGTAACGCAGGTCCGGTCCGGTGCGGTGCGCGGCGAATGGGTGCGGGCGGCCGGCGTGCCGTTCGGGACGCGAGCGGTCTACTACATCCACGGCAGCGGCTATGTGATCTGCTCGGCCCGTACGCATCGCGCTCTCGCCGCGCGGCTTTCGGCCGAGACCGGGCTTCCGGTCTTCCTCACCGACTACCGCCTCGCGCCCGAACACCGGTTCCCCGCCGCGGCCGACGACGTCGAGGCGGGCTACCGCTGGCTGCTCGACCGTGGCATCGCCGCGCGAGACCTGGTGATCACCTGCGATTCCGCGGGTGGACACCTCGCCCTCGACCTGCTCGTGGAGAACGGACGACACCGGCGGCCCCAGCCCGCGGCGGTCGCGATGTTCTCCCCGCTGCTCGACCTGACCCTCGGCCTGGCCGCCGAGCAGGAACGCGTCCGGACCGATCCGCTGATCTCCGCCGCCGCGGCGAGCAGGCTGCCCGCGTCCTACACCACCGGGCACCCGGCCGACGCGCCGCGCCTGCGACTCGCCGTACCGCACGGTCTGCCCCTGCCCCCGATCCTGGTGCAGGTGGGCGGCACCGAGATGCTCGCCGCCGACGCGCGAGCGCTGTGCGAGATGGTCCGGCGCGCGGGCGGCAGCTGCGAACTCGAGATCTGGCCGGGGCAACTGCACGTCTTCCAGGCCCTTCCCCTGGTGGTGCCCGAGGCCGACCAGGCCCTCGCCCGCGCCGCCGACTTCCTGCGCGCGGCGCTGGTCGCTACCTCCGGCACGGAAAAGGTGAGTTGAGATGTTCGGATTGGACAAGCTGGTGGCGCTGGGCCGGGCCCGGCGCACACACGGCGCGCGAGCCGTGGTCACCGGCGCGGGCAGCGGCATCGGCCGGGCGTTCGCGCTGGAGATCGCGGCCCGTGGCGGCCGGGTGATCTGCGCCGACATCGATGAGGCGCGCGCCGACGAGACCGTCGCCCTGATCGAACGCACCCACCCCGGCGCCGCCCACGCCTTCCGCTGCGACGTCGCACAGCGCGAAGACGTGGAGCTGCTGGCCCGGTTCGCCGAAACGCTGTTCGAGCGCCCGGTCAGCCTCGTCGTCAACAACGCGGGCGTCGGCATCGGCGGAAAACCGGTGGGCCACATCGGCTTCGACGACTGGCAGTGGGCGCTCGGCATCAACCTGTGGGGCGTGGTGCACGGCTGCGAGGTCTTCGCTCCGCACCTGCGCGCCGCCGGGCGCGGCGGCATCATCAACGTCGCCTCGGCCGCCGGATTCGCCGCCGCCCCCTCGATGGCCGCCTACAACGTGTCCAAGGCGGGCGTGCTGTCGCTGTCGGAGACCATGGCCGCCGAGCTGAGCGGTTCCGGCGTCGCGGTCACGGTGCTGTGCCCGACGTTCGTGCGCACGAACGTCGCCCGTGACGGCCGGATCACCAGGGAGTCGGCGCAACTGGCCGATTTCCTCATGCGCTGGACCGGTTTCTCGCCCGAGCGCGTCGCACGCACGGCCCTGGACGCCCACGACCGCGGGCAGCTCTACGTGCTCCCCCAATTGGACGCGCACGTCGTCTGGCTGCTCAAGCGGTACTTCCCCGCACAGTACACCTTCGTCCTCGGGCTCCTGGATCGGCTGCTGCCACAGGAGGACTCGACCACCACCGACCGCACGTCGGTCACCGACAAGACAGGAGTCTGACATGGCCATCGCGATGGACTTCGACGACATGCTCCGCAAGATCAAGGACCGCCAGTGGGCGCTGGCCGACATCGATTGGGACGCGCCGGGCGCCGAGACGATCACGCCCGAACTGCACGCCAAGCTCAAGCCGTTCATGGCCGACCTGATGTGGATCGAGAACGTCGGCGCGCGCGGCTTCGCGGCGATGGCCAAGAAGGCGCCGACCGAGACGCTGCGCGAGATCTACCGCTACTTCCACGCCGAGGAGCAGAAGCACGCCAACGCCGAGCTGGCGCTGATGCGCCGGTGGGGCATGCTCGACGGCGACGAGATCCCGCAGCCGAACGTCAACGTGAAGCTCGTGATCGACTTCTTGGACAAGTACTCCGACGACATGTCGCTGTCTTTCCTCGGCACCGTGATCCCGATGCTGGAGGTCGCCCTGGACGGCGCGCTGATCAAGTTCATCATGGACGAGATCGAGGACCCGGTCTGCCAGGAGGCGTTCAAGAAGATCAATTCCGACGAATCCCGCCATCTCGCGGTCGATTTCGCGGTGATGGATCTGCTGGGCCACGCGCAGATGCGCAAGCTGTTCATCGACCTGGTCGGCGGCTGGGCGAAGCCCTCGCTGATCATCGGCGTGCTGAGCTACGTGCCGCTGCTGAACAAGATGCGCGACAACATCGTCGCGATGGGCGTCGACGAGGAGAAGCTCTACGGCGCGCTCAAGCGCTACGCGAATGTCGGCGAGCGCAGCGAATTCGCCCGCCGACTCCCGATGTACCAGATCGTGAAGATGCACGGCAGCTGGGTGATCGATCGTGACCACCCCTACCACGTGGTCGCCGACGCGCTGGTGAAGATCACCGGGCTGATGCCGAAGGCGCTGCTGCGCAACAACCCCACCTGGTCGAAAGAACTGACCTACGAGCCCGCGGCATGACAGGGAACCCGATGAGCACGCATACCTTGGATGTCGCCGTCATCGGCGGCGGGTTCGCCGGAATAGGCACGGCCATCCGGCTGAAGCAGCGCGGAATCCATGATTTCGCGATCTTCGAGCGCGGCACCGCGATCGGCGGCACCTGGCGCGACAACACCTATCCCGGTGCGGCGTGCGACATTCCGTCCCGGCTGTACTCCTACAGTTTCGCGCCCAACCCGGACTGGTCGCGCACCTATTCCGGGAGCAACGAGATCCTCGGCTACATCGAGGCGATGGCCGCGGAATTCGGGCTCGGCCCGCACCTGCGGTTGGGGCACAACGTCACCGGCATCGTGTTCGACGAGCAGGCCGGGGTCTGGGAAATCGCTGTCGAGGGCCACGCGCATCCGATCCTCGCCCGCACCGTGGTGCTGGCGTCGGGACCGCTGGCCAACGCCGGTCTCCCGGATATCCGCGGCATCGAGACCTATCAGGGACACAAGGTCCACAGCGCCCGCTGGGATCACGACTACGACTTCACCGGTAAACGCGTCGCGGTCGTCGGCACGGGGGCCAGCGCGGTCCAGATCATTCCGGAACTGGTCGAGAAGGCCGCCTCGGTGAAGGTGTTCCAGCGCACGCCGGGCTGGGTACTGCCGCGGGTCGACCGGCAGACCAACGGCCTGACCAAGGAGCTCTACCGCCGGGTGCCCGCCGCCGAACAACTGGCCCGGCGCGCCTGGTTCTACGGGCACGAGTCGGTGGCGCTGGGCGTGGTCTGGAACACGCCGCTGACCAGGGTGGTCGAGCTGGTCGGCAAAGCGCAGCTGCGCAGGCAGGTCAAGGACCCCTGGCTGCGCCGCCAGCTCACCCCGGACTTCCGGGCCGGCTGCAAACGCCTGCTGATGACCGACGACTACTACCCCGCCTTGCAGCGGGACAACTGCAAGCTGATCACCTGGCCGATCGCCCGGATCTCCGAGCACGGCATCCGCACCGCGGAAGGCATCGAGCACCAGGCGGATTGCATCGTCTTCGCGACCGGATTCGACGTCTCCAAGACCGGGACGCCCGTGCCGGTGGTCGGGCGCGACGGCCGGGTCCTCGCGGACGAATGGTCGCGTGGCGCCTACGCCTACAAGAGCGTCGCCGTCTCCGGCTATCCCAACCTGTATCTCACGTTCGGACCCAATTCCGGGCCGGGGCACAACTCGGCGCTGGTCTACATGGAAGCCCAGATCGACTACCTGGTCGGCGCGATCGGCCTCATTCTGGACCGGAATCTGCGGATGCTGGACGTGCGGCGGGATCGGCAGGACCGCTACAACGCCGCCATCCAGCGCAAGCTGTCGGCCACCACCTGGAACTCGGGTTGCCGCAGCTGGTACCTCACCGAGGACGGCTTCAACGCCACGATGTATCCGGGTTTCGCCACCCAGTACGTCCACCAGCTGCGCGCAGTGGATCTCGACGACTACCTCGTGGTCGAATCCAGCGCCGACCAGCGGCAACCACGGGTCGCACCGGTTTCCTAGGTGCCGGGGAACCGGCGGCGCGGACGATAGACTCGGTCCGCAGGGAGTTCAGCAGCGCGCCGCCGGCGCATCGGCGCCGTGGTCAGCGAGGGAGGTGAGGTCGACGCCGGAGTACCGGATCGATGACCTCGCGCGCGCCGCGGGCACCACCACCCGCAACGTGCGCGCCTACCAGGAACGCGGTCTGCTGCCGCCCCCGGTCGGCAAGGACGGCCGAGCCAGTATCTACGACGACGCGCACCTGGAGCGGCTGCGCCTGATCGACGCGCTGCTGCAACGCGGCTTCACCACCGCGCACATCGCCGATTTCATCACCAGCTGGGAGACCGGTAAGGACCTCACCGAGGTGCTCGGCCTGCAACACGCCGTCACGGCGTCCTGGGCCAAGGACGAGACCTTCGAGGTGCCCCGCGAGCTGATCGGCACCATTCTCGGCGCCGAGGCCGACGAGCTGGTCGACCGGCTGCGCGAGATGAAGCTGGTCCGGCTGGAAGGCGACACGGTGGTGTTCACCGAGACCCAGCTGCTCACCTCGTTCGCCGAACTGCACGAATACGGGCTCGAACTGCGCACGCTCGTCGAGATCTACGCCAAGGTGGCCGACCGGATCGATGACATCACCCACATCATGATCACCGCCGCCAAACAGCACATCATCGACGAGCACGGCCCCGGCTGGATGCCCGACACCAGCAGCGAAATCGCCGACACCACAACGATGCTCAACAAGATGCGCGAACTCGCCGTGGCCTCGGTCCACGCCACGCTCGCCCGCTCGATGGACGTCACGCTGCGACGCGAACTCGGCGACTACCTCGCCACGGCGGCCGAGCGAGAGAAACAGCGCAGCGAATCCGGTCGCGACGTACCCTCCTAGACAAGCGCAGAGTGCCGACCTTCGACGGATGGAGTCGCTGTGGCGTCCGACCGACCGAGAATCCCTCCGCTGCCGCTGGTACGGGCCGTCGAATCGGTGCGCGGCGCGCTGGCCGTCGCGTTCCGCAAACTGGTGCCGGGCCACGTCGCGCTGATGGAGCTGATCGCGGCCGGATGGATCACCCAGGCCATCCATGCCGCCGCGGCGCTCGGCGTGGCCGACGAGCTCGCG
>NZ_BAFP01000041.1 GCF_000308455.1 Nocardia abscessus NBRC 100374 | reverse complement strand
ATCGTGTCGCGGACTTGGCGTTCGGCGATTTCACGGGCGATGGCACGACAGACGTCTTCCGCGCCGGCTGACCGAAGCGCCGACGTCTATCTCTGGCAGCAAGGCCGTGTCCGGGATCGCTACCACTCAGCAAGCCGCCTCATCTAAGGCGCGTTCAACGACGTTGTGCCGCCAGTAAGCGATTGAGTCCAACCTGGGCGGTCGCCCCCGACGCAGTCTCGCCGTCCGGTGGGCGATCTGGTCGGCGCGTTCGGTAATGACAGCGTGAATACGCCTGCGAGGCATCAGGACCGATTACTCGCCGATGAATAAGGCTCGTCGGCGAGTAGCTGGGTAGGACGGTGCCGCGGCAGATCACCGGTCAGCCGCGGCACCGCGATGGCATCGAGCACGGCGGGCATCATCGGCCAGTCACCAACTCGGCCCGCATCGATGCAGCCGATTCGATGAGGCAAACCGAGTCGAGCACGCCGTTCTCCGCCGCGCCAGCCACCACACAGGTTCTACTCCGATCAATCAGGGTGTCCGGCGATGGGGGGCGCAGCTTTCCAGCGGCAGCGATTTACCCACGTCCGGCAGTCGGACGAGCACGATGTCTCCCCAATTCGTTGCGAGGGAATGCCGGAGTGACGTCTCCTTCAGCGCCCGCGGATCGAGCTTTCGCCGACCCTTCGTCCATAAAGTCGTACAACAGGTAGTCGGCTACCCATGGGCAATCAATGATCCAGCGGCGGCGTTCTCCCTGAAATCGAGTAGTCGAATTAGGAGTTCCGATGCGATGTCCAAAGAGCCATAGCTCAGGAGCTTCGAGAGCCGCTTGGTTTGCCGCGGGGGATCGGCGCTCAAATTCTGTCGACCGTTTTCACGGCTTGCGAACGCAACAGTGCCCCAACATTAACGCCCGACTATCAGAATACACCGCTAATCCCGAAAGATGCAGTGGTACATATGCTTTCGGAAACCGAATTACATTGCAGCGGAGAAAAGGCCGTCTCAGTGAGCGACGAAACTCTGCCGATCATCGCAAATCAGCAAGACTCCGACTGCATCGTCCTCAGCAGTAACAAAGAGTAAGCTCAATCCTTATCGGTGATCGATACGTCGAAATCCTACTGGACTGGCAGTAGCAGACGAGTCGATCAGACGTCAAGGCGACCGAGCGCCCCGCGCCAGAAAATTGTCAACCGAACAAGCAACCGAGGAGCACCATCATGACAGTGGTCCAGAACTTCATCGACGGCAAGCTCGTCGACTGTGTCGGCGGTGCGACGATGGCGCTCGTCGACCCCTCCACCGGGGAGCAGTACGGCACCGCCCCGGCGTCCAACGAACAGGACATCGACAACGCGTACGCAGCGGCGAACAGGGCGTTCCACGACTGGAAGCGCACGACACCGTCGCAACGCCAGCAGGCGCTGCTCGATTTCGCCGACGAGTTGGAGAATGTCGCCGACGCGCTTGTCGAGGCAGAGGGTCGAAACACCGGCAAGCCGAACCACCTCACCTTGGCCGCGGAGATCCCGCAGATGCTGGACCAGACCCGGTTCTTCGCGGGGGCGGCACGGGTGCTCGAGGGTAAGTCGGCCGGCGAGTACCTCGCGGGCCATACCTCGTGGATCCGCCGGGAGCCGATCGGCGTCATCGGGCAGGTGACGCCGTGGAATTACCCGATGATGATGGCGATCTGGAAGTTTGTTCCCGCGATCGCGGCGGGCAATACCGTGGTGATCAAGCCGAGCGACACCACCCCGGTGACCACGGTGATGCTGGCCGAGCTGGCCTCCGAGCACCTGCCGCCAGGCGTGCTGAACGTGGTCACCGGTGACCGCGTGACCGGCGCGGCGGTGGTGGCGCATCCGACCCCGACGATGGTGTCGATCACCGGATCGGTGGCCGCGGGCCGCGCGGTCGCGGAGTCGGCCGGCGGGCGGCTGAAGCGCACGCATCTGGAGTTGGGCGGCAAGGCACCGGTAATCGTGTTCCCCGACGCCGATATCGCCGCTGCCGCCAAAAGTATCGCGGCCTCGGGCTATTTCAACGCCGGGCAGGATTGCACGGCAGCCACCCGGGTGCTCGGTCACGCGTCGGTGGCCGATGATCTGACCGCAGCACTGGCAGAGCAGGCCAGCAGTGCAACAACGACTTTCGGCAAGGCAGTCAATGACGAGGAAGCCTGGGTTCCACCGGTCAACAACGCGAACCAACTACAGCGGGTGCTCTCCTTCCTCGATGAGGTCCCCGATCACGCTTCGGTCGTGGTCGGCGGGAACCGGCAGGGCGACCACGGGTATTACGTCGAGCCGACGGTCATCGGTGGGCTGCTCCAGCATGACCGGCTGAGCCAGAACGAGATCTTCGGCCCGGTGATCACCGTGCAGGCGTTCACCGACGAAGACGAGGCGATCCTATGGGCCAACGGCGTCGAATACGGGCTGGCGTCCTCGGTATGGACCAAGGACTTATCCAGGGCGCTCCGCGTGTCGGCCGCGCTCGACTTCGGCTGCGTATGGATCAACACCCACACCGCGCTGATCGCCGAGATGCCGCACGGCGGGTTCAAGTCGTCCGGGCACGGCAAGGACCTGTCGATGTACGGGCTGGAGGACTACACCCGCGTCAAGCACGTGATGGCCAAGATCGACTAGCCACCCACCTTTAAAATATTCAGCGTTTCTGCAGCTCAGAGCCTATGTGTCGCGAGCGGGGCTCGAACCCCCGAGCCCCGTGAACCGAATCGCGGGGTGAGAGTGATGCAGGACGACTGCTCAGAGTGACCTCATCTTCCCCGTCCATGCTTGCTCGATCGTCAGCCACCGTGCGAGCCGTTCAAGCGTCAGCGACGCTACCCGTTTATGGTCAACAGGCAATCCGATTTGTGCCGGTGCCGTTCGTCACCCCACGCCGCCGCTGTGTCGCTCTCGCGGCTCATCGCGGATGGTTCGCGTTGACCCAGCGGCCACACGCTTGTCGAGGATCTTCATACTCGGGGACGGTGAGCTGGCCGAGACCGTCCTGCTCGGAGACGATGCCCCTTTCGGCTCTTCAGGTAGCGCTGGCTCGGACCGGTCAGTCACTGCGCGCGGCGCCCACAACTGTCGTGAGAGCTGGCCCGCCAGGTATGCACCGGCCGCGTTCACCAGCACGTCGTCGACGGATGAGTGACGGCCGCTAGCAAGGGCGAACTGCACAGTCTCCACCGCGATCGAAGCTGCTGCTCCCGCCAACAGGATGCGGTACGAGCGGGCGAACCAGGGTCGGCGCACCGGCAACAGGAAGCCGAGTGCGGCGAAGACCAGCAGATTCCCACCGAACTGCTCGATTACCCGGTCGTCGGCCAGTACCTCGGCCAGATCACGCAGCGGCACGAGATTCACCGAACGGCCCGTTCCCGTCGGCGTGAGGATCATCCACAACCACGGCGCGGTACCCGTCACCATCCCGACATCGCATAGCGCAGCACGCCACCCGCACCGCCCAGCCAGCCACCAGGCCGCGAGACCGGCTAGCGGTATCGAGGTAATCGCGGCGATCGCGACCCCACCCCACGCCTCCCATGTCCCGTTCACACCGCCAGTATCACCCAAATCATCTGCGTCACAGGTCGGCTCGACAGACCATCCACACGACCCGCACCGCACACACACCAGCCAGGCGTCGGAATGGTCCGCTGTAAAGTTCAGCGGTTTTCGCAGCTCAGAGATATTTGTGGGGCGGGCGGGGCTCGAACCCGCGACCAATGGATTATGAGTCCACGGCTCTAACCGACTGAGCTACCGCCCCATGCCGCGGGGAACCGCGAGCGTTGGGGATGCTACCGGGTCCGGTGGGTCGGGGACCAGTCGGAGGGGGATCACTTAGGGTGGGTGGGTCGGAAACTTACTGGAGGGTCAGGTATGGCCGGTCTGTTCACGAAGGTGCTGAAGGCGCATCAGTGGGTGTACGAGAACAGTGGTGGGCTGGTGGGGCATCGGCTGCTGCTGGGCAATCCGACGCTGCTGTTGCGGACGGTGGGGCGCAAGTCCGGCAAGGAGCGGACTTCGGCGCTGACGTACGCGCGCGATGGTGAGGACTATCTGGTGACGGCGTCCAACGGTGGGTCGCCGCGGCCGCCGGGGTGGCTGGCGAACGTGAAAGCGCGACCGGAGTGCGAGATCCAGGTCGGGCGGCGGAAACTGACGGTGCGGGCCCGGGCGACGCTGCCGGATGATCCCGATTACGCCCGGCGGTGGGCGATCGTCGACAAGGTGAATCGGGGTCGCTACAGCGCCTATCAAAAGCTGACCAAGCGGCCCATCGCGGTCGTGGTACTGACCCCGGCCGGGCGGGGTCAGTCGTCGCGATAATCCTCGTCCCAGTCGTCCTCGTAGTCCTCGGCGTCGTCACGGTCGTCCCACGGCTCGGCTTCCTTCGGTGGCCGGCTGGCGAACTGCACTACAGCGACTACGAAGCCGAGGACCACGATGACGATACCGACGACGAGCAGAGTTTCCACCCCGGCACCCTAGCGCCGTCGTTCGAACCGCGCACTACGTCGATTGTCCAGTTCGTCGCTTTGTTCACACTGTTAACAAAGTGCGCCCCACCGCCGCCCTGGACTCGATGGCGGCGTGCGCCCGATCCGCTCCGTCGAGCGGGAAGGTCTGGCCGATGACCACCTGCAAGCGCCCCGCCGCGACCTCTTCCTGAGCCCGCCGGGCCAGCGCCTGCCAATCGACGCCCGCACCGGTGATGTCGAACAGGCCATAGACGGTGATGTCGCGCGCCGCCGCGTCCTCCCGGTCCAAAGCGGCGAATTCCCCTGCCGCAGCGCCGTATCCGAGGAAACGCCCACCGTCCGCGACGGCCGTGAGCGCGGCCTCGCCGAGCGCGCCGCCCGCCCCGTCGAACACGACGTGCGCGCCCGCTCCCCCGGTCGCGGCGCGTGCCTTCGCCGCCCAGTCGGGGGCGGAGTAGTCGACCACCGCGCTCGCGCCGAGCCGCTCGGCGAGTTCCAGCTTCGCGGCGCCGCGCGCGGCGGCGACGACGTTCGCACCCGCCG
>NZ_BAFP01000042.1 GCF_000308455.1 Nocardia abscessus NBRC 100374 | reverse complement strand
AGCGTGACCGGCCCCGGGTAATCGCCGGGCTCGTCGAAGGTGGGATCGGTCAGCCACGTGCGGCCGGCGTAGCGGAACCGCAGCGTCGGGCCACCGACGTGCAGGACTTCCAGGGTGGTGCGTTCGATCGTGTCGCTCATGCCATTGATCTTGTGCGGCCCGCACGCCGATCGACAGTGGCCCGTGAGCCGCTGATCGTTAAGATCGGGCCATGCGCACCGTAGCCGTCTTCGCGTACGACGGGATCAGTCCATTCCATCTTTCGGTACCCAGCCTCGTCTTCGGGCGGATAGGGGTGGACGGGTCCGGGCCGTATCGAGTCGACGTGTGCGCCGAGCAACCTGGAAGCCTCGCCACGCCCGCCGGATTCGACATCGATGTCCGGCACGGCCTCGATACGCTGACCCGCGCCGACACGGTCGTGATCCCGAGCTGGCGAGCCGGCATGCCGCTGTCGGACGACCTGCGCGCCGCGCTGCACGCCGCCCACGCGGGCGGCGCGAGGATCGTCGGACTGTGCCTCGGCTCCTGGGCGGTGGCCGCCAGCGGGCTGGCCGACGGACGCGAGGTCACCACGCACTGGGCCGCCGCCGCCGAACTGGCCCGCGCGTTTCCCGCGGTCCGCGTCCGCGCCGACACGCTGTGGTCGGACTTGGGCGACGTGGTGACATCGGCCGGCGTGGCCGCGGCACTGGACTGCTGCCTGCACCTGGTCCGCGGCGATCTGGGCAGCAAAGCCGCCACCGAGCTGGCCAGGGCGCTGGTCACCGCACCGCACCGCAGCGGCTCACAGGCGCAGTACATCCCGGTCGCGGTACCCGACGCCGCGCAGGACGATCCGATCGAACGCGCCATGGTCTGGGCGCGGACCCATCTCGGCGACCCGATCGACCTGGACGGCTGGGCCAGGGTCGCGCTCATGTCGCGGCGCACCTTCACCCGCCGCTTCCGCGACCGCACCGGCAGCAGCCCGCAGCAGTGGTTGCTGCTGCAACGCACCGACCGGGCGCGGCTGTTACTCGAGTCCACCGCCGACAGCGTGGAACGCATCGCCGCCGACACCGGCTTCGGCACGGCGGTGAGTCTGCGCCACCACTTCCACCGCATTCTCGGCACCAGCCCGGCCGCCCATCGCACCAGCTTCCAGGGGCGCGGCTGAGCGGCCACCTCGCCTTCGCCCGGCCCGGCGCGGGCTGCGGACGCTCACCCGGCCCCGCCCGTTATGTTCATGAGCATGCGGATTCAGCTGGGCGAGCATGCGCCGGAGATCGATGAGAGCGCGTGGATCGCGCCGAACGCCACCGTGATCGGCCGGGTGCGACTCGGTGCCGAGGTCAGTATCTGGTACAGCGCGGTGCTGCGTGGCGACCTGGAGACGATCGAGGTCGGCGCGCGCAGCAATATCCAGGACGGCTGCGTGCTGCACGCCGACCCGGGCTTCCCGCTTGCCGTGGGAACCGGGGTGTCGGTGGGCCACAACGCGATCCTGCACGGGTGCACGATCGGCGACGACGTACTGGTCGGCATGGGCGCCACCATCCTCAACGGGGCCGTCGTCGGATCGGGCAGCTTGATCGCGGCCAACGCGCTCATCCCGGAAGGCGCGCAGATTCCGCCCGGCTCGCTCGTGGCGGGCGTGCCCGGCAAGGTGCGCCGGGAACTCCGCCCCGAGGAACAAGATCGCATTCGCCTGAATGCGACTGTCTACCTAGCAAATACAACTCAACATCGCACGGGAAATGCGGTGTGAAACAGAACACACTGATCAAGTGTCCAGCAGAAATCGCTGATAGCATTCAGCCAGCGTGCCCGGCGACCCGGGCTCTCCTGTCGACACGGTTGTCGTGCGACTTGTAGCGCAGTGGTGAACCCACCCGGGTCGGTGGGTGGGCGAGCGTGCAGGCAGGAGGTAACACGGTGTCGTACGTGCAGTCGGGCGTGCACCGGCCCATGGGCCGGATCAGCGTCGCCGACATCGCGGCCCAACCCGGCGGAGTCGAGGCACTCCAGCGCCGGGTTCATGAATTGCGTTCGCGCGGTGTGGATTTCGCCGCGAATGCGATCGAGAAGGAAATGGCCGAGCTGGATCTGCCGCGCCAATGACTTCGACGCCACGGTCACCGCGGTTCATGATGCCGCGGTGACCGTGGCGAGTCCGGCCGTGGTGTGCTGATCCAGCGCCATCAGCGCGGCCCGTACCCGCACCCGTTGCCAACCCCCGTCGAGACGGCGCAAGCGCACCGTTCCCTCGGTGCGATGCCGCGCCAGGTCGCGCGACATGGCCTGCGCGGTGACCAGATCGTCCGGATGGATCTGCGGTCTCGGCTGCCAGGGAAGGTCCTCCCAGGCGATCTCCGGCATGGGCGCGCCGATCCACCGGATCAGCCGCAACGAGCGCAGATTGACGATCGCGCGGTATTCGCCCGGCTCGGTGGCGGCCTCCAGCACGGCGTACTCCAGGATCGTCGGCGGCGGGGCCGCGGAGACCGCGGTGGCGGCGCCGATGTCCTGGGTCACGCCGCGCAGCAGCACGTGCCGCACGCCCGAGTCGTCCGGCTCGGCGACGATCCGGCAGGCGAAGTGGCCTGCCCGCAGAGCGTCGTCGTCGCGCCGGATGGTCCAGACCGCCTGGTGCTCGGTGCCCGGCGCCGAGTTGACGATCTTGGCCAGCGCCTCGCTCTCGTCACGGTTGGTGACCAGCCGGGTGAACGCGCCGGCGATGGCCAGTTCGGCGGCGCGGTCGCGCGGCGCGACGCCGTACAGGTCCAGCAGGTCGTCGCTACGCACCGAGCGGTTGGTCGTGAGATCGAAGTACCACGCGCCCATCGGGTCCGCGGCGACGACCGGCTCCTGCGCCGGGCCCACCCACAGCCGCACGGCATGCGCCTGCCGCGGCGCGATGAGCAGCGGCTCGGCCCGCACCGTGCGCCTGCCGTCGTCCGAGGCCCGCGCGACCGGCGCACCGGTGGCGCAGGCCTGCCGCAGCGCCACCCGCGCGTCGGCCAGCGACAGCGGGTTGCGCACGATATTGGTCAGCGGCACGAACGACTTCGGCGTGGACCCCACGGCGATCACTCGCCCAGGCGAACCCGAAAAACACTCGAGGAGAATCCACTTCGTCACCGCTCGCGCCTCGGCGTGCCGCCACGATGCAGTGCGGCGATCATCCACCATAACGTGAGATACGTTCGGCCAGTTGTCATTTCGTCATCCCCATCCGTGACCGCGTACCCTGCGCGCGGTCAGGAACGGAATACCATGTCCAGCACCTTCTCGTGGTACGACCCGGCGACTCTTGTGACCAGGTCCACAACGACAGCGTCCAGTCCCACCAGGACCTTGGCCTCGCCGCGCGCCGCCCCGCGCAGAATGGTCCGCGCCGCCGCGGCCGGACCGGTGCGCGCCACGTGCCCTTCGAATCGGCGCACCACCTGCGCCGCGTCGACACCCGGCGCGACACTCGCCGAGCGGGCGATCCCGGTGAGCACGCCGCCGGGATACACGCCGGTGACCCGCACGTTGCCGCCCGCCGCCCGCATCTCCTGGCGCAGCGAGTCGGTGAAGCCGCGCACCGCGAACTTCGCCGCGTTGTACGGCGCGTGCCGCGCCACCGCCACCAATCCGAAGGCCGAGGACATGTTCACGACATGCGCGCGCTCGGCGGCCAGCAGATGCGGCAGGAACGCCTTCGTTCCGTTCACCACACCCCAGAAATCGACGGCCATCACCTGTTCGAAGTCGCTGAACGGTGACTCCAGCACGCTGCCGACATGCAGTATGCCCGCGTTGTTGAACAGCGCCTCGACCCGCCCGAACCGCGCGACGGTCCGCTCCGCGTACCCGAACACGGCCGCGCGGTCGGTGACGTCCACCGTGCTCACCTCGGGCTCCCGGCCCGCGGCGGCGCACAACACGCCCGTCTCGGCGACGGCATCCGCCGACTTGTCCGACAGCGCCAGCCATGCCCCCGCACGAGCCAACGCCACGGCCAATTCCCGGCCGATACCCGAGCCCGCACCGGTGATCGCCACGACGCGATCCGCGAAATACCCCATGGCCCAACCCCTTTCCGCACCGGCCGATGGTGCGGCCGGACGCCATCCACAGGCTAGTCAGCCGAATCTGGACATGCGACCTATTGCCCGAGGACGGCGCGGTTGGGCAATGCCCGATCACGCTGTGCGGAACCGATGAAATAATGGACGTCCCGCCCGCACCCGTCGCGATGCCGCGTCTACCGGCCACGGGCCGGCCACCGCCGCCGAAACCACTGGAGATCCGATGCCAACCGTCTCACCCATACTGCAGCGCATTCTGGAGAAGCCGGTCGCCGACGGGGAAAAGCTCCTGGAAAGCGCGCTCTCGGCATTCCTCGACTTCGGCATCAAGCGGACCAGCATGGGCGAGATCGCCCGCCGCGCGGGAATCAGCCCGGCCACGCTGTACCGGCGCTACGAATCGAAGAACGACCTCGTCGAGGCGGTCAGCGTCCGGGAGGCGCAGCGCTTCGTCGCCGCCATCGACAAGCAGGTGCATGCCGTCTCCGGCACCGACGACCAGCTGGTCGAAATCTTCGTCGCGTTCATCCGCGCCATCGCGGGCAACGAACTGCTGCGCAGGCTGCTGCGCACCGAACCCGACCTGATCCTGCCCCGCCTCACCACCGAAGCCGGACCGATACTCGCCGTCGGCCGTGACTACCTGGCCGAGAAACTGCGCGGACTACGGGATGCCCGTGGCACGCACGACTTCGACGCCGATCTGGTCGCCGAGATCATGGCCCGGCTCGCCCTCTCGCTCGCCCTCACCCCCGACGGCCTGATCCCGGTCAGCGACCAGACCGCCGCGCGCGAGTTCGCCCGCCGCACCCTGCTGCCGATGGTCGGGGTCCGGGTCAGCGCGTAACCGCACGCCGAACGCGGCGGCCACCCGATCGTCCAGTTCCGCTTGCGCCGCCGGGTCCGGCGCCCGGCCCTGCACGAACTCGCGTACCAGGTCGATCACCTCCGCCGACCGGGCGGCCGCCGGATCGGGCACCGGCAGCCGCGACACGTACTGGGTGATCCAGCGCCGCCTGCCCGAGTACAACCGGTTGCCGCAGACCGCGTCGTAGAACCGCAGCCCGAGCGCCGAATTGGCTACGCCCATCAGCAGATACGCCAAGCGCGTCGCCTCGGCGGGCACATCCGACAGATCGGGCAGCGAGATCCAGTAGCAGTCGCCGTTGACCACCGCGCCCGAGCTGTCGAGCGCGAAACGCGGACGGTCGCTGATATCCGGGAACACCAGTTTCGGCTCGCGCCACAAGTGCGGACGCTGCGGAACCCAGATCTCGTACCAGGGGCGACCGCTCTCGACGACGTAGCGACGCCCCGCCAGCGTCTCCCGATGCGACAGCAGATACGCGGCGGCGCCGGGGAACTCGGCCAGATCTATCGGCGCCCGGCGCGAACGGGCCAGGTCGTAGGGATACAGCACCCGAACGTCGCGGACGCGGACAGCCCGCCACGGCGCGAGGTCGTGGTGGGTGATCAGGTCGAGCAGCAGTTCCGATTCCGGGCATGGTCGCGCTTCGGCCCAGCGGTCGGAGATGAACACGTGGTCGGCGGTCGTCTTGATGCCGACCCGGATACGTGCCAGATCACCGAAAGTGCGCCAGGTCGCCGCCGCTACCTTCGTCAACCAGGCATCGACCGCGTCGTGCGACATCCGCCACGCGACATCCGGTTCGTGGGACACGTCCCGGCGATTCGCTCGCTGCGCCTGCCCACCGCGTGTCGCCGCGCGGCCGGTCGAACTCTCGCCGCCCCGAGCTGCGGAATCAGCACTGGGCGTCGCCGTCACCAACTCGCCGACCTCCACGGCGAAGGTCCGGCCGTTGAACTCGACAATCGAGCCGTCCGGTTCGGCGAGCGCCTCGAAAAGCGTCTTCTCACCGGGTATCGCACCGCTGACCTGGTAGGCGGAGACATAGCGGCAGCCGTCGCCATAGCTCCCGCGCCGCGCGATGGTGATCGCAGGCAGGACAGCGGCGGTGAAGAGTTTGGTGTCACCCAGGTCGTACAGCTCGACCGGCGCCAGGTCGGTCAGCAGCAGCCGCCGGATGTTCGCGCCCGCCTTGGTGGTCAGGAAGCGGTTGGCGCACAGCAACCCCAGCACGCCTCCGTCGGCCAGCAACCGAGGCAGCGTCGCGACGAACGGATGGGTCAGGTCGATCCGGCCGCGCAGGCCGAAGCGCTTGCTCAGCAACTGCGCGGTCGATCCGCCCAGCTGCTGGGTGCGCACGTACGGCGGGTTGGTGATCACCGCGTCGAACGAGGCGTCCGGGAGCCGGGATTCGACCGCGAGGAAGTCGGCTCGGTGCCATCGCGCGGCGATGCCTTCCGCACCGGCGCGTTCGCGGGCGACCGCGAGCGCTCGGGCATCGAGGTCGTAGCCGGTCAGCACCAGCCGGGTGTCCGGGAATCGCGCCGCGACCTCGTGATGCACCGCGAGCAGCAACTCGCCGTCACCACAGGCCGGATCGAGCACGCGCAGCACGCCCGCGTCCGAGGGCGGGACATGGCGTAACAGCCGCTGTGCGAGAAACCGGGCCAGCACCGGGGGCGTGTAATGCCTGCCGTGCCGTTTGCGGTCCCGCGCGGCGGGGGCTTCGGACGCCATATCGGGATTCTGCCTCGTCCCGCCGCGCCGATTGCCGCAACGCGGACAACCGGATCACACGGCCGCGCGCGTCGCGCTCGACGCGCCCGTCCTCGGCGACCGCACGGCCGCCCGGCTTTCGCGTCGCAGTGTTCGATGCTAGCTTTGGTCTCGAAATAGGACTGACAAGGAGGCGGGGGAATGACAGTGACGACCGACGACTTCACGGCGCTGACACGGGTGCTCGACGAACGGTGGACCTGCAGGCAGTTCCGCTCGCAGCCCGTCGAGCGCGACACCATCCGCGCCCTCTTGCGGCTGGCTCAGCGGACCCCGTCGTGGTGCAACACCCAGCCGTGGCAGGTCGTGGTGACGGAGGGCGCGGGCACCGATCGCTTCCGGAAGGAGCTGGTCGAACACATCGTTACCGCCACGCCCGCACCGGATTTCGAGTTCCCCGGCCGATACACCGGGGTGTACCGCGACCGCAGGCGCGAATGCGGGAAGCAACTCTACGACAGCGTCGGCATCGTCAAAGGCGACCACGAGAAGACCATGCGACAGGCCGTGCGGAACTTCGAACTGTTCGACGCGCCGCACGTGGCGATCGTGACCAGCGAGGCGGATCTGGGCGTCTACGGGGCGGTCGACTGCGGCCTCTACATCGGCAGTTTCCTCTTGGGCGCACAAAGCCTCGGTCTCGGCGCGGCGCCGCAGGCCGCGTTGGCCTCGTACTCCCCCTTCATCCGGGAGTACTTCGGCATTCCGGAACATCGCAGGGTCGTGGCCGGGATCTCGTTCGGGTACCCGGACCTCGACCATCCCGTCAACGGCTTCCGCACCACCCGGGCCGAGCCCGAGGAAGTCGCCACCTGGTTCGCCGACTGATCCCCGCGCGACCTCGCCCAGCGGGGTCGCGCCCACACGGCATTCGCCGCTGCGACGATTTCTAGCGCGTGCTGTGCGCGGTCGCCTCGGCGCCGGTGACGTTCAGCAAGCCCGGTCCCGGCTCCGGGGTGACCTCGCGGGCGGTGAGTTCGCTTCCGCACGTATCGCATTCGAGCTTGACGTGCGCCTCGCCCGCGCACTCGCGGTGGCTGTAGCGCACCGGAGGCCCTTCGGGCGCCATGTAGGCATCGCCCCAATCACGAATGGCCAGCAGGATCGGATAGATGTCGTGGCCCTTGGGCGTGAGGCGGTATTCCTCGTGCGCACCCACGGCAGCCTTTTGCTTGACCAGGATGCCGTTGTCGATCAGCCGGTCCAACCGATCCTGCAACCTGCTGCGCGAGATGCCCAGCGTGCTCTGGAAAGCGTTGAACCGCCGGATGCCGGAGAAGCAAGACTTGAGGATGAGCAGAGTCCAGCGATCACCGAAGATCACGAGGGGGCGCGTGATCGAGCACGGCACGTCGGCCAGTTCTTCGTAGCGCACCTCCCGATGCTACCGACCACTCCCCCGAGCCCGCCCCGTGAAACCTCACGATCCCGTCCATCTCGGACGAGGACCCCCACCACCGAATCGACTCAGCACTCGACCGGGCGAAGCGGCGTCGGCGATCTGCGCTGCCCGGTGCCGGTCCGTTCCACGAGGGCCCGGAAACTCGAAGCGGGCCCCGGAAGTGCCGGGGCCCGCTTCGGTGGGTCGATCAGAGCGGAATGTTCTTGTGGTGGCTGGCGCGGGCCGGGGCCGCGGCCAGTGCCGCGGCGATGGTGCTGCGGGTCTTCGCCGGGTCGATGACCTGGTCGACGACACCGATCGCGATGGCGCGCTCCACGCCGCCCGCGATGCGCTCGTGTTCGGCGGTGAGCCGCTCGTGCAGCGCCTCGCGCTCCTCCTCCGGCGCGGCCGCGAGGGCCTTCTTGTGCAGGATGCCGACCGCGGCCTTGGCGCCCATGACGGCCACCTCGGAACCGGGCCACGCGTAGACGGCCGTCGCACCGAGCGAGCGGGCGTTCATCGCGATGTAGGCGCCCCCGTAGATCTTGCGGGTGACCAGCGTGACCCGCGGAACGCGCGCCTCGGCGAACGCGTGCAGCAGCTTCGCGCCGCGCCGCACCACGCCTTCCCACTCCTGGCCGACGCCGGGCAGGTAGCCGGGCACGTCGGTGACCACGATCAGCGGAATGCCGAACGCGTCGCACAGCCGCACGAAACGCGCCGCCTTCTCCGCGCTTTCGGAGTTCAGGCAGCCGCCGAGCCGGATCGGGTTGTTCGCCAGCACGCCGACGGTGCGGCCACCGAGACGACCCAGACCGGTGACGATGCTGCGGGCGTACAGCCCCTGCAGCTCCTCGAACGACGACTCGCCGTCCACGTTGTCGAGCAGCTCGTGGATGATCGGCTTGACGTCGTAGGCGCGCTTGGCCGATTCCGGCAGCAGGGCCTTCAGGTCCACGTCGCCGTGCTCGGCCGCGACCAGGTCGAACTCGCCCTGTTCGGCGAACATCGACACCAGCCGGCGTGCGCGGTGCAGCGCGTCGGCCTCGTCGTCGGCCACGATGTGGGTGACGCCGGACTTCTTGCCGTGCGTCGCAGGTCCGCCGAGGGTGGCCATGTCCACCTGCTCGCCGGTCACGCTGCGCACCACGTCCGGGCCGGTCACGAAGACGCGGCCTTCCGGAGCCATGATCACGATGTCGGTCAGCGCCGGGCCGTAGGCGGCGCCACCGGCGGCGAAGCCGAGCACCACGGAGATCTGCGGCACCAGGCCGGACGCGCGGACCATGGCCTCGAAGACCAGGCCGACCGCGTGCAGCGCCTCGACGCCCTCGGCCAGGCGAGCGCCGCCGGAGTGCCACAGGCCGACCACGGGGACGCCGGAGCCGATGGCGGTGTCGATGGCGTCGACGATGTGCTTGCATCCCTCCACGCCCATCGCGCCGCCCATCACGGTGGCGTCGGAGCAGTAGGCGACCGTGCGGACGCCGTCCACCTCGCCGATGGCGGCGAGCACGCCGGACTTGTCACGCGGATGGAGCGGAAGAATGGTCCCGGGATCGAAGAAGCGCTGGAGTCGACCCAACGGATCGCGCGGGTCGGTCGCCGTCTCTTGATGCAACGCGGGAGCGATGATTGTCATCGCGTGGTCTCCTCAACTCGATGAGTGTGCCGCTGCTGCGGCTGCGTATGGCGAACCGCGGCGGGGCCGAGCCAGTGTGAATGGCCGACCCCGCCGGGATCGTGTGCAGTCGATCGCGCGGCTATGCCCGACCGAAGGCGAGCGCCACATTGTGCCCACCGAATCCGAAGGAGTTGTTGATCGCGTACTCGATCTCCTGGCGGCGGGCTTCGCCCTTCACCACGTCGAGGTCGATCTCCGGATCCTGGTTCTCCAGGTTCAGCGTCGGCGGAACGATGCCGTCGCGGATGCTCATCACGGTCAGCACGGACTCCAGGGCGCCGACGGCGCCGATCGAGTGACCGAGCGCCGACTTGGGCGCGTACACCGAGGCATGGTTGCCCACGGCCTTGCTGATCGCGTTCGCCTCGGCGGTGTCGCCGATCGGCGTCGCCGTCGCGTGCGCGTTGATGTGCGTGATGTCCTTCTTGGTCAGACCCGCGGACTGCATCGCCCTGGTCATCGCCCGCGCGGCGCCGTCACCCGTGGGATCGGGCGCGACGAGGTGGAAGCCGTCGGAGGTGATGCCTGCGCCGAGCAGTCGCGCGTGGATGGTCGCGCCGCGGGCCTTGGCGTGCTCTTCGGTCTCGATGACCATGAGCGCGCCCGCTTCGCCGAAGACGAAGCCGTCGCGATCCTTGTCGAAGGGACGCGACGCGCCCTTCGGATCGTCGTTACGGGTGCTCATGGCGCGCATCATGGTGAACGCCGCGATCGGCACCGCGTCGATGAAGCCCTCGACGCCACCGGTGACGACGATGTCGGCGTCACCCATGACGATCATGCGCCAGGCATTGGCGATGGCCTCGGAGCCGGACGAGCATGCCGAGACCGGAGTGACCACTCCTGCCCTGGCCTTCAGTTCGAGACCGACAACGGCCGACGGGCCGTTCGGCATGACCATCTGCACAGCCAACGGCGAAATCTTGCGATAGCCGCCGTTCTTCAGCTTGTCCACGGAATCGATGAGGGCGTCGCCGCCCCCCAATCCGGTGCCGATGGCCACACCCAGCCGTTCCGGGTCGACTTCCGGGCTGCCTGCGTTCCGCCACACCTCGCGACCGAGGACGGTCGCGAGCTGCTCGACGTACGCCATGCGCCGGCATTCGACACGAGACAACAGAGTGTCGGGCCGGACCTTCAGGTGGCCGCCGATGCGGACCGGAAGGTCGTATTCCTCGACGAAGGAATCCTCGAGAACGTCTATGCCGCTCTCGCCGTTGAGGAGTCCCTTCCACGTCGCATCGACGTCACCCGCGATCGACGTGGTCGCCGCAAGGCTGGTTACGACGACGTTGGGGAAATTCCCGTTCAAGGTGGAAGGAGTGGTCACTGTTTCGGCCCTACTCGGCGTCGAACTTGGCCTTGAGCTCCGCGGCCGCGTCAGCGTTCTCGGCCTCGAGCTTCTGGATGTAGGCGACGGCGTCGCCGACCGTCTTCAGGCTGGCCAGATCCTCGTCGGGGATCTTCACGCCGTACTTGTCCTCGGTCTGAACCGCGATCTCGACCATGGACAGCGAGTCGATGTCCAGGTCATCGACGAAGGACTTCTCGATCGTCACTTCGGAGGGCTCGATACCGGTCACCTCTTCGATGATCTTGCCGAGTTCCTCGACGATTTGTTCCTGGGTCAGAGCGGCCACTTCGTGGCTCCCTTCTTGATACTTTGTAGGGCTCTACTGGTTTTTTTTCGGATCGAGCGCGGTAATAGTTACCGCCTCTCGGTCACGACCTCGCATCTGAATGCATGGTCGCGGAGGAAAGCTAGCCGGACACGGTCAGCTCAGCCAACGCGGGGAGGTCTTGCGGGGTCTTCAGGGCCAGCGTGGGCGTGCCCTTCAGCTCCCGCTTCGCGATACCGACGAGGGTGCCCGCCGGCGGCAGTTCCGCCACAGCCGAAACGCCGGCCTGCCGGACGGTTTCGGTGCACAGATCCCAGCGAACGGGCCGGGTGACCTGCGCGGCGAGTTTGTCGATCGCGTCCTGTCCGGACGTGACCGGCTCGCCGTCGAAGTTCGAGAGCAGGGTCCTGGTCGGCTCGTTCGGCGTGATCTTCGTTATGGCATCGGTCACAGCTTCCTGCGCCGGGGCCATGAACGCCGTATGGAACGCGCCCGCGACGGGCAGCGCGCGAACCCGGGCCTTCTCCGGGGGATTCGCGGCCAGCTCGGCGAGAGCGTCCAACCGGCCCGCGGCCACGATCTGGCCCACCGCGTTGCGGTTGGCCGGGACGAGGCCGAGTTCGGTGAGCCGTTCCAGCACGGCGGCTTCGTCGCCGCCGAGCACCGCGGACATACCGGTCGGCTCCAGTGCGCACGCCTTGGCCATCTCCGCTCCGCGGATGGCGGCCAGCCGGACCGCGTCGTCGGCGGAGATGACTCCGGCGACCGCGGCAGCGGCGAGTTCACCGACCGAGTGCCCGGCGACGATGGTATCGGCTGGAAGCGCGTCCTGCGAGATCTCCGCGAACGCGAGCAGCGCCGCGGCGACCACCAGCGGTTGGGTGACGGCGGTGTCGGTGATCTCCTCGGCCGTCGCGGTGGTGCCGAGACGGACCAGATCCAGGCCGGAGGCCTTGGACCACAGCGTGAGGCGCTCGTTCGCGCCGGGAAGGTCGAGCCAGGGCGCGAGCATGCCGGGTGTCTGGGAGCCCTGTCCAGGGGCGAACAACGCGATCACGCCTCTAAGAAAACACTGTGAGGCGGGCCGCACGAGATGTCGACGCGAATGAAGGTTCGGAAGCGCTTTTGTGGGGGTCCCACAAAAGTCCACGTGGGCTGTCCGAATCGACCGATTCGACGGATGCGTTACAGGCCCTCGTGACCGAGCGAGACCCGAGGGTCCTCTGGGGCAGAAGTTGACGATTCGTTACGGGTTCGTGTCAAACGACCTACTGTGGCGGCGATCCGGAGCACGTAGGCGTCCCGAGGATTCATCGGATCACGGCCCGTGATCTCGGCGATGCGCTTGAGCCGATACCGAACCGTATTTGGATGGACGTACAGCTGACGCGCACACGTCTCGACAGCTCCACCACAATCCAGATAGGCATCGAGGGTGTCCGCCAGCGACGACCCCGCCGCGGCCAACGGTAGGACAAGGTACTCGTTCAGCGCGTCGATCGCAGCTCGATCACCCAACAAAGCGCGTTCCGGCAACAATTCCGCCGCGTGCACCGGCCGCGGCGCCCCGCGCCAGCCCACCACGGCCTCCATTCCGGCCAGCGCTTCCACCGCACTCGCGTGGGCCGCGCCCAGGGTGCGGGTGGTCGGCCCGATCACGACCGGACCGTCGGAGAACACCTCGGCGAGCAGGTCGGCAAGGAACGGGGAGACATGCGAGGTCTCCCCCAGGTGCCCGGAGACGACCATCACCAGCCTGGCGCCCTGCACCACCGCGAGCGCGGCCCGCCCGTGCCGCGCCGCGATGGAATGCACCGATCCCACCGAGGAGACGCCCTGCTCACCGGGCGGGGTGCCCACCAGCACGGTCGCCGGTGCGGTGGCGTCCCAGTTCAGCGTGGCGGCCCGGGAGAGCATGTCCGGACCCGTGTCACCCCGCACCACGGCGTCGACGACGAGCGCCTCCAGCCGGGTGTCCCACGCGCCGCGCGACTCGGCGGCACTGGCGTACACCGAGGCGGCGGCGAACCCGAGCTCACGCCCGTACCGCAGCACCGCCTCGGTGAGGGCCACCAGCTGCCGGTCGTTGCGCGCGAGCGCGGGCAGCCACTGCTCGAAGAACTCCATGGCGACGCGGACCATGTCCACGGTCTGGCGCAGCGTCAACCGCCGCGCCAGGTCCTGCGGGATCACCTGGAAGGCATCCAGGCTGAACCGGATGTCACTGTCGGGGTCCTGCAGCCACTCCAGGAAGTTCACCACCGCGGTCTGCACCAGCATCTGCACGCCCGCCCGCTGCGCGGCGTCCAGATCGGCGAAGAACGGCAACCGATCCTGCATCGACCCCACCGCCTCGGTGGAGAGGCGGCCGGAGAACTGCTTCACCCGTTTGAGCAGCGTGTCCGGAAGGGGGTCGCGTGTTTGCCGGTTCGGGGAGAGCGCGCCCGTCGGCAGATACACCTCGTGCTCGGAAGAGCCCTCGGAGATCCGTCGCGGCCGCGGCGGTTTACGGTCCACCATCCAATATTCCGCTACGCGAGTTCTTCTTCGGCGCTTGCCGCGGGCTTCGGCGCGGCGTCGACGTCATCGATCCGGTACTTCGCCGCCGCCTCGACCGCCTTGGCGGGGTCGATCCCGCCCGTCCGGCCGAGACCGGCCAGCGCGGCCACCACGATGGACTGCGCGTCGACGTTGAACACCCGTCGCGCGGCCGGGCGGGTGTCGGAGAAACCGAAACCGTCCGTGCCGAGCGTGGTGAAATCGCCGGGAACCCACTTGCGGACCTGGTCGGGCACCGCGCGCATCCAGTCGGTCGCCGCGACGTACGGACCATCGACCCGCGACAGCGCCTCGGTGACGTACGGGACGCCGGGATCGGCGCCCGGGTTGCGCAGCGCGGCGATCTCCTTGTCGAGCGCCTCCTTGCGGAGCTCGCCCCACGAGGTCACCGACCACACGTCCGCCTGCACACCCCAGTCCTGCGCGAGCAGCGCCTGTGCGCGCAGGCCGTCCGGCACGGTGACGCCGGAGACCAGGATCTGGGCGCGCACCGCGCCCTCGCCCCCGCGCTTGTACAGGTAGATGCCCTTGAGCAGACCCGCGACGTCGAGGCCTTCCGGTTCGGCCGGCTGCGGGTACGGCTCGTTGTAGAGGGTGATGTAGTAGAAGACATCTTCGCCGCCGAACTCACCCGCGCTGCCGTGCGGATGGGTGCCGGGCAACGGAGCCGCGCCCTGCGGCGCGGTGCCGCCGCCGTACATCCGGCGCAGGCCGTCGCGCACGATGTGCGCGATCTCGAACGCGAATGCCGGGTCGTAGGTCACCACGGCCGGGTTGGTCGAGGCGAGCAGCAGGGAGTGCCCGTCGTTGTGCTGGAGGCCCTCACCGGTCAGCGTGGTGCGCCCGGCGGTCGCCCCGAGCACGAACCCGCGGGCGAGCTGGTCGGCCGCGGCCCATAGTCCGTCACCGGTGCGCTGGAAGCCGAACATCGAGTAGAAGATGTACAGCGGGATCATCGGCTCGCCGTGCGTGGCGTACGAGGTGCCCGCCGCGGTGAACGACGCCGTCGAGCCTGCCTCGTTGATGCCCTCGTGCAGGATCTGCCCGACGGCGCTCTCTTTGTAGGCAAGCATCAATTCCGCGTCGACCGATGTGTACAACTGGCCGTTGCGGTTGTAGATCTTCAACGAAGGGAACCAGGAGTCCATACCGAAGGTCCTGGCCTCGTCGGGGATGATCGGGACGATCCGCTTGCCGATCTCCTTGTCCCGCAGCAGCTCCTTCATCAGCCGCACCAGGGCCATCGTGGTAGCCACGTTCTGCTTGCCCGACCCCTTGCGCACCGACCGGTAGGCCTCGTCGCCGGGCAGCTTCAGCGGCTTGGCCGCGGCGCGCCGCTCGGGCAGGAACCCGCCGAGCGCCTTGCGCCGGTCGAGCATGTACTGCACCTCGCGGGCCTCCATACCGGGGTGGTAGTACGGCGGCAGATACGGATCCTTCTCGAGCTCCGCGTCGCTGATCGGAATCCGCTGCAGGTCGCGGAAGTCCTTGAGGTCCTGCAGGGTCAGCTTCTTCATCTGGTGCGTGGCGTTGCGGCCCTCGAAGTGCTTGCCGAGGGTGTAGCCCTTGATGGTCTTGGCCAGGATCACCGTCGGCTGGCCCTTGTGCGCCATCGCGGCCGCGTAGGCGGCGTACACCTTGCGGTAGTCGTGACCACCGCGCTTGAGGTTCCAGATCTCCTGGTCGGACAGGTCCTGCACCAGCGCCTTGGTCCGCGGGTCGCGGCCGAAGAAGTGGTCGCGCACGTAGGCGCCGTCATTGGCCTTGTAGGTCTGGTAGTCGCCGTCGGGGGTGCTGTTCATCAGGTTCACCAGCGCACCGTCGCGGTCGGCGCCGAGCAGCGCGTCCCACTCGCGGCCCCAGATCACCTTGATGACGTTCCAGCCCGCGCCGCGGAAGAACGACTCGAGCTCCTGGATGATCTTGCCGTTACCGCGCACCGGGCCGTCCAGGCGCTGCAGGTTGCAGTTGACGACGAAGGTCAGGTTGTCCAGACCTTCCATGGCCGCCACGTGCGCGAGACCGCGCGACTCCGGCTCGTCCATCTCGCCGTCGCCGAGGAACGCCCACACGTGCTGGTCGGAGGTGTCCTTGATGCCGCGGTCGTGCAGGTAGTGGTTGAACCGCGCCTGGTAGATGGCGTTCATCGGGCCCAGGCCCATGGACACCGTCGGGAACTCCCAGAAGTTGTTCAGCAGGCGCGGATGCGGGTAGGACGGCAGCCCGTGGCCGGGGCCGCCGTGGCTGTACTCCTGCCGGAACCCGTCGAGCTGATCGGGCGACAGCCTGCCTTCCAGGAACGCGCGGGCGTAGATGCCCGGCGAGGCGTGCCCCTGGATGAAGATCGAGTCGCCGCCGCCGGAGTGATCCTTGCCACGGAAGAAGTGGTTGAAGCCGACTTCGTACAGCGCCGCCGAGGACGCGTAGGTGGAGATGTGGCCGCCCACGCCGATCCCGGGCCGCTGGGCGCGATGCACCATGATCGCGGCGTTCCAGCGGATCCAGGCGCGGAAGCGCCGCTCCACCTCCTCGTCGCCGGGGAACCACGGCTCGTTCTCGGTGGGAATGGTGTTGACGTAGTCGGTGGAGGTCAGGGATGGGATGGCGACGCGACGTTCACCGGCCCGCTCCAGCAGACGGAGCATGAGGTAACGCGCACGGCCGGGACCTTCCCGGTCGAGCATTTCATCGAACGACTCGAGCCATTCGCTGGTTTCCTCCGGGTCGATGTCCGGTAGGTAGGACGCCACCCCTTCGCGGATCACCCGCACCCGCCCGCCCGGCTGCGGCGGGTGCGACCCGTTCGGATCGCGGCTCGCGGCGGGCGCGGGGGCGGGGTTGGTACCGGCGGATTTCGCCGGTGCGGCAGAGTGGATCAGGTCGGTCAAATCTGCTCCTCGTACAGGGGTGGACATGCTGATGGCGTCGGTATCCCCGGGCGGTTTCGCTGGTTGGCGGACCGCCCGTTTACGAAAGGTTCGGGCGCACCATCCATCCTTGCCGATGACGCGTCCCAAATCATCATGTCAGCCGTAAATCCAGTACCGTTCGACAGGCAAGGTGAGTCGAGCGTGGCAGCCCTGAGGAGCTGGAGGACGATGAAGCTGCTGAACCCACGGGGGTTCGGAATGGTGTGCGCCACCGGAGCCGTCGCCATCGGATTGGTCGTCGCGGGATGTGCCAACCGGGTTGACGGCGTGGCCGGTCCGAACGCGAGCGATCTGGCGGCGTACAAGACCGAGGCGGCGTCCTCGTCGGCGGCCGCGACCTCCTCCCGGCGCGCGGCGGCCGAGGCCAAGGCCATCGCCGACAACTGCGGCCAGTTTCCCGGCACCACCGGTGCGGGCGTCAGCAGGTACAACGAGTTCGTCGACGCGCACGATTCGAACGCGCCCGACTACGTCGCCAAGCGCGACTCGGCGGCGCAGACCCTCGAGGACGCCGCGAACAAGGTGGAGAGCGGCGTGAACTCCGCCAAGGACGCGCTACCCGCGGACCTGGCGGCCAAGCTCACAGAGTACGTGACCGCGGCCCGCGCACTCGCCGCCGAGACGCGCACGATGACCTACACCGCCCCGGTCGCGGCGCTCAACGACGCCAGCAGGCGGGTCAACGACGCGCGCAACGTCGTGCGCGACTCGTGTCCGAAACGCTGAGAAAGCCCTTGACACACCATCGCAACGCGACATTCCGTAGCTATTTCGCCGGATCGGCTTGCGCTGAAGCCCATAACCATGTTCGCTTGCAACTACCTACTGTCGGGAGTTGAGGAGGACACCACCGTGGTCGCCGCGGCGGACGCGCAGAACTACGCTCAGAAGCTTGGCATTACACACGGCTTGGTTGTCCAGGAATTGGGCTGGGACGAAGACGTCGACGACGAACTGAGGGCCGACGTCGAAGACGCGGTCGGCGGCGAACTCGTCGACGAGGACTCCGACGAGGTGATCGACGTTGTGCTGCTGTGGTGGCGCGACGGCGACGGTGACCTGGTGGACGCACTGATGGACGCGATCGGCCCGCTGGCCGACGACGGTTTCGTCTGGGTGCTCACCCCCAAGACCGGACAGCCCGGCCATGTCGAGCCGAGCGAAATCGCAGAATCCGCACCGACCGCCGGTCTGACTCAGACCTCGGCGATCAGTCTCGGCTCGTGGACGGGTAGCAGGCTGGTTCAGCCCAAGGCGCCCTCGAAGCAGCGCTGAGCCACCGCGCTATGGTTTCCACCAGGGTTGGTCTCGGAGGGCCGCCCGGTGGAAACCCGACACGATGGAGGATTCGCTATGCCGCTCGAGGTTGGCACTCTCGCGCCGGATTTCACGCTGAAAGACCAGAACAACCAGGAAGTGACCCTGTCGGACTTCCGCGGGAAGAAGAACGTCCTCATCGTGTTCTACCCGCTCGCGTTCACCGGGATCTGCCAGGGTGAGCTGTGCAAGGTCCGCGACGAGCTGCCCAAGTTCCAGAACGACAACGCGGAGATCATCGCGATCTCGGTCGGCCCGCCGCCCACCCACAAGATCTGGGCCGCCGAACAGGGCTACACCTTCCCGCTGCTGTCGGATTTCTGGCCGCACGGCGCGATCGCTCAGGCCTACGGCGTCTTCAACGAGAAGTCGGGCTACCCCAATCGCGGCACGTTCGTCGTCGACCGCGAGGGCTACATCCGCTTCGCCGAGATGAACGGCCCCGGCGAGCCCCGTGACCAGGCAGCTTGGGAGAAAGCGCTCGCCGCGCTAGATTCATAAGCCGCCGGTAACGGCACGGGCGTATAGCTCAGCGGTAGAGCACTGGTTTTACACACCAGCGGTCGGGGGTTCGATCCCCTCTGCGCCCACAGATTAGTCCAGCTAGGCGGACTGTCGACTCCCGTTCTTCCTGCCCACGCCAAATAATGGGGCAGACATGGGGCAGCCAGTCAGCATGGTGCTCCGATGCCCTGGCCGGTGGCCTTGATGTGCTTGGCAGACGCGAAGAGCCTCCCCACCGGTAACCCTCAGGCCCAGCCTCCACAATTCTGACCTTATTCAGGCCCAATAGTGTCGGCTTGCCCAATTGCTCGACCGAGCCCCGTAATGGCTGGTTCACAACGTCTGACCACCACCGCGAAGCGGCCAGAGTACGTAGCAACCTCATGAGGCGTGCGCGCCTGGACCCGCGCGACGGCGATCATCTGTCTTCGCAGTCGGGCGTACGGGCGCAGTTTGCTGCTCCGGTAGATAGGATCCCGACGTGCCGCAGACATCCGATGAAGTCCACTTCGCGACGGCAGCGCGACGCCATCACGACGACGCTGTCTACCTGCACGACGGCGGCCGACTGCCAAACGCCGACCATCACTTTGGGTTCGCCGTTGAGTGCGCCCTCAAGAGCATGCTGTTGCGGTCCAAGGCAGCGAGTATGGGCCCAAAACCCAATGGCAAGACTGGCAACAAGCCCTGGGTAGTCGGGTCTAATGGCCAGGCAAAAGAACTTGGCCACCTTCCGACCCTTTGGTCGGAAGCAATCCTGCAGGTCCACGGCCGCAGTGGAGGCAGACTGTCCGCTTTACTAACGGGTTCGGGCCCATTCAACACCTGGGATGTGGGTGAACGGTACCTCGATGGCACTGGTGTTGTCGTGAGCGATGTCAACGCCCGCAGAGCGGCATCGGCTCAGGTCTTGCTCTTACACCAGCAAGCAGTCCATACCGGAGTGATTCCGTGACCTTCTCGTCCCATCCTGTCCGCTTCGATGACGCCGGACCACGCGCTCTATCCCTCGCCCGGGAGGTAGCAGCGAGGGGCACCAACCTGCTTATAGTCCGAGACATTCTCGGTCGGCTCTCGCTCGTCCTGGATGATCGGATTAGCTCGGTTCCGGCCGACGAAGTCAGCGCGTGGCGTCGGCGCATGTCCACCGAACTAAACCGGTATGCCGCAGACCAGCCCGTTGTACTCGCCTCCGACCTGTTTATGGCCGAGACAATCCTCGATTCTCCGCGCGCCGTAGACGAAGTGACCGTCGTACCGGGGCCCGGCGAGGGGACTATCCGCCGTCTCGACAACACAGTGGTGGGTGAGGATTGGGCGCGAGTGAGAGATCCCTCATTTGGGGCCGACTCCCAGGTATCCCGTACTGCGTTGTATGGATTCAAGGGCGGGGTGGGACGTTCGACAGCTACGTTCATGTTGGCCAAACATCTTGTCAGTCGGGGCCACTGTGTCTTGGTCGTTGACTTGGATCTCGAATCGCCGGGTTCGGGTCCCATGCTGGTCAGCGAGGACAGAGTTCCCCAGTACGGGCTCGTCGACTACCTAGTCGAGTCAGCCCTCGGCAACGAAGACGGCCTAGACCTGGTCTCGCGGGCCTCGCACGTACTCCCAAGCGGCAACGGCGAACTTTGGGTTGCACCTGCTCGTGGCCGGGGCACCAACACCATGGACTACTCGTATATCGATAAGCTGAACCGCGTTTACACTGCGGCTCCAGGAGCCGACTTCGCCAGCCGGTTGGAGGGTGCCGTTCGTGCGTGCGAAGATGCAGTGGCGCGGCGCAGCAGAACGCCGGATGTCGTACTGCTCGACAGCCGTGCCGGCCTGCATGACCTCGCGGCCGTCACTGTCTCTCGTTTGTGTGATCTCGCTCTTCTCTTCGGCTCCGATAACCGCCAAACTTGGACCGGCTATCGCGACCTGTTTCAGGCATGGCAGGCCTCTGGCCAGGCTCAAGCGATACGCGAGAAGCTGCGCATGGTTGCCTCGATGGTGCCCGACGTAACCACACGAGCCGACTATCTGGAGTCATTCCGGGAGAACGCTTGGTCCTGCTTTTCCGTCCTCTACGATGATCTGCCGGACGGCGACGCGGCGGGCTTCAACCCGAGCCCTGAGGACGACGCCGCACCGCATTCGCCCATCCCGATACTCTTTACGGTCCAGCTCGTAGGCCTGGACGCAGCAGCCACACCTGGATGGGATGACCTCGAACTAGTGCAGGCCGCGTATCGTACTTTCCTACGCACCGCCAGTCTCTTGATCACCGAAGGACGAGGATGACAGCTCCTGAGCTCAGCGTCGAGAGTTACCGAGCACTGCTGAGCGCTGCGCTGCCACCCGCCCAGGACGCCGACACGGCTCAGCCATCTATCTCCAGTCTATTCACCCCAGACAGTCACCGTCTCGCTCTCGACGTCGATGCCACGGTAGTGCGGGGCGGACGTGGTGTCGGAAAAACCTTCTGGTATCGCTCTCTACTTAGGGAAGATCTGCGCAGGGTCGCAGCTACCGAGTACAACATCAAGAGACTCAACCACCTGACGGTCGCGGCAGGCTTCGGAGCGAGCCTGGCACCGGAGCGTTATCCGGGGTCAGGGGAACTACGCCAGCTCATCGACGCTGATACGAATGCATACGATCTGTGGAACGCGGTGCTGCTCGTGGCATTGGGGCAGCCCCAGCTCCTTAAAATTACCTCATGGAAGAATCGAATCGACTGGGTCCGCGACAATCCGAGCGAGAGAGACCACTGGGTTGCGCAGGCCGACCGACAGGCGCAGGCTAGCAATACGACGCAACTCATACTCTTCGACGCCTTAGAACACCTCCACTCCAACCGCCAGAAGGCAGACCGCTGGGTGGCCGGCATCTTGCAGTTGGCCCTGGAAATGCGCCTCAAGACTGAAAACATCAGGTTCAAGGTCTTTGTTCGCCATGACATGTTCGACAGCGCGCAGCAGAACTTCCCCGACGCGTCGAAGCTGACCTCGAACGCAGCCGACCTCAAATGGTCCACAACAAACCTCTACGGTTTGTTCTTCCATCAGCTGGGGAACGCCCCGGCTAGTGAGGCCGCCGCCTTCAGGGATCTTCACTCTGGTTGGACTGAGCCAACCGACAGCCGCTATCTTCCGCCAGCCGCTCTGCGTGCTGACTCAGCGGTGCAAAAAGACGCATTCAAAGCTGTGGCAGGCCCGTACATGGGTGCCAACTTCCGAAAAGGCATTACTTATACCTGGTTACCGAACCACCTCATGGACGGTGGCGAACAGGTCAGCCCGCGCAGCTTCCTGAGCGCCCTCTCCAAAGCAACCCAGGAGACGATCACCGAGTATGCCACTCACATGTACGCGATTCATCACGAAGGAATCCGCCGCGGCGTGCAGTTCGCGTCTCAGACCAGGGTGGCAGAAATTCGCGAGGACATGCCGTGGGTACGCACCGCGATTGAATCGCTCAGTGGCCAGCAGGTCCCGATTGAAGAGAGTTTGATTATCGACCGTTGGAATGCCGTCGATCTCACCGAGTCCCTAAGAAGCCAAGCGGATCGCCTCAGCTCGCCTGACGACGACTTGGCAGTCCGGACCGGACCTCGCTTCCCCGAGAACTACCCTCGGCTAATTAGGGAACTTGCCGATCTTGGCGTGATGCGGCGACGCAAAGATGGTCGGATCGACCTGCCAGACGTCTACCGGATCGCCTTCTCGATTGGACGCAAGGGCGGCGTGCCGAAAATGAACGCATAGAACCTTCCTCGCCCCCAGTTGGCCCGCCGGTGGCTCCTGGATTTCTCGCTGGTCGACTGCCGACCGGTACCTATTTCGGACCCTGGGAAATTGCTGGCGGACCCCCTACATGCTGCGACCGTCCGCCTGATTGGGCCGCAGTACACCAACGCGATTTCCGCTCGCCCATGAGCGCCCCGTCGGCGGCTTCTTCTCGGTGCTCAACGCACGGTTTTCGCCGCGCGCATCTCTGCTTGGTAGCGAGCGCGGGCAGGGTCGGAGATACGGGGCATCAGGAGTCCTTTCCGGCAGGGGGGATTTCGCAGCAGTCGCAGTCGTGCCCGGCCGGGCTGGTCTCACCGGCCTCGACCAGGGCGGCGGACGCCGGGCAGCAGGTGTCACCGCGCCAAGCATTCAGGCCTTCCTTCACCGCGATCACCGCGATCACCAAGGCGGCGATCGGGTCGGCCCACGACCATCCGAACAGAGTGTTCAGCAGCAACCCGACCAGCAGCACCGCCGACAAGTACGTGCACAGCAGGGTCTGCTTGGAATCCGCGACCGCCGAAGCCGATCCGAGTTCGCGTCCGGTGCGGCGCTGCGCCGCCGACAGCACCGGCATGATGACCAAACTCGCTGCGGCCAACCCGATCCCGATCGGCGAATGCCGTGCCTCCCCGATACCTACCAGAGCGCGGATCGAGTCGACGGTGACATACAGCGCCAGCGCGAAGAACGAGAACGCGATGATCCGCAGCGCGACCCTCTCCCGCGCCTCGGGATCGCGGCCGGCGAACTGCCACGCGACTGCCGCGGCGGAGGACACCTCGATCACCGAATCCAGCCCGAACCCGATCAACGCCGTCGAGGACACGCGCGCGCCTTCGGTCAGCGCGACGACGGCCTCGACCACGTTGTACGAGATGGTGCCCGCGACCAGCCAGCGGATCCGACGGGACAGCACCGCACGCCGCGCCACGCTCGCCGCGGTCACCTGCGACGGCAGCGAGGGCATCCCGAGCGATGCCATCAGCAGCACGCCTCTGCATCGGCGGCCGGGCAGCACGCCGGATCCACCGCCAGCACCAACCCGAGCAGATCCTCCAACGCTCGCCCGATGCGGGCATCGGCCAGCTCGTAGCGACTGCGTCGGCCCTCGGGCACCGCGACCACCAGCCCGCACCCGCGCAGGCACGCCAGATGGTTGGACAGGATCTGGCGCGACACCCCGATCCGCTCGGCCAAATCCGACGGATACGCCGAACCCGTACGCAGGTGCAACAGGATCTGCGTGCGGGTCGGATCCGACAGCGCGTGCCCGAAGCGAGCCAGCGCGTCACTGCGTAACGAGGTCTCCACACCGGAGACGTTACACGAAAATCTGTATTCAGAAAATAATGAATCCTCACGGTGTGGTGCCGCCCCTGTGATGCCCCGCTGGCGCTGCCCGATCTGGTCGCGGCGCTGCGCGACGTCCAAGCCCACTGGACGGAGTGGAAGCGCATCACTGCGAATGGGCACGCCGTCTACGGAGACGCGGCCCGCACGCTGATCAGCGTCGCACTCGATCGGTGAGCGGGCGGCAGGTAGGAACGGCGGCCATCACACCTAGTCCACCCTGATGGGCCTGCCGCCCTCAAAGGATCGGCTTTCGTAGATTTTGCTGACCTTGATCGGTTCTGCGGGATCTCTATATGTATGTGCTGCCGTCACTTTCAGGCGCGACGTTCGAGCAAGCCCGCCCAATTTCCAATCCCCTGAAAGGTACAGGGCCACCCTGTCTTCCAGCTCCTCTATAGGGCCCACATCGTGAGTATGCGTGTACAGGACGCCGAGGGGACACCCTGTGAAGGGCCAACCCATGCTTCCTGTGCAGATCCAACCATCGTGGGTGTTATCCGAATCTATATAGAGCTCCCAGTGGTGAACGCCGGGTATCCGCGGCACGTAATGCGCAGCAATCCAAATAACCAACTCATAGATCGTGGACGTGGCCGGAAACATCCAGCGTTGGGCGTGCGGGCGTGAATCGTCGCCAGCGTTCAGCGACTCACGATCGAGGGTCACTTCCACCCAATCCGACACGAACTGAATACTCCCAAAGGCCAACGACGACTCCGTACAGGCACGCCGCGCGGCGCCGACCGATTGCCTCGATCTCGACGACTACGACCGCCTGCACGGCGGTATCGGCCGTCGGCCTCCGATCAGCCGGTTTCCGCTTCGCGCCGACCGGTGCGAGTGCGATCGGAGTTCAGCCCGAATCGGTATCGTCGCGATATGCCCGCCCTGATCGCTCCTACTACGCGCCTGCACACCGCCTGGCTCGAGGCGCACGACGAGTGGGGTCCCGGCCGGCACGAGGACGGTTTCGGACTGCGGCCGGCCGACGAGGTCGACTCGCCGACCGGTTTTGCGGCCTGGGTGGCCCGGCTGGCTGACGAATCGGGTCAGGTGACAGACGGAGCAGACCGAGCGCGTTGCACCTACCGATGGATCGTCGAGGACGACCGAGTGCTGGGTGGGATCGCTCTGCGGCACGGGTTCGACGACTTCGTGCGGTGGGCAGGCCACATCGGCTATGGCATCCGACCCTCCGCGCGTCGGCGCGGACTGGCCACCTGGGCGCTGGGCCGGATGCTGGATGAGGCCGGGAAACTAGGAATCGACCGGGTGCTGATCGTCTGCGCGGCCGACAACATCGCCTCGGCGAAGACCATCGAGCGCCAAGGCGGCGTTCTCGAGCGCATCCTGGACACCGAGCTCGGTCCGGCACGGCGTTACTGGATCGACACCGCCGCGCGTGTGGCCGCCGATGGCCAGCGGCCCGACCACCACGGCCAGCCTGTCGTGTCCCCAGCTGGTGAGCACGTCGTGGATGCGGCCGCAGGAGATGACCGCTGATCCGATGGGCGACGGTGCCGTATCGGGCAAGCGACCCCCGTGAGCCGTCGCTGACCAGCCTTGCTGCGCCTGGCTGGCAACCGCGGGCGGAATTCCAGCCGTCCGCCCTCACCGCCAGACGTAAAATTATCGGCACAAGTCCACTCCTCGAGGAGGCTGGCGATGACCGACAGCCCACGATCGATCGCAGAAATCGACAAAGCGCTCCCACCGGGTGCGGAGGAGGAGCGATTCTCCGGCTACGGGGTGATGGGGATGCCCTTCGCCAGCGGCCACTACTTGGCACTGCGGCATTTCCCGGCCAGCTCCGTCGGTGCGGGGTACGACGCGGTGTGGCATCGAGACCCCGCGGGCAAGTGGGTGATCTACAGCAGTGTCTCCCCGGCGACCAGTTGCGCCCGCTATTTCGGCTCGGCGCTCGAAGACGCGCAATTGGCAGATATCTCGGTGACCTGGACGGGTCCCTCCGCGCTCACAGTTCAGGTGCGCGATCGGATCGAGTGGTATCTCGAGCTGGGACGATCGGCGGCGACCGTAGCGATGACGAGTCTCGGACGCATGATGCCTGCCGCTCTGTGGCGACGGCCTGCCGTCTTGTCCCTCATGTCGCGGGTCGCGGGCCCGGCGCTGGGCGTCGGGCGGGTGCGGCTGCGCGGCACTTCCCCGAACGGTCAATGGTTCCTGGCCAATCCCAGGATGCTGTGGACCGTCGAAAACAGCAGTGCCCGGATCGATGGCATCGACATCGGTCCTCCCGGGCCACTGGCCGAGCAGACCAAATTGGGTGATTTCTGGCTGCCGCAACGCGGAATGTTCGCCGTGGGCGAGTCCTATTTCGAGCAGTACGATCCGACGCGCCACCACCCCGTGACCGCCTCCTGACGGTCGCGCTCGCCTGCCGACCGCGAGCGAATGATCCGCTCAGGCCGATCGGCGTGCGATGACCAAGAGGTACTCCCATTCCATTCGCCCGTTGCCCATATCGTGGCGGGCCGCGAGGTCCGCGAGTGCACCGTCCAACTGCGTGATCTTGTCGGGTTCCCCGGCAATGGACTTGTACACCGCGACCGTCGGTCCGTAGTAGGTCTTGAAGAAGTCACGGAACTCGGTGGCGTCGGCGAAACGGTCGATGACCGCGTTCTCGCGCCGTAGCTCCAGGTCGGCGACGCGACCACCCAGCAGGGACCGGACATGCGTTTCGTCGCCCCACAGCGGAGGCGGCTGAGCGCCGGGCGGAGGCGGCGGAGCGAACGGTTTCATCGTGGCGAACATCTGCCCGATGAACCCGGTGGGCGTCCAGCTGATCAGCCCGATCGTGCCGCCCGGCTTGGTCACGCGCACCAGCTCGTCGGCGGCCGCCTGATGGAACGGCGCGAACATGACACCTACACACGAGATCACGGCGTCGAACTCGGCATCGGCGTAGGGCAATGCCTCGGCGTCGGCTTCCTGCCACTGCAGATCGACCCCCTTGGCGGCGGCGATCCGCCGACCCGCCTCGAACAACTCCGGCGTGAGATCGCTCGCCACGACATTCGCACCGGACTCCGCGGCCGGGATCGCGGCGTTCCCGGATCCGGCCGCGACGTCCAGCACACGTTGCCCCGGGCCGATACGGCAAGCCTCGACCACACGCCTGCCGAGCCCCGGGATGACTTCGGTGGCGACGGCCGAATAGTCGCCCAGTGCCCACATGGCGCGATGCCGCTTCTTGAGATCCGCGGAACCGGATTCGGTCATCTGACGCTCCCTTTGTCGTCGGGCCGGTGGAACCATCCGCGGGTTCACACCCGCTCAGCTACCGAAAAGATCGGCACCATGCACCAGCACGGGCGTTTCACTCCCACACCAACTCAGAACGTGGGCTCGTCGAATCACGAGCCAAGCAGGTGCTTACCCGGCAACGGTCACGAACAAACCGGGGGCAGCCACCACCGACGACCCGATGGCCGCCCGAACCGCTTACGCTCGCCTCAGCGGTGCGATCTCGGAGCAGAAACGCCGCGGCCTCGCAAGATCTTGCTCGGCGCTCGGACTTCCCGGTCGATTTTCGATCTGTTCGGCACGTCGAACTTTTGCGAGTATCGAACTCGTATGTGAACTTCGATAGTTAGGCCGCCCGTGCAATCGACCTCCAGGAACCCTCGGCATATCGCATTCATCGTCGACGGTAATCGGCGATGGGCCCGAGATCGCAATTTTCCCCCCTCAACCGGGCACGATGCGGGCTACAGCAATGTACTCACCATCGACACGGCGTGCCAGCAACGCCAAATTCCTTGGCGTTCGTACTATCTCTTGTCGTCGGCTAATATGCGACGCAGCATCACGCATTCGATAGATCGGCCGCGACATATTCGGCGGAGGTTGGCCGGATTGCCGAACAAGACCAGCTGAACTTCCGGCAAGAATTTCTCGATCGAGTCGATAAGTAGTGAAGTGAACCTACCGACCCCGTCGAACTCGGTCCGGCGGCAATCCACTCCGAGGCGCAACTTCGGCCGAGCGGATACAGTGTGATTCAAGGTCATCCGATGCCGATTACCTTCATTGCTCATACAGCGGGTGGCGCCACGCGCCTTACGCAGAATACTCGACCGTGAACGATTCACCGAAACCGAGAACTGCGGCGACGGCGGTGCAAGAGTATTCAATCATCACGTCGGCTGTTGACCAAGCAGATAGCAAAGGGTCACTCACTCCCGTGCCTGCCAAGCAACATCTTGCTCGAGTTCACGAGCAGAGCGGAGGACTCATTCGCCGGTCCGCCGACGAGCAGCCGCCAGATCTGGTGGGCGGAACGGGCTCCGCCGACGGCTACCGGCAATTTCACTCGGAAAGTGTGAGCCGCGTTGCGCGGTCTCGATGGCAGCCTGGTCCCGTCATCGAAGCCGAATGCGACTCCTCGGAGGGCAAATGATCGGAACGGGTATGGCGGTCAAGAAGAAGACCATCTCCATGGCGTCGACGGCCCGCAAGCCCGTCGACCGGAGCTCGCCCGGCTGGTACAAGCTCCACAACGACACCAACGGGCAGGTCTCGGTCTTCCGGCAGGAATGGGACGTTCCGAAACAGCTCTTCGATCTGGCCCCGGGCGCCACCAGCGACCAGTACGAGGCCGGACACGAGATCTACATCCTGTTCTCAGCTTCCGGCGAGTCGCCGATAGTCGATTTCGACTCGCAAGATCAGTACAGCGTCTACTACCACGTCAGCGGGTACACCACCGGGAACGAAGTGAACAACGTGAGTTCCTTCTGACAGGCGCCCGCGACTCGAAGCGGAGCTGCGGCACAGCTTGTCGGACCGCCTTTCGCCGCAGGGGCGGCGACTACTGTCGGGGCATGCCGACCGACCCCTCGACGCCTCCTCCCGCACCGTCGTTCCACACGGATGCGATACCCGCCGAACGGCCCGACGAGCCCGCCGACGACCCGATGGCCCTGCTGGTCGCCATCCTCGATCTTCAGGCAGCGCTGCCGGGCATTCGGCGGATGCGGCAATGGGGACATGACGCTCTCGCGGTCGGGCCCGGTGAGCGAGCGCTGGATATCGGTGCGGGGACGGGGTCCGAGGTGCTCGAATTCGCCGAGCGCGTCGGGCCGGACGGCGAGGCGGTCGGTGTCGATCCGAATCCCGCGATGCTCGCCGTCGCCGGAGCGCGAGCCGAGGCCGCCGGGGTGCGCGCCCGTTTCGTGGAAGGCACCGCCTACCGCCTGCCCTTCCCGGACGATTCCTTCGACGCGGTCCGTTGCGAACGCGTCTACCAGCACCTCGACGACCCGGCCGCCGCCACCGCCGAGATCGCGCGGGTGCTGCGACCGGGCGGGCGGGTGCTGCTCATCGACAGCGATTGGCACACCGCGATCGCCCATCCGGGCGACGACGACGTGATCACACGCCTGAGCACGTCGATGCTCGCGACCACCCCGAACCCCAAGTCGGGCCGAAGCCTGCGCGGCCTGCTCACCGCCGCCGGCTTCGCGATCGACGACATCGGATCGGAAGCGGTGATCTGGGACCCGGAAACCATCCGCCCGCTCTTCGCCCAGATGACCGAGCGCGCCCGCTCCGACGGCACGATCACCGAGCAGGAACGTGACGAACTGTCCGCCGACATGGAAGCCGGGATCGCCCGAGGCGACTACCACCTCTCGGTCACCATGTTCGCCGTTCTGGGGCGTTTGGCTCCACACGCGAAATAGGCCATGGCCGAACGGCTCTCACCATTGTCGACCCCCATCCGGCCATGCTCGACAAGTCCGAACACATGGCACCTGAGACGATTCGATACGACGGCCGCGCGGGAGGCGTGCAGTACGCCCTGCTGAAACGACCGCCGTCGGGAATGCGCGACGACGTTCGAGCTCTGTCCGACCGAGTCGGCGTCGCGGCAGCCGACGATGGGCCGTTGATCCCCGTGGCTGTCGGAACCGGAGCGGCGCGACCTACCCCACGTCCCGGCGCAGCCAGGTGACTTCGGCGCCGGAATCCGTTCCGTAGCGGTAGATTTCGAGGTCCTCGTCCCAGGGGGTGCCTAGGGCGCGGTCGATTTCGGCGGCCAGGTCGTAGGCGGAGTACTTGCCGAGTTCGCGGGTGGCCTGGAGCATGGCGCGCAGGCGCATTTCGCCGATCATGACGTCGCCGTTGGCGCTCGTGGAGCCGTGCCACAGACCGAGGCCGGGGACGAAGCTGTAGCGCTCGCCGTCCACGCCGTCGCTGGGGTCCTCGGTCACCTCGAAGCGCAGAACCGGCCAGGAGCGCAACGATTGGGCGATCTTCGAGGCGGTGCCCACGGGGCCGATCCACTCACTGGTGGCGCGCAGTTGCCCATCGGCCGGCTGGGCGGTCCAGCGCAGCTTCGCCGGGGCGCCCAGGGCAGAGGTGAGTGCCCATTCGACATGCGGGCACAGCGCGGCAGGCGACGAGTGGATGTAGACCACACCCGCCGTCGCATCCGCGAACTGACTCGATGCGCGCACCACCAACACCTCCAGCTTCGACGAGGAACGTCTTCCCCAACGATTCGTCGAACTGGCGTTGCCCGAGTGTACTGGAGTGCCCGAAGTTACACGTGTTACTTCGCAACCGTGTTGCGCGCGGCGGTCACCTCCGCGATCACAGCATCGCTCAGTGGTGGCCAGGCCGCGCGCGCCCAGTCGCCGAAATTCTCGTCGCTCAGGGCGAGACACGCCAACCCCGTTTTCGGGTCAACCCATAAAAATGTCCCGGATTGGCCGAAATGTCCATAGGTTTGTGGCGAATTCGTGCCACCGGTCCAGTGCGGCGTCTTGCTGTCGCGGATCTCGAAGCCCAGCCCCCAGTCGTTGGGGCGCTGCGAACCATAGCCGGGCAGCACCCCGTTCACGCCCGGGAACTGCACCGAGGTGGCCTCCGCGTGCGTTTGCGCCGAGATCAACCGCGGATTCAGCAATTCGGCGGCGAAGCGGGCGAGATCCGCCGCGCTGGAGCGTCCCGCGTGCCCGGCCGAGCCGGCCAGCACCGAATCCGTCATGCCCAGCGGCCGGAACACCGCGTCGCGCAGGTACTCGTCGAACGCGATCCCGGTCTGCTCGGTGACGAACGCGGCGAGCACCTCGAAACCCGCGCTGGAGTAGATCCGCTTGGCGCCGGGCCGCGCCTGCACGTCGGTGGTGTCGAAGGCGAGCCCGGAGGTGTGCGCCAGCAGATGGCGCACGGTCGCGCCGGGCGGCCCCGCGGGCTGGTCGAGTTCGACCGCGCCCTCCTCCACCGCTACCAGCACGGCGTAGGCCACCAGCGGCTTGGTCACCGACGCGAGCGGGAACACCCGCTCGACAGAACCTTCGCTCGCGGTATCACCGTCGGCGGTGACCACCGCGGACGCCGCGTGCCGTACGGGCCATTCCCGAATCTGCTCGAGTGAACGCACCCTGCGAGCCTACGAGAACCACGTGACTACCATCGACTCACCATGAGTGAAAAGCCCACTGTTCACGGTGACGTCGCGTCCGGTTTCGGACCGGTCGCCGACGCCTTCCGCCGCAACTTCGAGCGCCACGGTGAAATCGGCGCCGCCGTAGCGGTCTACGCGGGCGAGCGCCCGGTGGTGGATCTGTGGGCAGGCTTCCGCGATCGCGGGCGCACACTGCCGTGGGAGCAGGACACGATCGTGCCGGTGTTCTCCTCCACCAAGGGCATGGCGGCCTTCACCGTCGCCGCCGCGGTCGCCGAGGGCCTGCTCGACTACGAGCAGCCGGTGGCGAAGTACTGGCCGGAGTTCGCCGCGCACGGCAAGGACACGGTCACCGTGCGCCAGCTGATCGACCACCAGGCGGGGTTGTCCGGCCTCGGCGAGACCGTGCGCCTGGCGCAGATCGCCGACCGGGACGGCCTCGCGCGCATTCTCGCGGAGCAGAAACCCGCTTGGCGCCCCGGCACCAGGCACGGTTATCACGCGATCACCCTCGGCCTGTATCAAGGCGAACTGCTGCGCCGGGTCGACCCGCGCGGCCGCACGCTCGGACGGATCTTCGCCGAAGACATCGCCGGACCGCTCGGTGCGGATTTCTTCATCGGTCTGCCCGCCGAACAGGGCATGGACCGCATCGCCACGATGTCGGCGACTCGCGGCCTGGACGTGCTGCGCTACGAGCGCGATCTCCCCCTGCGCATCGGCGCCGAGATCTACGCCAAACGCGGGCTGTCCTACGCGGCACTGACCAACCCGCGCTGCGGAGCGCCGGCGCGGGCGACCCGCCGCGAATTCCTCGAAGTGGAACTGCCGGGATCCAACGGGGTGGGCAACGCCCGCGCGCTGGCGAAGGTCTACGGCGCGGCCGCAGGCCGCACCGGCGCGCTGCCGATCGACGACGCGCTGCTGGACCGGCTCGCGGCGGCCGAGACCGCCGACGACGTCCCCGCCGACGACTTGGTGCTGCACACCAAGAGCCGCTACCACCTGGGCTTCCGCAAGTCGCGCGGCTCGTTCCGCTTCGGCTCGGACAAGCGCGCGTACGGCACCACGGGACTCGGCGGCTCGTTCGGCTTCGCCGACCCCGCAACGGGTCTGGGTTTCGGTTACACGATGAATCGGCTCGGCCTCGCGGTGCTCGACGACGTGCGCAGCCGCAACCTGCGCGACGCCCTCCTGCGCTGCGCGATCTGAGCACCCGGATTCCGTAGACTGGCCACGCTCGAACAGCGGTAACCGATCGGCGGAACCGAGGAGGCCCTGGTGGCGGAGCATCCCGAGAACATCGACGCGTATCTGGCCGGATTCCCGGACGACGTGCGCGAGATCCTGACCGGGATCCGTGCGGCCATCCGGCGTGCGCTGCCCGACGCCACCGAGGCGATCAGCTACGACATACCCACCTTCAAGCTGCACGGCCGCAATGTCGTGCACTTCGCGGGCTGGAAGCAGCATGTCAGCCTCTACCCGATCCCGGACGGCGATCCGGCCTTGGAACGCGAACTCGAGCCGTACCGGGCGGGCAAGGGAACGCTGCGGTTCCGGCTCGGCGAACCGGTGCCCTACGAGCTGATCGCCCGGATCGCCACCGCGCTCGCCGAGCGACGCTGAGGCGGTCTACCAGTCCGCTTCGGTGTACTTGATGATGCCGCGGATGTTCTTGCCGTCCAGCATGTCCTGGTAGCCCTGGTTGATCTCCTCCAGGGAGTAGCTGCGGGTGACCATGTCGTCCAGGTTCAGCTGGCCCGCCTTGTACAGCGCGAGCAGGCGCGGCGCGTCCTGGCGGGCGTTGCCACCACCGAAGATGCAGCCCTTCACCGTCTTCTGCAGCATCGACAGCAGGAAGCTGTTCAGCTTGACGTCGTTCTCGTCCATCCGGCCCATCGAGGTGACCACCAGGGTGCCCGCCTTCGAGGTGAGGATCAGGCCCTCTTCGATGTACTCGCCGTGCATCTCACCCATGGTCAGGATGACCTTCTCGGCCATCCGGCCCTCGGTGGCCTCCATCAGCGGCATGATGGCGGCGGCCATGCTCTCGTAGGTGTGCGTGGCGCCGAACTTCTGCGCCTGCTCGCGCTTCCACGGGTTCGGGTCGATGGCCACCACTTTCGAGGCGCCCGACAGCACCGCGCCCTGCAGCGCGCTCATGCCGACGCCGCCGATGCCCGCGATCACCACGGTTTCACCCGGGGACACCTGGGCGACGTGGGTGGAGGAGCCGAAGCCGGTGGGCACGCCGCAGCCGACCAGGCAGGCGACCTCGAACGGAATGCTCGGATCGATCTTGACCACCGAGGTGTGGTGCACCGTCATGTACGGCGCGAACGTGCCCAGCAGGCACATCGGGATGACGTTCTCGCCGCGGGCCTGGATGCGGTAGGTGCCGTCGCTGATGGCCTGCCCCATCAGCAGGCCCGCGCCCAGGTCGCACAGCGCCATGTGTCCTGCCACGCATGCCGGACAGCGGCCGCACGCGGGGATGAACGACAGGATCACGTGGTCGCCGACCTGGAGATCGGCCGGGCAGTTCGGGCCGAGCTTGGTGATCACGCCCGCGCCCTCGTGCCCGCCCATGACGGGGAAGGACGGCATCGGGGTCGCACCGGTCACGATGTGATGGTCGGAGTGGCACATACCGGCGGTTTCCATCCGGATCTGCACCTCGCCCGCGACCGGGTCACCGACCTCGATCTCCTCCACCGACCACTGCTGGTCGATCCCCCACAGGATCGCGCCCTTCGTCTTCATTCCTGTCGACCCTCTCGCATGCACGTGCTTGTATGTGACTGCACCCACAGTACGAGAAAAATGTAACGCGTTCTAGTACTGGTCGAAAAAATCGTCGGTATAGCGTGACCTCAGAACCGAACGCGTTACAGTTCTGCGACGCGTCAGCCCCGGACGTCGTACACGTGATGCACCAGATCGTGCACGAAGTACCGCGCGAACGACTCCACCGTGAACAGTGCTCCGTCGCTGCGCGCGCCGCGCAGACCACGCCGCTCGGGCGGCACCGATTCGAAGGAGCGCGCCACCCGCCCGGCGGCCTCGTCCAGTTCCGCGGCCACCCGGGGCGGGTCCTGCTCGTTGTAGCGGTCGGCGACCGCGGTCTCGTCCTGATCCCAATTCGCGAAACGCGGCGGCTCGCCCTCGGGGGCACCGGCCAGCATCAGAGCGAGGCGAGTGTCGAACAGGCGGCACACGTCGCGTACGTGCGCGCCGTATTCCAGGGCGGACCAGGTCGATTCATCCGGACGCGCGCGGACGCCAGGGCGGTCGAGCACCGCGGCGAAGCGGTCGGCGGCGTCCCGGGTCAGCGCGGGGACGGATTCGTAGGCGGTCGCGGCAGCGTCGAAACCACATTGCGGACACGGGCGCTCGAGCACCCAGGTCCAGTCTTTGACATCGGGAACGATCGGCATGCGCTCAACCTAGGCGCGGCCGGATGACACCTTCCACCGATATCCGGTCACCTGTCGGCAACATCCCGACAGTCACTCCATCAGGCGTTGCGCCCGCTCGAAGAGTTCCAGCGTGATCGCGTGCAGGAAGTCGCCGACCTGCTTGGGAGCCTTACCCGCGAAGGCGCGGGCATGGGTGCCCTCCAGGACGATGCCGAGCTTGAAGCAGGCCAGCACGGTGTACCAGGGCATCGCGCTCAGGTCGCGCTCGGAGAACTGCCCGTAGTGGGCGATCATCTCCTCGGCCGTCGGCAGCCCGCCGACCGCGCCGAGCTTGCCCACCAGCGCCGCGCCGGTGGTGCCCGGCTCCGGACGGGTGGCGATCTGCCAGCCCAGATCCAGCAGCGGGTCGCCGATGGTGGACATCTCCCAGTCGACCATCGCCGCCACCTGCGGGCCGTCGAAGGAGAACATCATGTTCGCCAAATGGCAGTCGCCGTGCAGGATGCCCGGGGTCCACCGGGCCGGACGGTTGCGGTCCAGCCACTCCCCGACCGCCGCCACACCGGGGATCTCCGGCCCGGGGTAGCCCTCGTTGGCCGAATAGGACTCGAGCTCACCGAGCCAGCGCGGCACCTGACGCTCCAGGAAGCCCTCCGGCTTGCCGTAATCGGCCAGCCCGAGCGCCTGATAGTCCAGCGCGCCGAGCCGTGCGATGGCCTCGACCGCGGAAAGACCCATCTGCCTGCGAATCTCCGGATCGCCCGCGTGCAGTTCGGGCAGCTCGTTCTGCGGATTGAAACCGTGGATCGGCTCCATCAGGTAGAAGACCGCGCCGAGCACCGACTCGTCGGCGCAGGCCGCGATCACCCGGGGCGCGCGAACCTGGGTGCCGCCGAGCGCGCCGAGCAGCCGGGCCTCGCGCCGGATCACGTCGTTGCTCTTCGCGCGCAGATGCTTCGGCCCGCGGCGCAGCACGTAGGTCCGGCCGCCCCGGCCGAAGCGGAGCATGATGTTCTGCGTTCCGCCGCCCAGCGCGGTCACGTCCTCGAACTCACCGGAGGGCAGATCCTGCTCATCCATCCACTTTCCGACGACGGCGAAGTCGACGACCGCGGGATCCACATCGACCGGTTGCGCAACAGACATGTCCCACATTGTGCACCACCGGCCGACCCGAACTGAAGGCAGACGACAACAGTTAGCTCCGACCGGCGCGGCGTAGGGTTTCCAGAACCATGCACACGCTGTTGATCGACAATTACGACTCGTTCACCTACAACCTGTATCAGCTGATCAGCGAGGTGAACGGCGTCGAGCCGACGGTCGTGCGCAACGACGAGGCGCGCACGGTCGCCGACCTGGATCCGTGGCGCTTCGACAACGTCGTCGTATCGCCCGGCCCCGGGCGGCCGGACGTAGCGCGCGACGTGGGAATCTCCGCGGCGGTGATCCGCGAGTGCGACCTGCCGCTGCTCGGGGTGTGCCTGGGCCATCAGGGCATCGTGGTCGCGGCGGGCGGCGTGGTCGCGGAGGCGCCCGCCGCCAGGCACGGGTATCTCGATCGGATCGAGCACGACGAGCGGGACCTGTTCGCCGGTATCCCGCAGGGCTTCACCGCCGTGCGCTATCACTCGCTGTGCGCGCTGCGGCCGCTGCCGGACGAACTGGAGGTCACGGCGCGGTCCGGCGACGGCGTGATCATGGGCGTGCGGCACCGCACGCGACCGCAGTGGGGCGTGCAGTTCCACCCGGAATCCATCGCAGGCGAATTCGGCAGGGCATTGCTGCGCAACTTCGCCGAACTCACCGCTACGCAGGCGAGCCGGCGTGCTTTCGCCCCGCGCAGCCGGTCGTTCGGCATGGAGCGCGAGGGCGCCGCGGTGCCCGTCGCGAGCGGATCCCCGCTTGCCACGGCACTCCCCGAGGCAGCGACCGGCACCCACATGCCGCTCGCACCCGAGCAGTTCCCCGCCGGAGCGGTCGAACTGGAGCGCCCTGCCGAATCCTCCGCCGCACGCACGGATCCGGTGCGCACCGACCTCCCGGCGCCGCGGACCTTCCGGCTCCAGCGGGCCGTCATCGAGCGGCCGATCGATACCGAGAGTGCGTTCGTGCAGCTGTACGGCAACTCCCCCACGGCGTTCTGGCTGGACAGCGAGCACGTCGAACCGGGGGCGGACCGGTTCTCCTTCCTCGGGGACGCGAGCGGTCCCCTGGCCGAGGTGCTGCGCTACCGCGTGGGTGACGGCGCGGTGACGGTGGAGTCCTCCGACGGGCACCGGCGCACCGCACCGGGCGGCATCCTGGAGTTCCTGTCCGCCGAACTGCGCGCGCGCAGGCTGGAACTGCCCGACCTGCCCTTCGATTTCGCCGGAGGCTACGTCGGCTACCTCGGCTACGAGGTCAAAGCCGACTGCGGCGGGGACGCGGTGCACCGCGCGCCGACCCCGGACGCGCAGTGGATCTTCGCCGACCGGATGGTGGTGGTGGACCACGTCGGCGGGCGGACACACCTGCTCGCGCTGAGCGACGACGTGGCCACCGCCCGATCCGGCGCCGACTGGTTGCGCGACACCCGCGAAATCCTGGACAGCCTTCCCACCTGGTCGAATCCGCCGACGCTCGAGGTACCGCAGGACAGCGACGCCGTCGAGCCACTGCTCACCCGCGGCCGGGAGCGCTATCTCGCCGATATCGCGGTCTGCCAGCAGCGGCTGCACGCGGGAGAGTCCTACGAGATCTGCCTGACCGACAGCGCCACGATCCCCGCCGCCGCGGCCGACGGCCTCGACTTCTACCGCACGCTGCGCCGGTGCAACCCCGCCCCGTACGCCGCCTACCTGCGCTTCGACGACCTCGACATCGCCTGCTCGTCGCCGGAGCGGTTCCTGAAGGTCGACCGCCGCCGCATCGTGGAGAGCAAACCGATCAAGGGCACCGCGCCGCGCGGCGCGACACCCGAGCAGGACGAGCGCCTGCGCCGTGAGCTGGCCGACAGCCCGAAGACCAGGGCGGAAAACCTCATGATCGTCGACCTGCTGCGCAACGATCTCGGCCGGGTCTGCGAGATCGGCAGCGTGTATGTCCCGAAGCTGATGGCCACCGAGCAGTACGCGACGGTGCATCAGCTGGTGTCGACGGTGCGCGGCAGGCTACGCCCGGAGGTCGGCGTGGTCGATTGCCTGCGCGCGTGTTTCCCCGGCGGCTCGATGACCGGTGCGCCGAAGCTGCGCACCATGGAGATCATCGATGCGCTGGAAACAGAAGCGCGCGGTGTCTATTCGGGCACGATCGGCTATCTCGGGCTCGGCGGCACCGCGGATCTCAACATCGTGATCCGCACGGCCGTCCGCTACGGCGGACGCTGGCGGATCGGGGCGGGCGGCGCCATCGTGCTCGACTCGGATCCGGCCGAGGAATACCACGAGGTTCTGCTCAAGGCCGCCGCCACCCTGCGCGCCGCCGCCGACCACGCGCACCGCTGAGCGCGAACCCGGCTAGGTGCGGCGCCTGGTGGACTTCCGCCGCGGTGGTTCGGTGGCGGGTTGTTCCGGCGCGCTCAGACCGGTCAGCTTGCCGAGCAGGGCGACGCCGGGCACCTTCGCCAATCGCCCGAGCACGTCCTCGCCGAGCGAGATCATCGCTTCCAGCCTGGGCAGCAGCCGGTCGTAGGCCGCGAATGCCGGATCGGCCAGGGCCAGGGTGCGATCGAGCCGATCGATGGTGGAGTTGAGCCGCTCGATCGCGGTCGACAGGTTCTCGACCAGGCCGGGCAGTTGCGCGGCCAGCTGGGCCGACGCGGGCGGCAGCCGCACCGCCGTGTCGAAAGCCGACGTGGCGGTCAACTGGGCGGCTTCCAGCGCTTGCCCCGCGGCCGTCTGTGCCGCTTCGACCGCGGCCTGCGCGGCGGCCAGCACGTCGGCGGGGCCGGGCACCCGCCCACCGGGCAACTTCGGGGTCGGGGGCTTACGACCCGGGCGTTTCGGGTTCGTCATGAGAACACTGTGCCGCACGCCCCGCCGAAGGACGTCCCCTCGCGAGTTCGGCGTGTCGGAGGGTCGTGGCATAGTTCGAGCACAATGAATCTCAGCAAGGGCGCGAACGCAGCGGTACCGACATCTCTTCTAGCCGTGGTTGTTTCATGGCGATCGGAGCACTCGGTGGACGCGCACGCCTTGCTGCTGGACGCGTCGGGCTCGGTTCGATCCGACCGCGACCTCGTGTTCTACAACGCACCGCGGCACGTCTCCCAGGCGGTCACCCTCGATCAGGAACCGGCGCCGGGCACCGCGCGGCTGAGCGTGTCGCTGCCGCGCACCGAAGCGGACGTCGATCGCATCGTCGTCTCCGGCTCGGTGGACGGAGGCACCTTCGGCGACATCCACGGACTGACCGTCGCCGTGCACTCCGTCGACGGGGCGGTCGTGACGTTCGAGGTCGATGACGCCGACGCGGTGCCCGCGCTGATGTTCGGCGAGTTCTACCGCCGCGACGGGCAGTGGCGGTTCCGCGCCATCGGCCAGGGCTGGTCCAGCGGACTGGCCGGGTTGATCAGCGAGTTCGGCGTCCGCGTCGACGATCCCTCGGCGCCCGCCCGCACCACGCATCCCACCAACCCGTTCCGGGTGCACCGATCGGCCACACCTGCGCAGGAACGACTTCCGGGCCGATCCACGGGCGCGGCCGAGTCCGGCCTCGACTCGGCCGAACGGTTCGACCGCCATGCCCGGCACATCCCGCACGGGTCGTTCCAGGCTCGCAGGAACGGGGATTCCGCCGCGGCCGAGCGAACGGACGCGCCGAACGGCGCCGCCGAGCATGGTCCGGTGCCACGTATCGGCGAGCATCACGGCCAGGCCGAGATCTCACCCGGGCGGTTCGACGGGCCGCTCGACGGCCCCGACACCCCCGTTCGGCCACGCACCGAGGTGCTCGACCGCGTCGACACCGCTCCCCTGCCGCACACTCACCGTACGGTCGACCTCAACCGGTACACCCCCGAAACCGCACCGTTGGCTCCCCCGCCACCCCCCAACCCCGAACACGCGGATTGGCACCCTGATCCGGAATATCCGCAGCGCATGCGCTGGTGGGACGGCGCCTATTGGACCGAGGACCGGTATCTGCCCCACCCGACAAGCGGACGGCACTGCGATCGTTGCGGAAACCCGCTCCGCCGCAAGCTGTTCGGCGGGCTCGCCCCGTGCCAGCGGTGTGCGCAGGAGATCGAGGAATACCTCATCCACTGGCACACACGGGCATGGCGGGTGCTCACCGCCCATGGGCCGCGTGGCCCCGAGTGGGCGGCGTTGTGGGCATCGTTGCGCTACCAGCGCATCGACGCCGAAGCGGGGCGCACGGCCTTGCGCGAGGTCGGCCTCAGCTATGTGGAACGGCTGGTCACCTTCGCCTTCGCCGACGCCGAAGTCCATTCTGCGGAGCTGGAGCTGTTCGAACAGGCGGTCACCGAACTCGCGCTCGGCGGACCACTGATCGAGGACCTGCGCCGGCGGATGCATCGCGGGAACACCCTCTACCGGCTGCGCACCGGCGATCTGCCGGTCGTCCGCACGCCCGGCCTGCATCTGGACCCCGAGGAGACGGTGCATCTCGACCTGCCCGCGACGCACGTGCGCCAGCTCGCCCGCGGCCCGAAGCTCACCGAGGGCAGGCTGATCGGCAGCAACAAGAAGCTGCGTTTCGTCGGCGCCGACACCGGCATCGAGATGCCGTGGTCACGCGTCGTGTCCGTGCACGCGGAACAGGGGGTGGTGGTGCTCGCGGCCACCTCCGCGCGCGGGGGCGCGACGTTCGCCGTCGATGACCCGGACTATGTCTCGGCCGCGCTGGAAGGCGCGCTGCGCGTGGCCAAACGTCTCGTCCTCAATCCCGGCCAGCGGGACACCCGCAGCATCCCGCAGGAGGTGAAGGCGCAGGTGTGGCAGCGCGACGGCGGCCGTTGCGTCGAATGCGGCGACGGGCACTACCTGGAGTTCGACCACGTCATCCCGCTCAGCCGCGGCGGTGCGACCAGCGCGGCGAACCTCCAGATCCTGTGCCGCGCGTGCAACCGCGCGAAAGGAGCTCGCATCTAGCGCGAGCGCCGGGATCAGTCGCCGAGCAGGCCCGCCGTGCGCCCCAGGTCGGCCAGCATCGCGTCGAACAGGATCTCCGGCTTGTCCAGCGGTATCGGATAGTTCCCGAACACCTCGAGCGTGACGTGCCCGTAGAGCCGCGCCCAGATCTGGATCATCAGATACGTCACCCCGAGATCCAGCTTCTCGGCGGGGAACTTCTGGCTCGACTCCGACAGCGCGGCCAGCAGTTCGGTCTGGAAGTGCACCAGATCCTCGCGCAACTCCGGCGGGATGACGTCGGTGGAGGGCGTGACGATGTCGTAGTTCGCCAGCAGCCTGCCCGCCGCGGCCAGGAAGATCCGGCCGAAGGGTTCGTCGAAGCGGCGCAGCGCGCGGGCCTGTCCGGCGCCGGGCGAGGCGAACACCAGGGTGAACTCCCTGGTGTGCGTCAGCGCCCAGCGCCGGAAGCCACGGCAGATGGCGAAGAACTGCACGGCGCCGTCGTCGGGCAGCGTGGCGATCTCGGTGGTCAGTTCCGCCGCCAGGTCGGCGCAGAAGTCCAGCCGCAGTTGCTCCAGCAGGTCTTCCAGCGAGTCGTAGTACCGGTACAGCGCGGGCGCGGTGACACCGAGTTCCCGCGCGATGGCGCGCAAGGTGACCGCATCGGGCCCGCGTTCGACCAGCAGCGCGCTGGCGACCCGCCGGATATCGGTGTCGGTCACCACCGGCGCACGGCCCCGTGGTTTGGACTGTTGCACCGTTCGATTCAAGCGTATTCGACTTCCCAGCGCTTGATCCCGTTCAGCCAGCCCGACCGCAGCCGCACCGGATCGGACACCTGCCGCAGGTCGGGCATCACCTCGGCGATGGCGTTGAACATCAGATCGATCTGCAACCGGGCCAGGTTCGCGCCGACGCAGTAGTGCGTGCCGGTGCCGCCGAAGCCGACGTGCGGGTTCGGGTCGCGCAGTACGTCGAAGGTGAACGGATCCGCGAAGGCCTCCTCGTCGAAATTGGCCGAGCTGTAGAACAATCCGAGCCGCTGGCCCTGCTTGATCTCCTGGCCCCCGAGCACGGTGTCCTGGGTCGCGGTGCGCTGGAACGCGGTGACCGGGGTGGCCCACCGGACGATCTCGTCGGGCGCGGTGCGCGGGCGCTGCTGCCGGTAGATCTCCCACTGCTCGGGGTGGTCCACGAACGCCTTCATCCCGTGGGTGATCGAGTTGCGGGTGGTCTCGTTGCCCGCCACCGACAGCAGGATGACGAAGAAGGCGAACTCGTCCGAGCCGAGGTGCTCGCCGTCGATGTCGGCGTTGACCAGCTGGGTGACGATGTCCTCGGCGGGGCAGGCGCGCCGCTGCTCGGCCATGTTCCAGGCGTACCCCATCACCTCGGCGGTCGCGGCCTGGTGGTCGCCTTCGAACTCCGGGTCGTCGTAGGAGATCATCTGGTTGGACCAGTCGAAGATCTTCTTCCGGTCTTCCTGCGGAATGCCCAGCAGCTCGGCGATCGCCTGCAACGGCAGTTCACAGGCGACCTGTTCGACGAAGTCGCCGCTACCGGATTTCTTGGCCTCGTGCACGATCCGCGCCGCGCGTTCGGTGAGCGCGGCGCGCAGGCTTTCCACCGCCCTCGGGGTGAAGCCCTTGGAGATGATGCGGCGGGTCTTGGTGTGCTTGGGCGGGTCGAGGTTGAGCAGCAGCATGTCGCCGAGCATGTCGATCTGCTCACGGGTGGTCTCTTCGTTGAACCGGATGATCGCGGTGTTCTGGTGTGAGGAGAACACCTCGGGATTCTTCGAGATCTCCTTGATGTGAGCGAGCTTGGAGACGACCCAGTACCCGCCGTCGTCGAAGCCGCTGGCCCGATCGGGTTGCGCGCACCACCACACCGGGGCGGTGCGGCGCAGTTCGGCGAACTCCGCGATGGGCAGGCGGGAGGCGAGCAGGTCGGGGTCGGTGAAATCGAATCCCGTCGGGATCGAGGGCGTGGTCACGGTCACGGCTAACTCCTACGGTCTGGGCGCAGACCTCACGACGATGTCGGGCACACGGTCAAGGGAGATGCAACCACAGAACCACCCCTGGTGAACAGTGTTTAGTAAAACCCGTTTACCTTTTTGCTGCATCGCGTCGAAGCGGCGCTCTACGACAAGGCGCTCGCCGATCCGGCGCCCAGCGACGCGGAACTGCACCCGACTGCGCGGTCCCACCACTGGAGGGGGGCCACGACCGGCTCACCGCAGGGCGATCAGCGGCGGCGGTTGCCAACGTCGCTGTAGGACAGCTTCTTTCGGGGCGAACAGCGCCAGGGTGGCCGAGAACGGGTCCGATGCCGGGATGGGCAGCCAGTTGCCCTTGGGGACACTGGGACCAGGGTCGTCGTGCTGGAGCGTGAGGTCGAGGGAGCCGTCCGGATTGAGCACGACGGGGACGTGGTGACCTATCGAGTAGATCTCGGCCGGATTGGACACCAGATAGTCCGCGGCATCGTAGACGGCCAACGACCAGAAAGCGTCCACCGGCGGCAGCTCGCCCGACGTGAAGTGCAGCCGGAAAGGGCCGGAGCCCGCAGGAACCGCCGTGAAGAGGTAGTGCGCGTCCTCGGACAAGGGGATGCCGAGAGCACCGAACGCCGTGACGGCGCGCAGGAGATAGTCGGTGCCGAACCGGCCGGCCCCGAAATCGGCGACCCAGCCGTTGTCGTTGATCGTGTTCGCGCCCAGAGTCACCGGGAGCTGTCGCTCGACGGTCTCGACCGCGGCGGTCAGTTCGTCCTCGGAGACGCCTTCGACCGCGCCGCCCGGCCGGATTCCGATCGTCGCGAAGCGCCGCATGGCGGGCTCGTCCTCGGGAGCGGGCGGATTGATCGACATCACCGCGCACATCCGGTCGAAGAACGCGTGCGCGTCCATTCCCATGACCTGATCGACCGGGCGCTGGGTGTTCGCCTGCCCGTCCGGCGGGACAGCCGGGGCAGGCTGCTCGCGCGCTTTCCACGCGCTCAGCGGAACCAGTTTCAACCCCTGCTGCAACGAGCGAACGATCGGAAGGTCCTTGTCTCCGTCGACTTGGATCCGCACGATCAGCCCCACCGTCGGCGTCGGCACCGGCAGCGGAGTGAGATCTTCTGGCAGCGGGCCCGACCAACCCGGGCCGGTCACCACGTAGGTGTACGGCGGCACAGCCGACTTCGCCTGCGGCCGACGGCTACTCGGATTGTGCACATTGTTCGTCCAGGCGTCGAGAACTTGCGCCAGCCAGAAGCGACCACCGTCCATCATGGGGACGCTCAGCACCATCGGCTCGCTCGTCAGATCGAGCCAAGCGGTCGAGTGCAGGGTGTCGGGATCCGGCCGCACCACCTCGTTGTACGCCGGGGTGGGCAACGACGTGGCGTGCCGGAACCGGTTGGGCGGCGTGGCCGCCTCGGCCGCCACGCGGGTGACATCCATCAGCACCAGCGGGAAGCCGAACACACAGGCGTCCTTGGCGACCATTCCTCCCTCGCTGGTGGCGGAGGGGTGGGTGTCGGCCGAACCGTCCTCGTCCGATCCGCCGCACGCCGCCACGCCGAGCGCGGCCATCGATGTCGCCGCCATGCCGAGCACGGCGCGCCGCGACAGCGCGGCATCGCGGTAGGTCCAGTCGCCCATGATCTTGCTCCGCCTCCGATCCGATCGGGTACCGTGCCAGATCCGCCCTGGATTATAACCACCGCCTGAAGGGAAAATTGCTGGTCAAGCCACCGACTGCGGCCCCATGCCCTGCCCAGCGACCTGTTCGCCACAGATCGCGGCCACGTGTCGCGATGATGACCGGCCGGGAACGCTCGATGATCACGGCGCGCGGAGACAAGATCAGGACGCGGGCTCCAGTGGCGGCGGACGCCATCGCCCCTGAACGGCCTCCGCTTTCGGCGCATACAGGCGCAGCGTCAAGGAGAATTGACCGGATGCCGGGATGGGCAGCCAGTTCCCGGCCGGAACGGTCGGTCCCGGGTCGGTGTACTGCAAGGCGATGTCGAAGGACCCATCGGGATTGAGAACTACCGGAGCCGGGTGGCCAACGGCATAGATCCCCGCCGGATTGGACACCAGGTAACTATCGGCGTCATAGGCGGTCAGCGACCAGAAGTCGTCGACCGGTGGCAGCTGACCGGGCGCGAAGTGCAGACGGAATCGGCCGGCACCATCCCCGGCGTCTGTCGAAGCGAACAGGGTCGGATAGAACGAGTTCTCGGCCAGACTGGCGCCGAGAGCTATCCGGGCGACGACGGCGCGCAGCAGATAGTTGGTGCCGTAGCGCCCGACGTCGGGGTCCACGAGCCAGCCGTTCTCGTTGACCGTCCGCGCCCCCAGATACACCGAAATCTGCTGCTGGGCGCTGTCCACCGCGGCGGCGAGGTCGATGTCCGAGACGCCCTCGACCGCGCCGCCCGGCCGGATTCCGATCTCCGCGAAACGCCGCATGGCCGGCGCGTCCTCGGCAGCCGGCGGATTCACCGACATCAACTGGCACATCCGATCGAAGAACACGCCCGCGTCCATCTCCGCGACCCGCTCCGGCGGCGGCTGCGCGCTCGCCCGCCCAGGCGGCGCGGCGGGCGCGGGCGGCTCGGTGCCCGCGATCCACGCGCTCAACGGAACCAGCTTCACCTGCTGCTGCAGGGAGCGGACAACCGGCAGATCGTTCTCGCCGTCGACCTGGATCCGGACGATCAGCCACACCGTCGGCGTCGGCGCCGGCAGCGCGATGAGACCGTCCGGCAGCGCGCCCGACCAGCCGGGACCGGTCACCGCGTACGGCAGGGCAGCCGACGTCGCCTGCGGCCGGACGCTGCTCAGGTTGCGCACGTTGTTCGTCCAGGCATCCAGCACTTGCACCAGCCAGAACCGGCCGCTGTCCATCATGGGGACACTCAGAACCATCGGCTCGCTCGTCAGATCGAGCCAAGCGGTCGAACGCAGCGTGTCCCGGTCCAGTCGCACCACTTCTCGCTGCGCCGGAGTGGCCAACGACGTCGCGTGCTCGAACCAGTTGACGGGGGTGGCCTCCTCCGCCGCCGTGCGCGTAACATCCATCAGCACCAGCGGATAGCCGAACTCGTAGGCGTCCTTGGCGATCGTGGCGGCGTCGCCGGGGACGGAGCCCGGGGCGGAGTCCTCGTCGTCGGAGCCGCCGCAGGCCGACAACCCGAACGCGGCCATCGACGTCGCCGCGATGCCGAACGCGGTGCGCCGCGACACCGTGACCTTGCGGTAGGTCCTGTCGTCCATGATCCTGCTCCGCCTCCGATCATATCGGGCACCGCGAGATCCGTACCGGAGTATAGCCGCACTCCGCGGCGGAAATCGCAGGTCAACGCGGTAATCACAGGACCTCCGACCGGTGCCGGTCGGCGCCTCGGCCGCGGGCGGAGCTCGCCTGGCAGCGCGACCGAGTTCCCTCGGCGGCCCCGGCGATCCGTTCGCGGCACGCTCGTCGCCACCGACGAAAGCGGGCCCGAGGGATCGCCGCGCCGCGCCCGCGCTCAGAACTCCAGAACGGTGTTCATGATGGTGCCCGCACTGGTGGCGACCACCCCGCCGAGCATCGCCCCCGCGATCATCTTCGGTGACTGCAACCCGCCGCCGCTCCACTTCTCCCAGGCGAATCTGCCGCCCGCGTAGATGATGCTGACGATGCCGGACGCCAGTGCGAACCACGTGAGGTACCGCACGAACTGTAAGAGCTTGTCCGCCAAAGGCGGCGCCTCCGGGGTCGGATTGCCGATCTGCGCCAACGTCGTGAACGAATCGCCGACCGACGCCAGAATGATGCTCACCGTCTACTCCCTCTACGCTCGAATACAACCCTGCCGCCGACCAGCCGCTTTGCGAAAACTGTTCGACCACCGATGAATTCGGCCACGCACCAGGATACGGGCACGGACCGCGACGCGGTGTGCTCTGCCCGGAACGCCCGCGACCAGCCGCGGAACCAGCAGTGGGATCACACCGGACCACACGCGAGCAGTCGTCGGCGGATCCGGCGATACGCGACGGCAAGTTCTCGACCGCCGCGTCTCCTCGATGATCCCGAGGTTCGCCTACCCCGGCAAGGCAACGGGAAACGCGAACTTCACTGCGCTGCACGGACCCGACTGCATCCCGGCGAGCGAACGGATACGATCTTCTCAGCGAATCCCTTGCCCCTGTCCCGAATCCAGAATGAGCGAACGACAATGATCCTGGCCGCCGCTTACGACACCTTGGCGCAGATCGGCAATCCCACACCAGAAGCACCGCCGATCTCCGACAAGTTCCTCCAACTGGTCCGCTACCTGACGTGGTTCGTGCTCCTGTCGGGCATCTGCGGCATCATCTACGCCGGTGGCCGCTTCGCCTGGGAGAAGTGGACCGGCGGCGGGCTCGAGTCGCCGAAGATGGTGGCGGGAGCCATGATCGGCGGGGTGATCGCCACCAGTGCGGGCACCATCATGAACGCCGTCATCGGCTGATCCGAGGCGCGACGAAACCCACCCCATAGCTGTTCGCTATGGCATGCGGGGTGCTGGGCAGTGGGCAGGGCAGCTCTGCGCTGTTCGCCACGAGGCCGTCTGCGCACTCTCGCGGGTCAGCGCAGGATGCCCGCGGTGCGCGCGGCGCGAAGCCAGTCCGGGAACTCGCCCAGCAGACGCGCGTAGAGCTGCCCGTCGTCGACCTGATCGATGTCGTCCAGGGCGAAGAATCCCGCGTTGTCGACCGCCCGGTCCGACAGCTCGTCCAGGGTGCGCAACAGGCCGTAGTTGGCACGGCCGAGACCGACGAACTGCCAGAAGGCAGGCAGCTGCGAGGCTTCGCGCATGAGCGCCGCGATCTCGCGCTTCTTGGCGAAGCCGCCGTCGGTGAAGAACAACACGAGGGTGGGGCGGCCGTCAGGGCACAACGAGTCGATGATGTCGCGCATGATCGGCAGTTCGTCGTTGCGGCCGCCGAGCCGGTCGTAGTCGATGCCCGCGTGGGTACCAATGAGGTGCAGGAAGGTTCGTGCCCACTCGTCGCCGTGCTCGACGGTGATGTCGGGCAGCTTGGCGAAGGAAAGGGCGTAGAGGTACGCCTCCAGGGTGCCGTCGTCGTCGAGCTGGGTGGCCACCGGAATCATCCGCTGCACGACGCGGTGTACCACCTTGTCGTGGTACTGCCGCTTCATGCTGCCGGTCTTGTCGATGACGAGCACGACGCGGGCGCGGATTCCGAAAGCGTCCTTGTCGATGAGGACTTTCGCGACCGCGCGCTTGCGCAGGTCCAGCTTCGCGCGCTTCTCGAACGAGAGCTTCGCCTCACCGGGGACGGTGAAGACATCCTCCGTCGGAATGACCACGGCCTGCGGGTTCGGCGCGGCCGCATGCGCTGACGGGGCCTCGCCTCGGGACGGCTCGTCGTCGACGCTCACGCCGTGATCGGTGACCAACGCGGCGAAGCCGCCCGCATAGCCTTGCCCGACCGCCCGCACCTTCCATGCGCCCTGGCGGCGATACAGTTCGAGCGCGATCACCACGGATTCGCTACCCAGACCCTCGATGCGGTATTCGTACAGCACGTTTCCCGCCGCGTCGGCGACCGTGGCGACCGGCGGTGCGAACCGGCCGAAGGTCTGCGCCGGATCGTCGAGAGTGAGCACCGCGCGCAGCTGCGCGATATCCGCGGGCAGATCGCCCAGTGAAACCGACAGCGCGGCAGGCGTTCCCTGAGCCAGCGTCACGCCGGGCGCGCTGGGCTGGTTGAAGAACACGAAGTCCGCGTCCGATCGAACGCGGCCCGCTTCGGTCACCAGCAGCGCCGACACGTCGACCGGGGCCTCGGTGCGCACCGACACCAACACACCGGCCACGTCCAATGCCCCGTTCTGACCTTTGACCAATGCCGCACCCACCGAGACTCCCAGCCGTCGTCACTCCGAAATCCCCACCGGGATCAGCGTAAGTCCACAATCGGGAGGATGCGGAGTCTTCGCTCCGGGCGTCGTTACGCGCGGGCGGATTCCGCGGCGCCGGTGATATTGCGCGCCATCCCGCCGAAGATGGCGGCATGGAACGGCGCGATGGATTTCCAGTACAGGTGCCCGGCCAACCCGTGCGGCTCGAACAGCGCGCGCTGGTAGTAGGTGGCGCCGGGGCCGTCCGGTTCGACCGCGAGTTCCAGCCAGGCCCGGCCCGGCACCCGCATCTCGGCGCGCAGGCGCAGCAGCCGCGGACGCTCCAGCCGCTCCACCCGCCACCAATCCAGCGCCTCGCCTTCGTGCAGCCGGTGCGGATCGCGGCGACCGCGGCCGAGACCGGCGCCGCCCGCGAGCCGGTCGATCCACCCGCGCAGCGACCAGGCCAGCGGGAACGAATACCAGCCGTTTTCGCCCCCGATCGCCTCGATCACCTGCCACAGCGTCGCCGGGTCGGCGTCGGTGTGGCGCTGCCGCACATCCCGGTACAGCGAACCGCCCGACCAATCCGGGTCGGTGGGCAGCGGATCCGACGGCGCGCCCGGCGGGTGAGCGTCCGACCACCTGGTCGGCACGTCCAGATCGCGAATCTTCCGCAGCGCCAGCGTCACTGCTTGCCGGTACCCGGTCAGGCCCGCCGGTGGGTCCGGGATGAGATCGGCGATCGCGTGGTCGCGGCAGACCACGTCGTTGATCAGCGACTCCATCAGCGGCACGGCGATCGCGCGCGGCACCGGTGTCACCAGATTCACCCACTGCGCCGACAACCACGGCGTCAGCACCGGCACCGGCACGATCAGCCGCCGCGGCAGCTGCGCCACTTCGGCGTAGCCGCGCATCATCTGCAGGTAGGTCAGCACGTCCGGACCGCCGACGTCGAAGGCCCCGCCCGCGCCTTCGGGCAGCGTCGCCGCCTCGGTCAGGTAATACAGCACGTCACGCACCGCGATCGGCTGGATCCGGTTGCGCACCCAGCGCGGTGTGACCATCATCGGCAACCGCTCGGTCAGGTAGCGCAGCATCTCGAAACTCGCCGAGCCGGAGCCGATGATCACCGCGGCCTGCAGCACCAGGGCGGGCACCGCGCCCCCCCCGCAGGATCTCGCCGACCTCGGCGCGGGAGGCCAGGTGGCGCGACAACCGCTGCGCACCCGGGATGATGCCGCCCAGATAGACGATCCTGGTCAGGCCGCCCTGCGCCGCCTCGGCGGCGACCAGCGTGGCCGCCTCCCGGTCGACGGTGTCGAAGTCGGCGCGGGTCAGCGAATGGATCAGGTAGTACAACACGTCCTGTCCGGCCAGCGCGGCGCGTACGTCGGCGACGGAGGTCACGTCACCGGCGAGCACCTCGACGCGATCGCGCCACGGCGCCTCGGCGAGCTTGCCCGGCGTGCGAGCCAGCACCCGGACCGTGTGACCGGCGCGCAGCAACTCCGGTACCAGTCGTCCGCCGATGTAGCCGGTCGCACCGAACACCACGCATCGCACGACAACCACCCTTCCGATGACCTGCTCTCGTGATGACCCGGGGCCGCCGGGTCAAACCGCGTCCCGCTCGCGCGACCGGCCGTGAGCCCTGATCGATCCGCCACCTTCGTGCCAGACTGGGCCGGTGAGCGAACGTAGCAAAAGCCACGGACCGGACAAGCCCACCTTGCGGGATCGCGGTGACGTCATCGGTGTGGGCTTGCTGTGGCTGGCCAAGTGGGCGCTGTGCATCGTCGCCATCGCGGCGGGCGCGTGGGTGCTCGGATTCCTGGTCGCCCGGCTGTGGGTGGTGATCCTGCCGGTAGCGCTGGCGATCGTGATCGCCACGGTGCTGTGGCCGCCGGTGCGCTGGATGACCGCACACGGCCTGCCGCCCGCCGCGGCCGCCTCGATCGCGTTGATCGGTTTGATCGGTGTGCTGGCCGGCGTCATCGCGTTGATCGTGCCCTCGGTCGTGGACCAGGCGCCGGAGCTGGCCGACAAGGCGGGCGCGGGCGTCGAACAGGTGCGCGACTGGTTACAGGGTCCGCCATTGAGAATCCGTGACGAGCAACTGGATTCGGCCGTGGACGCGATCGTCTCCCGGCTGCAGTCGAGTTCGGAGCAGATCGCGACCGGCGTGTTCAGCGGCGTGTCCACCGCGACGTCGGTGCTGATCACGCTGTTCCTGGTGCTGGTGCTGACCTTCTTCTTCGTCAAGGACGGCCCGCGTTTCCTGCCCTGGCTGCA
>NZ_BAFP01000043.1 GCF_000308455.1 Nocardia abscessus NBRC 100374 | reverse complement strand
CCGATCCGCGGCTAGTCGCAGACGAGCGATCCTGATGCGCAGGCTCGCCTTCCTGCTGCGCCCCAGCTGGCTGATCCTGGCGGTGCTCGTCGCCGCGTTCGCCTACCTGTGCTTCACCGTGCTCGCGCCGTGGCAGCTCGGCAAGAACACGGCCACCTCGCACCGCAACGAGCTGATCGCCGACTCGGTGAAGGCCGAGCCCGTCGACGTCACCGCCGTGCTGTCCGAGACCGGAAGCGGCACACCCACCGAGTGGCGCCGAGTCACCGCCTCCGGCAGTTATGTACCGGACTCCACGGTGCTGGTGCGGCTGCGCCACCTCGACGGCGCTCCGGGGTACGCGGTGCTCGCCACCTTCCGGTTGGACGACGGCCGCGTGCTGCTGGTGGACCGCGGGCTGGTGTCGGCGGTCGACGGCACGCGCCCGCCGCCGATCCCCGAGCCGCCCGCCGGGCCGCAGCGCATCGAGGCCCGCGTCCGGATGTCCGAGGGCGTCACGCCCGGCAAGGACCCGAGCGTCCAGGACGGTTACCGCCAGGTGTACTCCATCGACACCACCCAGGAGTCGGCGGTGCTGAATCAGACCCTGACCTCCCTCCCGACCGGCGACCGCGGCGGCTACCTGCAGCTGAGCGAGAACCAACCGGGCGCCTTCACACCCACTCCCCTGCCCCGACTCGACGCGGGCCCCTACCTGTCCTACGGCCTTCAATGGCTCGCCTTCGGCATCATGGCTCCGCTGGGCCTCGGCTACTTCGTCTATGCCGAGATCCGGGAACGAAGGAAGGAAAAGGCCGCAGCACAGCCATCCCGCGCGCCATCCCCCGCCGAACCGGCCCACTCCGAGCCGATTCCAGCGACCGCGCCGAGCCCGCCCGCAGCCCCGACCACGGAAGCTCGCCTCGCCGACCGTTACGGCCGCGGCCGCGGCTGATTCCGGCCGCGGCGGCTTCCCGGCCGCGGACAGGCCACGGAGGACACCGGAGAAGGTGTGACCCCGGCGGTACCACGTCAAGCCGGAATGCCTGTGGCGAGCGGGTTCGTGATTGCCGGGCTGCCGACCGCGACCCCCATTCCGCCGACGCGGATCGATAGTCGACCTCGGCTTGCCGACCGGGCGACGGGGATTGCGCGATGCCAGCCACTCTTAGGACAGGGTGTGCTCCGGGTGAGAAGCACTGGCTGCCGTCCGGCCCGCGTGTGACGTTTCCCGCCGCATCTGGCCGCGAAACCGCTCAGCGCTTGGTCGCCGCGACGGCGGCGGCCAGCAGGGTGGCGGTGAGTTGCACGGCCTCGGACAGGCGAACTGCCCGGCGCAGGTCGTGCACGGTGGGAGCCGGGCCGTCACCGAGGACGGGCCGCAGTTCGACGCCGTGCGGATACTGCGTGCGGCCCCCCAGCCGGACGCCGAGCGCCCCGGCCATCGATGCTTCGACCACCCCCGCATTGGGGCTGGGGTGCCCGGCGGCATCCCTGTTCCAAGCGTCGAGAGCCGCCGTGGGCCGTCCGCCGATCATGGGGGCGAGCGCGGCGGTGAGCAAACCGGTGAGGCGTGCCGGAATCAGGTTGGCCACGTCGTCGACGCGCGCGGCCGCCCAGCCGAAACGCCGGTAGCGCTCGTTGCGGTAGCCGATCATCGCGTCGAGCGTGTTGACCGCGCGGTACCCGAGCAAACCCGGGACGCCCGCCACGGCGCCCCAGACCACCGGGGCCACAGCCGCGTCGGAGGTGTTCTCGGCGATGGACTCCAGGGCCGCGCGGGCGAGTCCGTTCGCGTCGAGCGCCTGCGGATCGCGACCGCACAGCGAGGGCAGCAGCGCGCGAGCTCCGTCGAGGTCGCCGTCCGCCAACCGGTCGGCCATCGCATGACCGGTCCGGGCCAAGCTGCGTCCACCCAGGACGGTCCAGGTCGCGACCGCGGTCGACACCACCCCGCCGCGCCGCGCGGCCACCCCGAGCCCGACCACCGCACCGACGGCCAGTGCCTCGTGCACCAGTCCCGCCACGCGCCGGTCGGCATAGGTCACCGACTCCAGAGCCGCCACCGCCGAACCGAATCCGGCCACCGGATGCCACCGCCGCGGATCGCCGAACGACCGGTCGAGCGCGAATCCGAGCAGCAACCCGATCGCGGTGGAGGTCCCCTTCTGCACCCGGCGAGGTTATCGGGTCGGCGACCGGCGCCGCGCACACGGCTGGTCCCCTGCGGCCGTGTCACACTCTGTTCCCCTGCGTCGTCGACCTGGTGACGCACCATAGACTCGCCCCCTGCAGGGGCCGAACGACGAACGGCGAACAGAAGTGACCTCCGAACAGCCTTCCCGCGAGCCCCTCGACCAAGCCGAGCTGGCCCGGCAGTTCGAGGAGCACCGGCCGTATCTGCGCAGGCTCGCCTACAGCACCCTGGGCAGCCTCAGCGACGCCGACGACGTGGTGCAGGAGGCGTGGTTGCGGTTGCAGCGCCAGCACGAGGCCGGCGCCGCGGGCGAGATCGACAACCTGCGCGCCTGGCTGTCCACCGTGACCGGCCGCCTCGCCCTCGACCACCTCGGCTCGGCGCGCGTCCGCCGCGAACAGTACGTCGGCGAGTGGCTGCCGGAGCCGGAGGTGACCACCTGGGACGACCCCGCCGACCGGATCACCCAGGACGAGCGGGTCACCACCGCGCTGCTGGTGGTGCTCGAGTCCCTGTCGCCGGCCGAGCGCACCGCCTTCGTGCTCCAGGACGTCTTCGGCATGAGCGGGCCGGAGGTCGCCGACGTGGTCGGTCGCACTCCGGCCGCCGTCCGTCAGCTCGCCTCCCGGGCGCGCAAGCACGTCGAGAAAAGCACGCCGCGCTTCCCGGCCTCGCCCGACGAGCAGAAGAAAGTGGTGTCTGCCTTCGCGCTGGCCTGGCGTTCCGGCGATCTCAGCGCGCTGCTGGGCGTACTCGATTCGAACGTGAGCCTCACCGCCGACGGCGGCGGCAAGGTGCCCGCGATCCGGCAGCCGGTGCACGGCGCCGAACTGGTGGCCAAGCTGCTGCTCGGTTGGTACCACGCGCCGTCCGCCGCGGGCGCCTGGGGCCGCGCGGTGCTGGTCAACGGCCAGCCCGGGCTGGTGGTCTTCGACGGCACCCACACGGGCGTCTTCTCCTTCACCGTCGACGACGGCCACATCGTGGCGATCGACGTGGTCCGCAACCCGGACAAGCTGCGCGACCTGCCCACCAGCGGCGAGCCGGACTGGTACCTGGGCGAGGGCCGCGCCGAGCAGGAGTAGTCACCCCGCGACGCCGAGCGGCCGCGAATACCCGTGCGCGGCCGCGACTTCGGCCGACAGCAGCCGCCCGGCGTCCGCGGTGAGCCCGTGCGCGAGATCGGGGTGCGCGGCGCACGCCTCCTTCCAGCCGAGAGCGGCGATCGCGCGCACATAGGGCAGGGTCGCGTTGGTCAGCGCGATCGTCGAGGTGTGCGGCACCGCTCCCGGCATGTTGGCCACGCAGTAGAACAGCGCGTCCGCTACCCGGAAGGTGGGGGCCGCGTGCGTTGTCGGGTGCGCGGAGGCGAAGCAGCCGCCCTGGTCGATGGAGATGTCCACCAGCACCGCGCCGGGGCGCATGCCCGCGACGAGGTCGTCGGTGACCAGTCTCGGCGCGCGCGCACCGGGGACCAGCACCGCGCCGATCACCAGGTCGGCCGACAGCACCGCACGCCGGATCTCCGCGGCGTTCGAGGCGACGGTGGTGACCCGCCCGTCGAAGCGGGCGTCGAGTTCGCGCAATCGGTGCAGGTTGGTGTCGAGCACGCTGACGCGCGCGCCCATGCCCATCGCGACCGCGGCCGCGTTCGAGCCCGCGACGCCGCCGCCGAGCACCACCACCTCCGCCGGACGCACGCCGGGGACGCCGCCGGGCAGCAGTCCGGCGCCGCCCAGCGGCGCCATCAGGTGGTACGCGCCGACCTGGGCGCCGAGTTTGCCCGCGATCTCGCTCATCGGGGCCAGCAGCGGCAGCGATCCGTCGGCGGCACGGACCATCTCGTAGGCGATCGCGGTGATTCCCGAGCGCAGCACGGCGTCGGTGCATTCGCGCGACGCGGCCAGGTGCAGGAAGGTGAACAGCACCTGCCCGCGACGCAGCCGCGGATACTCCTGCGCGATCGGCTCCTTCACCTTCAACACCAGTTCGGCTTCCCGCCACACCTGGTCGGCGTCCGGGACCAGCCGCGCCCCCGCCGCGGCGAACTCGGCATCGGGGAACCCCGATCCGACGCCCGCGCCGGCCTGCACCAGCACGTCGTGTCCCTGGCCTGCCAGTTCCCCGGCGCCCGCCGGAGTCAGGGCTACCCGGAACTCCTGCTCCTTGACCTCCCGTGGTACTCCGATCCTCATACCGCCATCGTGGCCCCGCCACCGTGCCCGCGCCACGAGCGACGCGCCGGTCGCGCACGCCGACCACCCGCGGCCCGCCCTTCGCGCCGGTTTCTCGGCACGTTGCTCAGCTGAGCGGCCGCGCCGGGGTCATACGGTGGCCGCCTGCCCCAAGGGCGGTATGCGCAGTTGGTCGGCGCGACCGGCGTAGCGGAACGCTCGGCCCAGATAGTCGAGCGTCTCGCTGAAGTGGGCCCACCCTTCGCCGTGCACCGCCACGATCACGGCGTCGCCGAGCACTTCGGCGGCCAGCAGGGCGGTGCGCGCGTTCAAGGTGACGTCGGCCTCGATGAAGCGGCCGACGTTCGCGGCGCCGACGTTGAGCACGGCGATGTCGATCCGGCCGATCCGCTCGACGATGCGCCGCACCACGTCGACGGAGGCGTTGTCCCCGGAGACGTACACCGTCGGCTCTCCCTCGGCCCGCAGCACGAACCCGGTGACGATTCCGGTGATCGGTTCGCAGCCCTCGGGACCGTGCAGGGCGGGCACGCCGGTCACCTGCACCCCGTGCACCGTCACGGTCTCCCAGTTCTCCAGGCCGCGCACACCCTCGATCCTGGTCGCCGCGCCCGGCGTGGACAGCACGGTCGGCACGGTGCCCAGAAATTCGCGGCCGGAGTTGTCCAGGTTGTCGGCGTGTTCGTCGTGCGAGAGCAGCACGACGTCCACGGGGCCGACCTCTTGCGGCGACACCGCGGGTCCGATGAGTTTGTGC
>NZ_BAFP01000044.1 GCF_000308455.1 Nocardia abscessus NBRC 100374 | reverse complement strand
CCCGCCGCCGCGGCCGCCGAATCCTCCAACGGCGCAACCCCGTACGTCACGCCGCTGGTCCGCAAGCTGGCCGAAGAGAACAACGTCGACCTCTCCAGCGTCACCGGCTCCGGTGTGGGCGGGCGCATCCGCAAGCAGGACGTGCTGGCCGCCGCCGAGGCGAAGAAGGCGCCTGCCCCCGCTGCCGCCCCGGCCGCGTCCGCACCGGCTGCCGCGAAGGCGCCCACCGCGGCCCCCGCCGCGGCGCGCCCGCAGCTGGCCCACCTGGTCGGCACGGTGCAGAAGGCCAACCGCATCCGCCAGATCACCGCGACCAAGACCCGCGAGTCGCTGCAGACCACCGCGCAGCTGACCCAGGTGCACGAGGCCGACGTCACCAAGATCGCCACGCTGCGCAAGCAGGCCAAGTCGACGTTCAAGGAGCGCGAGGGCGTCAACCTGACGTTCCTGCCGTTCTTCGCCAAGGCCGTCGTCGAGGCGCTGGGCGTGCACCCGAACGTCAACGCCAGCTACGACGAGTCCAGCAAGGAGATCACCTACCACGCCTCGGTACACCTCGGCATCGCCGTCGACACCGAGCAGGGCCTGCTGTCCCCGGTGATCCACAACGCCAGCGACCTCTCGCTGGCCGGCCTGGCGCGCGCCATCGCCGACATCGCCAATCGCGCCCGCAACGGCGGCCTCAAGCCCGACGAGCTCGCCGGCGGCACCTTCACCATCACCAACATCGGCAGCCAGGGCGCGCTGTTCGACACCCCGATCCTGCTTCCGCCGCAGGTGGGCATGCTCGGCACGGGCGCGATCGTCAAGCGCCCGGTGGTGGTGACCGACGAGACCGGCAACGAGTCCATCGGTGTCCGCTCGATGTGCTACCTGCCGCTCACCTACGATCACCGCCTGATCGACGGCGCCGACGCCGGTCGTTTCCTGACCACGATCCGGCACCGCCTCGAGGAAGCGGCGTTCGAGGCCGACCTCGGCCTGTGAGGAAGGTTCCGCGGCACGTATGAAGGTCGTGATCGCCGGCTCGTCCGGGTTGATCGGGACAGCGCTCGTCGCGGCTCTGCGCCGCGACGGGCACCAGGTCGCCCGGCTGGTCCGCAGAAAGGCGGCGGGCCCGGACGAATTCGCCTGGAACCCGGTCCGCGCCCACCTGGACCAGCGGGCGCTTCGCGGCGCCGACGCCGTGGTCAACCTGTGCGGTGCGAGCGTCGGCCGACGCCGCTGGACCGGCAGCTTCAAACAGGAGTTGCGCGACAGCCGGATCACGCCGACCGACGTGCTGGCCGGCGCGGTCGCCGCCGCGGAAGTGCCCGTGCTGCTCAACGCCAGCGGAGTGCATTACTACGGTGGCGAGACCGGCGATCGGGTGGTGGACGAAACCGCCCCCGTCGGTACGGGTTTCCTGGCCACCCTGTGCCGGGACTGGGAGAAAGCCACCGAGCCCGCCGCGGCCGCCGGGGCGCGCACGGTGCTGTTGCGCAGCGCCGTGGTGCTGTCACGCGCCGGAGGCATGCTCGGCATGCTGCACCCGCTGTACGCGCTCGGGTTGGGCGGGCGGCTGGGCAACGGCCGCCAGTACACGCCGTGGATTTCGCTGGCCGACGAGATCGGCGCGATCGTCTTCGCGCTCACCCACGACACGGTGTCCGGCCCGGTCAACGTCGTCGGCCCCGCACCGGTCACCAACGCCGAGTTCAGTCGCGCGCTCGGCCGGGCGCTGCATCGTCCCACTCCCCTCGTGGTCCCGGCGTTCGCGCTGCGTGCGCTGGTCGGTGAGATGGCGGAGGAGGCGATTCTGCGCGGGCCGAGGGCGATTCCCACCGCCCTCGAGGAAGCGGGCTACCAGTTCCACCATCCCACCATCGGGGCCGCACTGGCCGACGCGGTGGGACGACCCGGAGATGCTCGATGACCGACCGACTCGACACCAGGCCCACCACCGTCGTCCGGGACGCGACGCTCGAGGACCTTCCGGCGATCCTGGATATCCACAACGCGAATATCGCCACGTCCACCGCGATCTGGGACACCGAGCGGGTCGGCTTGGACGAGCGCCTCGGCTGGTTCCGGGCCCGCACCGGCGCGGGTCTGCCCGTGCTGGTCGCCGAGATCGACCGCGAGCTGGCGGGTTACGCGAGCTACGGCCCCTGGCGCACCAAATCGGGCTACCGCTACACGGTCGAGAACTCCGTCTACGTCGACGAACGCTTCCACCGGCGCGGCATCGCCACCGCCCTTCTCACCGAGCTGATCGACCGTGCCCGCCGGGGCGGCACCGTGCACGCGATGATCGCCGCCATCGAATCCGGCAACTCCGGTTCGATCGTTCTGCACGAGCGCTTCGGCTTCCACACCGTCGGCGTCCTCCCCGAGGTGGGCCACAAATTCGGCCGCTGGATGGACCTGACGCTCATGCAATTGACCCTGCCCGTCGAGGTCGCCTGAACCGCTGCGGTCCAGGGCCTGCCGCGCTTCGCTCATTCGCCTCTCGCAGACTCATTGGAGTGGCGGGAGGTCGCTATGGACCCCGGTGCGATAAGACGGTCGGCGAACGAAGGCTGCTCGATCTGTCCACGCAAGTGCCGTATTCGAGTCGATAGGCATTTCAGCACGTGACGCGAAGCCTGACCGGGATTCGCACGCTGCGAGGCGGACCCGCAGCGGACTCGCCCACAGCTACGAACGGCGACCGGGCAAGCTCTCCCTCCGATCCGGGCACTATTCGTTCGCATCCGCACAGGTTGTCCGTTCACTCCGTACCTCAGTGCGCGCGAGACCGTCCCAGCACACGACCTGCACCCTTGGTTCTCGCGCGAGCGGCACTCGAATCCCCCGCGAGTGGCACATCGCCGAGAGGTCTACTCGCGATTCGCCGCAGCCATGTGCCACTCACGGTTCGGCGATCTCCCGATGTGGGCGTGCCGGGGCAATCGGCCAGTTCTCTGCTGGCAACTTGCCTTCGGCTGTGGGGGTTCCCACATCGAGGTGCTGGAAGTGGCCGATCCCCTGGGCGTACCGTCATGGCTGTGACCGACACGCGCACCACCCTGTCCGCCCGATTCGATACGGCCCCGATCGTGGTCGAGGATCTCGGACTCATCGACTACCACGCCGCCTGGGAGCTGCAGCGCACCATCGCCGACCAGCGCGCCGAGGGCAGCGGATCCGATCATCTGCTGCTGCTCGAGCACCCCTCGGTCTACACCGCGGGCCGCCGCACCGAGGCCGAGGATCTGCCGATCGACGGCAGTCCGGTGGTGCAGGTCGACCGCGGCGGCAAGATCACCTGGCATGGTCCCGGTCAACTCGTCGGCTATCCGATCGTGCGCCTCGCCGAGCCGGTCGACGTGGTCAACTACGTGCGCCGCCTCGAGGAGGCGTTGATCGCCGTCTGCACCGGCCTCGGCATCGTCTGCGGCCGCGTCGAGGGCCGCTCCGGCGTCTGGCTGCCCGCCACCGGCCTGTTCGCCGAGCGCAAGATCGCCGCGATCGGCGTGCGCGTGCAGCGCGGCGTCGCCCTGCACGGCATCTCGTTCAACTGCAATTCCGCCTTGGACGGGTTCCAGGCCATCGTCCCGTGCGGCATCCGCGACGCGGGCGTCACCACCTTGACCCGCGAACTCGGCCGGGAAGTGACCGTCGCCGAGATCAAGCCGCTGGTGGCCGACGCCATCATCCGCGCGCTGGACGGCGACCTGCCGGTCACCGAGCACGACATCCCCCGCGTCACCCCTGGTGACACCACCCCGCAGCCCCCGAGCGCGACGGCGTAAGGTCGATCGAGTGACCACAGTCGACACCCCGACACCACACAGCGCTGCCGCGGCCGAACCTGCTGCGGCACTCCCGGGTCCCTCCGTGGCGACGCAGGCTACCTCCTCCGGGACGGACGCTCGTGCCGCGAACGGCCGCAAGCTCCTGCGCATCGAAGCCCGCAACGCGGAAACCCCCATCGAGCGCAAGCCCAAGTGGATCCGCACCCGCGCCACCATGGGCCCCGAGTACTCCGAACTCAAGGGCTTGGTGAAGCGCGAGGGTCTGCACACCGTCTGCGAGGAAGCGGGCTGCCCCAACATCTTCGAATGCTGGGAAGACCGCGAGGCCACCTTCCTGATCGGCGGCGAGCAGTGCACCCGCCGCTGCGATTTCTGCCAGATCGACACCGGCAAGCCCGCCGCCCTCGATCGCGACGAGCCCCGCCGCGTCGCCGAAAGCGTCCAGGCCATGGGCCTGCGCTACTCCACCATCACCGGCGTCGCCCGCGACGACCTGGAAGACGGCGGCGCCTGGCTCTACGCCGAAACAGTCCGCGCCATCAAGCGTCTGAACCCGCACACGGGCGTGGAGCTGTTGATCCCCGACTTCAACGCCGACCCCGACCAGCTCGCCGAGGTCTTCTCCGCGCGCCCGGAAGTGCTGGCGCACAACCTGGAAACGGTCCCGCGCATCTTCAAGCGCATCCGCCCGGCGTTCCGCTACGAGCGCTCCCTCGCGGTCCTGACCGCCGCACGGGAAGCGGGACTGGTCACCAAGTCCAACCTCATCCTCGGCATGGGCGAAACGCCGGAGGAAGTCACCCAGGCCATGCGCGACCTGCACGAGGCGGGCTGCGACATCCTCACCATCACCCAGTACCTGCGCCCGTCCCCGCGCCACCACCCGGTCGACCGCTGGGTGAAGCCGGAGGAGTTCGTGGAGCACTCCAAGGCGGCCGAGGAAATGGGCTTCGCAGGCGTGATGGCCGGCCCTCTGGTCCGCTCCTCCTACCGGGCGGGTCGGCTGTACGCCCAGGCGATGGCGCACCACGGTCGCGAAATCGCCCCGGAAATGGCTCACCTCGCCGAAGAAGGCACCGCCTCCCAGGAAGCCAGCTCGGTGCTGGCCCGCTTCGGGAGCTGACCGAACGCTCACAGCGCCGCTGGCGATTGTCCAGCGGGCGCGCTGGAATCGGTCTCCTGGGCACACTTATGAGAACCGTCAGGTTGTTATCCGCGCCGAAGCAGAACCGCACGTACGAAAGACCAGACGCGATCGCGCCAGGCTCGGCCCTCCATTATTCGGCGGTCGCTGTCGCCTGGGCTTGATAGTTTGGTGTACGCCTGTCTCGGTGCCGATTGTTCTCTCGCTGCACCACCGTCAGGTGCGAGAGACAGACGATCACCGGGGTGAAGGAGAAGCTGGCAATGAGCACCAGTCTGGGCACGACGCCGACTGCGCGGGTGTTCGAGGTGGAGGAGATCGTCGCGATGGTCCGCGACGGGAAGGTCAGGATTCCTGAATTCCAGCGTCCCTTCCGGTGGGGAATCGAGGATGCCCGGCGGCTGTTCGACAGCATCATGCGCGGCTACCCATTGGGTAGTCTGCTCTTGTGGTCACGTCCGGCTGAAGCGGCCCCGATTACAGTGGGCGCTTTGCGGATCAACGCACCGGCGATGGATAACGCACTGTGGGTGGTCGACGGCCAGCAGCGAGTGGCGACGTTGGCCAATGCACTATCTTCGGAGTCGCTGCACGACGACCGGTTCGCGCTAAGTTTCGATCCGGTGTCGGGTCAGATTGTTCCAACGTCAGGTGCCAAACCGCATACCATCCCGCTGCCCACACTTTTCGATCTGAAGAATCTCATGGCATGGTTCCGTGATTCTCCCGATGCGATGCAGTACTTCGACGTCGCGACCGCCGCGGCCAAGAAAATTCGTCAGTTCAAGATCCCAGCCTCGGTGGTCGAGACACAAGATGAATCCGTCCTGCGCGATATCTTCGATCGGCTGAACAGCTACGGTAAGCGGCTTACTCGCGCTGAGGTGTTTACCGCCCTGCATCCGACTACCGTCGATTCCGGCCGGAAGACCTCCACGGCGATCGAGGACATCATCGGGCACATCAGCACCGACCTCGGCTTCGGCACCGTGGACGGCAATACTATATTCAGTGCGATCCTCGCTCGACGTGGCCGTGACGTCACGCGTGAAATGCGCACAGAGTTCGATGACCGGCGTACCGGGGAGTTTCCTGGCGAAGACGCCGACGAGGCCTACCTTCGGACCCAAGAAGCTCTGGATCGCACCGTTGGCTTTTTGCAGCGGCACGCCGATACGCCGCATTTCGCGTTTCTGCCGTATCGGCACCTGCTCGTGGTGCTGACCCGGGTCTTCGGCCACCACCCCGAATTGGACAGTAGACAGACCCAACTGTTGCGTCGTTGGTACTGGCGGGCAGCCGCGGCCGGAACCGCTCTGTTCCCCGGTGGTTCGACTGGCACCACGCGGGCGCTGTGCGCGAAAGTGGAGCCGAACGACCTGGATGCAACGCTCACCGGGCTGCTCGATTCGATCCCTCCCGACCGGATCAGCTGGCCCGATGTGCACCAGTTCCGCACCAATCATGCCAGTGGCAAGATCATCGCGTGCGCGATGTGGGAGCGGCACCCGCGATCTTTGCGTGATGGGCAGCGCCTCGACCGCAACGATCTCGTCGAGGCACTCGGCGAAGCCCAGACACCGCGGCCCGCGCTTACTGCGGTCGTCTCGCGACGAGTCGCCGCGGCACTCAAAAAGGACTCGGCAGCGCGCTGGTTGCTGGTGCCCGGGCTGGAAGCAGCACCGTCAGAGATTCCGGAGATCCTCGCGACGCGCCCGATCTACGTAGACGAGTCGGATTGGGCACTCACCCTCGAGTCGCATTCCATTGCTCCCGATGCCGCCTCCCTACTGAAGGATGGTCGAGCTCGAGAATTCGTCCGGCGGCGCGAGGAAACCCTCGCCCTTGCCGTCAGGAACTTCCTGACTCAGCGCATGGAAATCGGATTCGAGGACACCCCGCCACTCGATCATCTCGTCGTCGACGACCTCGAAACCGAGGACTCGATGCTCGATGACACGGACTGGGAACTCGATGAATGAGACGGCCCGGCACGCGGTCTGGCTACACGACCAGCGGATTGGCTGGCTGTATAGCCACGACAACTACACCTGGTTCGAATTCACCGACGAGTATCTTGCCGATGCCGATCGTCCGGTCCTCGGACTTCGTTTCGAAGAGGATCCTCGTGCCCGGTTTGCGGCGAATCTGCGATTACCACAGTGGTTTTCGAATCTTCTGCCTGAGGGAGTGATGCGTGAGTGGATCGCGGCGGAGCGCGACGTCGCACCGGAGCGCGAAATGGAACTCTTGGCGCAAGTCGGTCATGATCTTCCCGGCGCGGTGCGCGTGCTCTCAGCTGAATTCCACACTGTGCCCGATGTCGCGGCCGTACTGGAATCTGCCGCCGTATCGACGGGTCCAATGGTGCGCGAGCATCAGCCGTGGAAGTTTTCGCTGGCCGGAGTTGGCCTCAAGTTCTCGACGCTGCGAGATGGTAGGCGTTTCACCTGCACTGCCACCGGCGAAGGGGGCGACTGGATCCTCAAACTGCCCGACACCAGATTCTCAGATGTCCCGCGTAACGAGTACGCGATGATGCGGTTCGCGGACGCCGTCGGCATCAATGTTCCGGAGGTCGCTCTGGTGCATCGAGACGATATCGACGGAGTTCCGGCAGGTGTATGGCCGAGCAACGAGGAGTATGCGTACGCAGTCAGGCGTTTCGACCGCGACGCCGATCGACGGCTGGTCCATATCGAGGATTTTGCCCAGGTCCGGGCGGTTTATCCAATCAACAAATACGAAGGGAACTTCGAGACCGTCGCCTCGCTGGCCTACCGAGGCCGCGACACGGCGGCCCTGCACGAGTTCGTGCGGCGGCTTGTTTTTTTCGTCCTCATCGGCAACGGCGACGCGCACCTGAAGAACTGGTCACTGATCTACCGGGACAAACGAGTACCCACGCTCTCACCGGCCTATGACATCATGTCGACCGAGGCATACGGCATTGGCGATGGCCCCGAGGACCTCGGCCTGAAGTTTGCGGGTAACAAACGCTTCGATGCGATGCGCGTTTATCACTTCGATCGCCTCGCTCGAAAGCTACGCAGTTCGGAGAACCTTTCGGCAACCGCGCTGGAAACCATCGACCGTGTTCGTCAGCACTGGCCGAGGTTCGCTGCTGAACTGGAAGGTATTGCGGCGGTGCGCGATTGCGTTGAAGCATCGATAGTCGCGAGAACAGTCTCGTTGACCCGCAGCCGCTGAAGATCCAAAGCGCTGTGGCAGTCTGCCGCTGAGTGCTCAATCCTTACGGAGCTGCCGCGATGACCCCCAGAACAATTGTCCGCCCATCGGAGACAGACGGTCGTTGTCGGCTCTCTCGACGAGGAGTAGCACAACCTTCGACCTCAGTCGTAGACGGAGGTACCCGGAGTATGACACCACCGAACGCCCGAAGCGGTCTGCCGCACGAAGGCTCTCCTCTTCACGGAGCTCATCGAAGGCGCCGCACTCTTTCGCTCCGGCATCGCAGGCCATGCCGACCCCGATCCGACAACGCCCTCGTCACGACCGCCGTCCGTCTACCGACTCCGATCTGGGGCCACTGCGTCTGCGTCGGCCATTTCCGGCACTACCGCGCTCGATCCGGCCACTCCGTATAACCCGAAGCGGCAACGGGTTTCCGTTTACTCGGCGGATCTCGCTGCTCTCCGCCCCGGCCATAGCAGGGCACTGGCAAGATCAATTTCTATGCATGGACACCGACGTCGCTCGGGCAATCGAAGGAATTGCCGACACCTTGGCCCGGCTCGTCGGAACTCGCCCGATTCTACCGAGTTTGCCGGGGCGGCATCGCATCCATGTTGCATTTCGTTACCGAAATTCGTTCATGTGATGCAGATCATGTTTGTCGCCAAACTACCTGTTCAGACAGTACGAATATGCCACTGAACAGGCGATTTCAAGATCGCAGATATCGTTCGTTAACCACTTGTTTGCCGTGCGTTCACCCACCGTGATCAAGCTGAGATCCGGGTCGGAGAGACCTGAGAAATCAGTGGCCTAGACCGCTACCGGATTCTCCCCGCATGACAGCGGCACCCCACGGGCATCGATCCCGGGTAGCTCACCGCGTCGCGCCGCCAGGAATTCGTCGCCCTGGCTTTCACAACAAAATCCGAAAACAGTACATGAGCTCGGACGGGCGGCCTTCCCTGCCGGATGCCCGTCGTCGATACCCGCTGCCGCTTGCGGCTGAATCGCTGCACGATCGAGGAACTGATTTCGCCATGCCTGACGCACGCCACTCCGTTTTCCGTCATCTGTCATTCCGCAACGGCGCCTTCGTGGTTGCCGCACTCGGCGTCATCGCCGTCGGCGCATCCTCCGGGGTGGCCTTGGCGGATGACAGCGTTCCGTCCGCCCCCCAGCCGGTCGCCGCCGCCGCGCCGATCGACGCCCCGGTCTTCGCGCTGCCCGGACTGCCCGAACTGCCTCCGCTGCCCGCGCTGCCCGCACCCGGCTTCCTGCCCGCGCCGCCCCCGGTCTACGAGGACAACCTCGACGGCTGGATTCGCCAATCGCTGGACATCATGCGCGCCCGCAACATTCCGGGTAGCTACGAGGGCATCCACCGCAACATCATGCGCGAATCCGGCGGCAATCCCCGGGCCATCAACCTCTCGGACTCCAATGCCGCGAAGGGCACGCCTTCCAAGGGCCTGCTCCAGGTGATCGACCCGACCTTCAACGCCTACCACGTCGACGGCACCGCCTTCGACATCTGGGACCCGGTCGCCAACATCACGGCGGCGTGCAACTACGCGGCTCACCGGTACGGCTCGATGGACAACGTCAACGGGGCCTACTGAGGTCGGCGGCACCCGGATTCGGTCCTCGCACATCCTGTGGCATGTGCGAGGACCGAATGCTCCAGAGCGACGGATCTACGTCAGCTCAGTGGCCCGATCCGGGTGGCGTTCGTTCTGAAGCACGACCGCGTCGGCCGGTCCACCGCAAAGGCGGCGGATAGTGAGTCGCTCCACGAAAAGGACACGTCGCCGGTTCACATAGTTCGTCTGAAGCGCTGGACTACCAGGCGAGCGCCGAACAGGTCGAGAGCCTCGCACGCGCACTGGCGCAACGCTTTCCGGAGATCACGGTAGCCGTCGACGACAACCTGCGCGACGACCTCCCGCACCTCCCCTGCGCACAACTGTGGGACTGATAGCTCTTCCCGCCCCACACCGTCCATCTTCGAAATCAGAACGGAGCCTTTACCGGTTCGATCCGATCGGTCCGAACAAGGCCGACCTCCGGCCGGTCCGTGCTGCCGGGATTCTCGTCCGGAACGATCATCGACGATGCACGGGAGGATCACCTGAACGAGCCCGACTGGTGCCGCCCGGCTCGGTGTGAACTGCCTCGCTGCGGCCTGAAGCCGATATCCGTTGGCGCACACGTCTCTTCGGACTCGAAACGCGATGACGTCCAGACTGCCGCCACTGCGCGATCGACCGACTGTGCCGATGATCACCGGTTCGCCCTGGTCACACCGGTACTCCCGCCAGTGACAACAAACGCGGGCGTTGAGATATTTACGCTTGGCTCATGCCTCGCTGGAGTACGCACGGTCGCAAGGCAGCGGAAGTAGGCCGGCTGGCGCGGCTCGGGGGCGATCCCGAAACCCTCTCGGCGGCAACTATTTCCAGGGCACGAACGAGATCGATCACCGCTGCTTCGAGCAGGCCCGACCCATCGTCGACCGCCGAGGGCGAAGCAGCGGTATCCATCCCTTCCACCCCGCATCCCGGCTCGCGCGCACTGAAGCGCGAATCATTCTCGCGGACAGTGGTAATGGGGATGCCTCCGCTACCCCCACGGCGTCTGGACGACGAGCCGCACCGGTTGCACAACTCGGGTGCCGCCGCCTTCGTCGGACTCTGCGTCGGTGTGCTGATCCTGGTGGTGTCCGGGTGGCTACTCGTCGGCCCTTCCACGGAAACGGCGGCGTCGCCCACGACGACCCGGGCCGCCGCGCCGAGCACCACGCCACCGCCGTCCACCGTGCGCACGACCACTCCCGTACCCCCTCGCCCTATCGCACGAACGGGCGTCGCGGTGACGGTCGGGAAGGTCACCGCCAACGACGGTACGACCCTGGTGGTCAAGAACGCGGTGACCGGCAACAGCGTCAAGGTCAGCACCGACGCCGACACCAAGGTGTACGTCCTGGTCGCCAAACGGGCGAAGGACATCCGTGTCGGCGCCGCCATCGCCGTTTACGGGCGGCAACACCCCGATCAGACGATCAACGCCGATTTCATCACCGGCATCTCGCTCGGCGCCGCCCCCAACTGAGCCCGGCACCGATCTCACCCGCGTAGTGCGGCTTCCACCACCCCGCTGTCGACCGGCTCGCTGTGGCCCCACACGGCCCGCGCCAGCCGCAACTTGCCGACCATGCTGGCTACCAGCGCCGCATCGGCCGCCGCGTCCGCATCTCCCTGCGCGAGCACCTTGCGGTAGCGAACCGCGTCGACGATGACCGATTTGACCCGCTCGTGATCGAGGTAGGTCTGCAGGTCGCGGCGCCACTGGCCGATCGCCGCCTCGGGCTCGGCGGCGATCCACCCGGCGAGGAACGCCTCCCGCTCCGGCGGGAGGTAGCCCATCTTGTGCAGATGGGTGGCCACGTCGTACAGCGGGTCGCCGTACAGGGCGAATTCCCAGTCGAGGAAGACGACCTGCCCGTCGCGCACGATCATGTTCTTGCGATGCACGTCGGCATGCACCATTCGAAACGGCCGGGCTTCCAGCGTGTTCCACGACGCGAGGACGGCCTCGAGCGGACGGTCGGGGACGCCCAACCGGCGGTACAGTTCCCCGAAATCCGCGCTGCTCTCGCGGTGCACCCGGGCGGTGACGGCCGACAATCGCCGCGCGAATCCGGCGGGCTCGTCGTCCCAATCCGGCTCGACCGCGGGCAACAGCTCTCGTGGAATACGGCGCAGTCCGGCGAACAGCGCCGCCACGTCCGCCGGTACATGCGCCGGAACCGGAGCGCCGCGCGGCGCGATCCGATCCAGCAGGTCGCCGTCGATGAAGTCGTGGATCTGGTAGGCGGGACGGGCCGATTCCCACCGCAGCTTCGGCGCCGCGGCGACGAAAGGCTCGATCGCGATCAAGACCGCGGCTTCGGGCCACTGACGCAGATCCATCACATCCGCGCCTTCGACGGGAATGCGCACGTTCACCGCGCCGGAGCCCTCGTCGACGCGCACGTTGTGGTTGTAGTACCCGGCGGACGACTGTGACCGGGACAGTGCGGCGTGATACATCGCGTCCGCGTCGACGCCCAGCACCCGTGCGATCACCCGTGCGGCGTCGCGGTCCAGGCCTGATCCGGGCGTCGGCGGCTGGATCCGCAACCGCGCGGCCGCGGCGGCCTCGGAGATGTCGGGCTCGGTCCAGCCGTACAGCGCCAGGACCGCTCGCGCCACGAGCACCAGCCCCGGATAGACGTTCGCGCCCTCGAACTCCGCGATGGCCCAGCGCGCACTGCGTACGGCCTCGTCACGGCGTCCTCGGCGCGCGCAGACGCCCGCGCGGAACAATTCGGCCCTGGCCCGGCCCGACCGGTATCCGGCCTGCTCGAGAATCCCGCATGCTTCGGTGAGCGCGTGCTCGGCGGCGTCCAGTTCACCGAGCGACAACCGCGCCGAACCGAGTGCCGTGTACGCCTTTCCGAGCTCGTGCAACGCACCGAGCTCGCGCTGCTGCACGATCGCCGTTCCGGCGGCCTGGATCGCCCGCGACGGATCGGTGAGCGCCAAGAGTTCCGCGACATTCGTCGCGATATTGGCCTGTCCGACGACGCTGCCCGCCGCTCGGTAGTGGGTCTCGGCCTCGGCGAGATACTGTGCGGCGCGGTCGGTGTCGAACGCGAGCCGGTAGGCCAGGTGACGCAACCGCGCCACATCTCCGAGGAACTCGCGGTCGTCGTCATCGGCCATCGCCACGAGTTCCTCGCACATGGTCAATGCCAGGCCGAATCGCCCCTGGCACATGTGCAGGTCCGCGGCCCACTGCCCGGCGACGAGCCGCGCCCGCCCGGATCCGCGCGACCACACATCGTGGTAGATCGCCAGGGCATCGTCGGTGTCGCCGAGGATGCGGCGCGCGTTCGCCGCGGCGACAGCCAATCGCTCCGCGATCGGTCCGGTCCGATCCAGAGCGACGTCCCGGGTGAGCCGATCGGCTTGCTTGGCATCGCCGAGCAGCACCGCCGCTTCCGCTTCCAGGCACCGCGTGAGTTCCGACAGTTCGGCCATACCTGCCAGGTTCTCATGCGGATCGCTCAGGTAGCGGTCCAGATCGCTGATCACGCCGCCGATTCCCTGACTGCCACCTGCCGCTTCGATCCGATCGACGTACCCCAGCAATGTCACCGCGGACAGCAGCCCGGACCGCACCCCGTGGTAGCCCGCCTCCCGCAAGGCGGCGACCCGGCCGGTGGGCCGTTCCGCACGCGCGAACCAGAGGTCGTGCAGCACCGCGTGCAGCGTGCGCCGAACCTCCGGATCCAAGCGCCGTTGCAGTGCGTCCACCATCAATTGGTGCAGCTGGAAGCGCTCGCTCTCGTCGCCCTCGTCCGCGGCGTACACGAACGAGTACGCGACCAGGGACTTCCACGCCGCGACGTGCTGCGGTAGCTCGAACTGCGCGGCCACCGCGGTGAAGATCTCCCGATCGAAAGTACGAGGCAGACCGAGCAGTTCCAGCATTCGCACTTCTTCGGGCCGCACGTGCTGCAGGAAGCGTTCGAGAATCGTTTCCGGAGAGACCAATTCGGTGGGCGCCACCCAGCCCGCGCGGGTGCGGGCATCGATGGCCAGATGCAGGTAGAACGGAACGCCCGCACTGGCGGCGGCGATCGCCGCCCGCTCGCCGGAATCCTGGATGCCGGACGCATCGAGCAATTCGAAACGCGCGTCGACGGGCAGGTCGTCCACCGGCACGGCCCGGACCCGGGTAGACCACTCCGGATCGTGCCGCTCCCACCCCAGCGGTTCCCGGCTGGCGATCACCACCAGCCCGGTGTCCAGCTGGGCGACCACGTCGCGTAGCCAGGCGTCCGACGCCGCCGCCCTGCCTTCGCGATCGGTGCCACCCATCAATGCTTCGTATGCGTCCAGGAAGACGACATAGGGCCGCCTGCCTTCCGTTCCGCTCTTGAGGTCTTCGGCGAACAGGTAGGAGACGGCTTCTTCCAAGCTCGCGAGACTCAACCGGTCGAGTTCCTGCAGCACCGGGTCGTGGCGTATCCGATGGGTGCGGATGGCCCGGCGCGCACCGAGATCCAGCAACCTGGTCGCGGTCCCGAAGACCGGGATCCCGGTGGCGTCGTTGAGGATCTCGGTCAGGATCTCGCTGTGCTCGGCGAGCGCCAGCGAGTCGGAGGTCAGGCGCAGGTGCGGGTGCATGCGCTGCCACAGCACCGCGCAGGCGATGTCGAAGCGGTGGAACTTGATCTTCTGCGCGCCGAACTGGACACGCAGCACGGCCAGGCCGTCCGCGGCCTGCCGATGACTCGGAACCTGCAGATCCAGCACCGCCGCCGGCTGTCTCTTCCCGACCCGCGCCCGCAGCTCGGTGACCAACCGGGACTTGCCGATGCCGCCCACACCGCTGAGCAGCATGACGCGCGGTTGTTCGGCGGCGTCGGCCAGCAGTTCGTCGAACCGCGCCAGTACCTGTTCCCGGTCGACGAACGGACGGCTGGTCGATCCCGGCTGAAAGCGCGCGGTCAACACCATGGTGTGTTCCCCCTCGTGACGAGCCCGGCACGATTCTGCCAGACCGGCGTCCGGATGGGCCGATCCTGCGACGATCCGCTGAATGTCGGTACCCCTTGCTAACTTTCGTTCCGTTCTGATCTGACGAAAACAGGCGAGGCGCTATGACAATCGGGGGAACCACCTATCTCGAGCTGTCCGAGGACAGCGGATCCGCGCACAAGTTCTACGAGGTGATCGTCGCGGGCACGCAAGTGAGTGTCCGTTTCGGTCGCATCGGGGAGCAAGGGCAGACGAAGGTGAGTTCGTTCGCCAGCGTGGAGAAGGCGCAGGCCGCTGCCGCGAAGAAGATCGGCGAGAAGGTGCGCAAGGGCTACGCGCCCGCGGTGATGGGGGCGCGGGCCAGGCGCCCGGTGACGAGGCGGGCGATCACCAGCGGCCGCTCCACCGCGAAGGCCGCGCCCGTGCTGTGGAGTTTCGACTCCGGCGCCGCCGCCTTCGGCATCTTCGTCGACGAGCGCCGCTGCTGGGTGGGCAACGAGAGCGGTGACGTGTTCACCCTGACCCCGGACGGCGTGGTCACCGGACGGTACCGGCTGCCGGATGCCGTGAAATGCATTGTGGCCGACGATTTCTGGATCTACGCGGGCTGTGACGACGGGCGCGTGTACGACCTGTCGGGCAAGGTGCCGCGGGCGGCCTACGACATCGCGGCCGATGTCGACATCTACTGGCTCGACATCCACGACGGCATCCTCGGCGTCTCCGACCGCCAAGGCGGCATCACCGTGATCGACTACGAGGAGGAGTCGCTGTGGACCCGGCGCAGCACCGGCGACTCGGGCTGGATGGTGCGCATCGACGCCCACGGCGTCTACCACGGACATTCCGGCGGGGTCACCAAATACGACCTGGACAGCGGAAACACCCTCTGGCAGCAGGCCACCGGAGGCCCGGTCCTGTTCGGCTGGCAGGAATCCGACGCCGTCTACGCGGGCACCGCGCGCAACCAGGTCCGCATGGTGGCCAAGAGCGGCCGGTCCGAACGCACCTACCAGTGCGACGCGGCGGTCTTCTCCTGCGCCACCTCACCGGACGGCCGCTACGTCTTCGCCGGCGACAACTACTCCTCGGTGTACTGCTTCGACGCCGCCGGAAATCGTGTGTGGAAGCTGGCCACCGGCTGCGGCTCGGCCTATTCCATGCAGTACCACGACGAGAAGCTGTACCTGGTCACCACCACCGGCACGCTGGCCTGTCTCGACGTCAGCGAGGCCGCCATCCGCGACGCCGAGCAGGGTGTGCTGCCCCAAACGGTTTCGGTGAAAGCTCCCGAGATCTCCGCCGTGGTGCCCAGCAACACCGTCGAGGTCACCTCCGATGCCGGGTCGGGCGTCATCGTGGAGTGCGTCGACCACGGCAGTTCGCTGCGCGTGCGGGTCGTCTCGCCCGGATATCAGCAGGGCTGGAACGTCCAATTCCCGAAGGATATCCGCCGAGCCGGTGCTCGCTATGTGGTCGACGGTATCGCCGAGTCGGCGCGTGGCGGTTTCTACCGCGTGCGCGGGGACATCCGCCGACTGTCCTGAGCGACAGAAGTTCCCGGACGAAACGTTCCTCGCACGTCTCGCGCGATGCGCGGGGAGCGTCTCTGAAAGGAAACCGGCTGCTCGCGGTCCTGGCACACTGACAGAAGCACTATCGAAATGGGGGGACGGCTCGATGGGTGGACGATCCAAATCGTTGACGGCGATCGCCGTGGCGCTGACGACGGCGTCACTGCTGGTCGGGTGTGCGTCGGATGAGCGTCAGGACCGAAGGTTTCCAGCCGAGACAGCCGGGCAGATCGACCACATCGTGCGGCCGCAAATGAACGCGCGGCTCGCCCCCGGAGCACTGGTGGCGGTGAACGACCCCGAACGAGGGACATTCGTCAGGGCGTACGGCACGGCCGATCTCGCGACCGGCCGCCCGATGAACGTGGCGGATCATGTTCGGATCGGCAGCATCACCAAAACGTTCACCGCCACCGCGGTGCTGCGCGCGGCCGACGAAGGCAAGCTCTCGTTGGACGACGTGCTGGCACGGTATGTGCCGGGAGTGCCCTACGGCGACACCATCACCCTCCGCGATTTGCTCGGCATGCAGGGCGGCGTCTGGGATGTCCGGGAAGAGCCCGCCTTCGCCGAGCAAATAGTCGCGAAGGCTCCGGCATCCGAATGGCATGAGGGCGACCGTCTGCGCGCCATCATCGCGCACCCGGAAAGGGCGATGCCGCCACGCCGTCGCGTGGAGTACTCCAACTCCGAGTACTACCTGCTGGGTCTGGTGCTCGAGAAGGTCTTCGGAAAACCGGTGCACGAAGTGATCGGCGATGTCATCGCCGCGCACGGGCTGCGCTCCACGACATATCCCACCGACGCCACCATGCCCGCACCGGACAGCCGCGGGTACGCGCACTTCGACGAGGCTCCCACCGACGTCACCGCGCGCACCACCCCGGCGCTTGCCGGTGCGGCGGGCACGATGGTGTCCACGATTTCCGACCTCGCCGACTATGCCCGCATGCTGGGCCGCGGCGATCTGCTGAAACCGGAGACCTTCCGTGCCAGGACCCAGTTCACCGGGGACCTGCGCTACGGACAGGGCTTGGTGGAGTTCGGCCGCTGGATCGGCCACAACGGGGCGGTACCGGGCTACGCCACCCATATGGGTTACCTGCCCGAGCTGGACGTCAGCGTCACCGTCGCGGTCAACGAATTCACTTCTCCGCCCCTGCTCGGGCTCACCGCATCGATCATCTGGTTCGGCATCGTCCGGCAGCTGTACCCGGGCACGGTGCCCGAGGATCGGGTGAACAGCCAGCCGAGCCCGCCGATCCCTGCGGTCGCCGACCTCGACAACCGCCTGCGGCGCACGCTGGACCCGGCAGTCTCGGTGGCGGAGAAGCCGCTGCGGATCGCCGACGACGACAAGGATCCGGAGTTGATCACTCGGATATCCCGGGTCTACGCGCCGGTCACCACGACGGTCGTCCAAGTGACCGAGGTCGGCCCCGGTCAGCTGCTCGCGACCACCGTTCTCGGCAGCCCGGAAGGCAGCGTCCCGGCCATCGTCCCGTTCGTCGCGCGCGACGGATCCTGGCACATCGCCACGGGCTGGGCCTGCCAGACGATCCTCGCGACCGGCGAGTCCTCTCCCGCCTGCCCTTGAGCGCCCACGCTGATCTGCCCATTCGTCGGCGGAACGCGACGCCCGGTGGGAAGGTTGAGGTACGGCAGGTGTCAGCAAAGGGAGCGAGACACATGGTGGACAAGACCAACGGAGCTGCCGCGGGCAACGGCGGCGTGGTGACAGCGGAGCGGCCCGAGCAGATCCGCAACGTGGTCCTGGTCGGGCACAGCGGCTCGGGCAAGACCACGCTGGTCGACGCCATGGCGCTCACCGCGCGGGCGGTCAATCGCGCCGGGCGGGTCGAGGACGGCACCTCGCTGTCGGACTACGACGAGATCGAGCATCGCCAGCACCGGTCGGTGCAGTTGTCGGTCGTGCCGGTGGCGTGGGACGGAATGAAGATCAACCTGGTCGACACGCCTGGATACGCGGACTTCGTGGGCGAGCTGCGGGCCGGGCTGCGCGCGGCCGACGCGGCGCTGTTCGTCATCTCGGCCGCCGAGGGCGCCGACGGGATCGCGGGGGCGACCAGGGCACTGTGGGAGGAGTGCGCCGCGGTCGGGATGCCGCGCGCGATCGTGATCACCCACCTGGACACCGCGCGCGACGAGTTCGACGTGATGACCGAAACCTGCCGGATCGTGCTCGGCGGCGGATCGTCGGAGAACATCCTGCCGCTGCATCTGCCCGTGTACGGGCCGAAGAACCCGGACGGTCACCGGCCGGTCACCGGCATGGTGGAGCTGCTGCCGCACTGCGTCGGCGACTACTCCTCCGGCGTGGAGGTCCAAGGCGACCCGTCGCCCGATCAGGTGCCCGAGCTGGAGGAAGCTCGCAACCGCCTGATCGAGGGCATCATCGCCGAGAGCGAGGACGAGACCCTCATGGAGCGCTACTTGGAGGGCGAAGAGATCAGCCTGGCGACGCTGATCGCCGACCTGGAGCGCGCGGTCGCCCGCGGGAGCTTCCATCCGGTGTTGTTCGCCGCCCCCGCGCCCGAAGGGGCCAAGCAGGGACTGGGCACGGTCGAGCTTCTCGACCTCATCACCGGCGGCTTCCCGACGCCGACCGAGCACCCCATCACCGCCACGAACGGCGCCGAACCGCATCCGCTGCGCTGCGACCCGGACGCGGAACTGGCCGCGGAGGTCATCCGCACCGCGTCCGACCCGTACGTCGGGCGGGTCTGCATGGTCCGTGTCTTCTCCGGCACCCTGCATGCCGACGACACGGTGCACGTCAGCGGCCACGGCCTGGAGGACCGCGGCCACGAGAGCCACGAACTCGACGAGCGGGTCGGCGCGATCTCGGCTCCCTTCGGTAAGCAGCAACGCCCTCTGCGGCAGGCGATCGCGGGCGACATCGCCTACGTCACCAAGCTCGGTCACGCCGAAACCGGCGACACGCTGTCGTCCACCGACAATCCGCTCCGGATCGAGCCGTGGCCGATGCCCGATCCGCTGCTACCCATCGCCATCCGCGCGCACAGCAAAGCCGACGAGGACAAGCTCTCCCAGAGCCTCGCCCGGCTGGCCGCCGAAGACCCGGCGCTGCGCCTGGAACACAACGCGCAGACTCATCAGCTGGTTCTCTGGTGTCTCGGTGAGGCCCATCGCGACGTCGCCTTGGAGCGGTTGCGCACCCGGTTCGGTGTGCAGGTTGACGTGACAGACCATCAGGTGGCGCTGCGAGAGACGTTCGCGGGCAAGTCGCCCGGGCGCGGCAGGCATGTGAAGCAGTCCGGCGGGCACGGCCAGTACGCCGTGTGCGAGATCGAGGTCGAACCGCTGCCCGAAGGGTCGGGCATCGAGTTCGTGGACAAAGTGGTCGGCGGAGTCGTTCCGCGCCAGTTCATTCCGTCGGTGGAGAAGGGTGTGCGTGCCCAGGCCGCGCGCGGGCTGACCGCCGGATATCCCCTCGTGGACGTGCGGGTCACGCTGTTCGACGGCAAAGCCCATTCCGTCGATTCCTCCGACGCCGCGTTCCAGACCGCCGGTGCGCTCGCCCTCCGCGAGGCCGCGGCAACCGCGGGAGTCCGGGTGCTCGAGCCGCTCGCCGAAGTGTGGGTGCTGGTCTCCGACGAATACGTCGGCCCGGTACTGACCGATCTGTCCAGTCGCCGCGGGCGCGTCCTCGGCACCGAGCCGCACGGCAGCGGACGCACCCGTATCCACGCCGAGGTCCCGGAACTCGAACTCAGCCGCTACGCGATCGACCTGCGCTCGATCTCCCACGGCACCGGCGATTTCACTCGCGCCTACGCGCGGCACGAGCCGATGCCGAACCAGCTGGCCGCCGCGATGCGCGGCGAGCAGGCTCGCGCTTAGCCTCCGGCCGGTCAGGTCGCCTGCGGCTGCGGCGAAACAGGTGGCGGACCGGAAGGCTGCTGCGGTGCGGCCACAGTCGGCGGGGGTGCCGGCGCGCCGGCGGAGTTGCTACCTGCCGCGCTGTCCAGGCCGGTCGGGTGGATGAAGCCCGCGAAATTCCCGTACTTTTCCTTCAGCGGGGGGTTATTGGGGTCTAGAGGAATAAGTTGGCCATTGTCCAGGACGAACAGGCCGTTCTCGTTCTTGACAACCAGGGCACTATGCTTCTCCCACTGGAGAATATCGCCCGTCTTCAGCTCGCCGGGACCATTGACCACTGCGGGTGGATGCTCCGCTGTGATCTCTCCCGCCGTTCCCTTGTAGGCGGATAACGCATCGAGAGCGACGTTCTGCGTCTGCTTCTGCAAAGCCTCCGCCACCGGCGGCGATGCATTCACGGTCGTATCCCCGATCTGCACACTCGGCGTCGTGCCGGGAGCCGCTATCGGCGGCGGAGTACCCGCGTAGGTCGGCGCCGTCACGCCAGGAGGAGACGACGTCTGCACAGCAGGGGTGGCATTGGCGGGCGCCGCGGACGCCTGGCGGTTGCGCTCGCGTTGCCGGTCGTCGCGCGGATCCCGGTCGTCGTAGCCCCTGCTGTCATCGGCGAACGGAGGACGGTTCCCCAACATGCCCAGCGTCGCCATTAGCGTCGGATCCATGCCAGGGCTGTTATTGGGAGGCGCGACATTGGAGTTGGTAGGGGTAGGTGCCGGCTGAGTTCCGGAGGTGTTCTGCGGCGTCGGGGTCAGAGAGCTGAGATCCAGGCCTGATGGGCTTCCAGTACTACCGCTGGTACTGGTGTCCGAAATGGGCATGGTGCTGGTCGGGGATTCTGTGGGATCTGTAGTAGATCCCGGCAGGAGACCCTCCAACGTGGGGTTCGACTCCGGGGTGGGGAACATGTCCTCTGGCGTGGGGGTAGGAGTCGGCGTGGGAGTAGGAGTCGGCGTGGGAGTGGGCGTGGGGGTCGGCGTCGGCGTCGGCGTAGGAGTCGGCGTCGGCGTCTCGTCCTTACCCCCCGTGCCGTCCTTTTCCTTCTTGCCGTCGGAACCGTCACCGTCATTCTTGCCGTCGATGTCTTCGGCCTTTTTCTGGAACTCCTTGGTCGCTGCCGCGTACGCCGTGTCCCAATCCTCGGCGGCCACGTCGATGACACTGACGTAGTATCTCTGTTCCGCGTCCGGGGTCAGGAAATACTTGCCATAACCCTTACTATCCTTGTTGGTGTCCTTTTCGTATACCGTAACCTGCGTCTCATGGTTAGCAGGACCGCCGGAGCTCTCCGTGATCTTATAACCGGTATGCGTGGTGCCCGTCGGCTCGTAGTTGAGGCCCTTTACGAGCTCGTCCTTGATGGACACAAGCTTCTTGAAGGTCTCGTGGTTGACTACTTTGGTGTCGAAGGTGTCGAATTTAACGCCCTCGTTTTTAGTCTTGTAGTCATTCTGCCGCTTCTCCATCCGGCCGCTGAGATCCATATGCCCTTCTCGAACCTTGGACCAACCGCCCGCGCTCATGACACGATCGTCGTCGAGCACATTGGTGAAGTCGGGTGCCGAATCCGGATTTCGGATGCCGAGTGTGTCGAAGCCCTTCTGCATCGTGAATTCGGTGTCCTTGATCAGCGCTATCAGTTGCGCACTGGCACCCTTCGGTATCGGGAGAACGACCGACTCCGCGTGCTTACCCTTAGCCTCGCCTTCGCTCGGCAGATCACTTAAGTCCCAGTCTTCTTTCGCGAATTCCGGCGGCTTGCCAGTCTCCTCCGCCTCCCTCTTGGCCGCGAGATAGGCTTTCGGGTCGCCGGACTCGAGCGCGGCGATGAGATCTTTGTATTTGGGGTCGTCCTTGAGGTCGCCGGCATCTGCGACGAGCTGCTTCTTGACGTTGTCCTCGCCAAGCGGCCAGTCTTTCCACGAGGGGGTGAAAGTGAGTTTATCCCAGGCCTGCTGGAACTCGTCTGAATTCAATCCGGCCAGCGCGTCCAACGAGTTCTTGGCCTGATCGTCCTGGAAACCGATGCTATCCCAGGTCCCCGGCTCGTAGTCTTTTTTGATCTGACCAATGACGTCGTCTGCTTTGCCCATCAGGCGCTCCTCTGCTCGCCGGCGCCCTCAGGCCTCGCCCGGCTGGTCGGCAATTCGGCGATGGAGGGGGGAGCCCCGCCCAGGCCGACAGAACCGACAACGCGGGGCCCGGGTCCGACACTGGGGACTACCTCGCCATTCGGAACCGCGACACCTGGGCGGGTCGTCTCCGTCGCCACCACACGTGCCGCCGCCGGGAACAGCGGGTGCTCAGTGATCTGGCCGTAGCTGTAGAGCGTGTCGCGCAGAGTCTGCCGGTCGGGTTCGCCCGCGGCGAGCAACAACAGCAGTTCGTCGGCGCGGCGCTCGAAAACCATACCGCGCACCGCTTCGGTGCCGGGTACGTCCGTGCGGATCCCGACGGGTATACGGGACACATCGACCCTCCGCGACCGCGTTGCCGCTGCCATCATGCCATCGGCAGCGCGTAGTTGGTCCCACCAGCTCGCCGGGATGGGCAGGTCGGCGTGCAGCGCATCGAGGATCCGCTGCCGCCGGGCACGTTGTGTGGCGATCTCCGCGTCGACGCCGGACACGGCGGCACGAACCCGCGCATCCGCGTTTCGCGCCAGCTCGAGGCATTTGGCCCGAATCTCGGTTTCCGGCACCATCACCGCCTGTCGTAGCAGTTCACTGGAACCGCCGAGTGCGAGCCGGTCGACCAGCCCGACACCGGGGGAGGTGAAATCGACGGTGGACTCCGCGGCGGACACCGAGCCCTCGATGGCGACATCAGCCCCCAGGGCGGCACGCAGATCGTCAGGGATAGCCGCGGAGGACACCAAAGCGCTGAGGCGAACATTGCTGCGGCGCACCATCAAGCCGAACTCGGCGAGTATCCGGGCCGGGTCGGTAGTGCCTTCCAACGCCGCGATGGCCTTTCGAGCCGCGTTGCCGAGGACGGAGTCCCACGTCCACGGCACGGCGACCTCCGAAGGCAGGAACAGACCTGGTGGCAGCCAGCCACGGCCCTCAGTGGAGGTCAGCATGACGATCGGCCCCAAGGGGGTGCGCCCCACCACTACCGCCCATTCCACGCCGGGCGCCGAATCGGCCACGGCGGCAAGGGTTGCGGCGAGGAGGGTATGAGCGAGCACCCAGTCGTCGTCGACACGCTTACCCACCACGAACGACAGTGGCGCCTGCTTGTCCTTGGCCACGTGGGCAGCTGCCGCGAACGGGCCTGGCGCCAGTGGCTCAGGCGTCCTGGGGGCCAGGGCTACGGCGCCGGTGACGACCGGTGGCTGGAACGGGCCCGGCGTCGGTGGCATGGCCATGCCGCCGGTGCTGTCCACGTGGGGACCTGCGCCCGCGGCACCGTTCACGTCGAGATTCGCGACCGCGGCGCTGTTCGGGTCCGGGTTCGCACCCACGGGGGTGTTCGCTTCGAAGGCGGGAGCAACGGTGGCTCCGGGCTCGGCCGCGCCGACCGAGAATGGTGCCGCCCAGGTCGGTGCGGCGGCTCCGGGCTGACCAGCGTCGTAGGCTTGTGGTGTCGATGTCGATGGTGAGAGAGGTACCTGTGCGGAGCGGCCGGTCTCGTCCGGCGTGCCCGCGGCGTCGGGTAAGGCGGAAGGCCGACCAGGCTGGGCGCCGTCCATCATCGGCGTGTCCGGGCCGGTATCCGTCGGCGCCGCAGGAAACGTCGGCGTGCCGGGCGGCGGACCACCCGCAGGAGCTCTGGGGACGAAATCGCCTACTTGGGTGACCTGGCGCCCGTTGTCCTGATCGCCGTCCTCGAGTGCAGCCGCCGCCGCGAGCATTTCGTCTCGCGTGCGCTCATGCTTCTCGGCGAGGCGCTCCGCGTTGTCGTGGCGTCTCTGGTAATAGTCCTCCAGAGCGCCCCGCACCGGGTCTGCGATCGTGCCGTATTTGGATGGGAAGTCGGCGAGCCAGTCACGCGGGATTTCACCCCACTTCCGGATGTTAGCTGCGATCAGACCGTGTTGCTCGGCGACTCCACGCAGCTGATCCGGCTCGACATCCAGGTAATCGGGCATGCTCGGTCTATTCCTCCCGCCAGCTATCTCAAGTTGATTGTTCCGCCTTCCCAAAGTTGGGGACCTGCTCATCCGGCCTGGTCCCAGACTCCCGGTCCCGCATGACCTCCGAAAGCGGCCGCGCCAGATTGTCGGTGTCATTCATGGCGATGGTGTACTGCCGCCGCGCGTCCGCGGTGCTTTCGGTGATGGCTGCCATGATCTCGGCGGCCAGTTCTTGATCGCCGAACCGGGCGCAGGTTCCGGGCGCCAAGTAGAGGTCCCGCAGTCGTCCCCGGGCGTCGACCTCGGGAATGACCAAGCCGCTCGGAGACGGGCGACGCGCGACGATCTCGTCGGCTCGTTCGCGCACCTCGGCAATGCGGTGCCGCAACTCCCGCGTCATCGCGAGGGCGGCCCGTACATCAGGGTGGATGTCTCTCATAGATCCTCACTCATCCGGTGCCCGTGCAGCACGGACCAACGAGCCGCAACGCCGACACAGCCGTTGACGAGCCTCTCCCGTCCTAGAAGAATGCCGCTGACCCTGCACGATGCGTCGCCCTTCAGCACTGAACGACACCGCTCGACCCTACCTGTGCGCATTCCACAGGTAGCGAGCTGTTCCCCACGATGGGAAGAGGACATACTCGGTAGTCGCAGCCGAGACCATGAGTCCCCCCGAGGTTCCGATCGACGAGTTCGCCACCGATTTCGGCGGGCTACGGCGCGCCGTCCCACGGGCTGTGCACCGAATGCCTTCCGCCTTCCCGTCCGCACTGCTCGGCTCCGGTCGACAATTGACCCTGCGGGGCGCGGGTCATTCCTGTGACGGCCAGACTGTCACGGAGGGTGATCTGCTGGTCACCTATGTGCCGGGCACCGCAGACCGGCAAGTCCGAGACCTCGGTGACGGCTTGATCGAGGTTCCCGCCGGGATGAGCTGGTACGACTTGGAGCGATACCTGAACCGTCGAGGCAGAGCTTTCCCCGTGCTCACCGATTACCTGCACTTGTCGGTGGGCGGAACCATCTCCGTGGGAGGGGCCGGGATGAACTCTGCGCGGTACGGCATGCAGGTCGATCACGTGGAGCGGATCCAGCTGATCGACGGAACGGGAACCAGTCGCTGGTGTTCGCGAACCGACCATGCGGAGTTGTTCAGGTTCGCACTCGGTGGGCTCGGCACTGTCGGGCTGATCGAACGGGCAGTGCTGCGTACGGTGGCATACCATCGCTACACCCACGTGCACCGCACACAACATGCCACGCTGACCGAACTCATCGACCACACCGAACGGATCGCACAGCGCGACGATGTCGACGTTTTTTGCGCATACCCGCATCCCGGCGTGTCCTTCTCCATCACCGGCTGGAGCGGCAGCGTTCCGAAGCGATGCGGTGACAAGAATTGCAGAATCGTCTCCGATCTGCCGTTCATGGGCAGATACAACGCTACGCGGACGGCCGCCCCTCCCCCTGACCACGTGCGCCTGTGGACCGACTACGTCGTCCCCGCCGGACGACTCGCACCGATGCTCGCAGCCGTCGAGGCACAACGACAGCGAGCCCCACTGAGCCGTCACACGATGTTGTACCTCCTGATCCTGCGCCGCCCTTCCGACGCAACGGCATTCGCGTTCACCCCAGTCGGCAGTGCCCCCGTTTCGATCGGACTGGGCCTGTACACCTCGGTCCCCCGCGACCCAGCCACCACCGCTGCCACCCGTCGATTGTTTCGCGACCTCCTGGAGCTCTGTTGCGAGCTGGGCGGGCGTCCCTATCTTTACGGTGTCAACGACCTCGACGACCTGCTGGCCGCGCGACTCTATGGAACCGACCTGGATCGTCTCGCACAACTACGCTCCTCACACCAGTTGGAACATGTCAATGCCCACCTTCCGCTCGTTAGAGCTGCCCGACCTACCTGACGCCCCAACGGGCGGTTGAGACGTCGCGTGCAGTGGAAAGGCGTGTCCGAACCGCAACTCCGATTGCGCCGGTACCGGAGATGGAGGACGCCGTGTCGAGGCAGACATGGGCATACGCGCTGCCCCCAGGCGTGGGAATGCAAAGGGAATGGGGAAGCTGGTTCGGATGAGAAAGTCTCGATATGGGCAGGAATGTCGACCCGAAGGACGACGCCGACTTCGATGCATTCGACGTGGCTCCGAATCTTTTCGAACACAATCGGTCCGCCTCGACCACCGCAGGCGACCACGGTACGCAGACCACTCCCGTTGCCCCTGCCAATGCATCCGCCGCACCGGCTGCGCAGCACTCGAGGGCCGCCCTTCCCACCGGACAATCCGCCCAATGGTGACGACCGGAACCGCCGGAGGATTCTTGGTCGACTTGGCCGAGCGGTTGATGCCGCGTCACAACCCAGCATTCATCCGCGCCATGTTGGAACGCGCGTGTGCGGGACAGCTGGACGAACGAGCACCGGATGGATGCAGAGCAAGCACGTTGACAGCCACTGGTCTTCCGTTGGAAGCCAGTGTGTCCGGTGGCCGAGGAGAATTCGCGCCGGTCATTCGCTATGTCACCGAAACCGCGACGCAGGAGACGAGATTCGGCCCCCGCCTCGCCGCTCAACTCGCCGCGATCCGGGATCTCGCCACATGGTTGCCACACGGGGATGAGACGGTCGCCGACCTGATGCAGTCTTTCGTCACGATATTGTATCCCGAGCCCGCGAAAATTACGGCGCGCCACCGGTTCTCGATCTGGATCGGCGTCATTCATCATTCCGCAGCGCCACACCACGTAGCCCGCCTCAAGATATACGGCGATCCACTGATTGTGCCGGGGGCAGTGGACCGGTTGTCCAGCAAATGGCCCGGCTTCGCCGGATTGGCAGCCGTACCAGACAGTGAGAAGCTCATCAAGCCCGTCGGCGCCGCGATCGAGGTGGACGCGCACGGCGGCGTGCACCACAAGATCTATCTGAAAGCACGGTACAACGACGTCTCGGTGCCGATGAAACTAGTTCGCTACTTCGGCGATGCGGCATGGCAAGTGCTGTCCGAGCTGGTTCGGTGCGGCGCCGACGCGGCCGAGCTGCACCAGGATGACTTTTTCGTCTGCTGTGCACGCGGCGCAGGCGATCCTACCTTCAGTCTTCACATGGTCGCGAAGCAACGTAACGACCTGACCGGGCTCGTCCGCGAACTCGCGTCTCGGCACCACGGCACCACCCATGCCGTCGACGCCCTCTCTCTGGCAGCAAAATCGGTCGGGGCGACGTGGCGTTATACGGCAGTCGGACTGGGTTTCTCGGCCGAGCATGGCATCGACAAACTCAACGTCTACGGCACACCCACATGGAGTACCGCGTAGTCCGTGAGGCGTATCCACTTCCATCCGGTGCTTGCACCGAGGTGAGCCGGATCGAATAGGGTGCTCGCACCGGGTCGGGATGCGACCCCCAGAGTGCCTACCGCCGTCCTTCAGGTGGGATTCAGGTGGCCCGTGCCAGACTCCGCCGATGCGAACCGAATCAGTGCGTGTGACCGAGGTACGAGTGGGCGATGTCATCCGAGACCCCCGAGGCGGGGACCGCTGGAGGACGGTCGAGGAGTTCGGTTACGGCTCCTGTCCGAAGAACGACGGGTCAGGGCATTGCCGGGCAGTGTTCGCATTCATCGGCCCGGCGGTGGACCCTGCTGACGCTCGAGTCATCTCGGATACTCGTCCGGGCTTCGACCGGTTCCTCTTCCGCGAGGACGAACAAGTCATGCGGAGATTTATGGCGCAGCCCGAAAGCGGGTCGATTGCTGTGCTCGAACGCAGACAAGTCCACCTGCTTCGCGATCGTTGAAGGATCACGGAGCAGATGGACTCGTCGACTACCGCGGTTGGAGCACCTGGGCAGGTGCTCCATCACAGGAGCGAACCTACGACTTACACGTCGAAGTACAGCTCGAACTCGTACGGGTGCGGGCGGAGGTTGACCGGGGCGATTTCCTGGGTGCGCTTGATGTCGATCCAGGTCTCGATGAGGTCGGGGGTGAAGACGTTGCCTTCGGTGAGGTAGTCGTGGTCCTGCTCGAGGCGGTCGATGACCGACGCCAGGCTGGTGGGGGCCTGCGGGATGTTCTTGGCCTCCTCCGGCGGGAGCTCGTAGAGGTCCTTGTCGACCGGGGCCAGCGGCTCGATCTTCTTCTTGATGCCGTCCAGGCCGGCCATCAGCATGGCGGCGAAGGCCAGGTACGGGTTGCCCGAGGAGTCCGGTGCGCGGAACTCGATGCGCTTGGCCTTCGGGTTGTTGCCGGTGACCGGGATGCGGACCGCGGCGGAGCGGTTGCGCTGCGAGTACACCAGGTTGATGGGGGCCTCGTAGCCCGGCACCAGACGGTGGTAGGAGTTCACGGTCGGGTTGGTGAACGCCAGCAGCGAGGGCGCGTGGTGCAGGATGCCGCCGATGTAGTGGCGGGCGATATCGGACAGGCCACCGTAGCCGGCCTCGTCGTGGAACAGCGGCTTGCCGTCCTTCCACAGCGACTGGTGGGCGTGCATGCCCGAGCCGTTGTCACCGAAGAGCGGCTTCGGCATGAAGGTGACGGTCTTGCCCTCGGCCCACGCGGTGTTCTTCACGATGTACTTGAACAGCTGCAGGTCGTCGGCCGCACCGAGCAGGGTGTTGAACCGGTAGTTGATCTCGGCCTGACCGGCGGTGCCGACCTCGTGGTGGCCGCGCTCGAGCTCGAAGCCCGCGTTCTGCAGGTTGGTCGCGATCTTGTCGCGCAGGTCGACGTAGTGGTCGTACGGCGCGACGGGGAAGTAACCGCCCTTGTTGCGCACCTTGTAGCCACGGTTCAGAGTGCCGTCCGGGTTGAACTCGGCACCGGTGTTCCAGGAGCCGGAGACCGATTCGATCTCGTAGAAGGCGCCGTTCATGGCCGAGTCGTAGCGGATCGAGTCGAAGATGTAGAACTCCGCCTCGGCACCGAAGTACGCGGTGTCGGCGATACCGGTGGAGCGCAGGTACTCCTCCGCCTTGCGCGCGATGTTGCGCGGGTCGCGGCTGTAGGCCTCCCGGGTGAACGGGTCGTGCACGAAGAAGTTCAGGTTCAGCGTCTTGGCGGCGCGGAACGGGTCTACGCGCGCGGTGGAGAAGTCGGGCAGCAGCAGCATGTCCGACTCGTCGATGGACTGGAACCCACGAACGGAGGAGCCGTCGAACGCTAGCCCTTCCTCGGCGAGGTCGGTGGTGAAGGCCTTCCCGGGGATCGAGAAGTGCTGCTGCACACCGGGCAGGTCGCTGAACCGGATGTCGACGTACTCGATGTCCTCGTCAGCGATGAATTTGATGACCTCGTCGGCCGTGCTGAACGTCACTTGTTCTCCTTACGGATCGGTTCCCAGCCAGTGTCGCTTGCATGGGTTCGTCGCGACCAGACGCTATGGATGCCGTGTTTCCCTGCAGTCAAGGATGTGTTTCGCCGGTGTTACACGTGCGTCAGGCCGCGTGGTACTGACCACCCGGACTCGAATTGCATGGTAGTCCTGCCCCCGCCGCGGCGCGCGCCGACGCTGAACTCCGCTTATGCGGTACGGGACGCCGGTCCGGCCGCGCCTATTCTTGGGTGCATGGCACGCATCACCGGCTCCTGGCTCTCCGGACCCCCGGCCGACTCCGGCGGCCCGGCAACTCCCGAGTTCCCCGGTGAGCACCTCGGCCTCCCGCAGACGGGAGCGGGCTCGCTGGCCGGCATGGGCCGCCGGATCGCCGCCCTCTTCGTGGACTGGATGATCGCGCTCGGCATCGCGGCGCTCATCGCGCGTAGCACGTCTGCGTCGAGCCTGACGCTGCTGATCTGGTTCGTCATCGGCGTCGGCGCGGTAACCCTGTTCGGCTTCACCCCGGGGCAGTACTTCCTGCGGCTGCGGACGGTCCGCGTCGACGCGCCGGCGCCGGTCGGCTTCGTCCGCGCGCTGGCCAGACAGGTGCTGCTGTTGTTCGTGGTGCCCGCGCTGTTCACCGACGCCGACGGCCGCGGAATGCACGATCGTGCGACCGGTACCGCACTGGTGCATTCGCGCTGAGCCGCCCGGCATCGAGCCCACCGGCGCCGGGTCACACCACTAGGCTGCGCCGGTGTCGTTGAATCCGGTGATGCTCGTTGTCCGTTTTCTGCTCGAACTCGTTGCTATCGCTTCCTTCGGCGTCTTCGGCTGGCGCGCGTTCGAAGGGCCGTGGAAGTTTCTGCTGGTGGTGGCGCTGCCGGTACTCGCGGCAGTCGTGTGGGGCGCCTTCTCGGTGCCTGGCGACCCGAGCCGTAACGGGCAGCCGAAGGTCGCCGTGTCCGGCTCGGCGCGCCTGGTGATCGAACTCTCGGTACTCGGCGGCGGGGCGCTCGCGCTGCAGTCGGCTGGTCTGCCGAACTGGGGTTCGGCGCTCGCGGTGCTGGTGATCGTCTATCACGTGCTCGCCTACGATCGGGTCGTCTGGCTGCTCGGCCGCAATTGAGGCGGCGGCCGGACACGCGCGCCGTCGACCGTCGCGCCGGGATCTAGAGCATGTGCGAGGAGCCGGTCAGCGGCGGCGGATGGTTCGCTGCACGCCGCGCATCTTCGCGCCCGCGGGCATCGGACCCTTCGGCAGGGCGGGCCCGCCGCGCGCGCTGAGTGCGGCCAGCCGGCCTTCGATCAGGTCGATCCGCTTGGTGTCGATGTTGCGCGGCAGCTTGGTGAGGTAGCGCTGCAGGTCCTTGAGCGGAACCTGGCCTTCGTCGTTGCCGATGACGACGTCGTAGATCGGGGTGTCACCGATCAACCGGGCCGTGCGCTTCTTCTCCTGGGCGAGCAGCGACTTGACCCGCTGGGGGGAGCCTTCGGCGACCAGCACCACGCCGGGCAGGCCGATCACCCGGTGCACCGCGTCCAACTGCGTGGTCGCGGCGATGCCGTTGCTCACCCGCCACTTGCCCTGGAGGTTGTCCAGCACCCAGGCCGCGGCGCCTGCCTGGCCCTCGGCCTTGCGGTAGACGCTCTTCTGCACCCGCCGTCCGAAGATGATGAACGCCACCAGCGCGCCGAGCACCACGCCCAGCGGGACGAGGAACAAGGTCAGCCCGAAGATCAAGCCGATCACGACGAAGACGGCGGTGATGCCGACCAACGCGCCGATCATCAGTGGCAGCAGCAGCTTGTCTTCCTTGCGCTGCATCTGGAACGCCTGCCACAGCTGTTTGCGGCGTTCTCTCGACTGCTGCTTGCGGGCCGCTTTCGCCGCGGCCTTCGCTTCCTTGGTGGGCTTGCCTGCTGCCATGTCTCTCAGAATAGTGCCCAGGTAGTCGCGGCTATGCCGTGGGACAGCGGCCGGCGGCGGCGCTACCCGCGGCGGGCGATCGGGCCGAGCACGGTGAGATCCAGATCACCCGACGCCTCGGTCCAGCCCATCGCGCGCAACTCGACCGGCGCGGCCACACCGAGGGCGTCGCGCAAGCCCACGGCGACCGAGCGGGCGAACTCGACCATATTGTTCGGCGCGATGGGCCAGAAGAGGGTCCTGGTCCAGTTGTCCGCGTCGCGCCGCACCGCGGGCTCGAGCCAGCCCAGCGTCCGCAACTCCTGCGCGGCGGTCTCCGGGATCGGGTTGCTCAGGTAATGGTTCCCCGCCAGTTCAGCGGACAATTTGATGTCGTATTGGACGAATTGGACATAGCGATTTCCGGGTGCGGCGATGATGAGGGTCGCCCGGGACGGCAGCTCCGAAAGGCAGTGCGCCAGCGCTTGCACGAACTGTTCCCAGTCCGCGGTCGCCGGCTCGCTCATTCTTCCCCCGGGTATCGGCACTGGCCTGATCATACGCCGACCGGCCCGGGACGCCAGACGAAATTGATTGTGCCACCGTCCAGTTCAGCCCGGGTCATAGCCGTTTGCCATATCCGGCGTCTCATCCGTGCCGCACCGCCCCGACCTGCGGCGTCTCGGCCCGGTAATGCTCTTTCTGAACAGTCCCTGACTCGTCTTCGTCGCCGAAGCGATCCCGTGAATGCATTTCCTCGGATGACACGGCATCGCGACGTGCGTGAATTCCGCGAATCCCCTTTGATTCCGGCCAGTTCCGCTCGAGATACCGACATGCCCAAGCCCGAGGGCCGAGTGGGCGCGCTGTAGGGTCTGGGTTCGCGCTTCGAATCGCAGCATGGGTTTCATCTCGGCTTGATGAAGTCCGCATGAGTCGAGTGGGAGGGGTCTGGTGGGGAAGGGACGCAATTCGGTCGGTCCCGCGAACCTGGTTTGGGTACTCGTCGCCGGTGCGGGCGCGGTGTTCTTCGTCGCGGGGGTCGTCAGCCTCGGTGTGCGCCTCGGCATGCGATCGGGACTGGACGCGGCGGCGATTTTGGCGCTGCCGGTGAGCGTGGTGTTCGCAATGGTGTTGTGGACACAGGTGCTGGGTGCGGTCTGGCGTCTTCGGCGGGCGTACCTGCAGCGGTCGGGCACGACGGTTCCCGGGTCGGTGGTCGGTACCAGCTACCGGCGGTTGAACAGGGTCAACGGTTTCGATCAGCATCGGGTGCGGATCGAGGTGAGCTTCGGGCATCCGGAGACCGGTGTGGAGCACCGGTCGCGGAAGGAATTCGTGTTCTCGGAGTTCCGCCGGGGACGGGCGACCTCGTTGCAGGCCCGGTTTCCGGAGGGCGCCTCGGTGCCGATGCTGGTGCGCGGGCGGACCGCGGCGTTCGATCTGCCGGTGCGACCGGCCTGGGCAGATATCTGGTGACCGGCTGGACGCGAGGGAGCGGGGACACCTGACCCGAGGTGTCCGAGCGGGGCCGAAGGAACGCAGCTTTCAGAGGAGCGCAGTGCGCTGTTCAGTTCGCGGCCATCGGGCGGTGTTAGCTTCCACGACGTGTGTGCGCGGTTGGTGGTGAGCGTCCATGACGTCGCACCGGCGAGTGCGGCGGAGACGGCGCGCTGGTGCGCCGACGCCGATCGTTTCGGGATTCCCGTCTCGCTGCTGGTGATTCCCGGTCCGTGGCGAGGGAAGCGGTTGTCCGGCGATCCGGATTACGCCGCGTTCCTGCGGGAGCGCCGACGGGCCGGTGACGACATCCTGCTGCACGGGTGGTCGCACCGGGCGGGGCCCGAAGGCGGATGGCCGCGCCGGGCGGTAGGGCACGCGGTGGCGCGCGGTGCGGCCGAATTCGCCGCCTTGAACGTCGGCGAGGCCGCGGCCAAACTGCACGCCGCCACCGAGGTGATGGCCGAATCGGGGTTGTCCACCACCGGCTTCACTCCCCCCGGCTGGCTGGCCTCGCCCGGCGCGGAGCAGGCGCTGCGCACGGCGGGGTTCACCTACACCACCTCGCACTTCGGAGCCAAGGATCTCGGCAGCGGACGCCGGTATCTCGGATTCGCGCTCTCCCACCGTCCGGGCGGCGGGTGGTCCGAACGGTTCGGCGCGGCGATGGTCGACACCATGGCCCGCCGCATCGCCGAACGCGGCGGATTGGTCCGCCTGGCGCTGCATCCCGACGACCTGAGCAGACCGGGTCTGCGCGACACCACCCTGCGCGCCATCGACGCGGTACTGCGGACCGACGCACAGGCGACCACCTACGGCGAACTGGTCGGATCGGCGGTCGGCTGATGCGGATCGTGCAGATCGCCAACTTCTACACTCCCGCTTCCGGCGGTTTGCGCACCTGCGTCGACGAGATCGGGCGCGGCTATTCGGCGGCGGGTCACGATCGGGTGCTCGTCGTGCCCGGTCCCCACGACGACGACGAGCACACCACCGCCGGGCACCGGATCACCGTGCGCAGCCCGAAGTTCGGCGATGCCGGCTATCACGTGCTCACCGCCCGCCGTACCCGGCCCGTGCTCGATCGGCTGGCCCCGGACGTGCTCGAGTGCAGCGACAAACTCAGTGTCCGCTGGCTCGCGCCTTGGGCGCGCGGCGCGGGCGTCCCACTGGTGCTGTTCTCGCACGAACGCATCGACGCCATCCTGCGCTCGCGGGTGCCGCGCGGCTTCCCGCTCACCGCGGCGGCCGACCTGGCCAACCGGCGGCTCTGCGTGCGCGCCGAAAAAGTCGTCGTGACCTCGAATTTCGCGACTGCCGAGTTCGATCGGGTCGGCGCGCGCAACGTGCGCCGGGTTCCGCTCGGCGTCGACCTCACGACCTTCCGCCCGTCCGTCGAGGGACCGCGAGCCGGGCGCTCCGACGATTCGGTGCGGCTCGTCCTGGTGAGCAGGTTGTCGCGGGAGAAACGAGCCGAACGCGCCATCCAGGCGGTGCGCGTCCTGGTCGAATCCGGTCTGCGCTGCGCGCTGTCGGTGATCGGGGACGGCCCGCTGCGTTCTCGCCTGGAACACTTGGCGGCCGGGCTTCCGGTCGTGTTCCACGGCCACCTCACCGACCGGACCGCGATGGCCGCCCTGATCGCCGGCGCCGACATCGCCGTGTTCCCCTCTCCCGCCGAGACTTTCGGTCTCGCCGTCCTGGAAGCGCTCGCGTGCGGGACTCCGGTCGTCGTTCCCGCGGCGGGCGCCGCCCGCGAACTCGTCGGCGCCCCCGGCTCCGGCGTCGTGTGCGACGGCACTCCGCGCGGCCTGGCGGAGGGCGTCAACGAACTGCTCGCCATCCCGGCGGCCGACCGCAGGCGCGCGGCCCGTGCGGCGGCGGAACGCTTTCCGTGGTCGGCGACGGTCGAGCGCATGCTCGCCCTCTACACCGACTACGAGCGCCCGGCCCGCTCCGCCTGACGCGCGGCGGACATCTCCCGTTCGTCGTGCAGCGTCGGTGAGTTCGCCAGTACCGCGACGCCCACGATCACCGCGGTGGCGGCGCAAGCCAGCAGCGGCGGGCTCGGGTGGATCGTCGCGGTGAAGAGGGTGAGCCCGGCCAGGTAGCTGAGCACCGGGTCGGTGATCGTCATCGCGGTCAGCGCCGTGGGCAGCGAGCCGCGGGCGTACGCCTCCTGGGTCAGGATGCCGCCGAGCACCGTCGACACCGGGATGCCCAGCAGCGCCCAGTTCGGCTCCGGCAGGGTGTTCGTGGCCACCACCACCAGGACCGCGGTGCTGGCGAAACAGCAGCCCGCCGCCACGGCCACCAGCGCGGACCGCAGTTGCGTGGAGCGGGCCAGCCGGGACACACCGAACAGCACGACGATCACGACGACCACACCGGTGCCCGCGACGGGCAGCAGCTCGCTGCGCACCGCCGAATGCGGGGGAATCCCCTGGGCGACGAGCAGGATCAGCCCGGCGCACACCGCTGTCGTTCCGGCCCAGTCCCGCGCCGGCAGCGCGCGTCTTCGCCGCCGCGCGGCGAACGGCAGCGCGAACAACAGTTGCACGACCAGCAACGCCTGCACCACCGCGATGGCCCCGAAACGCAGCGCGAACGCGTGCACGACGAACCCGGCCACGTTCGCCGCCTGCCCGGCCAGCCAGCGCGGGTCGGTGAGCAAACGGCGCGCGATCGCGGCGAACACCAGGAACCGTCCCTGCCCGGATTCGGCGGCGGCCTGCCGTGCCGCGCCCTGTTGCAGAGCCGCGGACACCGCGAACAGGAACGCGCTCAGCAACGCCAAGGTGATCGTCGCCACCGCGTCGGCGGACCCGAAATCGCGCTCCGGCATAGCGCCGATGCTGGTCTGCCCGGATGAACACCGGATGGCGTGTGCCCGGCGACTGGACGACCACCCCGGTTCCGGGGTCTGGACGGCCGTCCGGGCAAACTCGATAGTCCTATGGTGACCGAACGAGCCGTCTTGTCGCGTGCCCTGTGCGGCCTGCTGTTGCTGCTGGCCGCGATCACCCCGGTGACCGCCGCCGCCGAACCGCTGCCGGTGCCTTACCAGTGGAAACAGACGTACATCGACGGCGAGGACGGCACCCGCCTGCACGCGGACATCCTGCGCCCGGCCGGTGTCCCCGACGACACCCGGACGCCCGTCATCCTCACCGTCAGCCCGTATCGCGCGCACCTGGCGTACTTGAGCGAGCCGCGCCTCACCGGCGGCCCGTCCACCGACAACCTCACCGCCGAGCTGTTCCTGAACGCCGGCTACACCTACGTCGTCGTGGACCTGCGCGGATTCGGCGGCTCCAACGGCTGCCCGGACTTCGGCGGACCCGGGGAGCGCGCGGACGTCACCGCGGCCGTGGAGTGGGCCGCGAGCCAGCCGTGGTCCACCGGCAAGGTGGGGCTGTTCGGTACCTCGTACGAAGCGTGGACCGGCCTGATGGGCTTGGCCACCGCACCGAAGGGCCTCGCCGCGGTGGGCGCGTTCGAGCCGGTGGTCGACCCGTACGCCTACCTGTACATGCAGGGCGTCTCGTGGAAGTTCTCCGGCAAGCCGATCACCGAGAGCGGTGTGCGCCCCGCCGACTTCGCGGGCCTGGAGCATCTGCTCATCGCCTCGACCCCGCCGCGTCCGGAGGACTCCGGCGAATACCAGGCGAACGCGACGCAGCTGCCGTGGCCGTGCTATCAGCAGTACCTGGCCGAGATCGGCGACCACAACGCGGACACCGCCTTCTGGCGCGACCGCGACCTGGTGGCGAGACTGCGCGGTAATACGATTCCGCTGTTCCTCGGTCAGGGCTTCGTGGACTACAACACCCGGGCCTACCGGGTGTTCGACCTGTGGAACGGCCTCGGCCCCGGCGACCACCGGGCCTGGTTCGGCCAGTGGGGACACCGCACCTGCCACGACAAGTGCGGCACACCGCACTTCGACACCGAGCTGCTCGCCTTCTTCGACAAGCACGTCGCGGGCCGGGACGTGCGGATTCCCGGCCCGCGGATCACCGTCGGCCAGTTCGACGGCCGCTGGCGCGCGGAGACCGCGTGGCCGCCCGCCGACGCCCAGCGGATCTCGGTCGCGCTGCGGCCCGGCGACTACACCGACCGCGGCCTGGTCCCCGGGCCGGACCGCGAAATCTGGTCGGTCTCCGCGCCGCTGGCCCAAGACCAGCACCTGTCCGGCATCCCGACGGCCACCCTCCGGCTCAGCGGCCCCACGAGCGCGACGGTCGCCGTCGAGCTCTACGACATCGCACCCGACTTGCGCGCGACCGTCATCACCCGAGGCATCGCCCCCGTCCGCGACACCGCCGAGGTGCGGTTGCTCGCGCAGGACTGGCCGATCGCGGCCGGCCACCGGATCGGTGTGCGGGTCACCGACGTGGTCGACGACGTGTGGTCGCACTCCCCCGCCTTCGCTCCCGTGACGGTGACCGCGGCGAGCGTCGAACTGCCGCTGCTGACCGCAACGCGTCGTCCCGAGTTGCCGGGCGGGCTCACCGAAGGCATCGTGAAGTGGCGAAACGAGAAGACGATCGCCCTCGATCCGAGTGTGTTGAACAATGCAACGGTGCCCATGAATCTGCCCGACCGCACCGGTGACCGATGACGGACCCGGTCGACGACCCGACCGCCGAGCGCCTCGCCGCCGCGCTGCGGTGTGCGACCGTGTCCGCCGACGACCCGCGCGACACCGACAGCGACGCGTTCGACCGCCTCGACGCGCACCTGCGAGCGTCCTTCCCCCGCGTGCACGCCGAGCTCGAGCTACAGCAGTTCGCGCACAGCCGGCTCTACCGCTGGCCCGGCACCGAACCGGACCGAGTGGCCGCGATCCTGCTCGCGCACCAGGACGTGGTGCCCGTGGACGACCCACAGCGCTGGACCCACCCGCCGTTCGCGGGAGTGGTGGACGACGAATTCATCTGGGGCCGTGGCGCGATCGATGACAAGAGCCGTGTGCTGGCCATCCTGGAGGCGGTCGAGTCGGCGCTCGCCGCGGGCCTGCGACCCCGGCACACCGTGTACCTGGCCTTCGGGCACGACGAGGAGGTTTTCGGCGGCGAGGGCGCCGAGCGGATGGCCGCACACCTGCGGCAGGCGGGCGTGTGCGCGGATCTGCTGCTGGACGAGGGCGGGGTGATCACCGCGGGGATCGTCGAGGGGGTGCGGCAGCCGGTGGCCACGATCATGCTCGGCGAGAAGGGCTACGCGACGGTCCGGCTGTCGGTGACCGAGGTGGGCGGCCATTCGTCCATGCCGGGCAAGCAGACGGCGGTCGGCCGGATCGCGCGGGCGGTGGGCCGCATCCAGGACCATCCGATGCCGCTGCGCCTGACCCCGGTGATCGCGGACATGCTGGCCAGGTTGCGCGAGGTCATGCCGGGACCGCGGCGACACCTGCTCGGTCTCGCGCGCATCGCGGGACCGGCGATCACCCGGGTGATGGCGACCCAGCCGCAGACCGAGGCGATGGTGCGCACCACCACGGCGCCCACGGTGATCCGCGGCGGTGCGCGGGCGAACGTGTTGCCCCAGCACGCCGAGGCGCTGGTGAACTTCCGCATCCTGCCGGGCGACACGGTTTCCTCGGTGCTGGCGCACTGCCGGAAAGTCGTGCGCGACAAGGGGATCGAATTCGAGCTGGTCGGCATGTCGTCGGAACCGTCGCGGATCACCGGGCCCGGCCCCACCTTCGAGCTGATCGCCGACCTCGCCCGCTCCGTCGCCCCCGGCATCGCGGTGACCACTGGCATCGTTCCCGGCGCGACCGATTCCAGGCACTACGACGACCTGGCGGCCACCCGCTGCAATTTCGCGCCGATCGTGCTGGACGGGCGCGACCTGGCCTCGATCCACGGAACCGACGAACGCCTCTCCCGGGTCAACTACGCTCGACTCATCGAGTTCAACCGGCGGCTGATCGAGCATTTCGCGACAATCGGCGCGCCATCGACGGCAGGAGCCGAGGCATGACGACCGAGCCGACGGCGGGCGACACCGCGCCCGCCGAGCCGCCCGCGATCCGCACCGAGACCGGGGAGTTCAACGGCATCGGCAGCGGAGTCGCCTGGCGCGCGTGGCTGCCCGATGGCGCTGCGCGGGGCGTGATCGTGCTGGTCCACGGCGTGGCCGAGCATTCGGGCCGCTACACCCACGTCGGGCAGCGCCTGGTCGCCGCCGGTTTCGCGGTCTACGCGCTCGACCACATCGGCCACGGGAAGTCCGCGGGCGGCAAGGCCAACATCGGCTCCATGGAAGGCGCCGCCGACAACGTCGCCGCCATGCTGGCCATCGCGAGCCGTGAGCAGCCGGACGTGCCGCGCTTCGTGGTCGCGCACTCGATGGGCAGCCTGATCACCCTGTATCTGGCCACCCGCGCGCCGATCGATGTCGCGGGCGTCGTGCTGTCCGCGCCGCCGCTGGACATCCCGGTGGGCAATCCGGTGCAGCGCATGCTCGCGCCGGTGTTGAGCAGGTTCACCCCGAATCTCGGTGTGCTGAAGCTGGATTCGTCGCAGATCAGCCGCGACCCCGCGGTGGTCGCGGCCTACGACAACGATCCGCTGGTCTACCGGGGCATGCTGCCCGCCCGCACCGGCGCCGAGATGCTGAACGCGACGAACACGGTCAAGCAGCGGCTGGCACGGCTCACCGTGCCGCTGCTGGTGCTGCACGGCACCGCCGACTCGATCGCCGCGCCGTCGAGCTCCGATCTCATCGAGCGCGGCGCCGGGTCGAAGGACCTCACCGTGATCCGCTACGAGGGCCTCTACCACGAGGTGTTCAACGAGCCCGAGCAGCAGAAAGTGCTCGACGATGTCGTCGGTTGGCTGGAAGCGCACCTTACCGAACCGTAGTATCCCGGCATGAGCAATACCGGATCCATCGCGTTCATCCGTGCCAGCTGGCACAGCTCGATCGTCGGCAAGGCGTACGAGGGGTTCCGCACCGAGTACGCCGACCTCGGCTTCGATCCCGCCACGATCGACGTCTTCGAGGTGCCGGGTGCCTTCGAGATCCCGCTGCACGCCAAGCGGCTCGCGCACTCCGGCCGGTACGCGGCGATCGTCGCGTCCGCGCTGGTGGTGGACGGCGGCATCTACCGGCACGACTTCGTGGCCTCGGCGGTGATCGACGGGCTGATGCGGGTCCAGCTGGACACCGACGTGCCGGTCTTCTCGGTCGTGCTCACCCCGCATCACTTCCACGAGCACAGCGAGCACGTCACGTATTTCACCGAGCACTTCGTGACCAAGGGCGCCGAGGCCGCACGCGCGCTGGCGAGCACGCTCAGCTCGTTGCGATCGCTGCCGGTGTGAGTCCGGCTACCGGAACTCGGTCAGGCAGGCGCTCTCGCCGTCCAGAACGCCGGTGCGGAACGCCTCCAACCGCTGGTAGCCGCTCGCCACGACCTTGCCGTTGACGTCCGCGGCCGCCGACCCGTCGGCGAGCAGGCCGGAGACCGCTTCGTCCAGGTCACCCGCGGACAGGTGCGGGTCGCTGCCCGGCTAGCTCAGCTTCGTGGTCAGCGCGCCGCTGAGGCAGGCGGTGCGCAGGCCCGCCGTCTCGGCGCCGGTCAGCGACAGCTTGCGATCCTGTTGCACGGCGAGCACGTACCGAGACACGAAGACGACGAACGCGTTGTAGTCGCCGTCCACGACCGCCGAGAGCGGATCCTCGCCCGCCATCGGTCCGCCACGGCGGGCCATCGCAGGGACATCGGTGCCGATCCGGTTCCCGCTCGGGCAGTACGACACCGGCCGGGTGAGGGTGACTTCCGAGCAGCCGCGGCCCACCCCGGAGTAGTCGAATTGCGGCGGCCGCGCGATCGGGAAGATCTCGGCCAGCGCCTTGCTCAGGCTGGTCAGCGCGGCCGCGCCCACCGGCGGCTGCGCCTGCTCCTCACCGGGTTCGAAGGTGGTGGGCAGGTTGCCGCGGCGCTGGGCGATCTCCTTCCTGGTGATCTTCTTGCAGCCGTCCGCGCCGTCGGTGTAACCGATCCGCACCGCGGTCACCCGCTCGAAGGCCGACCCGTGCACGTTGTCCGGATCGTTCGGATCACGCAGAGGCTGCCTCGCCGTAGGCACAGTCAGATGATGAGCAGCCCAGGCGTTCAGTTCGTTTCCAGAGAGCGCTTGATCTTCGCATCCACGTAGGCGATGAGGCATTGCAGCGGCCAGCGGCCGTCGTCCATCGGCCCGAAAGTGTCGATACGGTCGCGCAACTCCCATAAGAGGCTGTCGATCTCTTCGATGTCGTGGTCGGTCAGGCCACCGCGCTGAGTTTCGGCCAGCGCCGCCAACAGTTCTCGATCGATCTCCGCCAGCTCGCCGTGAAACCATTGGGTTCGGCCCAGGACGGCATCATGGCTCTTCAGCTCGAGGTAGTCGAACAGGTTTCGTAACGGCGTCTGCTCGATGGTGTCCGGCGGCGGGAAAGGAACGCGATTGCGAACGGCGTCGAGCTGGCGCCGGACCTCGCGGGCACTGTCTATCGAAAAGTGCTCGCTCAGATAGGCCGACAGACGGAGAAGCAGGCGCTCGATATCACTCACTTTGCGGGCTCCCCTCTTTCGATACCCGGCAGGCCCAGCGCTGAGGCGGCCACCCACGGACGCTGCGGTATCAGCAACACCGGAACCTGCGCATCATAGCGGAGCGCCGTTCAGTGCAGCCGGATTCGAGCGATGAGGGCTCGGTGGTCGGAGCCGGGGATGGTGAGGCTGTGCAGGTCTTCGGCGGTGGCGTCGGCCAGCAGGATGTGGTCGATGCCGATGACCGGGCCCCAGCTGCGGTCCTCCGGGTAGGTGGGCAGCAGACCGGCCCCGGTTTGGTCGGCGGCCGAGGCGAAGCGGCCACGCAACAGATCGCGATAGGCGGTGTGGTCGCGGGTCGCGTTGAAGTCGGCGCCGACGATAGCGGAGCCCTGGTGCGCGTCGAGGATTTCGCGGGTCTTACGCATCTCCGCGGTCCAGGCGGGGAAATTGAAAGGCGGCGGGACCGGATGGAACGCGAAGACGGTGATCGGTCCGCGTTCCGGGTGATCCATCGTCGCGGAGATGTTGTGCAGGATGTAGCCGTCGTACTTCCTGGTGTCCCGCAACGGGTACCGGCTGTAGATTCCGGTGCCGCCCCCGCCGTCGCGGGTGGGCTCGGTGTAGCGATGGGGCAGTTCGCCGAGCAGGCCCGCGCCCGCCAGCCGCTCGATCGCGGCCTCGGTCAGTTCGTCGACGGTCAGCACGTCGACGTGGTCGTCCCGCACCGCGCGCACCACGGCGGCCGGATCGGCGCCGCCGAACAGCAGATTCGACTGCATGACGGTCAACTGCGGACCGCTCGCGGCGCGGCTCTCCGGCACGAACACGGGCACCAGCGTCCACAACACCGCCGCGGCCAGCACCCCGGCGACGGCCGCGCTGCGCCACCCGCGCGCGATCAGCAGCAGCACCACGCCGGCGATCGCGCCGAGCATCAAGTACGACGCCCCCGAGGCGAGCAGCACCAGCCCGCGCTGCTGCCACGCGCCGAAATGCAGCACGATCCCGACGGCGCCCACAGCGACAGCGCACCACCCCACACCGAGCAATGCCCGGCCCATCCATTTACGCATGCGGTCGAGCCTAGGCAATGTCTTCGAAGACGCGGTGGAGCGCAGGTGTGGGTTCTGTGTGGCTCGAGTGAGATCCGCGCCGTGTCTACACTGGCTCACTACTGTCGGCGACGTGACGAGGTCGAGGATGTACGTCGAGGAATTTCCCGCGAAGGGGCCGCTCACGGCGGAGATCGCCGAAGACCTGGCCTTCGTTCCGGGCGTATCCCGTTCGTCCGTCACGATCAGCAGTAACGGGCGCAGCGTGCACGCGCCCGTCCTGCCGGTGGCCTGGGACATCCTGCGGATCGACTCCGGCACCATGGTCACCGTCACCGCCGCGAACGGGCTCGGTGACGAAGACCGGCTGGCCATACGCCAGTTCGTCGACCGCTTCCAAGCTTTGACCGACACTCCGAGCACTCGGTCGGCGGCACGCGCGGCCGATGCACCGGACGGGATCGGCAAGCGCACGTTCCGACTGCGAGGCTGCGGTGGGAGGACCGCCACCCCGCGCGGGTCGCGGCCCTCCTGAGCATCACCGGCTCGGTTGTCGGCGCGATGCGGGTGCGGCGGAGTACCGGCGCAGGGTGTTCGAGCTTTCGCGCGATGGCGGCCCGGCCGAACACTGGATGGATCGCGTCGCGTGCATCACGGTGTGCGGCGACTCATCAGATCGCTCAGTGCGGCCGTGCCGGTGGTCAGCGATCCTCCCGCGAATTGCAGAGTGGCGTAGGACCTTTCGGCGGCTTCCGGGTGGCCCGCCCCGCAGGCGTCGGGGACGATGATCGGCAGATAGCCCAGATCCAGGCTGTGCCGGACCGTCGGCTCGATGCCCACTTCCATGGCGATGCCAGCGACGGCGTAGGTATCGATGCCGCTGTCGCGAAGGGCGAAGTCCAGCGGCGTCGACGCGAACGCCGACATGGTGATCTTGTCGAACACCACCTCGTCCGGTCCGGGCGTCAACTCGGGCACCAACTGGAACTGCGGTGAGCCCTGCGGAAAGCTGGAGCGCAGGGCGGCTGGGTCGTCCACCCGCTGCCAGGACATCGCGGAGCGCAGCTGCGCGACACCCGAGGCCGCGACCGGCAGCGACATGTGCCGGGTATAGAACACCCGGAAACCACCCGCCCGCGCGGCGTCGCGCAACCGCACGCACGCGCGGACGATCTGCTCCCCCTCCGGGATCTGCCGCACGATGCCGACCTGCATGTCGTAGATGAGCAGCGCCATCCGCGCGGGATCGCAGGCGTCGGATACGGTCTGCGGGATGCTCAGGCCGAAAGCGTGTCGCATGCTCACGCGGTCCGGTCGTAGGGCTCGGCGACATCGACGGCCGGGTCCATCAGCGCTTCCAGCGGCAACGGCGCCTGCACCGGGACGTAAGTCCACTCCAGGTACCCGGCCTTGGTGAGCGGGAAGTCGGCGACGTACTTCTGCGCCTCCTCGACGCTGTCGACCTCGAACACGATGACCACGCCGGGCTCGTCGGCTCGGGCGTAGTTCTCCCGGACGATGCCCGCCTTCCACAGCCGCCACACGTTGGCGACCTCCTCGGGCAGGTACGGGTTGATCGTCTCCAGGGTGACGCCGGGCTTGAATCGGTCGAAAACGATGACCTTCATTGCTGTTTCGCTCCATGTTTGCGGTTGTCGATTTGAACGGCATCCATGGAATCGTGATGATTACAGTGTTACAAGAACGCACTTTTCGGTGAGTAGGTAGCCAGGAGGTCCGCCGCGTGCCCGACAAGCGCTACCAGTGCGCCGTGGAGGTGACCGTCGACCTGATCGGCGGCAAGTGGAAGCCGGTGATCCTGGCCCACCTCAAGGAGGGCGTGCACCGCTACGGCGAGCTGCGCAGGCGGATGCCGACCACCAGCGAGAAGATGCTGGTCCAGCAACTGCGCGAACTGGAATCCGACGGCCTGGTCCGCCGCACCGTCTTCGACACGGTGCCTCCGCAGGTCGAGTACACCCTCACCGACGAAGGCCGCACCCTCGTCCCCGTCCTCACCGCGCTCTACGACTGGGGTGAACAGCGGGCGGCTCGCACCGGCCTCACCCTCGGCTCGTGAATCCGTCCGTGCGCAGACGCAGGACCTGGTGCGAGCGGAACCGTCACGCGCCGAAGACTCGCTCGACGACAGCTTTGGCGCGCCGCGTGACGCGCATGTAGTGGTCGAGGAATTCGCTGCCGTCGTCGTTGGGCCACCCCGCGACGCGCGCGACGGCGGACAGGAGGCGGCCCGGGCCCGGGAGCTGGTCGCTCGGCTTGCCGCGCACCAGGACCAGGGCATTGCGCGCGTTGGTGGCGGTCAGCCACGCGTCGCGCAGCAGCGCCACGTCGTGGGCGTCCAGCAGCTCGGTCTGCTCGATCACGTCCAGCGCTTGCAGCGTGGAGGTGTTGTGCAGGCCGGGCACCTCGTGGGCGTGGCGCAGCTGCATCAGCTGGACGGTCCACTCGATGTCGGCCAGGCCACCGCGTCCGAGCTTGGTGTGCGTGGCCGGATCCGCGCCGCGGGGCAGTCGCTCCGCGTCCACCCTGGCCTTGATCCGCCGGATCTCGCGCACCGCGTCGGCCGACACACCGCCCTCCGGGTACCGCACCTTGTCGATGACGTGCAGAAAGCGCACCCCGAGCGCCTCGTCACCGGCCACCTGGTGGGCGCGCAGCAACGCCTGCACCTCCCAGGGTTGCGCCCATTGCTCGTAGTACGCGGCGTAGGCGGCCAGCGTGCGCACCAGCGGGCCGTTGCGCCCCTCCGGACGCAGCCCGGCGTCGACGTGCAGCGGCGGGTCGGTGCTCGGCGCTCCGAGCAGCTGCTGCACCCGGTCGGCCATCCCGGTGGCCCATCTCACGGCCTTGGTCTCGTCCTCGCCCGGCCGCGGGGCGCAGACGAACAGCACGTCCGCGTCGGAGCCGTAGCCGAGCTCCATGCCGCCGAGCCGGCCCATGCCGATCACCGCGATGTCGGCGGGCGCGGGCGCACCCCGCTCCGCCTCACTCGCCCGGATCACCGCCAGCAACGACGCTTCGAGTACCGCGACCCACACCGACGACAGCGCCCGGCACACCTGCGGCACCTCGAGCATGCCGAGCAGATCGGCCGACGCCACCCGCGCCAGTTCGTGCCTGCGCAACGAACGAGCCGCGGCCACAGCGCGTTTCGAGTCATCGTAGCGAGCGGCGGCGGTGAGGATGCCCCGGGCCACCTCGTCGGGCTGCGGGCCCAGCAGCAGCGGGCCACCGGGTCCGTCGGCGTACATCCGGATGGTCTCGGGCGCGTTGATCAGCAGATCGGGCAGATACTCCGAGGAGCCGAGCACGATCATGAGCCGCTGCGCGATGGCCCCCTCGTCGCGCAGTTCGCGCAGGAACCAGATCTGGTCGGCGAGCCCCTCCGACACCCGGCGGTAGGCCAGCAGGCCCGCATCGGGATTCGGTGTGTCGCTGAGCCATTCGAGCAGCGTCGGCAGCAGCAGGGCTTGAATGCGGCCCTTGCGGGACACTCCCCCGGTCAGCGCCTTCAAATGACCGAGCGCGTGCTCCGGCGCCGCGTAGCCCAGAGCGGCCAGCTGCCGAATCGCGGCCTGAGGGCTCAGGCGCAACGCGTCGGAGTCCAGGCGCGCCACCGATTCCAGCAGCGGCCGGTAGAACAACTTCGCGTGCAATCGCCGCACTCGCACCGCGTTCCGGCGGATCTCGCTGCTGAGCACACCGACCGCGTCCTGTCTGCCGTCGGGCCGGATGTGCGCGGCACGGGCCAGCCACCGCATACCTTCCTCGTCGTCGGCGGCGGGCAGCGTATGGGTGCGGCGTAGTCGCTGCAGCTGGAGCCGGTGTTCCAGCAACCGCAGGAATTCGTAAGACGCCGTGAGGTTGGCCGCGTCGTCGCGACCGACGTACCCGCCCGCGGCCAGCGCGGTCAGCGCCTCGACCGTGCCCTGCACGTGCAACGTCTCGTCCACCCGCCCGTGCACCAACTGCAACAGCTGCACGGCGAATTCGACATCGCGGAGGCTGCCGTGCCCGAGTTTGAGCTCACGCTCGCGCAGGTCGGCGGGGACCAGATCCTCCACCCGCCGGCGCATCGCCTGGACGTCGGCGACGAAGTCGGGACGTTCCGACGCCTGCCAGACCATCGGCATCAGCGCGGCTCGGTACTGCTCGCCGAGCGCGAGATCACCGGTCGCCGGGCGGTTCTTCAACAGCGCCTGGAACTCCCAGGTCCGTGCCCACCGCTTGTAGTAGGCGACGTGCGAATCCAGCGTCCGCACCAGCGCCCCGGCTTTGCCCTCCGGCCGCAGCGCCGCGTCGACCTCGAAGAAGGCCTGGCTCGCCACGCTCATCATCTCCGCGGCCAGGCGCGTGGCGGTGGCGTCGGCGGGTTCGGCGACGAAAACCACGTCGACGTCGCTGACATAGTTCAGCTCGCGCGCGCCGCACTTGCCCATCGCGAGCACGCCCAGCCGCACCGAAACCGGGGCGTCCTTGCAGACTCGCGCCACGGCGACCGCCAGCGCCGCGGTCAGGGCGGCGTCGGCCAGGTCGGTGAGCTGCCTGCCGACCACCTGGTAGGGCAGCACGGGCTCGTTCTCCACGGTGGCCGCCAGATCCAGCGCGGCCAGCAGCATCAATTGGTCCCGGTACCGTCGGCGCAGCAAGGCCACCACTTCGGGGCCGGAGATCCCGGCGCGCAGCAGCAGCGGCGCCGCGTTCGGCCCCCGCTCGGGTTCCGCCTCGACCACCGCGAGCAGATCGGCGATCAGCTCGTCGCGTTCGGGCAACTCCTTGCGGCGCAGAACCTCCCAGGCCGACGGTTCGGCGACGAGGTGATCGCCCAGCGCGCTGGACGAGCCGAGCAGCGCGAACAGCCTGCCGCGCAGCGACGTATCCGCGCGGATCGCCGAATCGATTGCGTCCCAACCGTTTCCGATGCTCTCGCGCAGCCGCATGAGCGTGCTCAGCGCGAGGTCGGCGTCCGGTGCGCGGGACAGCGCCCACAGCACGGGGATGCTCTCGACGTTGTCCCAGCCAAGTTCGCGCAGCGACGCGGCAGCGGACGGCTCGAGCAATCCGAGCCGGCCGACACCGGGGACGGCGGAGCGCGCAGACGGTGGCCGGACCATGGTTCTCAAATTACATGGCCGGGACCGGGGGCACGCCGCCCACGGACATCGCCCGGGTTACAACCCCAGGTATTCCTTGAGCTCGAACGGCGTGACCTGGCTGCGGTAGTCCGCCCACTCCCGGCGCTTGTTGCGCAGGAAGAAGTCGAACACGTGCTCACCGAGGGTCTCGGCGACCAGTTCGGAGCGCTCCATCGCCTGTAGCGCCTCGTCCAGCGTGCCGGGCAGCTCACGGAAGCCCATCGCGCGCCGCTCCGCGACGGTCAGCGCGAACACGTCGTCCTCCGCCTCCGGCGGCAGCGTGTAGCCCTTCTCGATGCCCCGCAAACCCGCCGCGAGCAGGACGGCGAAGGTCAGGTAGGGGTTGCACGCGGAATCTGGGCTGCGAATCTCGACACGGCGCGAGGACGACTTGTTCGGCGTGTACATCGGCACGCGGACCAGCGCGGAACGGTTGGACCGGCCCCACGAGGCGGCCGTGGGCGCCTCGCCGCCGTGGATGAGGCGCTTGTAGGAGTTCACCCACTGGTTGGTGACCGCGCTGATCTCCGGGGCGTGCTCGAGGATGCCCGCGATGAACGCGCGCGCCGTCTCCGACAGGTTCTGCGGGTCGTCGGGGTCGTGGAAGGCGTTGGTCTCGCCTTCGAACAGGCTCATGTGCGTGTGCATCGCCGAACCCGGGTACTGGGCGAACGGCTTGGGCATGAAGGTCGCGCGCACGCCCTCGTCGATGGCCACTTCCTTGATCAGGTAGCGGAAGGTCATCACGTTGTCGGCCATGGACAGCGCGTCGGCGTAGCGCAGGTCGATCTCCTGCTGGCCCGGTGCGCCCTCGTGGTGGCTGAACTCCACGGAGATGCCCATGGACTCCAGCGCGTCGATGGCGTGGCGGCGGAAGTTCGGCGCCGAATCGTGCACGGCCTGGTCGAAGAAGCCGCCGCTGTCCGCGGGTACCGGCGCGCCGCCCTGCGGGCCGTTCTCCAGCAGGAAGAACTCGATCTCCGGGTGCACGTAGCAGCTGAAGCCGACATCGCCCGCCTTGTTCAGCTGGCGGCGTAGCACGTGGCGCGGGTCGGCCCAGGACGGCGAACCCTCGGGCATGGTGATGTCGCAGAACATGCGCGCGGAGTGCTGGTGGCCCTTGCTGGTGGCCCACGGCAGCACCTGGAAGGTCGACGGATCCGGCCTGGCGACCATGTCGGCCTCCGAGACGCGGGCGAAGCCCTCGATGGCCGAGCCGTCGAAACCGATACCCTCTTCGAACGCGCCTTCCAGCTCGGCGGGGGCGATAGCGACTGACTTCAGGTAACCCAAGACGTCGGTGAACCAGAGACGTACGAAGCGGATGTCCCGCTCTTCGAGCGTCCGCAGCACGAATTCCTTCTGGCGATCCATGCCCGCGAGCGTAAGCATCCGGCGTTAAATCTGTGTTACATACACGCTTAAGATTGCTGACCTGGATTTTTTCGAAAGACTCCGCACAGCCGGATCGTCCGGTTTGTGAGATTTTTCCGCTGCGAACCGTGCGGCGTCACCCGTCAGCAACCGCCGCCGAGGTCAGCAGGTGAGGCCGGGAGCGGGTTCGGTCAGGTCGATCAGATAGGCGGTGACCGCGTCGTCCACACACGGCACGCCGCCCGCCAGCGCCACCGTGTGCCGGTTGCCCTGGTAGGTGATCAGCGCGGCGCCCAGCTGCGCGGCCAGGTCGACGCCGGCCTGGTACGGCGTGGCCGGATCCTCGGTCGTGGACACCACCACTGTCTTCGGCAGGCCCGTCACGGAGATACGGTGCGGTTCACTCGTGTTCGGCACCGGCCACGCGGTGCACAGCTCCAGCGGCGCCGCCCCGGTGGCGCGGCCGTCGTCCAGGAACGGTGCCGCCTTGCGGTACTCCGCGTCCTGGCGGGCGGTGACCTCACGATCGCTGATGCGCGGGTCGTCGACGCACCGGATGGCGTTGAACGCGTCGGTGGTGTTGGAGTAGCTGCCGTCGTCGCGGCGGCCGTCGTAGATGTCGGCCAGCGCCAGCAGCGTGTCGCCGCGTCCGTCCCGCAGCTCGGACAACCCCAGCGTGAGCACCTTCCACAGCTCGTCGGTGTAGAGCGCCTGGCGCACGCCGGTGAGCGCGTCACCGTAGGTCAGCCCGCGCGGATCGGTAGTCGGGGCAGGCTTGTCCCACAGCGGGTTCACCAGCGCGCGGAAGCGCGGCACCGCCTGCGCCGGATCGGCGCCGAGCGGGCAGTCCGGCTGCTTCGCGCAGTCCGCGGCGTAGGCGTCGAACACCTTCTGGAAGCCCGCCGCCTGCCGCAGCGACTCCTGCACCGGGTCCTGCGAGGAGTCGATGGCGCCGTCGAGCACCATGGCGCGCACCCGGTCCGGGAACTTCTCCGCGTACGCCGAGCCGATCTTCGTGCCGTAGGAGTACCCGATGTAGGTCAGCTTCGCGTCGCCCAGCACGGCACGCATGACGTCCATGTCCTGCACCACTTCGCGGGTGCCGACGTGCGCGAGGAAATCCTTCCCGGTGCGCTCGGCGCAGCGGTCGGCGTACTGGCGATTGTCGGCCTCGGCGTCGGCGATGCCCTCCCCGGTGTAGTCCTCCTGGGGCTCGGCGCGCTCGGCGTCCTGTTCCCGCGGGGTCTGGCAAACGATCAGCGGTGTGGAGGAGCCGACGCCGCGCGGGTCGAAACCGACCCGGTCGAAGCGCTCGGCCAGCGGCGTCTTGTTACCGAGCGAGGACATCGCGAGCCCGGACTCCCCCGGCCCGCCCGGGTTCATCAGCAGCGAACCGACGCGCCGTCCGGTCGCCTGGACCCGGGACACCGCGATCTGCGCGGTCGGGCCGTCCGGCGCCGCGTAGTCCACCGGCACGGTGATCCGCGCGCACTGGGTACTCGGGGGCAGCCGGTCGTCGGGTCCGCCGAAGTCGGCGCAGTCTCCCCACTGCACGGCCTGGCCGTAGAACTTCTCCAGTCCGGTGGGCGCGGCCGGCATCGGCTGACCCGATTCGGTGCGGGTGACGGCGCATCCCGAGACCAGGACAGCGACCAAGGCCGGCACCGCCATCACGAGCGCACCGCGCCTACTCCGCACCGTCGACATGTCTCGATATTGCCATCGAGCGAACCTGGACGCCGACCCGGGCGAGCCCACGCGCCGCTGTGACCAATTGCACCGGTCATCGGCCTTAATCCGGCGCCGTGGCGGGTGGCACACTGAATCTCGTCAGACAATCCCGGGGACCCGGACGGGCCCCGAGGCGACACAGACGAAAGGGACGATGATGTCCGTATCCGATTCGGAAACCCCTGCCTACGGTGCGGCGCCCGCGGAGCCCAAGAAGGTCGCGCGCAAGACCCGGGTGCACCACCTGCAGCAGATGAAAGCCGACGGCGAGCGCTGGGCGATGCTGACCGCCTACGACTACTCCTCGGCGCGGCTGTTCGAAGAGGCAGGCATTCCCGTGCTGCTGGTCGGCGACTCCGCGGCCAACGTCGTCTACGGCTACGACACGACCGTACCGATCACCGTGGACGAGCTCATCCCGCTGGTGCGCGGCGTGGTGCGCGGCGCACCACACGCGTTGGTGGTGGCCGACCTGCCGTTCGGCACCTACGAGTCCTCCCCGCAGCAGGCCCTGGCCACCGCGACCCGGTTCATGAAGGAGGGCGGGGCGCACGCGGTGAAGCTGGAGGGCGGCGAGCGCGTCGCCGAGCAGATCGCGGTGATCACCGCGGCGGGCATCCCGGTCATGGCGCATATCGGCTTCACTCCGCAGAGCGTGAACACGCTGGGCGGATTCCGGGTGCAAGGCCGCGGCGACGGTGCCGAGCAGCTGATCGCCGACGCCATCGCGGTCCAGGAGGCGGGCGCGTTCTCGGTGGTCATGGAGATGGTTCCGGCCGAGCTGGCCGGGCAGGTCACCCGCAAGCTGACCATTCCGACGGTCGGCATCGGCGCGGGCGCCGACACCGACGCGCAGGTGCTGGTCTGGCAGGACATGGCCGGCTACACCAGCGGCAAGACCGCGAAGTTCGTCAAGCGCTTCGGCAACATCGGCGACGAGTTGCGCACTGCCGCCGCCGCGTACGCCGACGAAGTGCGCCGGGGCACCTTCCCCGGCCCGGAGCACAGCTTCTGACCGACGGCTCCGAGGAGACGACGACCGGCCGGGCAGCGCGCACCCGTCACGCGGCTCGGCCGACCGCCGCAACCGTTCGTGGACCGGGCGCCACACCCACGACATCGAAATCAACAGCCCCGCCGTGGAAAGCAATCGCCGAGCCTGGTCCTTATCGGCCCGCATCTCCACCGAGCCGGGCCGATGTGGGTGCAGGCGAACGCGCGCGCCTTCACCGTGCTTCGCAGCCCCAGGATCTGCTCGACGAGCTGCGCGGGCACTTCCGCTGCACTATTCCCAGCGAAATCGGCGGGTTCGGGCCGGTCGGTGAAATCAATGGCAGACTCGATGCCGACAATACCGACACGACCAGAGGTACCGATGCCGTACAGCCGTTGGATTTCACGCAGCACCCTGCTGGTGGCGGGCGCTCTCGCCGCCGCGGCGTTGACCGCTTGCGGCAGCGAGACGAGCCCGGACCCCACCGGCAGCTCGAGTTCGACCACGGCGTCGGCCACCGCCACGCCCGGCAAGACCTCCGGCAGCGTCACGCCCGCCAGCCCGGAGATCTCCGACGCGGCCGCGGCCCAGCTGTGCGACATGATCCGGCCGGAGCTGTCCAACTGGCGCATCCAGGGCGGGACCCTCGGCAAGATCGGGCTGAACGCGCTGGTGCACGAATGGGCGCTGCGCAACGGCGGCATCAACGCCGCGGTGCTGGGCGACAAGCCGATCGTGGACCGCGTCACCACGAAGAGCTGCGCTGACGTGCGTCAGCAGGCCATCGAGGCGCTGGGCATCCCGGATCTGGCCTCCGGTCTGGCGTTCTGATCCGGCCGGCCCGATGCGCACCCTCTATCCCGCGATCGAGCCCCACGAGTCCGGCATGCTGGCGGTCGGCGACGGTCAGTCGGTGTACTGGGAGGTCAGCGGCAACCCGGACGGCAAGCCCGTGGTGTTCCTGCACGGCGGCCCCGGTGGCGGCACCGCGCCGTTCCACCGGCGATTCTTCGATCCGGCCGCCTACCGCATCGTGCTGTTCGACCAGCGGGGCTGTGGCCGCTCCACCCCGCATCTGGCCGACGGCGCGAGTCTGGAGCACAACACCACCGGGCACCTGATCGCCGACATCGAGGCGCTGCGCGAGCATCTGGCCGTCGAACGCTGGCAGGTATTCGGCGGCTCCTGGGGTTCCACGCTCGCGCTGGCGTACGCGCAGCGGCACCCCGAACGCGTGACCGAACTGGTGCTGCGCGGAATCTTCCTGTTGCGCCGCAAGGAAATCGACTGGTACTACAACGGCGCCGCGGGTTACGTCTACCCGGACGAGTGGGAGAAGTTCCTCGCGCCGGTACCCGAGGACGAACGCGACCAGGACCTGGTCGAGGTCTACCACCGGCTGCTGCACTCGCCCGACGAAGATCTCGCCCGCGCGGCCGCGATCGCCTGGTCCACCTGGGAGGGCGCGACGAGTTCGCTGCTGCCGCAGCCGGATCGAGTGGCCGAAACGGCCGAGCCCCGGTTCGCGCTGGCTTTCGCCAGAATCGAGAACCATTACTTCCGCCACGGCGGGTTCCTCGACGAGGGCCAGCTGCTGCGCGATATCGCCGCCATCAGGCACATTCCCGCCGTGATCGTGCAGGGCCGCCACGACATCGTCTGTCCGGCGGTCAGCGCGTGGGAACTGCATCGGGCCTGGCCCGGGTCGGTCCTGCACATCGTCGACGACGCCGGGCACGCGGCGAACGAGCCCGGAATCACCCATCACCTCGTGGAAGCGACCGACCGATTCGCGAAAGTGGGAGTGAGCACGGTGACCACGGCCGCAGACGCGCTGATCGGCGCACTTCGAGACGACATCGACCGGCTCTCGGCCGCCGAGCCCGACGTCCGGGCCGACGCGGAGGATTCGGTTCATCAGATGCGGGTGGCCACCCGCAGGCTGCGCAGCGTGCTGCGGTCCTACGGCACACTGCTGGTCAAGAAACCGGCCGCAGCGATGAACGCCGAACTCAAGTGGCTGGCCGGCTTGCTCGGCGAGGCGCGGGACGCGGAGGTGCGCGCCGATCGCTTCGCCGCGCTGCTGGCCGAGCACGGCGAGCAGGCCGAGCCCGCCGATCTCGACGCGGTCACCGCACGTCTGGTGAACGCCGAGCGGGATCGCTATCGCGCGGCTCACGACGAGGTCCTGGCCGCGTTGGACGGCAAACGCTACCGCAAGCTGCATGACGAACTGGCCCGGTGGCGCACCGCCCCGCCGCTGCGTCACTCCCGCGCCGAGGCGCCCGCGACGGAGGTCTTCGGGGAGGTGCTGCGGCGTGATCTCGACCGGGTGGCGTCCCTCGTCCGCGCCGAGCCCACCGTGGACCCACACGAACGGGTCGAGCTGCTGCACGATATCCGCAAGAGCGCCAAGCGTTTACGTTATTCCTGTGAAGCGGCGGAGCAGGTGATCGGGGACGAAGCCGCCGAGCGAGGCCGCCGAGCCAAGAAGCTACAGACGGTGCTCGGCGACCATCGCGACGCGGTGGAGTCGCACAGCGCGATCGTGCACCGGGCGGCCGAAGCCGCGGCGGCGGACGAGGATGCGGGCCTCTACGACATTCTCGCGGCCGCGGAGGACGCGGCGGCCGGTCGTGAACTGAGCCGCTACCCGGCCACCGCCGCCGCGCTGTTGGGATGAGTCACCTCGGGTGACCGCACCGGTTCACGCCGGGTAGGCGAAAGACACCTTCCGTTCCCTCGGGTCCGCCGTCACCAACCGCACCCGTACCGTCTCCCCTTCCGGCGGACGGCCCGCGCACGGCCCCAGCACCGGCGGATCCGCGATGAAGACCACGGCCGGGCGATTCCCGTTGGCCTCGCGTACCACGACGGCGTCGAACTCCGCGCCGGCCCGCCGCGCCAGCAGGGTGGACTCGGTCAGGTCGATACAGGCGCGTTCGATCTTGCCCGCTACGCCGTCGCTGCGCCGCATGGCCTCGGCGGCGCCCGCCAGCCCGTCCCGCACCCAGCTCGGCACCTCGGCGCCCGCGCACCTGGCCAGGCAGATCTCGGTCGCGAACCGGTCCGACAACCGCCGCAGCGGGGCGGTGACGTGCGCGTACGGAGCGCCGATCGCACTGTGGCGCAGCACTGCCGGTGCGGACGGCTCGCCCGCCGCGCCGTCGACGACGGTGTAGGAGGCTCCGCGCAGCAGGGTCGTCGCCTCGGACATCAGCACCAGCGCGGCGGGCGTGTTCGGGTCCAGCCGGGCCAGCATCCGCCCGACCGCTTCGTCGGCGGGCCAGGCCACGTCCAGCGCCTGCGCGGTCCGGCGCATCGAATCGATCGCGGAATCCGACGGCGGCGGCATGGTGCGCAGCAGCGCGACCCGCTCGCCCGCGGGCGCGTCCGCGTTCAGCATGATCTGCGCCGCGCACATACCGGTCAGCAGCGAGACCTGCTCGTTCCAGTCGTCGGCGGCGGTGCGCGGTTCGACCACCAGCCGCCAGTGCCCGTCGGCGCGCTCGTCCTTGACGACGGCTTGCGCAGGCAGCCGCAGTCCGATCGCACCGCGCGCCAGCCCCGCCTCCATGCGCCGCGTGCCGAATTCCGGCAGGGCGGCGATGGACGGATGCAGCCGACCGGCCTCGGCGTCGGCCTGCACGCGCGAGTAGTCGAGCCGGGCCCGGGAGCGCGCCAGCGCCCGCACCACGGTGAACCGCACCGGTTCGGCCTGCTCGTCGAGTTCGATGGTCCACAGCGCGACCGGACGCGTCCGGTCGGGAAGCAAGCTCGCGGACCCTTCCGACAGCTCGCGCGGGTGCAGCGGCACCGTGCCGTCGGGTAGATAGAAAGTTTGGCCCCTGGCGCCGGACTCTTTGGCGAGTGCGCCGTCGGGCGGGATCACGGCACCCACATCGGCGATGGCGTAGTGCACGGTGAAGCCGCTGGGGGTGCGATCGATGTGCAGGGCCTGGTCCAGATCCATGGCCCCGGGTGGGTCGATCGTCACGAACGGGATGTCCGTGCGATCGACCCGGGAGCCCGCGAACGCGTCCACCGCGTCGCGGGCCTCCGCGCCGGCCTCGGCGGGATACGCCGAGGCCAGCCCGAACTCGGACCGTATGGCACCGAAATCGACCGGTGCCGAGACGATCCGCTGGTGGAGTTCCACGCTTCGGCGCCGGTCCTACTGCAGCGCCAGCATGGTGCCGTTCAACTGGTCGAACGGCCCGTAGACGGTGAAGGTGACCCGGCCACCCGGCACCGAGGACGACACCTCGGCCGCCGCGTCCAGCGCCTGACCGAACGAGGCGGCGGACGGGTGCGGCAGCCCGGCGAGGGCCAGGCCGAGGTTGTTCTGGTGCACGAATACCGTGTCGGCGGGACTGAGGTCGACCTGAACCCCACCCGGCAGCGGGGTCACCGCGACCGCGCCGGCGGAACCCGCACCCAGCGCCGCGAAAATCGAAGCGGCGCCGGCGACCAATGCGCCGGCGACTATGGAGCGAACTACTCGCATATGTGTTGAGACCTGCTTTCCCGCGATAGAAGTATGAATGGCCCGGTACTGCCCCGCACCGCGCCTTGCCAACGGCGACTACTTTATGACGTCGATCACGATCTGGGCCAGTTCCGCACGAATCGGACAGACCGGAATCTCGCCTGACGGCGCGAGCGCGCCCGCGCTGCTAACGTGGCCCGCCGTGACGGGCGTCGCGTTCGCCCGCGCCTCAGGAAAATGTCCCGCACGTCAACAAATGGGAGTTCCACACCTATGTCATCGATTTTGTTCGACTACCTGCTGCCTCTGCTCGGCCCCGAGCAGGCCGCGTATTGGGCCCAGGTTTTCGTGATCAACCCGGTCTGACCGCGCGATTGTTCTCCCACTACTCGTCGCCTCCCGTTCACCTGACGGGAGGCGACGGTGGTTGTCGGCCGCTAGCATCCCGCTGCGTGACCAGAACTACCGCCGCGCTCGCGGCCAGCGCCACCCTCTTCGCCCTGCTCCTCACCGGTTGCGGGGACGACAAGACCAGCGACGCCACCTCCCCCGCCACCACGACGGCGGCGCAGGCCACCGCCCAGATCGACAGTGTCAAGGCGGGCGCGTTCGTCGTCAGCTTCCGCGGCGCGTTCCCCAAGCTGGCCGACGGCAAGGACGACGCGAAGATCGCGAGCATCCTGTCCGAAACCTGCGGCGACATCAAAGCGGGCAAATCCGAGGACGAGGTCGTCGCGAACATCACCAAGCGCGCGGGCGGCACCACCCAACCCAGCGCCGAGGAAGCCAAAGCGATCTACCAAATGGCCAAACTCATGTGCTGACCTCCGCTCCTCCCAGGCGTGCTTCGCACACCCGCCGATTCCTCGCAGCGCGCTCGGCGTGAGGAATCGAGCCGGTGTGCGAAGCAGGCCGTAGCGGGCGGACGAGTTGGTCTGTAAGCCGGATCCTGTCCCCGGCCATGTGGCCAGGGGGCGACCATCCATCTGGACACTCCGTTGCCGGGTGCCTCGAGCGGTCCACCCGCAGGCTCGGGCGAGCAGCCCTCGAGCGCCTGCGCAGCCGCACCGCGAGCGGTGCGACCTTCGACCTTGCTCCGGGCGGGGTTTACCTAGCCGCCCCGGTCACCCGGGGCGCTGGTGCGCTCTTACCGCACCGTTTCACCCTCACCGCACGGCCCGCGAAGGCCGTGGGCGGTCTGTTTTCTGTGGCACTGTCCCGCGGGTCACCCCGGGTTGCCGTTAGCAACCGCCCTGCTCTGTGGAGTCCGGACTTTCCTCGGCACCGGGCGGCGGCACTACCGTGCCCGTTCCCAGCGCCGCGGCCGCCCGACCAACTCGTCCGCCAGAACAGGATACTGGGTACGGTTGGTGGCCATGGAACGTGTCGAGGTCGGCTTCCCTTCCGGAAGCGAGCAGTGCGCGGCGTGGCTATATCGCCCGGATGGCGCACCCAAACCCCGCCCGCTAGTGGTGATGGGACACGGCCTGGGGGCCAATCGGGAAATGGGACTTGATCGGTACGCGCGGCGTTTCGCTGCCGCGGGGATGGCGGTCCTGGTGTTCGACTATCGGCATTTCGGCGCCAGCCAGGGCACACCGCGCCAGTTGCTGAGCATCGCACGGCAGCGCGAAGACTGGCATGCCGCCATCGCGTTCGCGCGCACGCTGCGCGGCATCGACGCGACTCGGATCGCGTTGTGGGGCACGTCGTTCGGCGGCGGGCACGTGCTGTCGGTGGCGCCGGACGACGCCTACATCGCGGCCGTGGTCGCGCAGGTACCGTTCACCAGCGGCCTGTCCTCGGCGCTGGCGAAGGGGCCGATCAGCCTGATCAAGGTCTCCACCATCGCGGCCACCGACCTGCTGCTCGGGCCGATCCGGCGCAAGCCGGTCGGCATCCGGCTCGCGGGACGTCGGCGTTCGGCGGCACTGATGAGCGCGCCGGACGTGCCGGAAGGGTTCCGCAGGCTCACCGACGAGAGCGAGACCTACGAGCCGAAAGTGGCCGCGCGCGTGGCATTCTCCGCACTCTTCGACGCGCCGGGGCGACGCGCGAAGGCGCTCAAGATGCCGGTGCTCTACGCGCTGTGCGACGACGACTCCGTGGCGCCGGTGAAATCGGCGCTGCGTGCCGCCGAACGCACCAAGCACGCGGTGGTGAAGCGTTATCCGGCCGGGCATTTCGACATCTATTTCGATGAGGTCTTCGAGAAGACCGTCTACGACCAGACGGAATTCCTGGTGTCGGTGCTGCGGCCCTAGGTGATCGTGGCCCGGCCTTGTCGCCGGGCCACATTTTCGGTGGCGCATGGTGAACCGAGTCGATCCCGAGCATTCCGCCCGCGACGATCGCCCCGCCGCGCCGCGAAACATCGCCTCGATGAATTTCATTCCTCGCCGGAGGCATTTCCATCTCCGCATTGCCGCCCCCGCGGCGGCGAATCCGCACGCGACTGCGGCTCGCCGGATCGCGTCGAGTTCGCGGCGCCCATAGCCGCGCTGGACCGTGCCGCGACGCACACCACTCAGTTCGAACCTGTCGTGCCGGCTGGAGTGTCGGTGCCCGGCGCTACGGTCCGTGCCATGCATCCCGCCACCGCCGCGGTCGCCGAGATCGTGAATCGAATCGAGCCGCTCGACTCGTTGGAGCAAAGGCACATCGACGCGACGCGGGCTTGGCTCGCGTCGACCGACGACATCTTCCGGCGGGTCAAACCGGCCACACCACCACGGCACCTGGTTTCCTATGTCGTGCTGGTCGATCCGGAGGCGCGGGCAGTGTTGCTGGGCAGGCACCGCCTCGCCGGGCTGTGGCTGCCGACCGGGGGGCATGTCGATCCCGGCGAGCATCCGCTCGAGACCGCGCGGCGCGAAGCGGCCGAGGAGATCGGCATCGAGGCACGGTTCGACGTGGTCGGGCCTGTTCCGCTGTTCCTCACCGTCACCACCACCGTCGGCTCGGGCACCGCGCACGAAGACGTCAGCCTCTGGTACGTCATCCGAGGTGACCGCACCGGCGGCCACACCCTGGATCCACGGGAGTTCGACGGTGAGCGCTGGTGGGATGTCGGCGAATTCGCCCTGCCGGACGCCGATCCACACTTCGGACGTTTCCTCACCAAACTCGACCTTGCTCTGCGGCTCACCGCCAACTGAGGCCGCCTCGAGTCGACGGCGTCGGCCGATGATGTCACCATGGCGCGAATGATTGTCAGGCTTGCGCGAGAGGACGACCTCGCCGGATTCCTCGAACTGGCGGGGCAGGTCGAGCACTGGTTCGGTGCGGCGGCCGACGACGCCGACTTCCGTGCCGCAGTGCTGCGGCACGTCCAGCGCGGTACGGCGCTCGTCGCCCGGTCCGCGGGAGCGGAGGTGCTCGGCGGCATCATGTTCGGCGCGAAGCCGCCGGTCTATAGGGTGCACTGGCTGGTGGTCGCGGAGCAGGCGCGCGGGCACGGCATCGGCCGGGCGTTGACCGCGGATGCGATCCGCCGATACGTGCTCCGCCCGGGAACGCTCGAAGCGGTCACCTTCGGGCCCGATCATCCCGGCGCGGTGTCGAGCGGTGCGCGGGCGTTCTACCAGAAATTGGGCTTCCACCCCGCCGAGGACGCGGCTGCCGGGCCCGAGGGCGGGTCCCGGCAGGTCTATCGACGTCGCGTGTGACGCGGTTCAGCGCCCGCGGAACGCGCGCCAGAAGATGAAAGCGAGGACCGAGGCGGGTATCGCGGCGAGGATGGGCTTGTCGCGAAGCGTTTCCAACAGTGTGCGGCCCGGGCGGCTCACCGGGCCGGGAAGTCCCGCCGCACCACGTTCGGCCGCGGTGGCGGCGTCCGCCTGCACCTGCTCGGCGCGCTCGGTAGCGCGTCGCACGGACTCCGCGATCGGCGTGTCGTGCCAGCTGTCGTCCGCGGCCGACGGCAGCGCGGATTCCTGCTTCGCATTTCCCGCCGCGCCAGGGGTGTGGCCCTTCTTCGCGGCCGGAGCCTCGGGAATCTGCGCCGAGGTCACCGTCTCCGGCTCCCCCGCCGCACTCGCGGCACCGCCTGGCTTCGCTGCCGGGACATCAGGAATCTGCGCCGAGGTCACCGTCTCCGGCTCTCCACCCGCGGCACGGCCCGTCTCCGGAATCTGTGCCGCATCACCTGCGCTCGGCTCGGCTTCCGGTACCCCGGCATCGGCACTGCTGGCAGGCTCATCCGCCGTTCCCCGTACCGCGCCGGGCTCCGCGTCCCCGCTCGCTCCGGCGGCCACGCCGTTGGACGGCTGCACCGCATCGGGCGACGTGCCGGAGACCTCCGGAGTGCCCGGTGCCTCGTCGGTCCCCTTGTCCGCGGGCTTGCGATCGTTCATCGCTGTCTCCTGTCCTCGGCGTCGCGATGCGGGACGGATGTCTCGGTTGCCGTCGAGGCCCGGATACCCGGGGGACGGTCGGGCAAACCGGGCTCGATCGGCCGCCACTCCATCTCGAATTCCGTTCGCGGGTCGCCTGGGCCGACCGGCCCACTCACCCCGGTCCGCACGAAGCCGTGGCGCAGGTACAGCCGCTCGGCGAAGGCATTGTGCTCGGCGAATTCCAAACGGACCACCTGGTGCCCGCCCGTCACCGCCCAATCCAGCACCGTGCGAACCAGCCGGTCGGACACACCGGTTCCCCGCGCCCGTGGCGCCACCCACATCGAGATCAGGTGAACGCCACCGCGTTCCGGATCGAGTATGCCCGCGACGGTACCCACCTCGGTACCGCCCGACTCGGCCAGGAACTGCGCCCGATCCGTCAGCGCGTGCCGCCAATCGCTCTCGGTGCGGGCCTGCGCCTCGGCCAGCGTGCTACCGAAGAACTGCGGTGCGTCGGTCAGCGCCGCGAGCCGGACGCGCCGGAACACCGCCCAGTCGTCGGGAACGAGCAACCTGATCGCGGGTGTGGAGACGTCCATCGGGACTTCTCTACGTGCTCGGCGTCGGCGTGCGCAACGGATTTCCGGCGCGCCGACGAGACCGGAGTCGCCGTCCGGTCACCCCGCGGTGGGAACGATTCCGGGTTCCTCGAGCCTGCACAGCCCGGCGAATTCCAGCCCGGCGAAGCTCGCGACCGTGGCCGCGCCGACCAGCAAAAACGCGACGCCGAGACCGGTCAGGGCGAGCACATCCGCGCCGGCCAGGCCGAGCATCCCCACGGCCGACAGCGCGTTGACGGCGACGACCGCCTGCGCTCGACGCACGGAGATCGCCGGACGACGGGCGATCGACAGCAACGCGAGCGCGCCGCCCACCATGACGACGCCGAACACGATGCTCCAGCCGATCGGCAGTCCGAGTGGGTCGCGCAGCAATCCGGCTCCGGCGAGCAGCACACCGCCGAAGACTCCGGTGCTCCAGCCGTCCACACGCAGCGCGGCGCGCAGGAACGCGGCGCTGCTGCCGCGGTCGGCCAGGGACGTGGTGCTCATTCGTACTCCTGTCGGTAGATCTGCCGGGGCCGATCGGCTCCCGGCACAAACCCTGCTGACCGAAGGTGGGTGTCTCAATAACCTCGGAGGTCATGGCCGCACCGCGCGACCGGGTGCTTAGCTGGTCGAGTGACATCAGTGCAGACCCCATCGAGAGCGGGCATCCTGCTGCGCGAATGGCGGCAACGGCGCAGGCTGAGCCAGCTGGATCTGGCGCTGGCGGCGGACACCTCCGCACGGCACCTGTCGTACGTCGAGACCGGCCGGGCCGCCCCCAGCCGCGCGATGGTGCTGCGGCTGTGCGACACGCTGGAGGTGCCGCTGCGCGAACGCAACACCCTGCTGGTGGCGGCCGGTTTCGCGCCCGCCTACCGGGAGAGCAGCCTGGACGACGCCCATCTCACCTCGGTCCGCGCCGCGCTGGACACCATGCTGACCGCGCACGAACCGTACCCGGCGGTGGTCATCGATCGGCTGTGGAACGTGGTGGCGGGCAACGCGGCGATGAGTGTGCTGATGGACGGCGTCCCCGAGCACGTGCGGACGCCGCGGCCCAACGTGTACCGGCTGGTGCTGCACCCGGAGGGCCTCTCGGCCCGCCTGGCCAACCTCGCCCAGGTGCGCGAACTGTTCCTGGAGCGGCTGGGCAGGCAGGTCAGCGCGAGCGGCGACGCGGAGCTGGCCGCGCTGTACGACGAGGTGTCCCGCTACCCCGACCCACCGGAGGCGGCGGAGCACGGCGCGCCGCCTGGCCCGTTCGAGGTGCCGATCCGGATCCGCACCCCGGCGGGCGAACTGTCGATGTTCAGCACGATGGCCACCTTCGGCGCTCCGGCCGACGTCACCCTGTCGGAGCTGGCCATCGAATTGTTCTATCCCCTGGACGACTTCACCGCGACCGTGCTGCGCGCAGCGGCGGCCGCGGTGAAGCCCTGAGCGGACCTCAGGCGTCCAGCATGGATTCGTCCCACTCCCGGTCCAGATCGGGATCGGCGGCCGAGAGCACCTCGTCCAGCCGCAGCCCCAGCTCGCCGATGTTCGGCTCGGTCATCATGTTCAAGTGATCGCCCGGCACGTCGATCACGGTGAACCGGCGCGCCGCGTACTGTTTCCAGCCGTTGTCGGCGCTGTCGAACATGCTGCCGACGGTCTTGTGCGCCAGGTCGACGCCCGGCGGCAGGCCCTCGGTGGCGCGCAACAGGGTGATGTCACGGTCGTACGGCTCGAGCTTGTAGTCCAGCATCGCGGAGTAGTTGGCGAAGAACACCTCGTAGAGCCGCCGGATCGCCTGCGGCGAGCTGTCGGCGGGCAGGATGCCCGACCGCACCGACTCCTCCAGCATCGCCGCGAACAACTCCTCGGAATTGTGCACGCCGGGCTCGAAATCGACCAGGGCGGACTGGCTTCCCCGCGCGTACCAGAGCAGTTCGAGGAAGAACCACCGGATCAGTTTCTCCTCCGGGATCGGCGTTCGGGTGCGGGCGCGCAGCGCCATGGTGTCCAGCAGCGTCACGCTGGACACCTCGTGCTCGGGAAGCTGGCGGGCCATCTCCAAAGCGACATAACCGCCGAACGACCAGCCGGCCAGGTGGTACGGACCGTCCGGATGCACCCGCCGCACCGCCTCCAGGTACGACTCGGTCATCGCCGCGATGGACTTCTCCGGCGCGCTGCCCGAATCCGCCCCGGCCGCCTGCAACCCGTACACCGGACGGTCCGGGTCCAGGTACCGCGCGAGAGCCAGGTAGCACAGCACGTTGCCGCCGATCGGATGCACCAGGAACAGCGGTGGCTTGGTGCCGCCGACGCTGATCGGCACCAGCGGGTCGAACGTGCGCTGGACGTCGCCCGACCGCACCAGCGCGGCGAGCCCGGCGGCGGTGGGCGCGCCGATGAACGCGTCCAGCGGCACCTCGACTCCCCAGCGGCGCGACAGCGCCATCACCACGCGCATCGCCCCGATCGAAGTGCCGCCCGCCGCGAAGAAGTCGTCGTCCACGCCGATCGCGCGCAGCCCCGCGTACTCGGCCAGCAAGCCGACCGCCGACCGCTCGTACTCGTCGGCCGGTTCCCGCTGCGCCGCCACCGAGTCCGTGGCGTCCTCCCCGTAGGCGCGCAGCGTGGCGTCGTCACGTTTGCCGCTCGGTGTGCGAGGCAGTTCGTCGAGCCAGACGAACCGCGACGGCACCATGTGCGCGGGCAGGACCGAGCGCAGGTCGTGCCGCAGCGCGGCGAGATCGGTCTGTTCGGCCGCGCCGACCAGGAACGCGATCAGCGAACCGTCGATACCGCCGAAACCGCGGGCCACCACGGCGGCCTCGGTGATGCCGGGGAACTTCTCGGCCAGACCTAGGATGCACAGCTCCACCTCCGCCGGCTCCACCCGGAACCCGCGGATCTTGACCTGGCTGTCGCTGCGGCCCAGGCAGACGATGTCGCCGGAGAACAGTCGGACACCGAGATCACCGGTGCGGTAGCGGATTCCGCCCGCGTGCGTGGCGACGAACCGCTGCGCGGTGAGCGCGGGCCTGCCCTCGTAGCCGCGGGCGATGCTGCGGCCGCCGAGATAGATCTCGCCGATCACACCGTTCGGCACGGGGCGCAGCGCGCTGTCGAGCAGTTCCACGGTGTCACCGTCGACGGCGCGGCCGATGGGCGGCAGAGCGGGGAATTCGTCGGCGGGCCCGGTCAGCGTGAACTTCGTCGCGACGTGTGATTCGGTCGGGCCGTACTGGTTTTCCAGCACCAGGCCGGGAACCACCTTGCACAGCGCGCGGATCTCGTCGGTGATGCGCAGCTGTTCGCCGGAGGAGATCAGCACCTTCAGCTCGGTCGGGAACATCCGCCGCCCCACGGCGGCCTCGGCGAACGCCTGCAGGGCCACGTACGGCAGGAACAGCCGCTCGATTCCCTCCTCCACCACCGTGTTCAGCAGTTGCTCGACATTCGATCGCAGGTCGGCCGAACTCACCCGCAGGGTGGACCCGGCCGCGAGAGTGGTGAAGATCTCCTGGAACGACACGTCGAAGCTTAACGGCGCCAACTGCAGTGTGCTGAGCAGCCCGGTACCGGTGGACGCGCGATTCTGCCAGTCCACCAGGGAGGTCAGGCCGCGGTGCGGCATCGCGACCCCCTTGGGCTCGCCGGTCGACCCGGAAGTGAACAGTACGTAGGCCACCGCGTCGGGCGAGACATGGTCGGGCAGCAGCACGTCCGCGTCAGGCGCGGAGTCGTCGAATAGCTCGGCGGTGTCCAGGACCAAAGCGGCGTCGTCCACGATGTCGCGATAGGCGGCGTCGGCGATCACCCGGTGCGGGCGGGCACGGTCGATCATGAGATTCAGCCGGGCCCGCGGGTAGCTGACATCCAGCGGAACGCACGCGGCCCCGATCCTGGTCAGTGTCAGCACGAGCAGCACCAGTTGCGGACGGCGCCCCATCAGGATGCCGACCCGGTCGCCGGGCGCCACCCCGAGTCCGACCAGGCGGCGCGCCAGCCGATCGGAGCGTTCGATCATCTCGTCGTAGGTGACCGATTCGTCGTCACCGGCCAGGGCGACGCGGGCGGGGTTGAGCGCGGCGGCCTCGGCCACCAGCGTGCCCACGTCGCGGGCGGTGGCCGGGCCGACGCCGCGGTCGATCACCGCGTCGGGGTCGGCGACGATGCCTGCCAGCATGCGCAGCTGGGTGAGCGCCACCGTCTCGCACTGCTCGGCGGTCAGGGTGTGGTCTCCGTTGACCCGCAACCACATCCGGCCGTCGCGCGGGTCGGTCGCCGCGGTCACCAGCAGCTGGAAGTTGGTCTCCTCGCGGACGTCGAAGTCCAGCAGGCGCACGCCGTCCAGCACGAGCATGGGCTGGAAGACGTGATAGTTGACGAAATTGAACGCCGTCTCGAAGACCGGCCCGCCGTCGGCGAGGATCGACCGCAGCGGGTAGCGGCGGAACGGATAGGCCTCGCGTTCCCGGCGCGCGATCTGTTCCACCGCCGCGCGCCAGGTGGTCGCGGTGCTGTCCAACCGGATCGGCAGCGTGTTGAGGAACAGCCCCGCCACTCGCTCGGCGCCCGCACGGTCCGGTCGGCCGTGGCTCACCACGCCGGTGGTGACGTCCGTGCGCCCGGTGAGCGCCCGCAACGCCAGGCAGTGCGCGGCCAGGTAGACCGATTTCTCCGGGACCTGGTGGCGCGCGGCGAACGCCGAGACCCGCTCGGCCAGCCTGCGCGGCACCAGCGCCCGCGCTTGCGGCACGCCGGCGACCACCGGCTGGTGCACGCCGAGCGCGGTGAGCGCGGTGGGTTCGGCTCCGGCGAGGGCGGTCAGCCAGTACTCGCGGGCCGCGGTGTCGTGCGCGGCGCCCTGCTCGGCCTGCGCGTATTCGGCGAGCACGGTGGCCGGATGCGGCGTGGCCTCGATCCGGGTCCTGGTCATGCCGAGGTGGTTCAGGTAGTCCAGCAGCAGTTCCAGCACCGACGTGGCGACGCTCCAGCCGTCGAGGATGGCGTGGTGGAAGCTCAGCACCAGGTCCACGGCGCCGACCGGGTCCCGCGCACCGGGGCGGACGAACACCCGGATGGCGAACAGCGCGGCGACCGAGATGTCGTACTGGGCGTGCGTCCGCTCCTGGAGATAGATCTCGATCAGGTCTTCGCCGGTCGCCTCGTCCATATCGCCGAGATCCACGATCTCCAGCTCGTAGGGCGGCGCGACGTGCACGACCTGCAACGGAACCGAGTGCCTGCTCAGTTCGAACGACGAACGCAGCGCGGGCTGGCGCCGCACCAGCCGGTCCACCGCTTCCCGGAATTGCTCCGCTTCCCAGGGGATTTCGAGCCGATAGCGGAACGCGTCCTTATAGGTGACCGAGTCGGCGCGCTCGATGCTGTGATACAGCATGCCCAGTTGCAGGGCTGTAGCCGGGAACGCGTCCTCGACCTGGTGCAGTGCGGCGCGGTCGATCAGCGGCACCGTCTCCAGGGCCGTCCCGATGTGCCCGCGGTCACCGTGCCGGTCGTCGCGCACCACACGGGCCAGCTCGGCGATGGTCGGCGCCTGGTAGAAGACGTCCACGTCGAAGTAGAGCCCGGCGCGTTCGGCGGCGGTGCGCACGGCCAGCGCGAGGATGGAATCGCCGCCGTGGGTGAAGAAGTTGTCGTGTACGCCGATCGACTCGACGCCCAGCACCGTGCGCCAGACCCGCGCGAGCCGCGTTTCGACCTCGGTGCGCGGATCGCCGCCGCCGGCGAACGACTCGGCGCCGTGGCCGAGGACGAGTTGCGCGGCGAGCGCGCGGCGATCCAGTTTCCCGTTGCGGGTCAGCGGGATCCGGTCCACCCGGATCAGCCGGGACGGCACCATGTAGCGGGGCAGCGTGGCCGCGAGCTGATCGGCGATCTCCTCGCCGGAGACGTCGGCTCCGACGAAATAGCCGACCAGTTGGACGCCGTGCGCCTCCGAGACCTCGTCCACCACGGCCGCCGCGCGCACTCCGGCGCAGCCGAGCATGGCGTTGTGCACCTCGCCGAGCGTGATCCGGTTACCGCGGATCTTCACCTGATCGTCGAACCGGCCCAGGTACTCGAGGTTGCCGTCCGGCAGCCACCGCGCCAGGTCGCCGGTGCGGTAGCGGCGGCGTCCGGGCACCGCGCGATCGTCGACGAACGCCGCGGCGGTCAGCTCGGGCCTGCCTCGGTAGCCGCGAGCCACGCCCACGCCCGCGATGTTCAGCTCCCCCGGCACACCGACCGGCACGCGGCGGCCCGTGTCGTCGAGCACGAGCAGATCTATGTTGTCGATGGGGCGGCCGATCGGCACCACGTCGAGCGGGTCGTCGGCCGGGCAGTCGAAATAGGAGACGTCCACGGTGGCTTCGGTGGGGCCGTAGAGATTGACCAGCTGCGGCGCTGTGGCACCGGCCGCGGCGAAGACCGCGTGGAACCGGCGCACCAGCGCCGGCGGTAACGCCTCGCCACTGCAGAACACCCGCCGCACGCTGCCGATCCGCGCGACCGTCGCCGGATCGGCCGCCAGCTCGTCGACGAACGCGGCCAGCATGGACGGCACGAAGTGCAGCACGGTCACGGCGTGCGCGGCGATCGCCTCGGCGATGCGGCGCGGATCGCGCTCCCCGCCCGGTTCCAGCAGCGCCAGCCGGGCGCCGGTGATCGCCCACCAGAACAGTTCCCACACCGACACGTCGAAGGTGACCGGCGTCTTCTGCAGGATCACGTCCGTGGCGTGCAGGGGGTAGCGCCGCTGCATCCAGGTCAGGCGGTTCACCACCGACCGGTGCTCGATCATCACGCCTTTGGGCACGCCCGTGGAGCCCGAGGTGTAGATGAGATAGCTGAGATCCGCCGGGTGCGAGACGTGTTCCACGCCGCGCGCCGGGCCGATGTCGGCCACCGCGATCCGGGTGACGCCCAGTTTGTCGAAGACCGCTCGATGCCGCGGCCCCGCCGCGACGAAGCGCGCCCCGCAGTCGGCGAGCACCGTTTCGATGCGGGCGGCCGGGAAGTCCGGGTCCAGCGGCACGTACGCGCAGCCCGCGCGCAGCACGCCGAAGATCGCGACGAGCATCTCCGTCGAGCGGGTCAGCACCACCGGCACGCATTCGTTGCCGGTCGCGCCCAGCGCGCGCAACTCGGCGGCGAATCCGTCGGCCAGCGCCGACAGTTCGCCATAGCGCAGCGGCTGCTCCCCCGAGCCCGCGACCGGTTCGATCGCGACTCGATCCGGATGCCCGGCCGCCGCCTCGGCGAAGAGCCGGTCGATCGTGGTGTACGGGAACTGTTCGCGCGGACCGGATTCGAACGCCGCGATGGCGGCCAGCTCGCGAGCGGGCATCAGCGGCAGCGCCGAGATCGGCGCGCCGGGCCGGTCCAGCGCCGCCACCAGCAGGGCGCCGATGCCGCGCACCACCGACTCGAACGGGAAGTTCGCGTCGAAGACGTCTCGGTCGTAGTAGAGCTGGAGGTTCAGCGAGCCGTCGCGGGCATGCTCGACGCCGAGGATGTTCAGCGCCTCGAGCACCGTGCCCGGATTGACGATGTCGAGGGTGCCGAGGATCTTGTCGAGGTGATCCGACGGCGGCATCTTGATGTAGGAGTACGCCACGTCGAACAGCGGCGGCGCCGTCGGATCACTGTTGAGCGCACGGGCCAGGTCACCGTACGGAAAACGCTCGTAGCGCTTGAGTTCCCGGATCTGCGCGGCCACCTCGGTCGCGACCGCCGACAGCGGCTCGGCCGGGTCGACCCGGATGCGCAGCGGCACCACGTTCGTCCGGTGCCCGGAGGTGCGGAAGGTCTCCGCGCTGTTCCGGTTGAGCATCGGGACCCCGATCACCACCTCCTCGGAGCGGTGGATGGTGGTCAGGTAGGCGGCCAGCGCCGAGACGGTGAACGCGAAGACGGAGAAGCCGGTGGCCCGAATCCGATCCAGGAACGCGGGTGCCACGACGACGCGTCGGCGTCCCCGGTTCACGTTCGGGGTGCTCGCACGGCCGGAGAACAGCGCGGGGACCACGCCTTCGAAACGGCGCACCAGCGCGTCCCGGTCCGCCACCCACTGCGGAGAGGACAGGTATTGCTCGTGCTCGGCGGCGATCTTGCGGTAGGTGGCGGCGCCGCGGTCGGTCTGCTCGGTCGCCGGGTCCGGTTCGGCGAGCAGTTCCAGCGGCAGATCCGTGCGGCTGTAGTTGTCCACCAGCGCGCTCCACAGCGCGTTCACGCCCCAGCCGTCGATCATGGCGTGGTGCATCGCCACGTAGAGATGGAAGTGGTCGGGGCCGTCGACCAGCGCGGCGATCCGGAACGGCTGCCGCGGCGGGGACGGTGTCACGTTGGCGCGGTTCACCCAGTCCCGGCGCGCGGCGGCTGGGTCGGACGCCCAGCTGAGATCGACCAGTTCGACCTCCGGTAGCTCGTCGGACACCCACTGCCAGAAACGGCCGTCGGAGAATTCGAACCTCAGCCGCAGTGCGTCGTCACCCAGCAGGGCCTTGCGCACCACGGCCCGCAACCTGGCCATATCGAAAGACTCGTCCAGGAACGCGCAGTAGGCGTTCCTGGTGACCGGCGCCGGGGCATACCGGTAGGCGACCGACAACACGTCTCGCTGGTACGCGCTGACCGGCCAGGCCTCGGGAGGTCTTTCGGAAGTAGCACTCGGTTCGGATGTCACAGTCACTCCTATCGCGACAGTCGCGGCACCGGCCGTGCGCGGATCTACCCAAGCCCACCCTGATCGCTGACACGCAAAGCTGCTACCACACTTATCCAGTTATCGATATCGCGAATCACGGCATCGGCTGTGCCGATGCCGCGACTCTGCTGTTGTATCGCGGTGTATGCGGGCAGGTCAGCAAGCCGACAGCAACGCGCGCACGCTTTCGTCGGCGAGACGGTCGGCTCGATCGCGCGAGACCGCGGGCTCGACGTAGCCGATGTTGAAGGACAACTCGTCGTGCGTCGCGTTGGCGGTGGCCATGATGAAACCGCTGACGGACATGCCGGAGACGAACTGCGCCCCCTCCAGCTGCCAGGAGCCGACCTTGTCCGGGAAGGGATAGCTGCCCAGGTAGGTCATACAGAGATGACCCGGGCCGCGGGTGTCCATGAGTTTCACCGTGGACGCGCTGGCGGCCACCGACTTCGGTGCGGCCACCTTCAGCAGGTTCAGCGCGGACAGGTGATCGCGTCGATCCATCCGCGCGCCGTACTCGCGCTCGATGTCGGCGGCGATCTCCCACAGCGAGGCCCACGGCGCGTACTTCGCCGGGGTGGCGATCATGCCCTGGTACGTGCCGACCTCGGTGTCGGCGGCGGCGCCGTCGAGATGGTCGCGGAAGTTGACCGAGCTGCCGACGGTGAACCAGGCGGCCTTCTCGGTGCCCGCTTCCCTGGCCGCCGCGATCAGCAGCGCCGCGGACAGCGCCGCCTGCAGGCCGACGCCGTGGCGGGCGCAGCCTGCCGTGGGCGCGTCGAGCCGGTCGGTGTCGAGGCTGCGGTGCACGACCCGGCTGCGCCGCTGCGCGGGGGGAACCAGCGAGGTGGGCTCGAGCCTGCGCGGCTTGCGCAGCTGCGACTTCTGGTCGCGCAGGAAAGAACCCGCGGTGCGCAGCGCACCCCCTGCTCCCTGGAAACGCGGCGGGAACAGCTCCTCCGGCCCCGGCCGCACCGGCGCGGGCGCGAAGTCGGCCGCTTCCCCGGCGGCCACCTGGAGCACCTGCTTGGCCACAGACAGCGCGCTCTCCCCGTCGGCGATGGCGTAGTGCAGCGTGACGATCAGCTCGTTCGTGCCGTCGGTCTCCTTGATCAGCACCGCCCTGGCCAGCGGGCCGGTACGCCAGTCGAACGGCTCGCGCAGTTCCACCTCGTCGGCCTCGGTCAGCCAGTTCGTGCTGTCCTCGGATTCGATCACGCGCAGCGGAATCGGCGCCTGCACCGGCACGAAACGCGGTGCGGTGCCGTCCGGTTCGGCGGCGACGGCGACCCGCAGGAGCGGATGTCGGCGCTGCACCTCGTCCAAGCCGGCCCGGATCTGCTCGACCTCGACGTGTCCGCGGATCCGCACGCGCGACAGGATGTGCAGCGGCGCGAGCTGATCGGCGATCCAATGCCAGCGCTCGACCGGCGACAGCGGGCGCGGCAGCCGGGCGGTCGGCCCGTCCGGCGGCGGGAAGGACATCGGCTTGCCGAGCTCACGCAAGAAGAACTCGGTGGGCGCGTGCCGGAAGTAGGTGTCGCGCACCCGCACCAGACGCGGGTCGGTGGTCTGCTCGATCTTGGCCAGCGAGGCCGACCCGTTGACGAACATGGCGGTGCGGTCGGCGCGCAGCTTCTCGTAACGGCGCAGACCCGCAACCGGATCCAGGGAGTTGCGCAGCACGCTCGCCAGCACCACCGCGTCCTCGATGGCCGCGTTGGCGCCCTGGCCGAGGCTGGGCAGCATCGGGTGCGCCGCGTCGCCGAGCAGCGTCACCCGGCCGCGGCCCCATTGCGCGAGCGGCGGACGGTCCTGCGCGGGCACGGCCAGGATCGCCGATTCGTCGGTCTGCTCGATGCAGGCGCGCACCTCCGGCGCCCAATCGGCATACAGGCGCAGCAAATCCTCCTTGCCGCCCTGCCAGTTCGCGGCCTCGTCGGCGGGCAGCGTCTTGGTGCCCCACCAGTACACCCGGCCGTGGCCGATGTCGTGGATGCCGAAACGCATTCCGGTGCCCCAGAAGTGCGCCGAAAGCCCGCGAGCCACATTGGGATGCACGAACGGGATGCAGGCCAGCCAGCATACGAAATTGCCCGGGCGCGGCTCGGCGCGACCGTGCAGCTGGGCGCGCACCACCGAGTGGATGCCGTCGGCGGCGACGAGCAGATCACCCTCGGCGATCCGGCCGTCGGCGAACTCGACGCGGACGTGCTCGCCCTCGTCCACGAAACGAGTGGCTTGCGCGCCAACGTGAGTCGGCGTGTCGCCGATCGCGCGCAGCAGTACGTCATGGAGGTCGGTGCGGTGCAGCGCCACAGCGGGGGCGCCGAGCTGGGCATCGAGCCGGTGCACCGGAAGCACCCGGATCGGGCTGCCGTCGGGGTTGCAGAAACGGAAGGTCTCGACCCGGCCGCCGCGTTCGAGCAGTTGCTCGTCGATGCCGAGGCCGAGGGTGCGCAGCGCGTTGATCCCGTTGGCCTGCACCGAAAGTCCGAATCCCTGGGCCCTCAGCTCGGGCCCCGCTTCGTATAGTTCGACGCCGAAACCCGCATGCCGCAGGGCAGCCGCAGTGGTGAGCCCTCCGATCCCCGCCCCGAGAACGACAACCTTGATCGGACTGCTCATCGAACCTGCACTCTCATCGAACCACTCGACGGCACAGGAGCTTCCTACGACGCGGCCTGCGGGCGTCACTGCCCGCGAGCCATCGTCCCCTGAACAGCACTGACCGAGGACGCTGCGTCGACCCCGACCAGGCAACCCGGTAGGACGCCTGTGCCTGACCGTCCGGAAGCCTACCGCTACTCGGCGCGCAAGGCAGAGTTGAAGTGAGATTCACCGCATCGCGCGAATGTGAAACGCAAATGTGTTGCAATAGGGCATAATTCGCGCTCCGCGCACCGCATAAGCCCTCGATTCGGGCTCGGCGGCGTCCTCAGAGGTAGGACGTATCGTTCACCAGACGCACCGAAGACCCGCCGTCGGGATAGAACTCCGCTATCGATAGCGACGCCAGATCCAGATGCAATCGGTACAGCAGCGCAGGGCCGACATCGAGGGCCAGCCGCAGCAGCGTCTTGATCGGGGTCACATGACTGACCACCACCAGGTTGGCGCCGGGATACCGTTCGAGCAGGTCGCGACGAGCCGCGTCCACCCGCCCCGTGACCTCCTCGAAGCTCTCCCCTCCGGGCGCGGCGACAGCGGGATCACCGAGCCAGCGCGCGTGCAGATCGGGGTCGCGCTGCATGGCCTCCGCGAAGGTCAGTCCCTCCCACACGCCGAAGTCGGTCTCGATCAACCCGTCGTGGACCTCGACCGGAACCCCGAGCGCGGCAGCCGCCGCCTCGGCGGTCTCCCTGGCCCGGCCGAGCGGAGAACTGACCACGGCCGTGATACCGCCTTTGGCGGCGAGCATCTTCGCGGCACGGGCGGCCTGCTCCCGGCCCAGCGGGGTGAGCGGTGGGTTGCCGCGACCGGAATAGCGGCGCTGCACCGACAACTCGGTCTGGCCGTGGCGAAGCAGCAGCAAACGGGTGGGACGGCCGGTGGCGCCGGTCCAGCCCGGGCTGTACTGCGCGGGTTTCGTCTGCTCGGCGTTCGCGTCCCTGACTTCGTCGATCCAGCTCGGCCGGTCGTGCTCGGTCACCACGAGGGCCGGATCCGCGGCCTCGGTCGACTTCGTGTCCGCGGCGAGCGCACGGCCGTCACCGGCGCCGGTGCCCTCGTCCATGGCCTCGTTCGCCAGGCGGTCGGCGGCGGAGTTCTCCGCGCGGGGAATCCAGGTGTAGGTCACCCGCGCGAACCCGGCGGCGATCCTGCGGGCGCGGTCGGCGAGCGGGATCAGGGCCGCGTGCTTGATCTTCCAGCGGCCGGACATCTGTTCGACGACCAGCTTGGAATCCATACGCACCACGACCGACTCGGCGCCCAGTTCCGCCGCCGCCTCCAATCCGGCGATCATTCCGCGATATTCGGCGACGTTGTTGGTCGCGATGCCGAGGAATTCCCGCCGCTCGGCGAGCACCCGGATGTGGTCGCCGTCGTAGACCACCGCGCCGTATCCGGCCGGACCGGGATTGCCCCGCGAACCACCGTCGGCTTCGACGATCACTTCGGAAAAGCTCATCGCCGGGCTTCCCCGGCGCCCGCTCGCGGTGAACTCACAGCCCCGATTCCTTGGTCCGGACCAGAATCGCGCCGCACTCCGGGCAGCGCACGACCACGTCGGGTGCGGTCTTGGCGATGCGCGCGATCTCACCGCGATCGAGCTCGATACGGCACGCGCCGCAGCGGCGAGCCTGCAACAGCGCGGCGCCGACGCCGTGCTGTTCGCGCTGACGGTCGTAGATCGCGAGCACTTCACCGGGCAGCTTGGCCACCACGACGGCACGGTCGTTGTCACAGCGGGTCTGCGCCACGTCCAGATCCGCCAGCGCCTCGTCGCGATGCCGCTGCGCGGCCGCGAGTTCGTCCTCGGTCTTGCTCAGCCGGGCGCCCGCGTGCTCGTGGTCGGCGGCGGAGGCCTCCCGCCGCTCCATCACCTCGAGCAGTTCGTCCTCCAGAACCGAGCGGCGGCGCTCCAGACTGCCCAGCTCGTGCTGGATCTCCGAAAGCTGTTTGGCGTTCACCGTTCCCGCGGTGAGCATGCCTTTGTCGCGGTCCTCGCGCTTGCGCACCGCGTCGACCTCGCCCTCCAGCTTGCGGATGTCGCGGTCGAGGTCGTCCAGCACGATCTCCACCGCCACCGCGGCGTCTTTGTGCGCGTTGCGCTCGGCCTCCAGCCGGGCCACCTCCTGCTGCTCGGGCAGCACGGTGCGCCGGTGCGCGATCCGGGTCAGCTCGGCGTCGACGGAGGCGAGCCGCAGCAGCGCGGCCTGGATCGTGGGTTCGACATTCAACGCGGACAAACTCCTGGAGGGGGTGGACGGGACTGGTGTTCAACCGTACCCCGCCGGACCGGTGGACCTGCGTCAGCCGCCGACGGTGCGAGTCTTGATGGCGTCCCGGGAGATGTAGACGTCGTATTCGCCGGGCACCGCGATCACCGCGTTGCCGTAGGCGGAGCGCACGAACGGCTGGGTCCACCAGCGGCCCTCGCGCATGTCGGCGAAGAAGTCCTGGTCGCCCTCGTTGAGGAAGATCTGGTTCTGCGTGGTCGCGACGCCGTCGAGGCGCTGGCCGTACAGGCGGCTGATCCGGTAGCCGGAATGGAAGCCCAGGGCGTTCACCCACGGTTCCAGCTCGACGATGCCCGATTGCAGTACCCACATATCGCCCTCGACCCGGTAGGTCTTGCGCTGTTCGGGGTGGTCGCCGTCGCCGTACAGGGTGAGGTCGACGTCGAGCTGGTGTTCCTGCCCCGGCACCGGCTTCGCCACCACATGGGCCGCCTTGATCTCGCCGGTCAGTCCGAGATAGGTCTGCAGCAGGGTCGCGATCCACAGCAACACCACAGCGACCAGCAGCAGCGCGAGCCCGCCCGTGCCGCGCGCGAGCAGCGCCCGCATACCCACCCGGCGCGCGGCGATCAGACCGGAGACGATCAGCGCCACACCGACGACCAGCAGCAGGATCAGCCCGATCTGCACGAGCCCGAAATCGACCGGGAAGTTCATGCGGTAGTTGTACCCCGCACGAACTACTCGATTCACCCGAAACGCCCAACCCGTTCCGGCCCCGGCGGGACACGCCCCGACACGCCGTCGTCAGTTCGTCGCCGGGACAACGGCATCCGACGCAGGCGCTCGGTGCTCAGCTGGGAGAACGCACCGTCCACGGGTCGGTGCGCAACGTGGACACCCTGGTCTCCAGGCCGGGCAGTGCGCTCCGGACGAGCGCTTCCGCCTGCACGCACCAAGGGAATTCGGTGGCCCAGTGCGCGGCGTCGACCAACGCGGGACCACCCGCGCGCAGGTGCTCGTCGACCGGATGGTGGCGCAGGTCGGAGGTGACGTACACGTCGACGCCGAGCCTGGTGGCCCTGTTCAGGTAGGAGTCGCCCGCTCCCCCGCACACGGCCACGGTGTAGACACTGCGGTCCGGGTCGCCCGCGGCGCGAACGCCCCACGCGGTGTGCGGGAGAGAACGGGCCACGCGATCGGTGAACGCGCGCAACGTTTCCGGTTCGGGCAGCGTGCCGACCCGGCCGATGCCGAGCGACGACGGCAACTGTGCGCGTTCACTGATGTGGTAGGCCGGGTCTTCGTAGGGATGCGCGGCGCGCAGCGCGGCGAGCACGGCCGAGCGCACCGCGGGCGGGGCGACCACCTCGATCCGGTCCTCTTCGACGTGCTGGAGTTCGCCCAGCGTGCCCTGCGCCGGAGCCGCGTCGCCAACCGGACGGAACTGCCCCGTGGCGGGCACCCGCAGCGCACAGTCGCAATAGTTCCCACTCCCGCCCGCACCGGCGGCGAACAGCGCGGCGAGCACGGCCTCGGTGTGCGTGCGTGGTACCTGGACCACCCAGTTGTCCACGGCGGACTCGGGTTTCGCGTCCAGCGGTCCGGTCACCGTGAGACCGAGGGCCGCGGCGAGCGCGTCGGAGACGCCAGGGGCGGCGGAGTCGGCGTTGGTGTGCGCGGTGAACAGCGCGCAGCCGGAACGGATCAGCCGGTGCAGCAGTGCGCCTTTCGGCGTGCTCGCCGCGACGGTGTCGACCCCGCGCAGCAGGAGCGGGTGATGCACCACCAGGGCCTGCGCGCGCCAGTCGATCGCCTCGTCGACGACCGCCGCGGTCGCGTCGACCGCGAACAGCACCCGGGTCAGCTCCTCGGCCGGGTCACCGCAGACCAGGCCGACCGAGTCCCACGACTCGGCCAGCGCGGGCGGGTAGGCCGCGTCGAGCACCCCGATGAGATCCGCGAGCGTGGTCATCGTCCACCTTCCTTCACATCGCTCCTGCACTGCTTCGCCTGGCTCGTTTCCCGACCACACCGGTGGGGATGCGAGCGCTGCCCCACCTCCCGCGCACCGGACGTCCGAGATCGCGCGGCGCCTGCGTCCGCGCGACGCTCGGCATCGGATCCGCGACCCGCCTCGCACAGCCGAAATGCGCTCATCGGACATCCGCCGACCGGATCGCGGCGACCAGCCGATCGACCTGCTCGCCGCCGCGGACCGCGACGCGCAGATGATCCGGGCCGAGACCGGGGAAGGTGTCCGCGCGACGAACCGCGATGCCCTCGGCGGCCAGATGTTTGCGTAGCAATTCGCCGTCCGCCACGCGCAGCAGCAGGAACGGGCCCTCCGCTGGTGTGTGGACGTAGACGCCGACGCCGGTCAGGCGCTCGATCATGGCGGCGCGATGCACGGCGAGCGTCTCTGCGCCGCGCCCGGCCTCGGCGACGGCCGCCGGGCTCGCGGTGGCGGTGATCGCCTCCAATTGCAGGGTGCCCAGCGGCCAGTGCGGCCGCCCGTGGTCCAGACGCGCGAGCACGTCGGGCGCCCCGAGGAAATAGCCGCAGCGCAGACCGGCCAGCGCCCAGGTCTTGGTGAGACTGCGCAGCACCAGCAGGTCGGGCGCGGAGTCGGCCGCGAGGGATTCCGGCTCGCCCGCCACCGCGTCGGCGAAGGCTTCGTCGACCACGATGACGCGCCCCGGCCTGCGCAGGGCGCGGATGGTGTCGGCAGGGTGCAGCACCGAAGTCGGGTTGGTCGGGTTTCCCAGCACCACCAGATCGGCCTCGGCGGGCACCGCGGCGGGATCCAGCCGGTAGGGCGGCCGCAATACCACCCTGGTCACGGGGACGCCGGCCTCGCGCAGCGCGAGTTCGGGCTCGGTGAACGACGGGTGCAGCACCGCGGCCGAGCGCGGGGCGAGGCGGGGCAGCATCGCGAAGCCTTCGGCGGCGCCCGCCAGCAGCAGCACCTCGCCGGGAGCGCGGCCGTGCCGGGCCGCGACCGCGCGGCGGGCGGCTTCGGCGTCCTCGGCGCTCGGATAGCGGCCCAGATCCGACAGCCGCGCGGCCAGACGCCGCCGCAGCCACTCGGGCGGCGCGATCCCTTGCACGTTCACCGCGAAATCGAGCATGCCCGCACGCGCGTCCACGTCGCCGTGGTGACGCAGTTTCGCGCGATCGACGGTGTCCTCGGCCACGAGATCACACCCTACGTGGCGGTCGGATAGCAGGACCGGCCAGAATGGCAGGCGTGGGTCAGCTGCACGTCTCGTTCGTCTGTACCGGCAACATCTGCCGCTCTCCGATGGCGGAAAAGATCTTCGCGTCGCACCTGTACCGGGCCGGACTGGCCAATCGGGTACGGGTCAGCAGCGCGGGCACCGGTTCGTGGCACGTCGGCGCCGACGCCGACCCGCGCACCAGCGCGACCCTGCGCAGGTACGGGTACCCGACCGGCCACATCGCCGCCGCGTTCGGCGCCGCGCACAGCGACGCCGACCTGGTGATCGCCTTGGACCGCTCGCACCGACGCGACCTGGCGCGCCTGGGCATCCCGGCCGAGCGGCTGCGG
>NZ_BAFP01000045.1 GCF_000308455.1 Nocardia abscessus NBRC 100374 | reverse complement strand
CAGGTTTCGAAGCACAAGGTGCGGCGCTCCAGCGGGTCGATCGATCGCGAGGACGCGCTCACCGCCGCAGAGGTCGAGTCGGCGATCGACGCGGGCCGCGCCATCGCCGACGAGGAGATCGACTCGGGCGCCGACCTGCTGATCGCGGGCGATATGGGCATCGGCAACACCACTCCGGCCACGGTGCTCATCGCCAGCCTCACCAACACCGAACCGGTCGCCGCGGTGGGCCGCGGCACCGGCGTGGACGACGCCGGATGGATCCGCAAGGTCGCCGCCATCCGCGATGCGATGCGCCGCGCCCGCCCGGTGGTGAAGGACCCGGTCGAGCTCCTCCGCGTGGCAGGCGGCGCCGACTTCGCCGCGCTGGCCGCGTTCCTCGCCCAGGCCGCCACCCGGCGCACGCCCGTCATCCTCGACGGCGTTGTCGTGACGGCCGCGGCGATGGTCGCCGAAGACCTCGCCGCGGGCGCGAGCGCCTGGTGGCTGGCCGGTCACCGGTCCACCGAACCGGCACACGACCTCGCGCTGCGACACCTGCGCCTCGAGCCCTTGGTCGACCTGACCATGCGCCTCGGCGAAGGCTCCGGCGCCCTGACCGCCCTTCCCATCCTCCGCTCGGCGGTGGCGGCTCTCACGGAGATGTCCACCTTCGCCGAGGCGGGCGTCAGCACCGCCGACCCCGAACCGGCAACCCCAGCGCCGAACCTGCGCAAGTGAAGTCTTCCCGCCCCTGCGCCGCCTTACCCCCCTCGCCGACGCCGGGTGGGGCGCAGGAGAACCCGGCGCCGCGGCCGGTCATCGACCGGGTTTCCGACAACACGCGCCGAGTACCGCCCGCCGAACGAGGTTCAGCGTGAACGGGGTTCGGTTGGCGATTTCCTGGCTCACGGTACTGCCGGTCCGAGGGCCGGAGGCTGTGGATCGCTCGGCGGCGCGGCGCGCGATCCTATTGGCGCCGCTGGTCGGCGCGTTACTCGGCGCGGGGGCCGCGTGCCTGCTCTGGGCGCTGACCCGGGCCGGAATGAGCGCTTCGCTGGCCGGGCTGCTGGTGGTCGGCGCACTGGCGTTGATCACCAGGGGCATGCATCTGGACGGTTTGGCCGACACCTTGGACGGGCTCGGCAGTTACGGACCGCCGGAGCGGGCCAGGCAGATCATGAAAAGCGGCGGGGCCGGTCCCTTCGGTGTCGCGGGGCTCACGATCACCATTGGGGTGCAAGCGTTTTCGTTCGCGGCCCTGGCCGATTCGGGCAGATGGCTCGCGGTGGCACTCGCCGTGGCGACCGGCCGTGTCGCGGTGATCCTGGCCTGCCGGGGTATTCCCGCCGCTCCGGGTACCGGGTTCGGCGTTCTGGTCGCGGGCACGCAATCGGCTGCGGCCGCAGTGTGCTGGCCGGTGGCCGCCGTCGCACTCGCCGTTTTCGCCGTCCCCGGCTACCCATGGCTCGGCCCTCTCGCGGTGACGCTCGGCCTGGCCGCCTCGATGATCCTGGTCCGGCACTGCGCCCGCCGCTTCGGCGGAGTCTCCGGTGACGTCCTCGGCGCCGCTGTCGAGACCACCGTGGCGCTCACGGCGGCCGTCCTGTCCCTCGCTGTCCAGACCGTCTGACCCGCCAGCGCCGTAGATTCGTCATGCCGAATTGAACATTTGTCCAGTTCGGAACCGCCCGGGAGTCTGGGTCACTGGAATTTTTCCGGCCGCGGCGCGCGGATCGTCTGGGTCGGGCAATAAGGTGGGCGGTATGTCTTCTGAGCGCCTGTATTTTCGCCAACTGTTGTCGGGACGCGACTACGCCGTGGGCGATCCGATCGCGACACAGATGCGCAACTTCGCGTATCTGATCGGCGACCGGGAGACGGGCGAGTGCGTGGTGATCGATCCGGCCTACGCGGCGGGTGATCTGGTGGACATCGCCGAGGGAGACGGTCTGCGGCTCAGCGGCGTGCTCGCCACCCACCACCACCCCGATCACGTGGGCGGCACGATGCTCGGCTTCACCCTGCGCGGAGTGCGCGAACTCCTCGAAAAGACAAGCGTCCCAGTGCATGTCAACGCCAAAGAGCTGCCGTGGGTGGCCAACGTCACGGGTATCGCCGAAAGCGAACTGACCGGTCACGAGCACGGCGACAAGGTCACCGTCGGGGCCTTCGACATCGAGTTACTACACACGCCCGGACACACTCCGGGCAGCCAATGCTTCCTGTTCGACAACCGCCTGATCGCAGGCGACACCCTGTTCGTCGACGGCTGCGGCCGCACCGATTTCCCCGGCGGCGATTCGGACGAAATGTTCCGCAGCCTGCGCTACCTGGCCGGACTCGCCGGCGACCCGGTCGTCTACCCGGGCCACTGGTATTCGCAGGAACCCAGCGCCGCACTGTCCACTGTCCGGGACAAAAACTACGTCATGCGTCCGCGGACGCTGGAGCAGTGGCACATGCTGATGCCGGGCTGAGTCACATACGGCGCATCCAGCCGTGCTTGTCGGCGAACGTGCCGCGCTGGATGCCGGTGAGGGTGTCGCGCAGAGCCATGGTGACCGCGCCGGGCTCTCCACCGCCGATGGTGAACTCGCCCGTACCGGAACGGACCCAGCCGACCGGGGTGATCACCGCGGCGGTCCCGCAGGCGAAAACCTCGGTGATCTCACCGGATTCGGCGCCCTTGCGCCATTCCTCGACCGAGATCTTGCGCTCCTCGACGGGGAAGCCGGAATCGGCGGCCAGGGTGAGCAGCGAATCGCGAGTGATGCCCGGCAGCAACGAGCCGGAGAGTTCCGGCGTGACCAGCCGCGCCTCGGAACCGGACCCGAAGACGAAGAACAGGTTGTTGGTACCCATTTCCTCGACGTAGCGGCGCTCACACGCGTCCAGCCACACCACCTGATCGCATCCCTTGGCCGTTGCCTCGGCCTGGGCCAGTAGCGAAGCGGCGTAATTGCCCGCGACCTTCGCCTCGCCGGTGCCGCCCGGCGCGGCGCGCACGTATTCGGTGGACAGCCAGACCCGCACCGGCTTCACACCGCGCGGGAAGTACGCTCCCGCCGGGGAACCGAGCAACAGGTACTTGTACGCCGCGGCGGGCTTCACACCGAGCCCGGCCTCGGTGGCGAACATGAACGGCCGCAGGTACAGCGATTCCTCGCCGCCCGCCGCGGGCACCCAGTCCCGGTCCACCTCGAGCAGTTGGCGCACCGACTCGATGAACAGCTCGTCGGGCAGCTCCGCCATCGCCATACGGCGAGCCGACCTGCGGAAACGCGCGGCGTTGGCATCGATCCGGAAGCAGGAGACGCTGCCGTCACCCTGACGGTAGGCCTTGAGCCCCTCGAAGATGGCCTGGCCGTAGTGGAACACCATGGTCGCGGGGTCCAAGGCCAGCGGGCCGTACGGCTCCACGCGCGCGTTCGTCCACGTGCCGCCGACGTAATCGATCGAGACCATGTGATCGGTGAAGTACCGCCCGAACCCCGGCTCCGCCAGTACCTCTTGTCGCCGCTGCGCCGCGAGTGGCGCGGGATGCGGAACACGGGTGAACTGTGCGGCAGCGGTCATGGCGACGATCCTATCCGGCTCGGTTCCGGCGATTCCGCCACGGTCCGCGCCCCCCTGGTCCCCCGTGGGACACGGCGCAGACCACGGCCGATCACCCAGGCGGGCGCAGCGGGGCGGCCCGCGACGGGAGCGGCGGGAGCTACCTGGTGTTGGTGCGGACGAACGGTGGGCGCACGGTTTCGCAGCGCAGGCGGCGGCCGCGGACGTCGACCTCGACCTCGGTACCGGGTTCGATGCCGGCGGAGGTGTCCAGCAGGGCCAGCGCGATGCCGACCTTGAGGGTGGGCGAGAAGGTGCCGGAAGTGGTTTCGCCGACCGGTTCGCCTGCCCGCAGCACGGTTTGCCCTTGCCGGAGCACACCGCGGTCGAGCGCCTTCAGGCCGAGCAGGATTCGGCGCGGGCCGTCCGACTTCTCCTGCTCCAGAGCGGCCTTGCCCCAGAACTCCGGTTTCTTCCAGCCGACCGCCCACCCGCAGCGCGCCTGCACCGGGGAGATCTCCAGCGAGAGTTCGTGCCCGTGCAAGGGATAGCCCATCTCGGTACGCAGGGTGTCGCGGGCACCGAGCCCGGCCACCTGGCCTCCGGCGGCGCGCACCGCCTCGACCAAGGCGCCGAACAGCGGTTCTGCGTCGTCCCAGCGCGGCAGCAGCTCGTAGCCGTGTTCGCCGGTGTAACCGGTGCGGCAGACCCGGACGGGGCGGCCGTCCCACACGGCGTCGGCGTAGGCCATGTACTCGAGGTCGGTGGGCAGGCCGAGCGCGGTCAGCACCTCGGTGGAACGCGGGCCCTGCACGGCGAACACGGCGTACTCGCGGTGCTCGTCGGTGACGGTGACGCCGTCGGGCGCGGCCTTGCGCAGTTCCGCGACGACCGCCGCGGTGTTGGCGGCGTTCGGCACCAGGAAGATCTCGTCGTCACCGGCGTAGTAGGCGATCAGGTCGTCGATCACTCCCCCGTCGGGAGCACAGCACAGCGTGTACTGCGCCTTGCCCGCCTGGATGCGGCCGAGATCGTTGGTGAGCGCCGAGTTCACGTACGCCGCGGCGCCGGGGCCACGCACCGTCGCCTTGCCGAGATGGCTGACGTCGAACAGACCCACCGCCGTGCGAACCGCCTGGTGCTCGGTCACCGTGCCCGCGTAGGACACCGGCATCTCCCAGCCGCCGAACCGCGCGAAGGTGGCGCCGAGCTCGACGTGCACGGCGTGGATGGGTCCTTGCAGGAGGCTCGTCTCGGTCACCCGCCGAGCTTATCCGCCGGCCGCGGCGCGTAGCCGTGGTCCTCGCCCCGCGTCAGGGCCGGAACCACATCGGAATCAGTGTCGGACCGTTCTCCGGCAGGGTGTGGGTAGTTCCGGTCGCGGCGAATCCGGAGCGGCGGTAGAGCCGAGCGGATCGTTCGGTGCTCGCTTCGAGAAACGCCGGAACGCCCGCTTCGGAGGCCGCTTTCAAGCGGTCGGCGAGAATCACCGCACCGGCTCCTTTGCCGCGATGCTCCGGCATCGTGACGATCACTTGCAGGTATCGGTGCGGGAACTCGCGGGGGTGTTCCCGGGCCAGCAGGTCCGTGACGATCTGTAGCCGCTGGAGCACGCGCACGTCGGGAGCCTGCTGCGCCATGGTCCGCGTCTCGGCGGCTTCGCCGGCGAATCGCTCGACCGAGGTGACGTGCTGCCAGATCGACATAGACCAGATCTCCGCACCCACGCCCGCCACCCAGATCTCGTCGTCCCGCAATGCACGGTCGACCAGACCGGGCACGAACGCGGTGCGCAACCCGCCTTCGGGTTGGCCTTCGAGCAACCACGCGGTCACCACCTCGTCCGCACTGGCGATGCCGAATGCCTCGATCAGCGCGTCACGGTCCTCGGCACCGGCCTGGCGAGTGGTGATCTCCATCCGCATTCCTTTCCTTGTGAACAGCGTATTAGTTCGCAAATCTAGGCAGGTCACAGCCATCTCGCTAATATTTCGTCACACCTGTTCGTGTGTCGAAATGGAAGCATCGGAATGACCTGTGCGCTCTGCCGGAACGAACTCGTCCAGCCGACGCTCGGCCGTCGGCGCAAGTACTGCTCCCGTTCCTGTCAGGCCCGCGCCTACCGCGCCCGCCGCGCGGCGATCCCCGTGCGCCGCGCCGCCCGCCCGACGCGGCTCACCGCCGTCGGCATCACCCGCGCGGCGGTGGAGCTGGCCGACCGCGACGGGATCGACGGCCTCACCATGCGCCGTCTGGCCGGTGCGCTCGGTGTCGCGACGGCGGCCCTCTACCGCCATTTCCCCGACCGCGAAGCGCTGCTGGCGAGCATGGCCGAGCTGGTACTCGACGAGATTCCGCCGCCGCCCGCCGAGCACACCGGCTGGCGGCCCCGGTTGCGGCACGAGGCGCACGAGGAGTGGCGCCTCTATCGCAGGCATCCGTGGATGCTGCCGCTCCTGGCGCGCACCCGTCCGCCGCTGGGCCCCGCGCTGCTGGACGTGCTGGAACGAAACTTCGCCGCTCTCGACCACCCCGGCCTCACCCAGCGGACCGGATTCACGATCTACCTCGCGCTGTCGGGCCTGGTCCAGGGGCTCGCGCTGTTGTGGAGTTCCGAGCGCGTCGACCGCTTCGGCGATCCGCGCGACGCCGCCGAGACGACCGCGCCGCACCACGACCTCGCCGAGTGGCTCGACCCGGCGATCCGCCCCGTCCTGCATCGTCTGCTCACCGACCAGGACTCCGGTTTCGAGATGGACTTCGACGACCTGCTCGTCGCCGCGGTGGAACTCCTGCTCGACGGCGTCGCGGTGCGTCATCCGGAACGGAGCGAATAGCCTGTGCCAATGACCGCTGTTGCAGATCGCTCGCTCGGACCGGAACTGGCACGCACCGAGGCCATCGGCGCGGACACCGATGTGCTCGTCATCGGACTGACCTCCTCGGAGGACGGCCCCGTCATCGTGCCCGAGGACCTGTTCGGCGACGTGCTCACCGCAGAACTGCGCGGGGAGCTGCTCGACCAGCTCGGCACGGTCGGGGCGAAGGGCAAGGCCGAGGAGCTGACCCGCATCCCGGCGCCGTCCGGACTGGCCGGGGTGTCCAGCGTCCTCGCCGTCGGCCTGGGGTCCGCCGACAAACTCGACGCCGAGCAGATCCGCCGCTCGGCCGGTGTGGCCGCCCGCGCGCTGTCCGGCACCGAACTGGTGGTGACCACGCTGTCCGGGCTCGACATCGGCGCCGCCGCCGAAGGCTTCTACCTGGGCGCCTACACGTTCACGCCGTTCCGCTCGGACAAGTCCGCGCCCAAGCCGGACGAGCGCCCGGTGGCCCGTGTCGAGTTGCTCGTACCCGAGCCGGGATTCGGCGAAGAGGCGCTGTTGCGCGCCCAGCTCACCGCCGAGGCCGTGGCCACCGCGCGGGATTTCGTGAACACCCCGCCCAGCCACCTGTTCCCCGCCGAGTTCGCCTCCCGCGCGCGGGAACTGGCCGAGGCCGCGGGCCTCACCGTCGAGGTACTCGACGAGAAGGCGCTGGAAGAGGGCGGTTACGGCGGTGTGCTCGGTGTGGGCAAGGGCTCCTCGCGTCCGCCGCGCCTGCTCCGGATCACCTACGCGGGCGGCCCGAAGCAGGTCGCGCTGGTGGGCAAGGGCATCACCTTCGACACCGGCGGCATCTCCATCAAGCCCGCGCAGAACATGGAGAACATGACCTCCGACATGGCCGGCGCCGCCGCCGTGATCGCCACGACGCTGCTGGCCGCCCGGCTGAGCCTGCCGATCACCGTCACGGCCACGGTGCCGATGGCGGAGAACATGCCCTCGGCCACCGCGCAGCGCCCCGGCGACGTGCTCACCCAGTACGGCGGCGTCACCGTCGAGGTGCTCAACACCGACGCCGAGGGCCGTCTGATCCTCGCCGACGCGATCGTGCGCGCGAGCGAGGACGAGCCGGAGTACCTGATCGACGTGGCAACCCTGACCGGAGCGCAGATGGTCGCGCTCGGCACCCGCACGCCCGGCGTGATGGGCACCGACGAATTCCGCGACCGGGTGGCCCGCATCTCCCGCGAGGTGGGCGAGAACGGCTGGGCCATGCCGCTTCCGGCCGAACTGCGCGGCGACCTGAACTCCAAGATCGCCGACCTGGCCAATGTCGCGCCGCACCGCTGGGGCGGCATGCTCTCCGCCGGGCTGTTCCTCAAGGAGTTCGTCCCGGAGAACGTGCAGTGGGCCCACCTCGATGTGGCCGGTCCGGCCTACAACACCGGCGGCCCCTTCGGCTACATCGGCAAGGGCGGCACCGGCGTCCCGGTCCGCACGCTGATCGCCGTGCTCGAGGACATCGCCGCGGAGTGAACTCGCGGGTGCGTCGTCCGGGGCGATCTCCGGACGACGCGCTTCGGCCCGCCGGGACGGAGAGGACGGCCGCGCGCTCACCGGTTGGCGACCGGGCCGCCGGAGACTCCCCGCGCCGAATGGAACCGCACCAAGGGCGCGACGAGCGGTGCATCGGCGCGGCCGGTGCGGCCGGTGCGGCCGGTGCGGCCGGTGCGGCCGGTGCGGGGATAGTCCGGGCCGACGACGTGTGGGGCGGCCTGCCCCCAACGGTTCGCAGAGCGGCTCGCCCGTCGTCGCGGGCACCTGACGAGCCCGCGCGAGAACCGGGCGGAACGGACATATCGACGGCTCAGAGGTCGTACAGATCCCGTTCCAGTTCGCGCTGCCGCTCCACCCGTTTCCGGGCGTCGTAGTCGCGCATCCGCTGCGGATACCCGGTCTTGCGCACGTCGTAGACGGGGATGTGCAAATCCTTGGCTAGCCGCTGCGCCCCACGCTCGCCGACGATCCGGCGCGTCCATTCACCATCAGCGGCAATAAGGACAACTGTGACATCTGTCACCGTGGTCTTCGGCTCGATGTAGCCTTCGACACCAACGTGGGTGCGCACCCATTCGGAGAGATAGCGGGCATCCTGCCCGGCTACCGAACCCCCACGTAGAACGCCGCCAGCCCGGGCAGCGCCGCCACGGAAACGATCCAGCAAACCCAACGACGCCGACCTCCTTTCCTGCACCGGAGAATGTTCACCGCCGGTCTTCCCATACTGCCAGCTCTGTGCAGTTCGCCGCCCTGTGCTACCTGGCTTGCGTACGAGTGCAAGGATGGACCGCGGTACAAGAACCACACGGATCTCCGGTGCCACCACAATGATCGGTGGCTTCCGGACTCCCGGCGCGACCCGCGGCGGGCGTCCGCAGCGAGATCAACTGTTGTAGAACCCCGTCGAGCAGTCAGAGGAGTCAACGGACATGGCCTTCTCCGTCCAGATGCCCGCTCTTGGTGAGAGCGTCACCGAGGGAACGGTGACCAGGTGGCTGAAGCAGGAAGGAGACACGGTCGAGGTCGACGAGCCGCTGCTCGAAGTCTCCACCGATAAGGTCGACACCGAAATCCCGTCCCCCGCGGCGGGTGTGCTGTCGAAGATCGTCGCGAACGAAGACGACGTGGTCGAGGTCGGCGGCGAACTCGGCGTCATCAGTGAGCCCGGCGAGGCGGCTTCGTCCGCGCCCGCGCCCGCTCCGGAAGCCGCCGCGCCCGCGCAGGAAGCCCCCGCGCAGGAGGCGCCCGCGGCCGAGCCCGAGGCTGCTCCCGCCCAGGAGTCCGCGCCCGCGGCCCAGGCCGCGCCCGCGCCGTCCGGTGATGGCACGTCGGTGAAGATGCCGGAACTCGGCGAGTCCGTCACCGAGGGCACCGTCACCCGCTGGCTGAAGGCCGTCGGTGACGAGGTCGCCGTCGACGAGCCGCTGCTCGAGGTCTCCACCGACAAGGTCGACACGGAGATCCCGTCGCCCGTCGCGGGCACCCTGCTGGAGATCACCGCCCAGGAAGACGACGTCGTCGCGGTCGGCGGACAGCTCGGCGTGATCGGCAGTGGTTCCCCCGCGGCCGCCGCCCCGGCCC
>NZ_BAFP01000046.1 GCF_000308455.1 Nocardia abscessus NBRC 100374 | reverse complement strand
ACTGTAAAGCCTGACCTCCTCGGGCTTCTCGAGGTATACGTCTGCAGATGGCCCGCCTTCCAGGTAGACGATCGGAGGCTCGACGGGTTGACCTTTGGCGTTCGTCTCGAACTCCATGATGCTGAAGGGGCCGTGCAGGATGCCCCAGGTTGATCCGGCCTCGTACGGCTGAATCCGCACCGTGACGTTGGGAAGCTTGCTGATCTCCGCCAAGTGTCGGCGCTGAGCCGCCATTACCTTTCGGCCGCCGATGTTTCGGTGCAGCGCGGACTCGTGCAGGAGCAGTTCCAGTTCCAGCGGGCTCGACTTGCGCGTAATCATGGTTTGTCTCCTCATACGCAGTTCGACGCGGCGGCTGATCTCCTCCTGCTCGCCGCCTCGATAGAAAGCCGAGATCAGCGCGCGTGCATAGTCAGGTGTCTGGAGGAGGCCATGGACCTGCTCGTGGTACTGCGTCAGTCGTCTCGCTGATGCCTCCAGCCCGACGTACATGTTGAACGCGGTGGAGTACAGACCCCCGTAGGCGTGATACCAACTCTGCGTCTTGGCCAGCGCCGCAAGGCCGATAGCGCTCTGAGTGTCGTCCGAGCTGACGCCGAACAGCTCGCACAGAGCTCGGACGTCTTGCTTGCGGACCTTCTGGGTTTGGCCGGTCTCGATCCGTTGGAGTGCGGGCGGGGACAACTCGACCAGCTTCGCCGCAGCGGCGAGGGTGAACCCGTTCGCTTCCCGAGACTCGCGTAGGAAGCGACCGAGTTGGCGCCTCGGCAGTGTCGAGCTGCGTCCGGTGTCGGTGGTGTCGTCATCGATGCCGCTGGTCATGGCCTCCCCCTTCATTCGCGGAATCGGATCGAGCCGCACACGAAATCGGTTCAGTTCTACCGCACTGCCGGATCACGGCATGCAGTAACGGATGAAATTCGACCGGATATCCGATTCCTGTGGAACCGATCCGGTGCTGGTGATGTGCTTGGTCCCGGCGTTCGGGTGAAACCTCCAGGTTGGAGTTGGAGGCTCGAACCTGCTGAAGCCGCAACAACTTCACCCATGCCCGGGTCCGTCGGCTGCCGCCAGCAGCTCCGAGCCGGACGCCGCACATACCAACCCACTGATCATGTTCGGGGGAACAATGACATACACCCACAGAATCGAGCCGCCGATTACCGACGGGTTCGCGCCACCATCCATCGCCCGGCCGAAGGCCATTGGGTTCGTGCGCAGCGACGTATCCGGACGGCACGCGCCGCGTCACGCCGACGAGGTTCAGCGGTATGCCCGCACCTCGGGCTATCAGTACGTGTACACCGTCCGGCCTCCAGCCGACGAGCAGGATCCGATCCGGTTCGCGCTCCGCATCGCCGCCGGCCTCGGTGTCGAGATCATCGTCGCGTTCGATCTGGAGCAGGTGAACAACCAGCCCACACTGATCTGCGACGAAGGTTATGACCTGGAGACGGTGTCACCACAGGGCACTTGGGTCCGTTCAACTCCTGAACTCCGGATCGGGGCGGCCTGATGGACGAAGCCACCCTGATCACCCCGCCGACCATCTGCATCCTCGCCGAGATCGAGTTGGCGCATCGGCAGATGCAACGACACCGTTCTTGCCGGATCGATCACTGCGCGTGGAAGTGGGTCGCGTACTGCACCCTGGTCCACCACTCCCGCATCGAACCACCGAGATCGAGCCCGCGCGAACGGGCGTCTCTGCGCGGAATCTCCTTTCCGACGGACGATACCGACCACCGGACGTACCTCCGCAGCGCGCCGAAAACCCAAACGCTTCAACAGGTTCTCGACGGACTCAACGCCCTGGCACGTGACATGCGCCGCACACCGAACGAATCGAGCGAGCGATGAATGCCAGCGGGCCACTCCTGCCTTCGAAGGACCTCGTGCTCGCAGCGTGCACGGGCAGAGTCCGTCATCCGCATCCCATCCTGGAGGCAGCGTACGAGCTGGCCGCGCTCCACGAAGAACGTTCGAACACGTCGGACGCGGCACGCCGGGAAATCGACCGCCATCGCACCAGGCTGACTCGAAGTATCGATCGTTGGGTCGCATCCGTATTGCCCCAGGCAGTGGGCGCGGCTTACATGCACACCGAAGCGGTCGGCGCGGTGATCGACCGTCTCGCCGGATACTCCGTGCTTGCTCACACCGCACTGAATCGCGACACCCAGCAGCCGCAGATCCACTACGTATGGGAACAACTTGCCGAACTCTCACTCGGCTACGGCGACCTGGCCTTCGAACTCACCGCAGGCACCCGCCGTCTCCCGAACCTGGTTGTCTCGCAGTCGGCTGTGCAGACATGACTCCCAGCAACCGCGTGCGACCTCCGGGTAGGTGACCTAGCAGCCATAACCCGAAGAGCCGGTCGCCCCTCCCCCTGCACAACCGGCCTCGACCAAATCTTCGGCCTGAGACACACGGCTTTCCGTGGAACGGATCCGAGGCTTGCAGGCGCCGCTGAATGGCCGGTGTTCGAGCTCAGACTCGGCGGGCTTTGCGCTTCCGGTACGCCTGCTGGCGGCAAGACGCTGAACAGTACATCCGAGGGCGCCCGGAGGCGGAGTGGTCCACCGGTGTGCCGCACACGATGCACACCTCATTATTGTCACCAGTTTCGTAACGCTGATGGATCAACAATTCGATGCCGTCCAGTAGCCGGGCGAGTCCGAACTCGAAGGGATTCTCCGGCAGATCGAAACCGCCCTCCTCCCACAGACGAGTGAGCGTGGGGTACTCGTGCAGTCGCTCGAACAGCGTGTCACGACCTGTCCACCAGTCTTCGTCGCTGATTCCGCTGCGTCGCGCGACCTCGGCCGCTTCTTGGAGCAGCAGTGCCTCGGAGTCCACGAACCGGCCGACAAGACCGACCACGGCGATCACCTCGACAGGGGGGAGCCCGGTGCCGGCGACCGCGTCCAGCATCTGCTCATAACGCGCGATGATGTGGGGCCCGGGCACGCGACGGCCCCGCACCTGCGCCAGCCAGGGATGGCGCCGACGCAGCTCCCAGGCATTTCTGGCGCACGCCTCGAGCCGTATCCGCCAATGACTCCCTTCGGGCGGGACCGGGCCGGTCTGCGCCTCACCTGCCACCGCGTCACACATCAGGTCGACGAGCTGTGCGCGCCCGGGCACGTGCCGGTAGAGCGACATAGTGGTGAAGCCCAGTCGTTCGGCCACCTTCCGCATCGACAATCCGGTCAGCCCCTCGGCATCTGCCAGCTCGATGCCCGCGTGCACGATCCGGTCGAGGCTCAGCCCCGGTCGCGACTCCGGTTTCGATCGCGTGCCCCGCGCACGCCACAGCAACTCCACCACCTGGTCCGGATCTTCGGCTTTGTCTTGCGTCATAGCGCCCTCCTCCGTATAAGGTATACACCTTGTGTACGCCATAAACACCACAGAGGTGATCAACTCATGACCGAACTGTTCGTCGACCCTCGGGGAGACGATTCCGCCCCCGGTACGCATGACCGTCCCTTCGCCACTCTCGGCCGTGCGCAGATCGCGGCACGCAGCGTTGCCGATGAGGTCGTCGTCCAGCTCAGAGGCGGCACGCACGTGCTGGGCGAGCCTTGGGAACTCACCGCAGCCGACTCGGGAAGGGTCGTCTACCAGCCCTACGGATACGGCACCACCGCGCAGGAGAAGGCTGTCGTCAGCGGTGGCCGTCTCCTCACCGGATGGCGGGTGGAAAGCGGTGTCTGGCTGGCCGAGGTGGGTGACCTGGATACCCGGCAGCTGTACGTGAACGGCCGCCGGGCCGAACGAGCGGGGATCGACGGCCTTCCCGGCCTGGTCACCATGACCGAGACCGGCTATGTCACAGACAGCACCGAGCCACTGTCCTGGCATAGCCCGGGTGACGTGGAGTTCGTGCATCGGGGCGTCTACCCGTGGACGGAGGCTCGCTGCGGCGTTGCCTCGGTCTCAGCCGGCGACGGCGGCACCGTTATCACCATGGCCCAACCCGCGTTCGGACATGCGCTGGCTCTGTACAACTCCACTTGGGAAGGCCAGACCTCTCGGGGCCTCGGCCTGCCGACCCACGTCGAGAACGAGGCCGCGTTCCTCACCGAGCCCGGCACGTTCGTCCTGGACCGTTCACAGCCAGGCCGTCATCTTGTGCGATACCTGCCGAGGCCTGGCGAACATCCGGATCGCACGTCGGTTGTCGCACCGGTCCTGGAGACGTTGCTACGCGTCAGCGGTGTAAGTGGTGTCACATTCCGGGGGTTGACGTTCGCCGACGCCACCTGGCTGAGGCCGAGCGGCCCCGAGGGCTTCCTGCACTACCACGGGAGCGGCTTCTATACCGGCGGCCCGGTCCACACCGTTTCGCTCGGCGAGGGCGTCGGCTCGGTCACGGTGCCCGCCGAGTCCAGCACAATCCCCGCCTGCCTTGTGCTGGAGGAGGTTTCCGGCGTACGGATCGAAGACTGCCGATTCACTAGGTTGGGCGCCACCGGACTGGGAATTTCCGGCGGTGCGGACGTCACGGTGCGCGCGTGTGACTTCGACACGCTTTCGGCGGGGGCCCTGGTGGTCGACGGCAGCCGGTCGACCCTCGTGGAGGACAACCGGGTCCACCACGTCGGCCTGGAGTTCTCCGGCTCGCCGGGCATCGCGCTGACCGGCACAATCGGGTGCACGGTCGCACACAACCATATCGCCGACGTGCCCCACTGCGGCATCGTCGTCGGCCCCGGCCGGAAAACGGCCATCCTGCGCAACCTCACCACGGGCACCATGCAGGTGCTGGCGGACGGCGGAGGCATCTACTTGGCCGGCGAACAAGGCGACTCCCACGGCTCGGGCGCGATCATCCAGGGCAACGTGATCGAGGACACGCGCACGCCCTACAATTTCGGTCTCTACACCGACTACGGCGCAACCTGGGTGACGGTCGAAGAGAACGTGGTCGTCCGGGCCGACAGCACGGCCATCCTGCATGTCTCACCGCCGTTGGACAATGTCGTCTACCGCCGCAACTTCTTTGACGCCGACCCGATCGGCGCAGACGCCCCACCCCCCGGCGTCACCTACGAGGACAACACCACGATCACCGACGAATCCGAGCCCGAGGCAATGACCGCAGTGCGGGCCCGAGCCGGACTTCTACGCGAGACGCCCACCGCCACGTCCGCCTGATTCGGAAATTCGGTCAGCTTCGGGAGTTGCCCTCTGTCGTTGCGGTCACGGACTACCGCGCCGATGCTCTCCGAAAGTTCCCGATTGAGCATCTACGGTCCCGAAGACCTCGCTCAGGAACTCGACGACCGCCCACGCAAAACGCTCGGCTGGGGTATCCCAGCCGAGCGTTTTGCGTGATCTACTCACCATCTGAACAGTTAGGCGGTGTTGCGACGAACCCTGGAATTCAAGATTCCGATGGGGCGCTCAGCGAGACAACTCAGTGCTTCTCGGGCCCGAGGTAGTACTCGAACACCAACCCCGCGGCAGCCGCGAGCACGCAGACCACGCCGATGCCGATCAGCCAGAACTGGAAGAACGCGAGACCGAGGGCGGTCACCGAGCCGGCGGCGGCCAGGGTGATGGGCCAGAAGCTGCCGGGCGAGAAGAAGCCCAGGTCGCCGGCGCCGTCCACGATCTCGGCGTCCTCGTAGTCCTCCGGGCGCAGGTCGAGACGACGGGCGACGAACCGGAAGTAGGTGCCGATGATCAGCGACAGACCGGCGGTCAGCACGGTGGCCGTGGTGCCCGCCCACTCGACGCCGGTGCGCGACTGGCCGGTGAAGAAGCCGTAGACCACCGCCACGATGATGAAGAACACCGTGAGCAGTTCGAAAATCCGCGCTTCGATCTTCATGTCAGATCAAATCCTCACTTGCTCTCGGCCGAGGCCGCGCTCTTGATGTCGCGCCTGGTGTTGAACGGCGTGGTGGACGTGGCGACCGGCGACTCACCGATGGACTCCAGCGCCTCGGCATTGGTCTTGCCCGCCTGGCGCGCGTCCAGGTACTTGGTGAACTTCTCCGGCGTGACCGCGCGGACCTCGAAGTTCATCATCGAGTGGTAGGTGCCGCACATCTCGGCGCAGCGGCCGACGAACGCGCCTTCCTTCTCGATCTTGGTGATCTGGAAGACGTTGTCGGAGTTGTTTTCCTTCGGGTTCGGCATCACGTCGCGCTTGAACAGGAACTCCGGCACCCAGAAGGCGTGGATCACGTCGGCGGCGGCGAGCTGGAACTCGATGACCTTGCCGGTCGGCAGCACCAGGACCGGGATCTCGTTGCTGGAGCCGATCGTCTCGACCTTGTCGTAGTGCAGGTAGGACAGGATGTCGTTCTCCGGCTTGCCGTGCACCGGGCCCGGCTGCGGGTGACCGTCCTCGGTCCGCTCCTGGTACGCCTCGAGCTGTTCCTGGCTCAGCGACTCACGCGTGGTGTCGATGCCGTCGAACTTGTAACCGTCCTTGAAGTCGACGTTGCGGTAGCCGAACTTCCAGTTCCACTGGAAGGCGGTCACGTCGACCGTGACATCGGGGTTGGCCACCTTCTCGTGCACGTAGTTCTGCACGACCACGGTGAAGTAGAACAGCACGGCGATGATGACGAACGGGATCGCCGTGTAGGTCAGCTCCAGCGGCACGTTGTAGCCGGTCTGGCGCGGGAACTCCGGGGAGTCCGCCTTCTTGCGGTGGAACGCGACGGTCCAGAAGGTCAGGCCCCAGACCAGCACGCCCATCGCCAGCGCGGCGACGACCGACCAGGTCCACAGTTCCCGCATCCGGGTGGCCTGCGGCGTGATACCCGAGGGCCAGCCGAACCGCAGCCAAACATTGTCGATCGAGCAGCCCGAGACGAGCAGCGCGGTGATCCCCAAGGACACCGCCAGCCCGGCCCGCCGAAGGATGCGGCCCTGCCGACCCCGGGCGGGTCGTGCCCCGATCTCTTCGCTCGCCTTGTGCGCCACGCTCACGCCTTCCTGGTCGCCACACATTCCGACAGTGCATCGTGCGGGGCTGCGATCGGCCCCGACGATACGTTCTAAGCTCGTTTCAGGACGCTCTCCGGGCCAGCGCGTCCGCGCGGGTCGCCTGAGAGAGACCTGAGTACTACGCAGCGTAGACCAAACGCACCCCCCGTTTGTCGTCGGGTCGGCTTCGACACCTAGCCGGGCGCACCCGGATCACCGTCACCAGCGATTCCGGCTGGGACGCGATGCGCACGACGCGCGAATCCGGTGGGTGCGGCATACTCGGACACTAGATTTCGTCCCCCCGCGCGCCATCCGGTGAGCGCGTATCCCGACTGCGAGAAATGAGGTTGCCGACGCCGTGTGTGGACTGCTCGGATTCCTGGCATCTGACGAGGCGGCACCCGACACGGTGGAGCAGGTCTACGACGCCTTGCACTGCGTGCGGCACCGCGGCCCGGACGAGCGCGGCACCTGGCACGACGACCGGGTGATCTTCGGCTTCAACCGTTTGTCGATCATCGACATCGAGCACTCGCACCAGCCGCTGCGCTGGGGCCCGCCGGGGCAGCCCGACCGCTATGCGCTGACCTTCAACGGCGAGATCTACAACTACCTGGAGCTGCGCGCGGAACTCACCGAGGCGCATGCCGAGGAGTTCCCGGACGGAAAGATCTTCCGGACCGAAGGCGACAGCGAGGCCATCGTCGCGGCGTTCCACTACTGGGGCCCCGAGGCGGTGCGGCGCCTGCGCGGCATGTTCGCGTTCGCGATCTGGGATACCGAGACCAGGGAGCTGTTCCTCGCTCGCGACCCGTTCGGCATCAAGCCGCTGTTCCTGGCCACGGGACCGGGCGGCACCGCGTTCGGCAGCGAGAAGAAGAGCCTGCTGGAGCTGCTGCCCGCGTTGCGGCTGAGCGACGCGCTGGACCCGCGGGCGCTGGAGCACTACACGGTGCTGCAATACGTGCCGGAGCCGGAGACGCTGCACAAGGACGTGCGCAGGCTCGAATCGGGCAGCTACGCCACCGTGCGGCCCGGCGCGGCTCCGGAGGTCACCCGCTACTTCACCCCGAAGTTCGCGGTACGCCCGTTCACGCCCGGTTCGGCGGCGGCGCGCTACCGGGAGATCGCCGCGGCGCTCGAGGACTCCGTCGCCAAGCACATGCGCGCCGACGTGACGGTCGGCTCGTTCCTGTCCGGCGGCATCGACTCCACCGCGGTCGCCGCGCTGGCCATGCGGCACAACCCGAAGCTGATCACGTTCACCACCGGGTTCGAGCGCGAGGGCTACTCGGAGGTGGACGTGGCCGCCGAGAGCGCCGAGGCGATCGGCGCGCGGCACGTGGTGAAGGTGGTCTCCCCCGCCGAGTTCGCCGCGGCGATCCCGGAGATCGTCTGGTACCTCGACGACCCGGTGGCCGACCCGGCGCTGGTCCCGCTGTACTTCGTCGCGAAGGAAGCGCGCAAGCACGTCAAGGTGGTGCTCTCCGGCGAAGGCGCCGACGAGTTGTTCGGCGGATACACCATCTACCGGGAACCTCTGTCGTTGAAACCGTTCGAGAAGCTGCCCCGCGGACTGCGCAGGCTGGCGGGCAAGCTTTCGGACCGGATCCCGGAAGGCACGAGGGGCAAGAGCCTGCTGCACCGCGGCTCACTCAGCCTGGAGGAGCGCTACTACGGCAACGCGCGCAGCTTCAACGACGCGCAGCTGCGCGCGGTGCTGCGCGAGTTCCGGCCGGAGTGGACACACCAGGACGTCACCGCGCCGCTGTACGCCCAGTCCCGTGGCTGGGATCCGGTGGCCCGCATGCAGCACTTGGACCTGTTCACCTGGCTGCGCGGCGACATCCTGGTCAAGGCCGACAAGATGACCATGGCCAACTCGCTGGAGTTGCGCGTGCCGTTCCTGGACTCCGAGGTGCTGAAGGTCGCCGAGGGCCTCCCGTTCGACCAGAAGATCACCAAGGAGACCACCAAGTACGCGCTGCGCCAGGCGCTGGAGGGCATCGTGCCGGCGCACGTGCTGCACCGCGCCAAGCTCGGCTTCCCCGTACCGCTGCGGCACTGGCTGCGCGGGACGGAACTCTACGACTGGGCTCAGCAGCAGATCGCCGAGTCGCAGACCGACCACCTGCTGAACAAGGCCGCGATCAGCGAGATGCTGGTCGCGCACCGGGCCGGAACCGCCGATCACAGCCGCAGGCTGTGGACACTGCTGGTGTTCATGGTGTGGCACGGCATCTTCGTCGAAGACCGGATCAAGCCGGAGATCCAGGAACCGGTCTACCCCGTTTCGCTATAGCTCGGCCGATCGGTAGTTGCGCTGTGCACAGCTGGAGCCCGCCGTCGATGACAGCGGGCCCCAGTGTGTCGAATCGTAACTACAGCAGCGGCTTGATGTCGGCCGCGGCTTCGGGCCCGTAGGCCTGAGTGAGGCGCTCCAGCGCGGACTCCTTGTTGAGCGTCCACTCCTGAGTGCCCATGGTCTCCAGCACGAGCACGGCGATCAGTGATCCCAGCTGCGCGGAACGCTCCAGGCTCAGCCCGGCAGTGTGCGCGGTGAGGAAGCCTGCGCGGAAGGCGTCGCCGACGCCGGTCGGCTCGACCTTCTCGGTCTCGGGCACCACGCCGACGGTCACCTCGGTGCCGTCGCGGTCGACGATCCGCACCCCCTCCGCGCCCAGGGTGGTGACGCGGATGCCGACCTTCTGGGCGACCTCCTCCTCGCTCAGACCGGTCTTCTGCAGCAGCAGCGCCCACTCGTACTTGTTCGTGAACAGGTACGCGGCGCCGTCGATGAGCTGCACCGACTGGTCGCCGTCCAAGCGGGCCAACTGCTGGGAGGGATCGGCGGCGAACGGAATGCCGAGTTCGCGGCACTCGGCGGTGTGCCGCAGCATCGCCTCGGGGTCGTTGGCGCCGACCAGGACGAGGTCGAACTCGTGGGTCTCGGCGAGCTCGGCGATGGAGATGTCGCGAGCCTCGCTCATCGCGCCGGGGTAGAACGACGCGATCTGGGCCATGTCGTCATCGGTGGTGCAGACGAAACGGGCGGTGTGCGCACGATCGGAGACCAGCACGGTGGAGCAATCCACGCCGTGCTTCTCCAACCAGGCGCGATACTCGCCGAAATCGGCGCCGACGGCGCCGACGAGCAGGGGCGCGCGATTGAGCAGGCCCATGGCGTAGACGATGTTGCCGCCGACGCCACCGCGACGGATCTGCAGATCGTCGACGAGGAAGCTCAGCGACACGTGGTCGAGCTGGTCGGCCAGCAGTACGTCGGCGAACCGTCCGGGAAAACGCATGAGGTGGTCGGTCGCAATGGACGCGGAAACGGCGATGGACACGTGGCTGGGCCCTTCAACTGTAGGCGGCAGGCGGTCAAGACCGGGACAACGAAGTCCCGATCTCGATCTCACCGTAGCGGATCCGCCTCACCGATTCGGGCGCAGCTGCGCACGCGCATAGTCAAACTGGGCAACTGATTTCGCGCGACATGGGTAACTCGTCGGGACCGCCCAGAACTCGAGCGGCACCCGACGCATGACCTGAACGTGAGATCCACGTCTCCCGACCGGTCCGGCCTCGAGCCCCGGAAAGGCGGGCAGGCTCAGTTGAAGGAGTCGCCGCAGGCGCAGGAGCCGGTGGCGTTCGGGTTGTCGATGGTGAAGCCCTGCTTCTCGATGGTGTCGACGAAGTCGATCGAGGCGCCCTGCACGTACGGCGCGCTCATCCGGTCGACGGCCAGCTTGACGCCGCCGAAGTCGACGGTCAGGTCGCCGTCGAGCGAGCGGTCGTCGAAGAACAGCTGGTAGCGCAGGCCGGCACAACCACCCGGCTGCACCGCGATCCGCAGCGCCAGGTCGTCGCGTCCCTCCTGGTCCAGCAGTGCCTTCGCCTTCGAGGCGGCGGCGTCGGTCAGAGTCACACCGTGGGTGGTGGTCTCGTTCTGCACAGTCATGAACTCTCCTCGAGGAACCTGTGGTCAACCCGTGAACAGCGCACGGGTCGTGTTTGTCAACACCACTCGGCCGGCTGCTATTCCTCCATCTTGCCATCACCTGATCCGTGGTGGCACGCAACCTGCGTGAGCCCGCACACTCCCGGCGAATCGGACCGCATTTCCCGCCGCGCAACCCATCGAATAGCCTGGTCGATGTGAAATTGTTCCGTCGCGGCGAGTCCAGCACCACCGACGCGACCGCCGAATCGACGGTGGTCACGGACGGCGACTCGGCCGCGGGCACCACCCGCACGGCCACCACGGCCACCGCGGGCAAGGGCCGTCCCACCCCGAAACGCCGTGACGCACAAAGCAAGCGCCGCGGACCGGTAGCACCCGCTCCGCTCACCGCGAAGGAGGCCCGCGCCCGGCGCAAGGCCACGAAGGGCACCAAGGAGGAGCGCAAGGCGGCCGCCGCCAAACGGCGCGAAGCCGCCGCGGATCGCCGCGAACGCATGCTCGCGGGCGAGGACAAGTACCTGCCGCACCGCGACCAAGGTCCGGTCCGGGCGTTCGTCCGTGACATCGTCGACGCCCGGCGCAACCTGGTCGGCCTGTTCATGCCGATGGCGCTGGTGCTGATCCTGTCGATGTTCGTCGCGCCCGCGCTGCAGACCATCGTCACGCTGGCCATGCTCGTGATGATGTTGTTCATGGGGATCGAGGGCTTCCTGCTCGGCCGAGTCGTGAACAACCGGGTCAGGGAACGCTTCCCGGAGACCACCGACATCGGCTACCGGCTCGGCTGGTACGCCTTCGTCCGCGCCTCCCAGATCCGCAAGATGCGCGCCCCGAAGCCGCGCGTCAACCCGGGCGAGGCTGTGTAGTTTTTCCAGCGCCTTCGGCGCTGGGTGTTCGCGGCCCCCTTGTGGTTCGCGTCCGAGTGGCCGCCGCTTGCTCCTTCGTCGCCTACGCGGCGGCCACTCGGACGCGAACCGGGCCGCGAACGGTGCATGCTCGGTCTCGCTTCGCTCGAAACCCGTGGTCGCGGTGCGCTGGGCGCGTAAATATGGAACTCGCTGTCCGGTGCACGCGGTTTGTAGTGGTCGACCGTTGGCTCGACCCGGCCGCCGCTGCTTCGTCGCGGACACGGCGGTCTCTCGGAGGCGAGCCGGGCCGTGAACGGTGCATGCTCGGTCTCGCTTCGCTCGAAACCCGTGTGCGCTGGCGCGTAGGTATGGAACTCGCTGTCCGGTGCACGCGGTTTGTAGTGGTCGGCTGGTGGCTCGGCCCGGCCGCCGCTGGCTGCTTCGTCGCGGACGCGGCGGCCGCTCGGACGTGAGCCGGGCCGTGAACGGCAGATGTTCGGTCTCGTTTCGCTCGAAATCGGGGGTTTGGCCGGGGCCGCGCGAAGGAGTAACCGGGGCATACAAGGCTGGCTGCGCCCTGTTGGTTAGGAGGCGGCCCGTTCCATCCTGCTCAGCGGTGGTGGTTGTTCCGGCCGAGCATTGCCGTCAGTTCGGAGTGCAACCGCTGTGCGTCGCGGTCGATGACGTCCGACGAGCCCGCGCGCCCCGTGCTGTGGGCGATGACTGTGGCGAAAGCCACGATGGCTGCCAGGGAGACGAGGAAAGTAACCATGGCAGTAATTTTGCGTTCCATGATTTACCGCCGAAAGTGGCGGTACTGACATTGTTCGCAAAAATACAGCCAGTAGACTGGCGGCATGCTGTCGAAGGTCGCCGTGGTGCTGTCCGAACGCATGGCCATGTTCGAATTCGGGGTCATCTGTGAGGTTTTCGGGCTGGACCGTACGGCCGACGGGCTGCCCGCCTTCGATTTCCGGGTGTGTGGCGCGGAGCCGGGCGTCCCACTGCACTCGACCAGTCCTGGGATAACCGTCACACCGGAGTACGGGCTCACGGAGCTGTCGGCGGCCGATCTGGTGGCCATCCCGGCCGCCGCGACCGACCGCGGGTTCGATGCGCGGGTCGTCGCCGCCGTCCGCGACGCGGCGGCAGCCGGGGCGACGGTGCTCACCGTATGTTCCGGAGCCTTCCTGGCCGGGGCAGCCGGACTGCTCGACGGCCGCAAATGCACCACCCACTGGCGCTATGTCGAGAAACTCGCCGACGAGTATCCCGAAGCGACCGTCGATCCGGACGTGCTGTTCGTCGACGAGGGCGATCTGATCACCAGCGCGGGCACCGCCGCGGGTATCGATGCCTGCCTGCACCTGGTGCGGCGCGAACTCGGCAGCGGCGTTGCCAACGCGATCGCGCGGCGCATGGTGGTCCCGCCGCAGCGCGACGGCGGGCAGCGCCAGTTCATCGAACGCCCCGTCGCCCCCTGCACCTCCGACAGCCTCACCCCCACGTTGGCCTGGATGAACGAGCATCTCGACCTGCCGCACACCGTCGAAGACCTGGCCACCCGCGCCAACATGTCCACCCGCACCTTCGCCCGCCGCTTCGCCGCCGAGACCGGAACCACTCCGGTGAAATGGCTCACCAATCAGCGCGTGCTGCTGGCCGAGCAGCTGCTGGAGGAAACCGACCTCGGACTGGAGCACATCGCCGCCCGCTCCGGCTTCGGCTCCGGCGCCCTCCTGCGCCACCATTTCCAACGTCTGGTCGGCATCGCTCCCACCGAATACCGCCGCCGCTTCGGCCGCAGCCCGGAGGAATCGGCCTGATTTCGCCAAGGGCCCGCGTTCAGCTCCGCCCGCGCGACGTCCCCGGTCAGAGTTGCGACTCCACCTGGTGCCGCTGGGTCTGCGAGATGCGCCCAGGCCCGGCCTTGCCGGCGCGAGACGGATCGGCAGACGCTTCCACGGCGGCCGCACAACCACGGCACCGGAATCGGATACCTCGATCCACCGGCATCCCCGACCAGAGCCACCGCGCCTGGCAGGCGCATGCCGCCGGTGTCCACGAGACGCGCCCTAGCCCGACCCTGCCAGGGCGAGACGGATCGGCAGACGCTTCCTCGGCGGCCGTACAACCACGACGCCGGGATCGGATACCACGATCCGCCCCCGCAACGTCCCCGACCAGAGCTGCCACCGCACTTCTGGCGGGCGAAGGCCCCTGGGGGTCCGCGAGACGCGCCCTAGCCCGGCCCTGGCAGGGCGAGACGGATCGGCAGATGCTGCGTCGTCGGCCGCACAACCACGACGCCGGGATCGGATACCACGATCCGCCCCCGCAACGTCCCCGACCAGAGCTGCCCGTCACCTGGCAGGCCGATGCCGTGGCGGTCCGCGAGAGATGCGTCTCGGTGCGGCACGCCGGGGTGAGGTGGAGCTGCAGACGTCCAGCGGTCCGCTGTTCGGTTGATACCGTGCATCCGTGTCACAAAACCCCTCGTCCGCGGCGCCACGAAGCACCCTCGTTCTCGGTGGCGCGCGGTCCGGGAAGTCGGCGTTCGCGGAGGACCTGGCGGTGCGGGCGGGAGGCCCGGTGCGCTATCTCGCCACCGCGATGCCCGATCCCGACGACCATGATTTCGCCGAGCGCATCGCCAAGCACCGCGGGCGGCGCCCGATGGGCTGGTCGACCATCGAAAGCGCCGATCCGGCAACGATTCTCACCGAACCCACGCCTTCGGCCTGCACCCTGATCGATGACATCGGCACCTGGCTCACCGCCCGCATCGACGCGCGCGACGCCTGGGAAGCCCCGCGCGGCACGGTCTCCCCCGACACCGACGCGCTGGTCGCAGCCGTCGCCGCCTATAACGGCGATCTCGTGATCGTCAGCCCGGAGGTCGGCATGGGGGTCATCCCCGCCACTCGCTCCGGCCGCCTCTTCCGCGACGAGATCGGCACCCTCAACCAGCGCCTGGCCCAGGTCTGCGACGAAGCGTTCTTCGTCATCGCCGGTCTCCCGCTCCGGCTCAAATAGCAACAGGCCCCCTCGCACCTGCCCGCCCTGCCAGGAGCCGACTACTGGGCCGTCGTCCCGCACCGATCCGCTCGTCAAGCGGCGAGGTCAGGCCCGCGGTGATCATTTCTGCACCCATCGCTACCGCGCATCCGCACCCCTCTGCGCGGAATCGGAGAAAGCCATCGAGCGGCTCGCGGCCTCGGCGGCACTGCCGAGCGGGTGCGGCGGGGCCGGACATCCAGCCGACGGTGGGGCCGGGCAATGGCAAGATTGGGCGGCGTAGTCGGCGGAACCGCCATGACCGAAAGGCTCGATAGTGACGCACGGATTCGGACCGGTAGCGCCTCCGGACGCACAGTTTCGTGCGGCGGCCGAGCAGCGGCAGGCGCAGCTGACCAAACCCCATGGGGCACTGGGCCGACTGGAGCAACTCGGTAACTGGGTGGCGGCCTGCCAGGGCGCATGCCCGCCCCAGCAGTTCGAGCGCGCCCGGGTGGTGGTGTTCGCCGGGGATCACGGCGTCGCGCGGCACGGGGTGTCGGCGTATCCGAGCGAGGTCACCGCGCAGATGGTCGCGAACTTCCTGGGCGGCGGGGCCGCGGTGAACGCGCTCGCGGCCGTGGGCGCGACCGTC
>NZ_BAFP01000047.1 GCF_000308455.1 Nocardia abscessus NBRC 100374 | reverse complement strand
TTGATCACCGTCTGCACGTCCTTGCCCAGGCGCGGACCCGCGGCGCGGGCATTGACCACCAGCTCGAACCGGCCGTGCGAGTCCACGTCGGTGGTCAGGTCCACCTTCTTGACGTTGACCTCGTCGGCCACGATGTCGGCGAACGGCGCCAGCCGCTCGGCGTCGGCCGCCGCGATGGTGACCTCGGCCAGCGGCAGCCGCACCCGCAGGTTCTGCGCCTTCCGCAGGCTCAGCACCGTCGAGCACACCACGCGCACCTCGTCCATGGCGGCGACCAGCTCCGGATCGTCCGGCAGTTCACCCTCCTTCGGCCAGTCGGCCAGGTGCACCGAGTCGCCGCCGGTCAGCCCACGCCAGATCACCTCGGTGATCAGCGGCAGCAACGGCGCCGCCAGCCGGGAGACCACCTCGAGCACCGTGTGCAGAGTGTCCACCGCGTCGCGGTCCTCGCTCCAGAACCGCGACCGCGAGCGCCGCACGTACCAGTTGGTCAGCGCGTCGGCGAACGAGCGCAGTTCCTCGCACGCGCCCGCGATGTCGTAGGTCTCCAGCGCCGCGGTGATGACGTCCCTGGTTCGCGCCAGCTTCGCCAGGATGTAGCGATCGAGCACATGCGGCGAATCCGTGCGCCACACCCCCGGCTTCGTGGCGTACAGCTGCAGGAAGGTCCACGCGTTCCACAGCGGTCGCAGCGCGTGGCTCACTCCTTCGCGGATGCCGCGCTCGGTGACGATGAGGTTGCCGCCGCGCAGGATCGGCGAGCTCATCAGGAACCAGCGCATCGCGTCCGAGCCGTCCCGGTCGAACACCTCGTTGACGTCCGGGTAGTTGCCCTTGGACTTGCTCATCTTCAGGCCGTCGTCACCGAGCACGATGCCGTGCGCGGCAACGGTCTTGAACGCCGGGGAATCGAACAGCGCCGTCGACAGCACGTGCAACGTGTAGAACCAGCCGCGGGTCTGCCCGTTGTACTCGACGATGAAATCGCCCGGGAAGTGGCTGTCGAACCACTCCTTGTTCTCGAACGGATAGTGCACCTGGGCATACGGCATCGAGCCGGATTCGAACCAGCAGTCCAGTACCTCCGGCACCCGGCGCATGGTCGACTTGCCGGTCGGGTCGTCGGGATTCGGCCGGGTGAGCTCATCGATCATCGGGCGGTGCAGATCGGCCGGGCGCACACCGAAGTCGCGCTCCAGCTCGTCCAGCGAGCCGTACACGTCGACGCGCGGATAGGCCGGATCGTCGGACACCCACACCGGGATCGGGCTGCCCCAGTAGCGGTTGCGGCTGATGTTCCAGTCCCGCGCGCCTTCCAGCCACTTGCCGAACTGGCCGTCGCGGATGTGCTCGGGCACCCAGGTGATCTGCCTGTTCAGCTCGACCATCCGCGCACGGAACTTGGTGACCGCGACGAACCAGGACGGCACGGCCATGTAGATCAGCGGCTGTCCGGAGCGCCAGCTGTGCGGATAGGAGTGCTCGATCGTCTCGTGCCGCAACAGCTTCCCGGCCGCCTTGAGATCCTTGATGATCACCGGATTGGCGTCGAACACCATCAGGCCCTCGTACGGCGGGACCATCGAGGTGAACTTGCCGCCCGCGTCCAGCGGCTGCACCAGCTCGATGCCGTGCGCGGTGGCGACGTCCATGTCCTCCTCACCGAAGGCGGGCGCCAGATGCACGATCCCGGTGCCGGAGTCGGTGGTCACGTAGTCGGCGTTGAGCACACGGTGCGCGTTGGGGTGGCCGACGAAGAAGTCGAACGGTGGCGCGTAGGACAGTCCGGCCAGCCCGGCGCCGTCGAACTCGCCGAGCACCTGCGGGTCCTCGCCGAACTCCCGCGCGTAGTGCGAAACACGTTCGGCCGCGAGCAGGTAACGCTTGCCGTCGGCCGCGCGCAGGTGCACATAGCGGACGTCGGGGTGCACCGCGATCGCCAGGTTCGACGGCAGCGTCCACGGCGTCGTGGTCCAGATCAGCGCGTTGGCGCCGTCGAGTTCGTGCAGCGGATGCTCCGCGGGCACGCGCAACGCCATGTCGACGGTGACCGCCGGATCCTGACGCATCTTGTACGCGTCGTCGAGGCGGGTTTCCTGATTCGACAACGGCGTCTGCTCATACCAGCTGTAGGGCAGCACCCGGAAGCCCTGATAGATCAGTCCTTTGTCGTACAGCGACTTGAACGCCCACATCACCGACTCCATGAAGTCGGTGTCCAGCGTCTTGTAGTCGTTGTCGAAGTCGACCCAGCGCGCCTGGCGTGTCACGTAGTCGCGCCATTCCCCGGTGTAGCGCAGCACCGACGATTTACAGGCCGCGTTGAATTCCGCGAGGCCCATCGCATCGATCTGTGATTTGTCCGTGATACCGAGCTGCTTTTCGGCTTCGATTTCCGCGGGCAATCCGTGGCAGTCCCAACCGAATCGCCGATCGACCCGCTTGCCGCGCATGGTCTGGAAACGCGGAACGAGGTCCTTGACGTATCCGGTGAGCAAATGTCCGTAATGCGGCAGACCGTTGGCAAAGGGCGGTCCGTCGTAGAAGACGAATTCCGCTGCGCCGGAACGGTTTTCGATGCTCGCGCGGAAGGTGTCGGCGGCCGCCCATGCGTCGAGCACGCGGCGCTCCATCTCGGGGAACGACGCCCCGTTGCCGACGCTCAGGTCGACGCGCGGGTACGCGCTGTTGCTGGAAGTGTGGTCCGCCATGGCGGATGCGTCTCCTCGTGCCGTATTCGTTGGCACGGGGACGATCACGGCGCCCGGTGCGCCGAAACCGCGGTACCACCCCGCTTGTCCGGCGTGGCGAACACCGGACCTCTCGTTCACGAGCTGTGACGGGCTCACCCGTTCGGTTCTACTGAGCGGCCGCCCCGCAGGCCGTGCCGCCGTTCTTCCGAAGGCTCCCCGGTGATAGCCGGATCGACGCCGTATTCATGTTTGATTCTAGCCGTAGCGGTCAACTCATTTGATGAGGCGGGTCAGCGCTGGGCCGGCGCGGACGCCTTCACCGTTTGGCATGACGACCGGGAGGCGGCGGAGCATCACCATCCGGACTCCGCATGGACAAGGCGCTCACCAGCAAGAGCATCGCACCGATGACGCACACCACGATGCAGCCCCACGCCCAGATCACCGACCCGGTCGTAAGCGCGGCCACGAGCAGGGCGAAGCCGATCGCGGCAAGGACGAGTGTCAAGACGAGCATGGTGACCCCCAAGGCATGCCGGGCGGCTCGACAGTTCCTCTAACGGTATGCGAACTGCTGTGCTGGGGCGAGGCGCGTTACTTACCGCCCTTGGCGAAGGAGGCCGGTGCCAGGTTGTTCGCCGTGTTGGCATCCGCGAAGGCTTCGCCGCCGTCGACCGGAACGGCCGAGCCACGGTTCTCCAGCTCCTCGAGCTGCGACTCCAGGTACGACTTCAACCGCACCCGGTACTCCCGCTCGAACGTCTTGAGCTGCTCGATCCGGCTCTCCAGCACGCTGCGCTGCTGGGTGATGGTCGCCATGATCTCGGTGTGCTTGCGCTCGGCGTCGGCCTGCAGCGCGTCGGCCTTCTCCTTGGCCTGGCGCAGCTGGCTGTCCGAGCGGGTCTGCGCGTCCGACAGCATCGCGTCCGACTTCTGGCGGGCGTCGGCGATCATGGCCTCCGACCGCGTCCTGGCATCTCCGACCAGTCGCTCGGAATTCGCCCGAGCGTTCGACAGCAAACTCTCCGCTTCCGCCTTGGCGTCGCTGGTCAGCCGATCCGCCATCTCCTGGGCGAGGCTGAGCACCTTGGCCGCCTGCAGGTTCGCGTCCGCACCGGGCGCGTCCTTGGCCACCGGCGCGGCCGGCATCGGGGCGGGCGGCGCGGCGGGAACCGGGGGCTTGATCGGTTCCGGCTGCGGCGGCGGAGCCTGCGGGACCGGCGGTTTCGCGGCGTTCACCACGCCGGGACCGCGGTTCTTCTTGGCATCGGCCAGCTCCGCGTCGAGTTCGGCGACCCGCTGGCGCAGATCCGCGTTCTCCTCGATCAGACGCGACAGCTCCTGCTCGACGAGATCCAGGAACGCGTCGACTTCATCCTCGTTGTAGCCGCGCTTCCCGATCGGCGGTTTGCTGAACGCGACGTTGTGCACATCGGCTGGGGTCAGCGGCATGGAAGGATCCCTTCACGCGTCTTTTGGAGATCTAGCAGATCTAGCAAGCTGTCTTCTCGGCCCATTCTGTCACACCGGAGCTACCGGTTGCCCGAGCCTGCCCACGATCGACATCAGGATGAAGACGATGAAAAGCAGGACCATAATCGACAGATCCAGGCGAATTCCGCCCAGCGACACAGGGGGTATCAACCGCCTCAGCAGTTTCACCGGGGGGTCGGTGATCGTGAAGATCACCTCCAAGACGACGACCACGACACCGGTAGGACGCCAGTCTCGGGCAAAGCTACGGATGAACTCGACGATCACCCGGCTGATCAGCAACAGCCAGAAGATGAACAGTACGAAGTACAGCACCGCGAACAAGGCCACGACTTCACTCTGCCGTAAAAATCGCTTCGCGCAAAATGACCGCGCCGCACAACCTGCGTGCGGTCTGCTCCACCCCCCAGATCACGAGCTTATTTCTGGTTGTAGAAGCCGGTTTCCGCGATGCGCCTGCGTTCTTCCGCTGATACGTCGACATCCGCCGGTGAGAGCAGGAACACTTTCGTCGCGACCTTGTCGAACGACCCGCGCAGCGCGAAGGCCAGACCCGCAGCGAAGTCGACCAACCGCTTGGCGTCGGCGTTGCTCAGATCCACCAGGTCCATGATCACCGGGTTGCCCTCACGGAAGCGCTCGCCGATGATCCGAGCCTCGCTGTAGTCGCGCGGGCGCAGCGTCGTGATCTTGGACAAGGGGCCTCCGTCCTCGAAGATCCCGGGCCGCCGCACGGGGGCGGGCTCGGGACGCACGCGCTCCTCCAGCCTGCGCTCCTCGGCGTCGGGATCGACGGCGAGCGCGCCACGGGTGGCGCCGCGCAGCGGCGGCGCGGTTCCGCCCGCCCGGAACCGGCCCGACGGGGCGGACTCGATCCGGGTGGGACGCCGGGGCGCGTCATAGCGATCGTCGCCGTAGGGCTCGTCGCCGTAGTCGTCGCGCCGAGACACCGAGTAACCCGGCTTGTACGGCGACTTGTAGGCGGGCTCGGGGTAGTCGACGTCGTCGAAACGGCCCGCGCCGTATCGATCCTCGCCGTAGCGATCGACGTAGCCGTCGCGGTCGGTGTAGTCACGGGGCCGGGGCCGGCGAGCACCGCGCTCGTCCACGCCTCGGGGGGCGCGATCGTCGACGTAGTCGTCTTCGTAATCCTCGAGCGGAACCATGCCGAAGTACGCCTTGAACTTGTGCAGCGTGCTCATTGGTCGACCTTCCTTCGGCCCCGGTGGCGGCCGGGTGTTGAAGTCTTGCTCAGCCCTCTTCAGTTGCCAGCATATGTGTCGAATGTGACTGATGAGGTTTCTTTGCTAGCCCGAGGTTATCGGTCGCATACCCATCAAGGCGGTACCGACACGCACAACCGTCGAACCGTGTTCGATCGCGGATTCCAGATCGCCCGACATTCCCGCGGAAAGCTCCGTCGCGTCCGGATGAACGGCGAGCAACAACGTGTGCAACATCGCAAGTCGTGCAAATGCGGCATCAGACTCCACCCCCAACGGCGGAATGGCCATCAGACCCGACAAACGTAATCCCGAAGCGTTCGCAATCCGTTCGGCGAGCACGGGAAGATCGTCGGCCGCGACACCCCCGCGCGCCGGGTCGTCGTCCAGGCTCACCTGGAGCAACACCCGGACCGGTTCGGTACGCTCCCCCGCCTCCAGCGCGGCCACCGCACCGGCATCGAGAGCGGTTGCCAGACGTTCGCTGTCCACTGAGTGAACGGTGTGCGCCCACCGGGCCACGCTGCGTGCCTTGTTCCGCTGCAACCGCCCGATCATGTGCCAGCGGATGTCGGTGAGGCCTTCCTCACGCAGGGCCGACACCTTGGCGGCGGCTTCCTGCTCACGCGACTCGCCGAACTCGCGCCGGCCGAGCCGGTGCAGGGTCGCCACATCGGAGGCGGGGAAGAATTTCGTCACCGGCAGCAGCCGCACCGCATCGGGCGCCCGGCCCGCCGCCCGGCAAGCCGCGTCGATGCGGGCGAGCAGACCGGCCAGGTTCTCCGACAGTTCGGCGGTACGGGCGGCGAGCGAGCCGTCCACCGCGATCCCCGTTTCGGCGCTCATCCCCGCACCTCGCCCAGCTCCCGGATCGCGCCCCCGCTCATGCGGCGGCCTCCATCCAGATCACGCCGCCGATCCGGCCGGTCGGCGCACCACGGCGATGACTGAACAGGGTGTGGTCCTCGATGGTGCAGCGCGGGTCGACCGCGATTCCGGCGACACCTGCCTCGGTGAGCTGGCGGGAAATGCCCGCGCGCAGGTCGAGGCCGGGCGTGCCGCGGACGGTGGTGGTCGCGCTGCCGGGCAGGCGCGCTTCGACGTCGGCGCGCATCGCGGCGGGAACCTCGTACTGCCGGCCGGAGGCGGCGGGCCCGAGGAACGCCCCGACCCGGTCCAGGCGAGCACCGACCGACACCATCGCCTCCAGTACGCGCGGCACGATGCCGATGCGGGCGCCGATCCGCCCGGCGTGCACGGCGGCGATCACGCCCGCCTCGTCGTCGGACAGCAGGAGGGGTACGCAATCGGCGGTGAGCACGACCAGCGCGAGGCCGGGCACCGTGGTCACGAGCGCGTCGGTGGCGGGGACCGGCTCGGCGCGCGGGCCGTCGACGATCTCCACGTTGCGGCCGTGGATCTGTTCCATCCAGACCAGCCGCTCGGGCGTCAGGCCGATGCCATCGGCCAGCCGGTCGCGGTTGCGCCGCACCGCCGCCGGATCGTCGCCGACGTGGTCGCCGAGATTGAACGAGTCGTAGGGTGGCGCCGAGTAGCCTCCGGACCTGGTCGTGGTGACCCGTCGGACAGTGATGGTCGGCGCGATAGTCATGGCCACGAGCCTAATGGCGCTCGGCGAAGGCCGTCGAAATGCCCAGGTAGGGGCGAAATCTTCCCCCGATAGATCGCGCAGGGCCGCCTCCCGGCCTGCGCTTCCCCCTGAAATTGCTTGTCGGTCGTCGTACTTCGCCGACACCACCCCCGTGTCCCCTCGCGCGTCCCGGCACCGGCCGGGATCGCTCTTTCAGCTCGGTCCCGGCCTGCGCCGGAACCTCGTTCCCGCGCTAGCCCCTCCGCATGAACGAAGGCACGTCCACGTCATCGTCATCGTCGCCGGCATCAGGCGGCGTGATGTGCGAGCGCGAGTTGCTCGTCGCCGTCGGCTCGGCCAGGGTGCGCGCCCGCTCGGTGTCGCGGTAGCTCGGCACCGCGCCGCGGCCGGCCGTACTCGCACCGGACGTGCTCGTTGTGCTGTCGCTGCCGCGCGCCGTGATCTCACTGGTGCGGCTCTGCCCGATCTCGCCCGAGCGCGCCGTGCCGATGGTGCTGCGGCCCGGGGTCTCGAAGGTGCGCCGGGCGGGCCCGCCACCGTCGAAGCCTGCCGCGATCACGGTGACCCGGACCTCGTCTCCGAGCGAATCATCGATGACCGTACCGAAGATGATGTTGGCCTCGATGTGCGCGGCCTCCTGCACGAGCGACGCCGCCTCGTTGATCTCGAACAGTCCGAGATCGGACCCGCCCGCGATCGACAGCAGCACGCCGTGCGCACCGTCCATGGACGCTTCCAGCAGCGGCGAATTGATGGCGGACTCGGCCGCTTTCACCGAGCGGCCCTCGCCGCGTGCCGAACCGATACCCATCAGCGCGCTGCCCGCCCCGGACATCACGCTCTTGACGTCGGCGAAGTCGACGTTGATCAGACCGGGGGTGGTGATCAGGTCGGTGATGCCCTGCACACCGTTGAGCAGCACCTCGTCCGCGGAACGGAACGCGTCCATCAGGCTCACCGCCGCATCACCGAGCTGGAGCAGCCGGTCGTTCGGGATGACGATCAGCGTGTCGCACGACTCGCGCAGCAGGTTGATGCCGACCTCGGCCTGGTTCCCGCGCCGCTTGCCCTCGAAGGAGAACGGACGGGTGACCACGCCGATGGTCAGCGCGCCGAGCTTGCGCGCGATCTGCGCGACCACCGGGGCGCCGCCGGTACCGGTGCCGCCGCCCTCACCCGCCGTCACGAAGACCATGTCGGCGCCCTTGAGCACCTCTTCGATCTCGTCCTTGTGGTCCTCGGCGGCCTTGCGCCCGACCTCGGGGTCCGCGCCGGCTCCCAGCCCGCGGGTCAGCTCGCGGCCGACGTCGAGTTTGACGTCGGCATCACTCATCAGCAGCGCTTGGGCGTCGGTGTTGACCGCGATGAACTCGACACCTTTGAGTCCCTGCTCGATCATCCGGTTGACGGCATTCACACCGCCGCCGCCGATACCGACGACCTTGATCACCGCAAGGTAGTTGTGCGGGGGCGTCATGGGCTCTCGCCTTCCTTCGATCTAAAGCCTGTCGTTTTCGGATGCTCGGCACTCCGCCTCGGCCCGTTCCGCGGGTGGAGTCGCTGCGAAGAAGCGAACCGCGGTTGGGCAAACCCTAAAGCTCAACCATAGGGTTAGCGTTATGTCAAGTATCCGACTGGTGCGGAACGCTATTCGCAGCCGACGCGATACGCGCGCAGGCGCGCCGAGACGAGAGCGAGAATCTTGCCTGATCCCGCTCGTCTCGCCGCTCCACACGTCGTATGGTGAACGGTTGCCCCCCGGCCCTGTGCTCGGCGCCGGAACAGCTCCCGGACCGCCGAATATTCCCTGGGCGCAATGGGTGTGGATCACTTTACCGTGACCAGATTGGGACTCGAAACATCGAACACCGTTCCGGGGCGCGTCAACAACGGCAACACGACCGCCGACTTCCGTTCCGCGTCGTTGGTCCCGCCCCAGAGTACCGTGCGCCCGTCCTTCAGATTCAGCGAAATATCCGAAATGGACCGTGCGGCAACCTCGCTCACCTGAACGGCCAGCGCAGGCGGCACGATGGCGAGTATCGAGACCGCCGCCCTGGTCAACGGATCGGCGTCGCCGGGGTGCTCGGTGATCAACTTCGGCACGCCGATCGGCGTCGGCTCGACCGCGAATTCCACACCGTCGGCATCGAGCAGATGCGCGCCTTGCGGGCTGTCGTAGAACAACACCGCGGTGCGCTCGACGACCGTCACCCGGACGGTGGACGGAAATACGCGCTGCACCCGCGCCGTGCGCACCTTCGGAATGCTCGCCACCCGCCGCGCGACCGGGGTGGTATCGATCCGCAGCATCGAACGTCCGGACGGAATTTCGAGCACATCCCGCACCTGTTGTTCGGAAACCGCCACCGCCCCCTCGATCCGCACCGTCCGCACCGAGAGCACCGGGGTGAACCAGGCGACGGCACAAACCACTGCAAGGACGCACACGGCCAGCAATCCCCACAGGCGAACTCGGCGCCAGTCGATCGCGCCGAACCGATCACCCGCGCGGCGCCCGGCCGCGCGCGCCGAACCGACCCCGCGCACGCCTGGTCACCGACCGTGCTGGGGCCGCGCCCGTAGTCCGTCGAGAATCTGACTGCCCAGCATCGTCACGTCGCCCGCGCCCATGGTGATCACCACATCGCCCGGCAACGCCAAACCGGCGACCTGGCGGCCGACCCGCGACATATCGGGCTGGTAGTGCACCGGTTTCGTCACCGACTGGGCCACCAGCGCTCCGTTCACGCCGGGCAGCGGCTTCTCCCGCGCGCCGTAGACGTCGAGCACGACGACCTCGTCGGCCAGGCTGAGCGCGGCGCCGAAATCCTGCGCGAAGGTCGCGGTCCGGCTGTAGAGGTGCGGCTGGAAGACCACGATCACCCGGCCCTGCCTGGACCGGGCGCCGTCGCGGGCCTCCTGCTGGACCAGTTCGGCCGCGGCGCCGAGCACGGCCCGCACCTCGGTCGGGTGATGAGCGTAGTCGTCGAAGACCCGCACGCCGTTCTCCCGTCCGGCGAACTGGAACCGGCGGTGCACGCCACCGAACCCCTCCAGGCCCTGGATGACCTCACCCACCTCGGCGCCGGTGGCGTGAGCGGCGAGCAGGGCGCCGAGCGCGTTGAGCGCCATGTGCCTGCCCGGCACCGACAGGCGCAGGGTGCGCGGCGCGGCCTCGTCGGCGAGCTGGAACTGCACGAGCCCGCCGACGTCGCGCGGCTCCCAGCTGTGCAGCCGCGCGCCCACCGGCACCGGCGCGTCCGCGAGGTCTCCCGAGCCGTAACCGATGACCCGGACGTTCCGCTCGGCCAAGCGCCCGGCGACTCGCTCGGCCAGCGCCCGCGAGCCCGGATCGTCCAGGCACACCACCAGCAGGCCGCCCGCGGCGAGCCGGTCGGCGAAGTCGTCGAAGACCTGCACGTAGGCCTCGTCGGAGCCGAAGAAATCCAGGTGGTCGGACTCGATGTTGGTGACCACGGCGACGTCCGGGTCGTACTGCAGCAGCGAGCCGTCGCTCTCGTCGGCCTCGGCCACGAAGATGTCGCCGGTGCCGTGGTGGGCATTGGTGCCCGCCTCGTTCAGCTCCCCGCCCACCGCGAACGACGGGTCCGACCCGCAGTGCTGCAGCGACACGATGAGCATCGAGGTGGTGGAGGTCTTGCCGTGCGTGCCGGAGACGAGCAGGGTGCGATGGCCCTGCATCAGCGACGCCAGCACCGTCGGGCGCAGCAGCACCGGGATGCCGCGCCGGTTGGCCTCGACCAGTTCCGGATTGGTCTTCGGGATGGCCGCGTATGTGGTGACCACCGCGGTCGGACCGCCCGGGAGCAGATCCAAGGCGCCGGCGTCGTGCCCGATCCGCACCTGCGCGCCGCGAGCGCGCAGCGCCAGCACGCCCCGGCTCTCCTTGGCGTCCGACCCCGACACCGCGCCGCCGCGAGCGAGCAGGATTCGCGCGATGCCGGACATTCCGGCCCCGCCGATGCCGACCATGTGCACGCGTTCCAGCTCCGGGGGCAGCGCGGTCCGTTCGGTATCGGTGTCCGGCGTCGCCCGGTCGGCGGTGGTGTCGCTCATCGGCGCGCCACCTCCACCGCGATCCGCGCCACTTCGTCGGCGGCGTCGCGGTGCCCGGCGCCTGCGGCGGCCCGGCCCATCTCGGTCAGCCGTGCGGGGTCCATGAGCAGCGGAATCACCTCATCGATCACGTACTTCGGCGTCAACTCGGAATCGGGGACAATTCTGCCACCCCCCTGGCGCACCACCGGCCGTGCGTTGAGTTCCTGCTCCCCGTTGCCGTGCGGCAGCGGCACGTAGAACGCGGGCAGCCCGACCGCGGAGACCTCCGCGACGGTCATCGCGCCCGATCGGCAGACCACCGCGTCGACGGCGGCGTAGGCGAGGTCCATCCTGGACAGGTACGGCACGGCCACGTAGCGAGCGCCATCCGGACCGCCCGCGGCGGAGTCGTCCAGCTCGAGGGCGTTCTTGGGGCCGTGCGCGTGCAGCACCGAGATGCCCGCGGCGGCGAGCTGGGGTGCGGCGCCCGACACCGCCTCGTTCAGGGTCCGTGCGCCCTGCGAACCGCCGAAGACCAGCAGCACCGGTCCTTCCTGCGGCAGGCCGAAGTGCGCCCGCGCCTCGGCGCGCAGCGCCGCGCGGTCCAGGCCGGTGATCGAGGCGCGCACGGGAATGCCCACCACTCGGGCGTTCGCCAGCCCGGAGTCCGGTACCGCGGCGAGCACCCGCGCCGCGCGACGGGCGCCGACCTTGTTCGCGATGCCCGCCTTGGCGTTCGCCTCGTGCACCACCACCGGAACCGGGCGCCTGCGCCGCAGGACGCCCGCGCCCGCGGCGAGATATGCCGGAAGCGCCACGTACCCGCCGAAACCGATGATCACGTCGGCCTCCACCGAATCGATGATCGCTCGGGTCGCGGCCACCGAGGCCCGCACCCGACCGGGCAACCGCAGCAGGTCGACAGTGGGTTTGCGTGGCAACGGGACCGGTGGGATGAGCTCGAGGGGATAGCCGCGTTCGGGGACCAAGCGAGTCTCCAGACCGCGTTCGGTGCCCAGCGCCGTCACCCGGATCGAATCGTCGAGCCGCCGCAACGCGTCCGCCACCGCCAGTGCCGGTTCGATGTGGCCCGCCGTGCCGCCGCCCGCGACGATTACCGAGATCACCTAGATCTTCCCCGTTCTCTTGCGTGATTGACCGGATAGCTGGGTTCCCAAGCCCTGGTGGCGCGCGCCGAACTGGTACCGCGGCTCTCCGGCGAGCGGCGCCGCGGCGGTTCCGCACCGGACCGCCCGCGCCTGCCCGGCGGCAGCGCCGACGGTCCGCGATCGGCCGGCCGGGGCGCACGGCCGCGGCGGGCCGCGCTCGCCCGAGCCGGTGCGTACACCTCGGGTTTGGGCAACCGCAACAGCCTACTGAAACGACCGTCCTGTCCGGCGTGCAGCGCCGCCACCGCCTCCGGTTCGTGTCGGGCGGCATTGGCGATGAGGCCGAACATGAACAGTGTGATGGCCAACGACGAGCCGCCCGCGGAGACCAACGGTAACTGTAGGCCGGTGACCGGGAGCAGGCCGACCACATAGCCGATGTTGATCAGCGCCTGCGAAGTGATCCAGGTCGTCGCGGTCGCGGTGAGCAAGCGCAGGAACGGATCCACCGAGCGGGTCGCGATGCGCAGACCGGTGTAGACGAACAGCGCGAACAGGCCGAGCACCAGCGCACAGCCGAGGTAGCCGAGTTCCTCTCCGATGATCGCGAAGATGAAGTCGTTGTGCGAGTTGGGCAGATAATTCCACTTGGCGCGGCTCTGTCCGAGTCCACGCCCCCAGATGCCGCCGTCCGCCAGCGAGTACAGCGCCTGCCGGGCCTGGTAGTTGATGCCCTGCGGATCATCGACAGGGTTGAAGAACGCCCTCATTCGATCGGAGCGATACCCGGCCGACAGCGCGAGCACGCCTGCCGCGATTACGCCGGACAGCGCGATCGTCACGAACAAGCGCACCGGCAGGCCGCCGAACCACAGCAACGCCGCGAGCACGAGACCCAGTGCGATCGTGGTGGACAGGTTCGGTTGCAGTACGACGAGCAGACACACCAGAAGACCGGCGGGGACGAGCGGAACCAGGATGTCCTTGAGGCTCGCGTGCTCGGCGCGGCGGGAGGCGAGCAAGTGCGCGCCCCACACCACGAGTGTCACCTTCACGACCTCGGAGGGCTGCACCGATACCGGCCCGAGCACCAGCCAGCGCCGCGCGCCCTGCACCTCCGAACCGATGCCGGGTATCAGCACCAGCAGCAGCGCGAGCACGGAGAGCGCGAACAGCGGGAACGACCACTGCCGCAGCCTGCGCAACGGGATGCGCAGCGCCAGATAAAACAGCACGGTGCCGACGGCGGCGAACATGGCCTGCTGGATGAACAGCGAGTAGGCCGAACCACCGTCGGCGTACGCTTCGACGCTCGAGGCCGACAGCACCATCACCAGCCCGAGCACGGTGAGCAGCGTGGCGATGGTGACCACCAGATGGAACGACGCGAGCGGCCGCGCCAGCCAGGCCCAGAACCGAGGGACCGCCTCACGCTTACGCCGCGCCGATTCCGTCATAGCCGCCGCCCGATGTCACCGTCTTCCAGAGCGTGCACCGCCGCGGCGAAGCTGCGGCCGCGGTGCGTGTAGTTGGCGAACATGTCCAGGGACGCAGCGGCGGGAGCCAGCAGCACGGTGTCGCCGCGGCGGGCGAAACCGGCGGCCGCTCGTACGGCCCGCGCCATGACGGCGTCGGCCGCGGCGGTTCTCGACGCTTCGTCACCCATCCCTGCATCGTCTCCCGAGACCAGCTCGACGACGGGGACCTCGGGTGCGTGTCGGGCCAGCGCGGCCGCGAGCACCGGCGCGTCGGCGCCGATCAGCACCGCCGCGACCAGCCGGTCGGCGACCTCCTCGACCAGGTCCTCGACGTGCGCGCCCTTGAGCTGGCCGCCTGCCACCCAGACGACCTGCGGATGGGCCAGGATCGATGAGCGCGCGGCATGCGGATTGGTGGCCTTGGAGTCGTCGACGAAGTCGACACCGGCCAGCTCGCGCACGAACGCGGCGCGGTGCGGGCCGACCTTGTGTTCGATCAAGCCCTCCCGCACGAACTGCGGAGCGACGTCGATCGCCCTGGTCAGCGCGGACGCGGCCAGTGCGTCGGCGACGCCTGCGGGTCCGGGCGGGCTGATGTCACCGACTTCGGCCAGGATCGCGGCCTTGGTGAACGCGCGGTCGAGCAGCTTGCCGTCCACCACGCCGAGCTCGCCGTCGGCAGGTACCCCGACCCGGAAACCCACGGTCCGGCGGGCCTTTGACTTGCGGGCGAGTGCGGCCGCGACCGGATCGTCCAGACCGACCACGCCGACCCGGCCGACCAGCGCCCTGGCCTTGGCCGCGGCGTAGGCGTCCAGGCCGCCGTGCCAATCCAGGTGGTCCTCGGCCACGTTGAGGACGACGCCCGCCTCCGGGCGCACCGACGGCGCCCAGTGCAGCTGGAACGACGACAGCTCCACCGCGAGTACCTGTGGACCGGGGTTGCGGCGCAACGCGTCGAGGATGGGCAGGCCGATGTTGCCGCAGGCGACACTGGCGATTCCGGCGGCGCGCAGGATCGCGTGGGTCATCTGGGTCGTGGTGGTCTTGCCGTTGGTGCCGGTGATCACCAGCCACTTGCGCACCGGACCGTAGATCCTGGCCTGATCCACCCACCAGGCGAACTCCACATCGCCCCACACCGGTGTGCCCTCGGCCACCGCCGATGCCAGCACCGGCGAGTCCGGCCGCCAGCCCGGGCTGGTGATCACCAGCGCGAACCGACTCCAGTCGGCGTTCTCCAGCTCCGCGCCGGTGGCCACGTCCAGTCCGAGTTCCGCGGCCTCGGCCAGGGCAGCGGCGCCGCCGTCGGTGACCACCGGACGCGCGCCGATGTCGCGCAGCGGTTCGACCAGCGAGCGTCCCGACACACCCCAGCCGGCCACCAGAACGTCGCGGCCGCGCAGGAATTCGAGCATGGGGCCTGGTGAGCGCAGAGCCCGCGGAGAATGTTCGACCATCTCGTTCACCCGACCGCGGAGAGGTATTCGCTGTAGAACAGCCCGAGCCCGACGGCGGAGGCCATCGCGGCCAGCAGCCAGAACCTGATGATCACCGTCGTCTCGGCCCATTTGCTGAGCTCGAAGTGGTGGTGGAACGGCGCCATCTTGAACAACCGGTTGCGCGTGGTGCGGAAGACCGCGACCTGCAACACCACCGACGCCGTCTCGGCGACGAACAGCGCGCCGATGACGATCATCAGCAGCTCGGTCCGGGTGGTGATGGACAGCCCGGCCAGCAGGCCACCCAGCGCCAGCGAACCGGTATCGCCCATGAAGATCTTGGCGGGGGCGGCGTTCCACCACAGGAACCCGACGCATGCCGCCGCGCCCGCGGCGCAGACCAGGGCGAGATCCAGCGGGTCGCGCACGTTGTAACAACCGGCCTCGGGCTTGGTTTCGCAGGCGTGGTAGTACTGCCAGAACGTGATGATCACGTATCCGCCCAGCACCAGGCTCATCGATCCGGCGGCCAGCCCGTCGAGTCCGTCGGTGAGGTTCACCGCGTTGGACCAGGCGACGACCACGAAGCAGACGAACACCAGGAACACGACCACGCCCATGGTCACCGTGCTGATGTCGCGCACATAGGACAGGTGCTTGCTGGCGGGAGTCAGCCCGCTCGCGCCACGGAACTGCAAGGCGAGAAAGCCGAAGATCACGGCCGCCGACAGCTGGCCGAGATACTTGCCCGCCGCGGTCAGGCCCAGGTTGCGTTGTTTGCGGATCTTGATGAAGTCGTCGACGAAACCCACCGCGCCCAATGCCGTGGCCAGGCCGAGCACCAGCAACGCCGACGCCGACGGCCCGTCGGCGTCATAGCCGATGCCGATCAGGTGGGACCCGAGGTAGCCGGCCCACATGCCGACCAGGATGGCGACCCCGCCCATGGTGGGTGTGCCGCGCTTGGCCTGGTGGCTGGCGGGACCGTCGACCCGGATCTCCTGCCCGAACCCCTGCTTGGCGAACAACCGGATCAGCAATGGCGTCAGCAGGATCGAGACCGTCAGCGCGATCGCCGCGGCGAAGAGAATCTGTCTCATCCTGCTGCCTCCGTGTCCTGCCCCACCCGGGTGTCCGCCGCGCCGCCGCGTGCGAGCACGGCGTCCGGGTCGGTCAGATGCTCGGCGACCTCCCAGAGGCCGACCGACTTCGATGCCTTGACCAGCACCACGTCACCGGGGGCGAGGTCCTTGTCCAGCAGTGCGATCGCCGCCTCGATGTCCGGTACGAGAATCGATTCCTCGCCCCACGACCCTTCCATCACCGCCCCTTGGTGCAGCGCGCCGGCAGGCCTTCCGGTGCCGACCACGACCACGCGACTGACGTCCAAGCGCACCGCGAGCCGTCCGATGGCGTCGTGCTCGATGACGGATTCCGCCCCGAGCTCGGCCATCTCGCCGAGCACCGCCCAGCTGCGCCGGGGCTTCTGGCCCGCGCGCGCCATGCTCACCAGCGCTTTGAGCGCGGCGCGGACCGAGTCGGGGTTGGCGTTGTAGGAGTCGTTGACGACGGTGATCCCATCCGTGGTGGTGCGCACGTCCATCCGGCGGGCGGACGCGGCGCGTGCGCCGGACAACGCCGCCGTGACGGTCTCGAGGTCGGCGCCGCATGCCAGCGCGACGGCGATCGCCGACAGCGCGTTGCCCACTTGGTGCTCACCGTGCACGGCAAGTCGCACCGGGGCACTGCCCTCGGGGGTGTGCACCGTGAACGCGGCCCTGGCCTGGTCGTCGAGCTGGATGTCGGTGGCCCGAATCTCGGCGTTCGCGGCCTGCCCGACCGAAACCACCCGCGCCGACGTGCGCGCGGCCATCGCGGCGACCTGCGGATCGTCGGCGTTCAGCACGGCGAGCCCGGTCGGCGGCAGCGCCTCGACCAGCTCGCCCTTGGTCTTCGCGATGGCCTCGCGACTGCCGAACTCGCCGAGATGCGCGGTGCCGACGTTGAGCACCACGCCGATGCTCGGCGGCGCCACCTCGGCCAGCGCGGCGATGTGCCCCGGCCCGCGCGCGGACAGCTCCAGCACCAGGAAACGGGTGTCCGCGTCGGCGCGCAGTGCGGTCCACGGGTGACCGAGCTCGTTGTTGAACGAACCGGGCGGAGCCACCACCGTGCCCAGCGGCGCCAGCACAGCGGCCAGCAGGTCCTTGGTGGAGGTCTTGCCGGACGAGCCGGTCACGCCGACGACGGTGAGGCCGCCGTCCGCGGCCAGGCGCGACACGCTGGCGCGGGCCAGTGCGGCCAGCGCGGTCAGCACGGCGGCGCCGGAACCGTCCGAGTCATGGCTCAAGGCAACCGAACTCGACGGTACGGCGCCCCGGCTCGGGGTGACCACGATGGCGGGCACGCCCACCGGCCGCGCCGCCAGCACCGCCACCGCGCCCGCGGCGATCGCCGCGTCCGCGTAGTCGTGACCGTCGGAACGCTCGCCCGGCAACGCCAGGAACAGATCGCCGGAACAGATTCGGCGCGAATCGAATTCGACCGAGCCGGTTACACGCACCTCCGGGTCTGCGACGTCGTGCAGCGTGCCGCCGACGACCTCCGCGATCTCCCGCAGTGTCATCTCGATCATGAAACCGTCAAGTCCTCCGCGTGGTTGCCTTGCGGACAACGTCTTTCCAATGCGGCCGCGAGTACGTCGCGGTCGTCGAACGGGTGCTTCACGCCCTGGATCTCCTGCCCTGCCTCATGTCCCTTGCCCGCGATCAGCACCACATCACCGGGGCGCGCCCACTCCACCGCGGCCGCGATCGCTTCCGCCCGGTCACCGATCTCACGCACTTCGCCGCGTTCGGTCTCCGGGACCTCCAGCGCACCGGAGCCCACGGCGGCGCGGATGGCCGCCGGGTCCTCGGTGCGCGGGTTGTCGTCGGTGATGATCAGCAGGTCGGCGCCCCGTGCGCCCGCGGCGCCCATCAGCGGCCGCTTCGCCGCGTCCCGGTCGCCGCCCGCGCCGATTACCACCGCGAGCCGTCCCGCGGTGTCGGCCGCGAGATGTCCACGCAGTGTGGCGATCACGGACTCCAGCGCCGCGGGCTTGTGCGCGTAGTCGACGATCGCCAGGAAGTCCTGCCCGCGCTCCACCCGTTGCATCCGGCCGGGCACGTCCACCGTCGCCAACGCGGGCGCGGCGATCGACGGCTCGACGCCCGCCGCGGCGCAGACCGCCACCGCGAGCAGGCCGTTGGCGACGTTGTAGTGGCCGGGAAGCCGCAGGCGCACAGCGATTTCCCCGTGCGGACCGGCCGCGGTGAAGTCTTGTTCGCCGCCGTGCGCCGACACCGCGCCGGTGACGCTCCACGCGGCGGTCCGGGTGGTCGACACGGTGACGGGGTCCGGCAGACCGGCGGCCAGTCGCCTGCCCCACTCGTCATCGACGCAGACCACGGCGGTGCGTGCGGCGACCGGCGAATCCGGTTCGAACAGCTTGCGTTTGGCGGCGAAGTAGTCGTCGAAATCGGCGTGGAAGTCGAGGTGGTCCTGGGACAGGTTGGTGAACGCGCCGACCGCGAAACGCACCCCGTCCACCCGGCCCAGGGTCAGCGCGTGGCTGGACACCTCCATCACCACCGCGTCCACGCCCTGCTCGACCATCAACGCGAACATCGCGTGCAGCTGCGGCGCCTCGGGCGTGGTCAGGGCGCTCGGCACCCGCCTGCCGCCGATCCTGGTCTCGATGGTGCCGATCAGCGCGGTGGACAGCCCGGCGGCGGCCAAGCCCGCCTCCACCAGATAGGCGGTCGTGGTCTTGCCGGAGGTTCCGGTGATCCCGACGATGCGCAATCGCTCGGACGGATTGCCGTAGATCGTCGCCGACAGCTCGCCGAGCACGGCCCGCGGGTTCTCCCGCACCAGCACCGGCACCGGCAGCGGGCCGGCCAGCTGGGCGCCCGCCGCGTCGGTCAGCACCGCGACCGCGCCCTTGGCGACCGCGGCCGCCGCGAAACGGGCGCCGTGCGCGCGGGCGCCGGGCAGCGCGGCGAACAGGTCGCCGGGGAGCACGGCGTCGGACCGCTGCTCGATGCCGGTGACCGACACGCCGCGCACGGCCGATTCGGGGCTCGTCGCGGCCCCGATGACGGCGGCCAGCGACGCCAGCGGCGTCGACGGCGAATGCTCTGGCCGCAATGCGCGCGGTTGACCGGACTGCACAGAAACCAGGCTCCTTTCGGGGGCATCGATCGACGTGTCAGGTTACCGGCGACCGGTCACGGCGGGACCATGCGCCCCATCGCAAGGGCGGGGAGGTCGCCCCCGCACCCTACGGGTTCGCCTACCCGGCCGAGACCGCGCCACGCGGCACTCGGACACCGCCGGGCGGAGCCTCGCCGCACACGCCCGCCTCGCGCCGGGCCAGGGGGCCGGATCACCCAGCCTGCAGGACGAATTGCCTGGACGGCTGCGGGGACGGCGGTACGCGGTCGCGCTGCAGCGCCCACGAGGCGATGTTGTGGAACAGCGGAGCGACCGAACCGCCACCGGAGCCGTCGGAACTGCGGACGGGCGCGTCGAGCATGAGTCCGATCACGTACCGCGGATTGTCCGCCGGGACCATGCCCGCGAAGGTGATCCAGAACGACGACGTGGAGTAGCACCGGCAATTCCGGTCCACCTTCTGCGCGGTGCCGGTCTTGCCCGCCACCTGGTAGCCCGTGATGGCCGCGGGCCACCCGGTGCCGTTCTGGTTGGCGTTCATCGGGTCGCGCTGCACCACCGCCTGGAACATCGTCCGCAGCGTGGCGGCGGTCTGCTTGCTCACCACCCGCACGCCGTCCGGCTGGGTCTCCTCGGTGCGTGTGCCGTCCGGCGCGATCTTCGCTCGGACGATCCTGGGCGGAATGCGGACGCCGTCGTTGGCGATCGCCTGGTACATGCCCGCCATCTGCAGCGTGGTCATCGAAAGACCTTGCCCGATCGGGAGATTCGCGAAGGTGCCGCCGGACCACTGGTCACGGTCGGGCATCAGGCCCGCGCTCTCTCCCGGCAGGCCGATGCCCGTGCGCTGCCCGAGCCCGAACCGGTGCGCCATGTCGGCGAAGCGGTCCTCGCCAACTCGCTGCGCGAGCATGAGCGTGCCCACGTTGGACGACCTGCCGAAAATGCCCGTGGTCGTATAGGGCTCGACGCCGTGCGTCCACGCGTCGTGCACGGTGACACCCGCCATCTGGATCGCGCCGGGTACCTGGTGCACCTCGTCCGGATCGGTCAGGCCGTACTCGACGGCGGCGGCCGCCGTGACGATCTTGTTCACCGAGCCGGGTTCGAACACGTCCGTGACCGACGGGTTGCTCAGGTCGGTGTCGGCCCACTTCTGCGGCCCCAGGTCCGGGTTGAAGGTGTTGTCGTTGGCCATGGCCAGGACCTGCCCGGTCTTGGCGTCCAGGACGACCGCGGAGGCAGAGCCCGCACCCGACATGTCCTTGGCCTGCTGCACCTGTTGTTGCACGTAGTACTGCAGATCCGAGTCCAGGGTGAGTTCGACGGCCGACCCGTTGACCGCGGGCTGTTCGTCCCGCCAGCTGCCGGGGATGACCGCGCCGTCGGAACCGCGATCGTAGGTGTAGGAACCGTCGGTACCGGCCAGCACCGAGTCCAGCGACGACTCGAGCCCGACCGTGCCGTGGCCGTCCCATCCGGTGGCGCCGATGACGTTCGCCGCCAGCGAGCCGCCGGGGTGCACCCGGGGGCTCTGATGATCGGAGCCGACCTGGGGGAACTTCTCGATGATCTCGCTCGCGATCCTCGGGTCCACGTTGCGCGCCAAGTACACGAACGACTCTTCGCTGCGCAGCTTCGCCAACAGGTCCGCTTCCGACGGCGCGTCCTTCACTTTTTCGTGGATGGTGCGCGCGATGTCGCGCAGCCGCTGGTCCGGGTCGGGCGCGTTGTCGTTCTCGGCCTTGGCGTCGGCCAGTTCCTGGCGAACCCGGACCGGTTGAAAGGTCAAGGCTTTCGCGGAGACGGTGAAGGCCAGCGACTTGCCGTTGCGGTCGGTGATCGGCCCACGGGTGGCCGGGTCCAGTTGATGGGTGGTGCGCTGGCTGGCCGCCTGCGCCGACAATCCGGGCGCCGCGACGCTCTGCACCCACAGCAATTGCAGCGCGACCACGGCGAGCGCGACGAGCATGACCACCCGGCCGACGCCGAGGCGTAACCGGAGCGGACCGTCCGAGACGGTGGCGGCGGACTGGCGCGGCCTGCCCGCGGCGCGGGGGGCGGACGGCCCGCGCCGCGGGCGCGGCGCAGGCCTGGGGTGCGTCACTGCGGCACTCCGCCGGGTGCCGTCTCAGGCTGCGCCGCGTCGGCTCGCGGCACCGTTTCCGCAGGTGGCTGGGGCGCCTCGGCCGGTGGCGCGGGCAGCGCCGAAGGCGGCGGGACGACTGCCGCGGGCGGTGTCGGGACCGGGCTTCCCGGAGCGGGCGCCGCGTTCACCTGCGGGTTCTGCGATACGGTGTTCGGCCTGCCCGGGACCGCAGCACCGGGCGTGGTGGTGACGGGCACCACCCGCTCGCCCCACGGCCGCGCCGAAGGCGAGGCGTTCAGCGGGGGCACGGGAGTGCCCTGGGCCGGAGTGGGCTTACCGATCACCGTGACCGAGCCGTCCGGGCCGACCAGCAGGCGGGCCGGGTCCTTGGCCGGGATCATGCCGAGTTCGCGTGCTCGCGCGGCCAGTTCCGGCGCCGAATCGGCGGCCTCCACCTCCCGCTGCAGCGCGGCGCGCTCGTCGGCCAGCCGCCGGTTCGTCGCCCGCGCGTCGCCGAGCTGATAGCTGTCCTCCGCGGCGCGCGTGGTCAGCAGCAAGGTGAGCGCGAGACCGCAACCGAGCAGGGCGATGATGGCCGTGACGAACGGAATGCGCGCGGCCATCGCCGAGCGCCGCACAGTGGGCAGAAAGGCGGTGTCCGAACCGCTTTCGGCACGCAGGCGCCGCCGCGCGTAGGCGCGCTGCGCCGCGCCCGACTTCACCCGTTCGGCATCCTGGACCCGTCGGGCGACCCGGCCCGGCGCTTCGACGGTCCGCGTCCGCACGCTCATCGATTCCCCTCCTCTGTCCTCCCGGGACGCCGCACAAGCACAGCGCGATGCTGTCTCATCCGGCCTCCGATATCTCTGCGGGACATCCGCACGCAGCCGACGCGATGAGGCGCCGCGCACAGCTTCCTCACCCGGCCTCCTGGATCCGCTCGGCGGCGCGCATGCGCACCGGGGCCGCCCGCGGGTTGTCCTCTATCTCCTGTTCGGTAGCCTTCTCCGCCCCGCGAGTCAGCATCCGGAACTCCGGCCCCATCCCGGGCAGCTCGACCGGCAGACCCACCGGCGTCCTGGACGCGGTGTGCGTGACGAGCTCGTGCTTGACCACCTTGTCCTCCAGCGATTGGTAGGACATGACCACGATCCGGCCGCCGACACGCAGCGCGGCGAGCGCGGCGGGCAGCGCGGCACGCAAGGAGTCGAGTTCCCCGTTGACCTCCACTCGCAGCGCCTGGAAAGTGCGCTTGGCCGGGTGCCCACCGGTGCGGCGGGTGGCCGCGGGGATCGTGGCGTACAGCAGCTCCACCAGCTCGGCGCTCGTGCTGAACGGTTTGACCTTGCGACGGCGGATGACCTCGGCTGCGATCCGGCTCGCGAAACGTTCCTCGCCGTAGATTTTCAGCACCCGGGCCAGATCGCCGTGGCTGTAGGTGTTGAGCACGTCGGCGGCGGTGGGCCCGCGGGTCGGGTCCATCCGCATGTCCAGTGGGGCGTCGACGGAATAGGCGAAGCCGCGATCGGCCTCGTCCAGCTGCATCGAGGAGACACCCAGGTCCATCAGGATCGCCGAGACCGAACCGGTGGGCGGCAGCCCTGCCTCGGCCAGCGCGTCGGCGATGCCGTCATAGCGGGTGTGCACCAACGTGACTCGGTCCGCGTACGGCTCGAGCCGCTCGCCGGCCAGCTTCAACGCGGTGGTGTCGCGGTCGAGCCCGACCAGATGGATACCGGGGTACGTGCTCAGGAAATGTTCGGCGTGGCCGCCCAAGCCCAGGGTCGCGTCGACGTAGACCGCACCCGGCTCGGCCAAGGCCGGACCCAGCAGCGCGTCGGCTCGCTCGAGCAGAACCGGAACATGGCGGGGACCGCGCTGTTCACGGTTCACCTCGACCTCCCGGAGTCCTGCCTCGCGTCGTCGCGCACCGCACACGGGTCGCCTTGATACACAGTGCTTTCGATACGGATACGAATGCCCCGTGGTCTCTGACCGAACCTCGGCACCTGGCGTCGGGGAAGTACGTCAGGGTCCGCGTCCGGGCAGAGACCGCGTGGCACTCGTTCGCCCGCGGCTAGAAGATCCCGCCCAGCGACTCGTCTCTGGCTTGCGAAAAGTCCTCCTCGTGCTCGGCGAGGTAGGACTCCCACGCCTGCTTATCCCAAATCTCCAGGAAGTCGACCGAACCGATCACCACGCAATCCCTTTGCAGGTTCGCGTAGCGACGATGGTCGGCGGACAACACGATCCGGCCCTGCGCGTCCGGACGCTGCTCGTCCGTTCCGGCCGCGAGGGCCCGGACGAACGCGCGTGCCTGCGGATTGCTTCGAGACGCGGCCGCGGCACGCCGAGCGAGCGCGGTGAACTCTTCCTTCGGGTACACGGCAAGGCTGTGGTCCTGCCCCTTCGTGACCATCAACCCTCCCGCCAGATCGTCTCGAAACTTCGCAGGCAACGTGAGTCGCCCCTTGTCGTCCAAGCGAGGTGTATAGGTACCGAGAAACAACTCGATACCTCCCTATTCGATCACCTCGATGGTCGGCCCTTCAGTACTGCGCGCTCCACATTACCCCACTTTCCCCCACTTTCAATCGAAACCAGCGGTGATCTGGCTCCCGACCCAGACGATTCCGCAGGTCATCCCAGCTATCACCGCCGTGGAGAACTTTCACGAGTTCTGCCGACACGCGCAGGCCCCACGGACAAACGCCCGAAAACACCCAGCAAACGTCTCGGCGGCCCGTACGCGGGGGCATCGTGGGGGAAGTTTGTGGGGAGGTGTGGGGGAAGCGGGACAGTCCCGCCCGAAGATCATTCGCAGCGCGATCGGCCGCGCACACGAACCGGCGACGCCGCACCTCTACGGTGCGGCGTCGCCGGTAATGCTGAAGTTGTCAGGCTACGGGCGAGCTACTCTTGCTCGAAACGCCGCCGGAAGCGATCCTCCATACGCTCGGAGAAACCGCCGGATTTCCGCTGGCGCCCACGGCCGCCCGCGCCACCGGAGGAGGCTTCGCCGCCCGAGCGGTCGTTCTTGGCGGCGCTCTTGGAGGTGCCGACCAGCAGGAGTACACCCGCACCGAACATGACGATGAACCCGATCAGGCTGATGATCGGGAAGCCGCCTGGCTTCACGGGCGCTGCGATGCCTGCGACTAGGAGAAAGAGGCCGAGGACGAACAACGCCGCGGCCTGGAGTCTGCGACGACTCGAGGTCGAACGAAGCCGTCCGCCGCGGACGGACGAGGCGAACTTGGGATCCTCAGCATAGAGAGCGCTCTCGATCTGTTCGAGCATGCGCTGCTCGTGCTCGGAGAGTGGCACGGTACCTCCCCCGGCACTAGGCGTGGCTGTCGCCTCCGGGTAGGCGACAGATAGCCGACCTTGGCGGCCATCTGTCACCAATGATACGAGTTCGATCAGGGCCAGACCACCTTATGGGCTCAGTCGGCGTAGTCCGTCTTCAGCCGCACTAAGCGGTCATGCCGCCGGTGACTCCCGGGGCGGGGCGCAACCGAGCCGACGCCGCGAGGAGATCCTCCACGTCGTGCAGGAATGCAGCCACCCGCGAAGAGAACTCGTCGGCCTCGTGTTCGTCGACCTGTCGGTCCAGCCCGGCCTCCAGCGCGGCCCGGATCTCCGAGCGCGCGCTGAAGTAGTCCGCCCACATCACGAACTCGGGGGCGGCGCGCTGCATCAGCACCCACGCGTTGCGCGAACGCGCGCGGGGTGCGGCGTCGGCGCCCGTGAGCGCGATCACCGCGCCCGCGCCGCGCAGGGCTGCCAGGTAGGCGGTGCGGAACCGCTCCCGCGGATCCCGTTCCCCCGCCGCCTGCATGAGCAACCCGTCCGCGCGCTCCAGCAGCTTGCCGGCCCGGCCGGGCCGGCCCGGATATTCCACTCGACCAGACATCGCCGTCCCTCCACCATCGCGTACCTTGGCCCGTATCCGCGCTGGAGGCGGCGTCCCCCACCGCTTTCCAGCAACCGCCCGGACCGAACAGGTATTCGAACGTTTGAATTGAGCTTCAATATAGAGACGCCCACCGACAAACTTCCGCGTCCGCGCGACCGACGAGAGCCATGACCGCCGTCAAGCCCAATCACACTCCCGCACCCGCCGTCATCGATCTCTCGGTGGCGGCTCTGCGCTCCCGGCTGCACGACGCACTGGCGGTCTACGTGGCCGCCATGGACTATCCGCGCGGGACCGAGAACCATCGCGCACCGATGTGGACCGAGCACACCACCCGGCCCGGCTGGCAGGCGGTCGCGGCGGTGCTGCCCGACGACTCCGGCCGGATCGATCTGCGCCGCGCACCGATCGTGGCGATCGCCTACGGCTATCGCGGCGCCGCGCACCAGTGGTGGCACCAGCAGGTACACAGCGGAATGCGGCGCTCGGGCTGGCCGGAACACTCCACGCGCGAACTCCTCTCGGACTACTTCGAGCTCACCGAACTGCATGTGCATCCGACCGCGCAGGGCCGCGGCATCGGCGCCACGCTGCTGGAACGGCTGCTGCGCGACCGCACCGAGCGCGCCGTGCTGCTGTCGACGCCCGAGGTCGCCGGTGAGGACAACCGCGCCTGGCGGTTGTACCGCAGGCAGGGATTCACCGACGTGGTCCGCAATTTCGTGTTCGCGGGCGACAACCGTCCGTTCGCGATCCTCGGCAGGCGGCTACCGCTGTGAGGGTCACGTGACGGTGGTCGTCGTCGGCTCGGGCCACAACGCCTTGGTCGCCGCGTGTTATCTCGCCCGCGCCGGACACGAGGTCGAGGTGCTCGAACGCGACGATGTCCTCGGCGGCGCGGTGTCGACGGTCGAGCGGTTCCCCGGCCATCGGGTCGATCGCGGCTCGTCGGCGCACATCATGATCCGCCACACCGGCATCGTCGAGGAACTCGAACTCGACCGCTTCGGGCTGCGATACATCGACTGCGACCCATGGGGTTTCTCGCCCGCGCACGCGGGCCGCCCCGCCCTCGTGTTCCACCGCGACCTGGAAGCGACCTGCGCGTCGATCGCGGCGGCCTGCGGCCACCGGGACGCGGCGGCCTATCGCCGATTCGTCCAGGTGTGGGGTCCGCGCAGCGCCCGCGTGATGCGAGCCTTCGGTGGCGGACCGACGCCGGGCAGGCTCGTGCGGTCGTTCTGGGGACTGGACGCGAAAGACGGCGGCAGCGCCCTCTCGCGGGAATTCCTGCAATCCGGGGACGCGCTGCTGGACGCCTCCTTCGAGGACGAGCGCCTGAAGGCGTCGCTGGCGTGGTTCGGTGCGCAGTCCGGGCCGCCGATGTCGGAGCCGGGCACGGCGCCGATGGTGGGCTTCGCCGCGCTCATGCACACCCTGCCGCCGGGGCGGGCGGTCGGCGGCAGCGGAGCGCTGACCACGGCGCTGGTGGCGCGGCTGCGCTCGGACGGCGGGGTGGTGACCGCGGGCGACGCGGTGGTGGCCCTGCGCCGCGACGGCGACCGCTGGCGGGTGCGCACCGCGTCGGGCCGAGAGCTGTGCGCCGACACCGTGATCGCGGGCAGCCATGTGCTGACCACGCTGGAGTTGCTCCGCGACGGCGGATTCGACGGTGCGGTGCTCGACGACTGGCGGCGGCGCATCCGCGTCGGTCCCGGGATCGGGATGGTGGTGCGGGCCGCCACCTCGGCGCTGCCCAGTTACCCCGGCAGCCCGATCGATCACTCCGCCCGCGGTCTGCAATTCCTGGTGTCCGATCGCGCGCAGTTGCGTCGTGCGCACGGCGCGGCGCTGGCGGGGGACCTGCCGCCGCGGCCGGTGGTGCTGGCGATGAGTTTCAGTGCCCTCGACCCGACCATCGCGCCGCCGGGTGAGCATCAGTTGTCGCTGTGGGCGCAGTGGCACCCGTACCGACTGGCCTCCGGTGACGATTGGGCCCGCCTCGCGCAGCAGGAAGGCGACCGGATCATCGCCGAAGTCGACTCCTACGCACCCGGTTTCGCGGAGACGGTGTTGCGCACGCACGTGCAGACGCCGGTGGACTTGGAGCGCGAACTCGGGCTCGTCGGCGGCAACGTCATGCACGTGGAGATGTCGCTGGACCAGGTGATGCTGTGGCGCCCGCTGCCGGAACTGGCGGGGCAGCGGGTGCCCGGTGCGCCGGGGCTGTACCTGACCGGCGCGTCCACCCACCCCGGCGGCGGTGTCTCCGGCGCGAGCGGCCGCACCGCCGCCGCACTCGCGCTGCGCGACCTGAAACGGCGTCGGCTACCCCGGTGGCTGCGACGATGAGGCACTCGGGCGAGCTGGCGACGGCGACGGGGCGGACCACGCCGACACGCGAACATCCCGCGTATTCGGTGCCCTGGTATCGCTCGGGGCGCTTTCTCCTTCCCCTCGTCTTCTCCGCCGCGGCGATCGTCGCGCAGATCGGATATCCGCTGACCACCGGCGGCACGCGCGACCGGATCACCGTCGCGATCGTGCTGCTGTCCGCGGGCGCCGCGCTGGCACACGCCACCGCGACCAGGGGACCGCGGTACGCCATCGGCTTCCTGGTCGTCGTCTCCGGTCTCGGGCTCACGGCCGAGGTGATCGGCACCGCGACGGGAGTGCCGTTCGGCTGCTACGAGTACGCCGCCGACCGGCTCGGTCCCGCCTTGCTGACGGTGCCGTTGATCGTGCCGCTGGCCTGGACCGGTGGAATCTACCCGGTATGGGTGGTGGCCGGGATGTTGTCGCGGCACACGCTCGCACGGGTCGTGACGACGGCGGCGGGCGCGGTGGGCTGGGATCTGTTCCTCGATCCGCAAATGGTGGCCGACGGGCAGTGGACCTGGTGTGACACCCAGTCCGGGCTGCCCGGGCTGGACTGGATCCCGGTGACGAACTACCTGGGATGGTTCGGCGTCGCGCTCGTGATGGGCGGATTGCTGGCGGCCTGGGAGCAGGCCGCGCCGGATCCGGTGCGGACGCCGCCGGAGCACGGTCGCGCGCCGGCACGCGTCGTCCCGGTGACCTTGTTCCTGTGGACCTGGCTGGGGTCGGCGCTGGCCCACGCGGTGTTCCTCGGCCTTCTGCCCTCCGCTGGTTACGGCTTCGCCGGTATGGCTGTGCTCGGCGTTCCCTTACTGGTCGTAGCTGCTCGCGCGCGCCGCTGACCCGGTGCGATCCGCCCGGCGCGGCAGGCCGACGCGCGTTGCGACTGGTGCGTTTCATTCCGGGCCGACGGCCTGGCACGATGTCACCCGTGCAGCCGAGTCCCGTCACCACGAAGCCCGATGCCCCGGACCTCCCGCAGCGGCGGGCCCGACGCCGCGGCGTGCGTGTCGCGGCGGCCGTTCTGCTCGCGGCGATGCTGGTGCCGATGCTCGCGAGCTGCCTGCGGGTGCAGGTGTCGATGGGCGTCTCGTCCAACGACCGGGTGTCGGGGCGGCTCGTGGCCGCCGTGGTGCCCGCCGACCCCGGCGACAAGGGCCCGCAGCTGAAGGCGCCCGAGACGCTGGCCGCGAAGGTGCGCGTGGAGCCGTACGCCCAGGACGGTTACACCGGCAGCCAGGTGTTCTTCGAGGATCTGTCCTTCGGTGAGGTGCAGCAGCTCGGCCAGCTGTCCGAGCAGACCCAGGGCATGTTCCAGCTGCAATTCCAGCGCACCGGCGACCTGGTCAAGATGACCGGGCGCGTCGACCTCAAATCCGTTCCGCCGCACGGCTCCGACGTGCAGTTCACCATCGCCTTTCCGGCCCGCGTCGCCAAGACCAACGGCAGCCGCGACGGCGACAACGTCGTCTCCTGGAGGCTGCCGCCCGGTGAGGTCTCCAGACCGAGCGCCGAGGTGAGCTACGCCGACCCGAACACCCGCTCGTTCGCGGGCTGGGCGGGCATCGCGGGCGGCATCACCCTCGCGGTAGCCGCCATCGTCGCCGCGCTGGCCTACATGGACCGCAACCCCGCCCCGCCCGGATCGCCGGAAGTCGGCTTCTCGTTGAGCCGCTGGTGGCGCTCGGTGACGCAGAATCGCTGAGCGGTAGGTCGGTGCGCCGGGATAGCGTGGCGCACATGGTGAGTGCCGACCTGCCGAAGACGTTGCGCGCGACCTCGATCCTGCCGACCTGCGCTACCGCGCTGGCCGTGCTCGGCGCGGGTATCGCGCTGTACAACCGGATCACCCTGCCGCGGTTGGCGGACAGCCCGACCACTGTGATCGAACCCGTCACCGTCTGCGTCCCGGCACGGAACGAGGCCGACCGGCTACCCGACCTGATCGCCGACCTACGCGCCCAAGTGGGCGTACCGCGCCTGAAGGTGCGCATCCTCGACGACGCGTCCACCGACGACACCGGCGCTGCCGCCCGCGCGGCGATCGGGGACGATTCCCGTTTCACCCTGCTGCGCACCGAATCCGGCCCGCTGCCCGGCTGGACCGGGAAGGCCGCCGCCTGTGTCCGGCTGGCCGAGGAGGCGACGGCGCCGGTGCTGATCTTCGTGGACGCCGACGTGCGATTGGCCCCGGCGGCGATCGCCGCGGCGGTCGGCGCTCTGCGCAGACGAGGAGCCGCGCTGGTCTCGCCGTGGCCGCTGCAAGTGGCCGGTTCGGTGGCAGAGGCCGTGGTGCAGCCGCTGCTGTGCTGGTCGTGGGCCTCCACGCTGCCGGTCGCGGTGGCCGAGCGGAGTCTGCGGCCCTCCACCGCGGTGGCGTGCGGACAGTTCCTCGTGTTCGACAACGCGGTGTACCGCGCGGTGGGTGGCCACGCGGCGGTGGCCGGGAGCGTCACCGAAGACCTCGACATCGCCCGTACGCTACGGCGAGCCGGTCACTCCACCGTTGTGGTGGCGGCGGGCCCACTGGCCGGCACCAGGATGTATCGCGGCGCCGCCGACCTGGACGCGGGCTACACCCGCTGGCTCTGGTCGGCCTACGACGGCACGATCGCGGGCGGAGCGGCGGTGGGACTCGTTGCCGCTCTTGCCTATTGGGTGCCGCCCGTGGCCGCGGTGCTCGGCAGGGGCGCGGTCCGGCGGACGGGCACGATCGGCTGGCTCGCCGCCGTGGGCGGGCGGCTGCTGGCCCGCTCCACCGAGACCGGCGGTCCGCTGAGGGCCTCGGATGTGCTGGCCGCCGTCGCGCATCCGGTCTCGGTCGCGGCGTATCTGCTGCTGTGGGCGCGTTCACACCGGGCCCGCCGCCGCGGCACAGCGCGCTGGAAAGGTCGCTCGCTCGACTGAGCGGTCAGCGCCGCGGCGGCCGAGACCTCATGGCACCGGGGTGATTCCGACCGTCGGCAAGAAGAAGCAGGACTTGGCGCCGTTCTGCACCGTGCCGAACACCGCGGCGAGCACCGTGCCCTTCCCGGTGTCCACCGGGACCGCGCGCACCCCGCCCATCGGCAGGGCCGCGAAGAGGAAGTCCCGGATCGCCTGCTCGGCCGAAGGCCGCAGGTCAGCGGGGACGGCCGCGGGGATCATCGCACGGGCGACCTCCGACAGCGGCCCCATGGCGGCCGTGCCGCCGCGGCCGGTGTTCAGGTTGAGCCAGGCGACCTGCATGCCCGCGGTGTTCGGGCCGTCCGGACCGAGGCCGTAGGGCACGAAGGTGAACATGGTCTGCCCAGCCTTGACGGCGCTGAGGTCCTGGCCTGGAATCTGCACGGTGTTCTTCGGCCATGGCCCCGGAATGGCGCCCGCCACGGCGGGTGCCAAACCGCCCGTGGTGTTGTCGAGGCAGAACGCCGACGCGGTCGGGTACGCGAACGGCGCGATCCCGAGCGCGCGCAGCGCGTCGAGTGCGGCTTGGTAGGCGCCGAACAGGTCGCCTGGGGCGGCCACCTGCACGGAGTCGTCGGAGAACGCGGGAATCGGGGCATCCGGAGCCGCGAGCGCGGCGCCCGGCCCGGCGAGCACGAGAGCGATGGAACCGGACACGACAGCGGACAACTGGGTCAGAGAACGCATTGTGATCACGAAACCTCCTCATCGGCGGGACGATCGAGGGGCACAGTACTCCGGCAAACGCGTCCAGCAGTATGGATTACGAACAGCAATTTTGTGGCGAGTCCCGTTTGCCCGAAACGAACCGGCCCCGCGCCCCAACCTTCGGCAAGAGCCGTATGCTGCATCGGGCCGTCGGCATTCGGCGCTGGACGCTCGCCGGCGATGACGCGGTGCTCGCACCGCCCCGGCAGAGCAGCGCATGCCTGGTTACTACAAAGATCCGATGAATCCGGGTGCGACAAGATCTACGCTCACGGTGATTACTTCCCTTGTTCCCGGCTTCACTTGCTGGGCATCATGATTCGGCTCGACCCTGTCGCCCGATGACGGTGGGTCGGCGCCAACCATCCAGAGCGACCGAGAGACCTGGCTCATCGACGTCGCAGCAACCCCCCGGTCACCGGGTGCGGGTGCTTCCGCCGGGACCGATGGAGGAGTCGAAGTGATCATCGCCGACGCCGGCACGACGCATGAACCCGCCCGGCCTGCAGAAGAAGCGGTGAGCCGATGACCCGGCAGCGCCGCCGCATGCCCAGCCGAGCGTCGGCGACCGGTGTCGCCGGCGCCGATCCCCACGAGGGCGAACAGCTCGCCCGCACCGAAGTATCTGGAGTTGTCTCGTGATCCGAACCCGTCACCGAATCCTCGCGCTGGCCGGCGCGCTCGCCGCGGCCACCACCGTGGCCGCGTGCGGCAGCGATTCGGCCGCGCCCGGCGGCGACGCGGGCCCGCCCCGGCCGGGCGGCATCCTGCGCTACGGCCTGTCCCAGGCGCCGACCTGCTCGGACCCGGCCCAGGCCGGCACCAACCAGACGGTGTACGTGGCACGGCAGATCGTGGATTCGCTGACCGACCAGGATCCGGCCACCGGCGAGCTGAAGCCGTGGCTGGCGCAGAGCTGGGAGGCGACCCCCGACGCGAAGGTCTTCACCTTCCGCCTGACCGACGGCGTCACCTTCGGCGACGGCACGCCGCTCACCGCGGACTCGGTGCGCAACACCTTCGATTCGATCGTGCGGCTCGGCTCGGGCAAGGCGCCGCTGGGCAGCAGTTACCTCACCAACTACGTCGGCACCACGGCCGTCGACCGGCTCACCGTCCGGGTGGAGTTCAGCAAGCCCAACGCGCAGTTCCTGCAGGCGTCCTCGACCGCGCAGCTAGGCATCCTGGCCGACGTGACCACGGCCGAGCCCGCCGAGCAGCGCTGCCTCGGCGACAACGTCGGTAGCGGGCCGTTCACCTACGTGGCCTATCGCCAAGACGCGGCGGTGACGCTGGCCAAGCGCACCGGCTACCGCTGGGGTTCGGCGGTGTTCGCACACCGCGGCGAGGCCTACCTGGACAAGATCGAGTTCACCGTGGTGCCCGAATCCGGCGTGCGCACCGGCAGTCTCGCGTCCGGGCAGCTGGACGCGATCAGCGACGCACTACCGCAGGACGCGCCGCAGATCGAGGCGGCGGGCGGACGGGTGCTCAGCACGGCCAACCCGGGTGTGCCGTTCGGCCTGCAGCCCAACGTCACCCGCGGACCGCTGCGCGATCCCGCGGTGCGCCAGGCACTGCTGCCCGCGATCGATCGCAGGCAATTGGTGGACACCGTGCTCGGCCCGCAGTTCCAGCCCGCCACGAGCGCCCTGGCAGCCAGCACACCCGGCTACACCGACCTCTCGGCCCGCCTGTCCTACGATCCGGCGAAAGCGCGCACCATCCTCGACCAGGCCGGGTGGGTGCCCGGCGCGGACGGCGTCCGGACGAAGAACGGTGAGCGATTGTCGTTCTCGGTGCTGTTCAGCCAGGTGTTCGCGGGCAACCAGGCGATCCTCGAGCTGGTGCAGCAGCAGCTGCGGCAGGTCGGCGTCGAGCTGAAGCTGGACCTGGTGTCGGTGGCGGAGACCACGGCGCGGCAGAGCAGCAAGGACTTCGACACCTTCTACGGCAACACCACTCGCGCCGACGGCGACATCCTGCGCACCTCCTTCGGTCTCGAAGGGCGCAATCTCAACGCGCGCGGCCCCATCCCCGCGTTGGACGACGCGCTGAACGGGCAGGTCGGCACCGTGGACACCGCGACGCGCAACGAGCTCATCCGCACCGCGCAGCAGCAGGTGCTCGACGCGGGGCTGTTGATCCCGACCGTCGAGCTGTCCCAGGCGATCGGAGCGGGCGGGAACACGCAGGATCTGAAGTTCGAAGCCTCCGCGCGATTGCAGTTCTTCGACACCTGGCTGAGCGGACGATAGTCATGGCACGCTATCTGGCCCTGCGCGCGCTGCAGGCGATCTGGGTGCTGTGGGCGGCGTTCACGCTGTCGTTCGTGGTGCTGTACCTGCTGCCCGCCGACCCGGTCTCGATCGCGGCCGACGGCGGCGGCTCGGGCACACCGGTGGACCAGGCCGCCATCGCCGAGTTGCAGGCCCGCTACGGGCTGGATCGGCCGCTGTGGGAACAGTATTGGACCGCCCTCGGCCATGCCGTCCGCGGCGATCTCGGACATTCCATCGCGACCGGGCAGCCGGTCACCGACGCCATCGGTGACGCGCTGCCCGCCACGCTCGAGTTGACCGGCACCGCCCTGCTCTTCGCGGTCATCGGTGGCGTCGCGCTGGCCTTCGCCGCGACCCAGACCAGGCGGCCGTGGCTGCACAACGCCTTGGCCGCACTGCCATCGCTGGGCGTCTCGGTGCCGACCTTCTGGACCGGACTGCTACTGCTGCAGGTGTTCTCGTTCCAGTTGCGGCTGGCGCCCGCGTTCGGCGGTCAGGGGTTCGCGGGTACGGTGCTGCCCGCCCTCACCCTGGCGCTGCCGATCGGCGCGGTCATCGCGCAGGTGCTCACCGCCGGGCTGGAGACGACCTGGCGTCAGCCGTTCGTCGACGTGGCCTTGGCCAAGGGCGGATCGCGCTGGTGGGTGCGGCGAACGCACGTGCTGCGCCCGGCCAGTGTGCCCGCGTTCACCATCGCCGGGGTCCTGATGGGCAACATGCTCGCCGGATCGGTGGTGGTGGAGACGGTCTTCGCCCGCCAAGGCGTGGGGCGGCTGACCCAGACCGCGGTGCTGGCGCAAGACATCCCGGTGGTGCAGGGCATCGTGCTGCTCACCTCGGTGGTGTTCGTCAGCGTGAATCTCGCGGTCGACCTGCTGTATCCGCTGCTCGACCCGCGTATCGCGGCCCGTTCGCGCGGCGCGAGCGGCGAATCCGAGCACACCGCCGCAAACGCCGCCGAGGAGGCGATCATCCGTGCCTGACGCTGCTCCCGCCGTCCGTACCGGTGCGCGGCGCGCCGCTTGCCGAGGAGGTGCGTACTCGTGGTCGACGTGACCGAAGAACAGCGCAGAGCGGTACTGCCCCGCCTGCGGCGACCGGCCGTGAGCTGGAAGGCGTTGCGCGCCAATGCGGGACTGCTGGTCGCGGCCGCGGTCGCGCTGCTCGCCGTGGGATGGGCGCTGGCGCCGTCGGTGTTCGCGGCCGGCGACCCGCTGACCGGCGTGCCAGCGCAGAAGTTCCAGTCCCCCAGCGCCGAACACTGGTTCGGCACCGACAACCTCGGACGCGACCTCTACACCCGGATGGTGCACGGCGCCGGTCTCTCGCTGACCGCCACGCTGGCGGCCGTCGGCATCGCCCTCGTGGCCGGGTCGCTGCTCGGGCTGCTGTCCGGCGCGATCGGCGGGGTGGTCGACGCGCTGGTCATGCGGCTGGTCGACGTGCTGCTGTCGATCCCCGCACTGCTGCTGTCGCTGGCGCTGGTGACCGCGCTCGGCTTCGGCACCGCCGACGTGGCCGTCGCGGTAGGCGTTTCGCTGGTGGCCAACTTCGCGCGGGTGATGCGTTCGGAAGTGCTGCGGGTCCGCCAGGCGGTGTACGTGGAGGCGGCGCACGCCGCGGGCGTGCGCTGGTACACCGTGCTGACCAAGCACGTGCTGCCCAACTCCTACCAGCCGGTGCTCGCCTTGGCCGCGGTCGAATTCGGCATGGCGGTGCTGGCCGTGTCGGCGCTGAGCTTTCTCGGCTACGGCGCGAAGCCGCCCACCCCCGAGTGGGGCACGCTGATCTCCGAGGGACGCAACTACCTCGCGACCGCATGGTGGATGACCACACTGCCCGGCTTCGTCATCATCGCCGTGGTGCTCGCCGCCCAGCGCCTCGGCCGCGCGATCGCGAAGGGGGAACACGCATGAGCGCCACGGCGTCGCCGCTGCTGCACATCGAGGACCTGCGGGTTCGCTATCGGTCCGAAGCGGGCCCGATCACCGCGCTGGCCGGCGTCTCGCTCACCGTCGCCCGCGGTGAGGTGGTGGCGCTGGTCGGCGAATCCGGCTCCGGCAAGTCCACCCTGGCCCAGGCTGTGATCGGGCTGTACGGGGCGAACGCCGAGATCGCCGGTGGGACCGTGACCTTCGACGGGGCGGTGGTCGACACCGGCGACGAACGCGCGCTGCGGCGGCTGCGCGGCGCCCGGATCGGCTTCGTCCCGCAGGACCCCGGGTTGTCGCTGAACCCTGTCCGCCGCGTCGGCGATCAGGTGGCCGAAGCACTGCTCGTGCACGGGCGCGCCGACCGCAAGGGTGCCCGGGCGCGGGCGATCGACCTGCTGGCCGACGCGGGCTTGGATCGGCCGGAATCGCGCGCGACCCAGTATCCCCACGAGTTGTCCGGTGGTCAGCGCCAGCGGGTGCTCATCGCCGCGGCGCTGGCCTGCGCACCGGACCTGGTCATCGCCGATGAGCCGACCAGCGCGCTCGACGCGACCGTCGCGCGCCGGGTACTGGACCGGCTCGCCGAGCAGATCGCGGTGCGCGGCACCGCGGTGCTGCTGATCACCCATGATCTGGCCGTCGCCGCCGAACGCGCGGACCGGCTCGTCGTGCTCAGCGGTGGCGAGGTGGTGGAGAGCGGCCCGACCGCCGAACTGCTGGCGGCGCCGCGCCACCCGTATACCAAGCGTCTGCTCGCGGCGTCGCCGAGCCTCGCTCCACCCGGCGACTACCGCGCACCCAAGCCGCGCGCTGGCGAGCCGCTGCTGGTCTTGCGCGGGATCCACAAGAGCTTCCGCGCGCACGGCGGCGACACCGTGACCGCGGTGGCCGGCGTCGGTTTCGAACTCTGCCGCGGCGAGACGCTCTCACTGGTCGGTGAATCGGGATCGGGCAAGTCCACCACGGCGCGGATCGCGTTGCGGCTCACCGAACCCGACCGCGGCGAGGTCACCTTCGACGGGCAACCGCTGTCGAAGGCCCGCGGGTCGCGACTGCGCGCACTGCGTAGACGCTTCCAGGTGGTGTACCAGAACCCGTACGCCTCGCTGGACCCGCGCTGGCGGGTGGGCGCCATCATCGAGGAACCGTTGCGCGCGTTCGGGGTCGGGGATCGCGCGGGGCGGCGGGACCGGGTGGCGGAGCTGCTCGCGCAGGTCGCGCTGCCGTCCGAGTTCGCCCGGCGCAGACCCGCCGAACTCTCCGGCGGACAGCGCCAGCGGGTCGCCATCGCCCGGGCGCTGGCGCTGCATCCCGAGCTGCTGGTGCTCGATGAGCCCGTCTCCGCACTGGACGCCTCGGTACAGGCGCAGATCCTCGAGCTGCTGGACCGCCTGCAGGCCGAGCTGGCGCTGAGCTACCTGTTCATCTCGCACGATCTGGCGGTGGTGCGCCGCATCAGCGACCACGTCGCGGTGCTGCGGCACGGCCGCATCGTCGAATCCGGCCGCACCGCCGAGATCTTCGACAACCCGCGCCACGAGTACACCCGCGAACTGCTGTCGGCCATCCCCGCCCCCGCCGTCGCGAAAGGCGTGGCCTGATGTCCAACCGTTCCCGCCTCCCGGAACCCACCACCGGCCACAAGCCCGAGACATGGTGGCACCGACCGAAAAGGATCGCTCTGATGGTGTACTCCGCCTTCAACCGGAAACCGGCCGCCACCGATGCCGGAACGTCACCCGCGCCGGAGATTCCGGCCGATCTCCCGGACGCCGGGCCGGCCCGCTGGTGGCGCACCCGCCTGCGCGCCCCGCGTGCCGCCGACACCTTCGGCAGCGGCCGGGTACACGCCGTCGCACCCGTTCGCGCCGAGCGGGACCGCCGTGTCGTCCGGTCCTCGCGTGGCGTATCCGCCGCGCTGTGGCAGGAAGCGTTGTTCCTGGCGCCCGACGTCGCCGGTGCGGGGACGCATCCGGCGCTGCGGCGGCAGATCGACGCGGAGGGCACGGCCTGATGGCGCACCCCGGCTTCTTCCTCGCCGTCGAAGCGGCGGGCACCGGCGCGCACCCCGCCTCCTGGCGGCGTGCCGACTCCCGCGCCGAGGACCTGTTCACCGGGCGGTACTGGGTCGAGCTGATCGTCGCGGCCGAACAGGCCGGCCTCGACGCGGTCTTCCTGCCCGGCTCGTTCGGTGTTCGGCCCGGCGGCAGGCTCGACGCGGTCGCGATCGCCGCCCGTGTCGCCGCCGCCACCCATCGCATCGGCCTGATTCCGCAGGCGCCGGTCACCCACACCGAACCGTTCCACCTGGCGAAGGCGATCCAGAGCTTGGATTTCGCCACGCTCGGCCGGGCGGGCTGGGAGGTCACCGTCTCCGAAGGGGACGAGCAGGTGCGGGCGTTCGGGCGCAAACCGGCGCAGGACGCGGCGTCGCTGTGGCACGAGGCCGACGAGGCGATCGAGGTCGTCACCCGGCTGTGGGACAGCTGGGAGGACGACGCGGAGATCCGCGACGCACCGACCGGCCGCTTCATCGACCGGGACAAACTGCACTACATCGACTTCACCGGCGACAACTTCGCGGTGAAGGGCCCCTCCATCACCCCGCGCTCGCCACAGGGCCAGCCGATCGTCGCCGTGCGCGCTGACGGCGCCGCCGCGACCGAGATCGCGTTGCACCGCGCCGACCTGATCCGGATCGGCGCGCGGGACCTCGACGCGGCGCGAGCGCGGCGCACCGAGTTGCGTTCGGCGCTGGCCGATGTGGGGCGCGACCCCGACAGCGTGCACATCCTGCTGGATCTCGACGTCCATCTGGCCGACTCGGCGAATGCGGCGGTCACCGAACTGCGCGCTCTGGACAGCTGGGCCGCCCCGGTCGCCGCCGCGCCGACGGCGCTCCGCCACATCGGCACCACCGAGACACTGCGCGAGTTGCTCGCTGCCGTGGACAGCGCCGAGGCCGCCGACGGTGTGGTCCTGCGCCCCCTCGCGCTCCCCGCGGTCGTGCGCCTGCTGCCAACACTCGACCGGAAACCGCAGTCCAGCGGCATCTTACGCGATCGTCTCGGCCTGGCTCGCCCGGCGAGCCGCTACGCCGCCAGCACGGAAGGCACGCCGTCGTGACCGACAAGCCCCGCAAGCCCGTCCACCTCGCCGCCCACTTCCCCGGGGTGAACAACACCACCGTCTGGAGCGATCCCGAGTCGGGCAGCCAGATCGATTTCGCGTCGTTCGAGCATCTGGCGCGGACCGCCGAGCGCGGCCTGTTCGACTTCTTCTTCCTCGCCGAAGGGCTGCGGCTGCGCGAACATCGCGACCGCATCCACGATCTGGACGTCGTTGGCAGGCCGGACACCTTCACCGTGCTCAACGCGCTGGCCGGGGTGACCGAGAAGCTCGGGCTGGCGGGCACCATCAACAGCACCTACAACGAACCGTTCGAACTGGCCGAGCAATTCGCCTCGCTCGACCACCTCTCCGGTGGACGCGCCGCCTGGAACGTCGTGACCTCCTCCGACGCGTTCACCGGCGCGAACTTCCGGCGCGGCGGCTATCTCGAGCACGGTCAGCGCTACCACCGCGCGGCCGAGACCGTCGCGGTCGCCCGGGCGCTGTGGGACAGCTGGGCCGAGGACTCCTTGGTCATCGACCGGGAAGCGGGCGTATTCGCCCGCGAAATCCCCGAAACCCGCTATCGCGGAACCCAGTTCGACATCGCCGCCGGATTCGAGCTGCCGCCGAGTCCGCAAGGCCATCCGGTGCTGTTGCAGGCGGGCGACTCCGACGACGGCCGGGAATTCGGCGCGGCCACAGCCGACGCGATCTTCACCGGCCACGGCGCCCTGGAAGACGGGCAGCGTTTCTACGCCGACTTGAAGGGCCGCCTGGCCAAGTACGGCCGCACTCCCGACGAGCTGAAGATCTTCCCCGCCGCCACGTTCGTCCTCGGCGACACCGAGGCCGAGGCACAGGAACGCGCCCGGCACATCCGCCTGCAACAGGTCGGCCCGCAGACCGCGATCGCCTTCCTCGAGCAGGTCTGGGGCCGGGACCTCTCCGGCTACGACCCGGACGGTCCGCTGCCCGACATCGAGCCCACCGACAATGTCGAGATCACCCGCGGTCGCGTACGCCACGCCAAGGATCCCCGCGCGGTCGCCGCGGCCTGGCGGGTCAAGGCGGAGGCCGAAAAGCTCAACATCCGGGAGCTGATCATCGAGGTCACCGCGCGCCGGCAGTTCGTCGGCACGCCCGCGTCGGTCGCCGAGCGGATCGACACCTACGTGCAGTCCGACGCCGCCGACGGCTTCATCCTCGTCCCGCACCTCACCCCGCACGGGCTGGACGAATTCGTCGACCGGGTCGTCCCGGAACTTCAGGAACGCGGCAGCTTCCGCACCGAGTACACCGGCACAACCCTGCGCGACCACCTCGGCCTGCGCCACCCGCACCGTCGCACCACCGCCCACGAAGGAGCCAAAGCGTCATGACCACCAGTATCACCAGCGTTTTCGAGACCGAATGGGCGCACTGGCACCAGGCGCGCGAAGACCAACTGCGCGACCCGCTCGGCTTTCTCAGCCTGACCGCGCTGCACTGGCTCACCGACAGCCCCGAGCGGCTGCCGGACGTGCCCGGCACCTGGTGGGTCACCGACGGCAAGGTGTTCATCACCGCACAACCGGCCGACCGGCTGCACTTCGACGGACTGGACATCGCGGGCGTGCAGATCGTCACACCCGTCGAAGGCGCGCCCGGCCTGCACGTGTCGCACGAGCGGCGGGTGCTCGAGGTGATCCGCCGCACCGGCCGCCACGCCGTGCGGGTGCACGACCCGGCCGCGCCCGCCTTGCTCACCTTCGACGGCATCCCGGCCTACCAGCCCGATCCGCGCTGGGTGCGCTCCGGGCGGTTCACCCCGTTCGAAACCCCGCAGACCGTGATCACCGGCGCTGTCGTCGAGGGCCTCGAGCACCACCACAGCGCAGCGGGCACCATCGAATTCCGCATCGGCGAGGTGACCGAACGCCTAGTCGCGTTCGGCGACCGGGACGACCTGCGGGTGCTGTTCACCGACGCGACGAGCGGTGTGACGACCTACCCGGCGGCGCGTTCGCTGACCGTCGGCGCGCCGGGCCCGGACGGCACGGTGGTGCTGGACTTCAACCGGGCGGCGAATCTGCCGTGCGCCTTCACCGATTTCGCGACCTGCCCGGTCGCGCCCGCGCAGAACCGGCTGCGCGTGGCCGTCGAGGCGGGCGAACAGGATCCACGGCAGGGACGTGCGGCATGACCGTCCCGGTATCGATCCTGGACCTGTCCCCCATCAGCGCGGGCTCGACCGCGCAGCAGGCGCTGCGCAACACCGTCGATCTGGCCCGGCACGCCGAACAGTGGGGCTACCACCGGTACTGGCTGGCCGAACACCACTTCGTCTCGGTGGCCAGCTCCTCCTCGATCACCCTGATCGGGTTGGTCGCGGCGGCCACCCAGCGCATCCGGGTGGGTTCGGCGGCGGTGCAGGCGGGGCATCACACCTCGGCCTCGATCGTGGAAGCGTTCGGCACGATCGACGCGCTGTACCCCGGGCGGCTCGACCTGGGTCTGGGCCGGTCGGGTCATCGGCGCAGTCAGTTCGGGGCGGAAACCGCGCGGACCGAAGGCGGAAAGCCGGTGATCGACACGGTGACCGGGCGCACCGAGATCCGTGACGGCGTGGTGGTTCCGCCGCCGTTCGACCCGGGCCGCATCCTGGACCGGTCCAAATTCCTCGCCTCCGTGGGCGCGTTGCAGCAGCGCGGCGCGCAGCCGCTGGACTTCGCCGAGCAGGTCGATGAGGTGCGCGCCCTGCTGGAGGGCACCTTCGTCAGCGCGGAAGGCGTCGCGCTGCACGCGGTTCCGGGTGAGGGCGCGCAGGTGCGGCTGTGGCTGTTCGGCAGCACCGCGGGTGCGAGCGCCGAACTGGCCGGGCGGCTCGGGCTGCCCTTCGCCGCGGCCTATCACGTCTCACCGGGCACCGCGCTGGACGCGATCGCGGCGTATCGCAAAGCGTTCCGCCCGTCCGCCGAGCTGGCCGAGCCGTACGTGGTGATCTCCGCCGACGTGGTCGTGGCCGACAACGACGCGACCGCGCAGCGGCTGGCGGCGAGCTACGGCCACTGGGTCTACAGCATCCGCAGCGGCGCCGGCGCCGCCGACTATCTCGACCCCGCGACCGTCGCCCCGCTCACCGCCGAGCAGCGGCGCCTGGTCGACGATCGCCTGGCCACCCAGTTCGTGGGTTCGCCGGGCACCGTCGTGGAGCGGCTCGCCGCGCTGCGACGGGTCTCCGGCGCTGACGAACTGCTGGTGACCTCGATCACCCATCGGCACGCCGACCGCCTGGAATCGCATCGGCTGCTCGCCGATGCTTGGGGCCTGCGCGCCGCCCGCGCGGCCTGATCCGGCTCCCGGCCGGCGCGACCGCGTGCGCACCGGCCGGAGCCTCGGCGCGCGGGCCGATGCGTCGCGCCGACGACGCCGCCGCGGTGATCGTCGGATCGGTTCGAGCACGCCGTCCCCGGATGGTCGCCGTCCACGGTGGGGTGCGCTCAGGCGCTGACCGGCGCGGCCCTGACGCCGTAACCGAGGTTGGTCAGCACCTCGCTGGTCGCCTTGGCGAAATTGAGCGTGATGAAGTGCAGGCAGGGCGCGCCCTCGTCGATCAGCCGCTGCGCGATCTCGGTGGCGATCTCGATGCCGGCGGCGCGCACCGCCGCGGCGTTCTCCTCGCGCCCGTCGCCCGCCGCCGTGCGCAGCCGCCGCAGCACGGAGGCGGGCAGCGGCCTGCCGCACAGTTCCTCGGCGCGCTGCACCGTGCGCAGCGACGTGATCGGCATCAGCTCCGGAATGATCGGCTTGGCGCCCTCGATCGGGTCCAGTGCCACGAGCCGATCGCGCAGGCGCAGGTAGTGCTCGACGTCGAAGAACATCTGGGTGATCGAATACTCCGCGCCCGCACGCAGTTTCGCGGCAAGGAACGCGGTGTCGGTCGCCAGGTCCGGCGAGCGGTGGTGGCCCTGCGGGAACGAGGCGACGCCGACGTGGAAATCACCGAGGTCGCGCACGATGCGCACCAGTTCCTCGGCATAGGAGACGCCCTCGGGGTGCCTGTGCCACTCGCCGAGCGGGTCGCCGGGCGGGTCGCCGCGCAGGACCAGGATGTTGCGGATGCCGCAGTCGGCGTACGCGCCGACCAGCGAGCGCAGCTCGGCGACGCTGTGGTCCACCGCGGTCAGGTGCGCGACGGGCAGCAGCGTGGTCTCCTGCGCGAGCTCTCCGGTCACGCGGACGGTGCGGTCGCGAGTGGAACCACCCGCGCCGTAGGTCATCGACACGAAGGCGGGGTGCATGCGCTCGAACTGCCGCACGGCGCGCCACAGCCGCGCCTCGGCGGCGGCGTCACGGGGCGGATTGAACTCCACGGAGAACGGCACCGCGCGCCCCGTGTGGGCCCGCAGACTCTGTACGACCGAAGGTGTTCCAGAGACGTTCGGGTGCGTCCGGGACGGCCGGCCAGGGGTCGAGCTTCCCCGCACGTTGTCGAAAGTCACCGGTTCAGTGTAGAGGTGGCCGGTGGCGGCCCCGCGGGGTCGCTCGGACACCCCGCGTATTCTTCGCATCGGGCGACCCGTTCGCCACGCCGGGCGACACGCGCGACCGTTTCCGCTCGGCCCCGAATCACCCGCAGCGCCCGGGCACCCTCCGCGACCCCGTGCGTCCATCATCCGCACGACCTTGGAGGCTCCTCTGTCCGCCGGAACCGGGACTCAGACGCCGCGCCCCGCCGTGCCCCAGCCGGGCACCCCCGCCTTCGTCACCGCCGTGGAAGACGCCCTGACCGGGTTCTTCGCCACCCGCCACCCGACGACCGAGCGCCTCGGTCCGGTCTTCGTCGAGGCCACGGACGCGCTGGAACAGTTCGTCCTACGCGGCGGCAAACGCACCAGGCCCGCGTTCGCGTGGACCGGGTGGCTCGGCGCGGGCGGCGATCCGCACGCGCCCGAAGCCGCCGCGGTGCTCACCGCCTGTTCCGCGCTCGAGCTCGTCCAGGCGTGCGCGCTGATCCACGACGACATCATCGATTCCTCCCGCACCCGCCGCCGCTTCCCCACCGTGCACGTCGACTTCGAGCAGCGCCACCGCGACCGCGGGTGGGCGGGCGACTCGGCGCACTTCGGCGCCAGCGTGGCCATCCTGATCGGCGATCTGGCGCTGTCCTGGGCCGACGACATGGTGCACGCGTCCGGTCTGGCGCCCGCGGCCGTCGCCCGGTTCGCGCCGGTGTGGGCCGACATGCGCACCGAGGTGCTCGGCGGCCAGCTGCTCGACGTCAACGGCGAGGCGGGCGGCGACGAGTCGGTGGAGGCAGCGTTGCGGATCAACCGCTACAAGACCGCCGCCTACACCGTCGAACGCCCGCTGCATCTCGGCGCCGCCATCGCCGCCGCCGATCAAGGGCTGATCGGCGCCTACCGCACGTTCGGCACCGCCATCGGCATCGCCTTCCAGCTGCGCGACGACCTGTTGGGTGTGTTCGGCGACCCGGCGGTGACCGGCAAGCCCTCCGGCGACGACCTGCGAGAAGGTAAGCGCACCGTGCTGCTGGCCGAGGCGCTGCGCCGCGCCGACGAGTCCGATCCGGCCGCGGCCGCGCTGCTGCGCGGGAGTATCGGCACCGACCTGAGCGGCGAGCAGGTACAGCGGCTGCGCGCACTGCTGGTCGAACTCGGGGCGGTCGACGAAGTGGAACGCCGGATCACCGAACTCACCGACAGCGGGCTGGCCGCCGTCGAAGCCAGCTCGGCGACGGCCGTGGCCAAGGAACGGCTGCGCGCGATGGCCCTGGCCGCGACCAAGCGGGCGGCGTGAGAGCGATGGTCAGCGCCGCGACACAGAGAGGAACCGGATGAGAACCGTTGCGGGGCCGACCGATCGCGTTGTCGTCGTCGGCGCGGGTCTGGCCGGACTGTCGGCCGCCCTGTATCTCACCGGCGCCGGTCACACGGTCACGGTGCTCGAGCGGGCCGACCACCCCGGCGGCCGGGTCGGACGCTACCGCGGCCGGGACTACGCCATCGATTCCGGCGCCACCGTGCTCACCCTGCCCGAGCTGATCACCGACGCGCTCGCCGCCGTCGGCCGCACGCCGGAGACCTGCCTGCCCCCGCTGCGCATCCACCGGCTGGCGCCCGGCTATCACGCGCGATTCGCCGACGGCGCCGAGATCAGGGTGTTCGCCGATCCGGACGCGATGGCCGCGGAGGTCGAGCGGACCTGCGGACCGGCCGAAGCACGCGGATACCGGCGCCTGCGCGCGTGGCTGGCACGGGTCTACGCGGCCGAGTTCACCGAGTTCATGGACACCAACTTCGATTCGCCGCTGGATCTGGTGCGCCTCCGGGAAAAGCGCCGCGCGCTGGTCGATTTGGCGCGGCTCGGCGGCTTCGGCAGGCTCGGCCCGCAGGTGCGCAAGTTCCTGCGGGATCCGCGCCTGGCGCGGCTGTTCACCTTCCAGGCGCTCTACGCGGGTATGCCGCCCGCTCGGGCGCTCGCGGTCTACGGCGCGATCCCGCACATGGACACCTCACTCGGCGTCTACTTCCCCGAGGGCGGCATGCGGGCGATCGCCGCGGCGCTGGCGCATGCGTTCACCGAGGCGGGCGGCACGCTGGAACTGAACGCCGAAGTGACCGGGATCGACTATGCGGGCCGGCGGGCTCGGCGCGCCCGCACCGCCGACGGGCGTTCGTTCGACTGCGACGCGCTCGTGCTCACCGCCGACCTCGGGTCGCTCGACCGCTTCGGCGTGCGACCCCGGCGCGGGCTGCGCGCCTCGCCGTCCGCGGTCGTCGCGCACGGCACCGTCCCCGCCGCGGTCGCGGCACGCTGGCCCGTGCAGGCGCATCACACCATCGAGTTCGGCCAGGCCTGGGACCAGACGTTCACCGAGATCACCGCCCGCCGCGGCCGCGGCAAGTTGATGAGCGACCCCTCCCTCCTGCTGACCCGGCCCGCCCTGACCGATTCCGACCTGTTCATTACCCGCGACGGCGAACGATACGAACCGTTCTCGGTGCTCGCGCCCTGCCCGAATCTGTCGGCGGCGCCACTGGACTGGCCGCGGCTCGGACCCGCCTACCTCCGCGAGCTGCTCACCGTGCTGGAAGCGCGCGGCTATCGGGGCATCGCCGAGCACTTCGCCGTCGACCGGCTCGACACGCCGCAAACGTGGTTCGACCACGGCATGCTGGCCGGCACACCGTTCTCCGCGGCCCACCTTTTCCGGCAAACCGGTCCGTTTCGACCGAGCAATTTCCCGCGTTCGAGCGACAACGTGGTTATCGCCGGTTGCGGCACCACTCCTGGCGTCGGCGTGCCGACCGCGCTGTTATCCGGAAAACTGGCGGCAAACCGCATAGCGGGCGAGTTCGGGCGTGCTTCGCGTGGAACCCCCCGCACCAGCCGGATAGTGTTCGAAGCGACGCCGTAAACTAAGCGCCGACCTATTCGCTCGCGGTTGCGACCGCCGACCACTCGGGGGGACCGACACCAGATGGCATCCCCCGAAACGCGCACCGCAGAGGCCGCCTCCACCGGTGTCACCGACCACTCGTCGCCCGCCTCCGCACGCCGCGATTCGGCCACCCCCCGTGGCGCCCTGTGGTGGATGCGCGCCTCCGCCGACTTCGCCAGAAGCCCGGAGGGTCACGCCGCCCTGCTCGGTTTCTTCGGCGCGATCATGATCACGTTCGGCGGGTTCGGCGCGGGCAGCGTCCGCAAGCGGGACCCGCTGCTCGAGGCCATGCACCTGTCCTGGCTGCGCTTCGGGCACGGCTACGCGCTGTCCACGATCTGCATCTGGATCGGCGTGCTGCTCATGATCACCGCCTGGGTCCGGCTCGGGCGCGCCACGATCGGCACGGGCGACCGGACCGGCGCGGAAGTGACGCTCAACGAGCTGCGCGCCATCGTCGGCATCTGGATCGCGCCGCTGCTGTTCGCCGTGCCGATGTTCAGCCGCGACGCCTACTCCTACCTCGCCCAGGGCGCGCTGCTGCGCGACGGTTTCGACCCCTACCAGGTCGGGCCGGTGGCGAATCCCGGTGTGCTGCTGGACAACGTGAGTCCGGTGTGGACCACGACCACCGCGCCCTACGGCCCGGTCTTCCTGCTGCTCGGACGTGCCATCACCGCCGTGACCGGCGACAACGTGGTGGCGGGCACCATCGCGATGCGGCTGGTCATGCTGCCCGGCCTCGCGCTGATGATGTGGGCGGTGCCGTATCTGACCAAGCACCTCGGCGGCAAGCCCACCGTGGCGCTGTGGCTGGCGGTGCTCAACCCGCTGGTGCTGATCCACCTGATCGGCGGCGTGCACAACGAGATGCTGATGGTCGGCCTGATGTGCGCGGGCATCGCACTGGTGCTGGAACGCCATCACGTGGCCGGCATCGTGGTCGTCGCGATCGGCGTGGCCATCAAGGCGACCGCGGGCGTGGCGCTGCCGTTCCTGGTGTGGATCTGGATGCTGCACGAACGCGAACGCCGCGCCGCACAGCGGGTCGGGCGCGATCCGGCGCATCTGCCCGCCAGCGAGCAACCAGGCGACGCCGCGGAGCCGACCGAGGACATGCCGCATCCGGCGCTGATGTTCGCCAAGATCGCGGGGCTCGGCCTGAGCGTGTTCGCCGTCGTCTTCGTCGCCGCCTCGGCCATCGCCGGGGTCGGCATCGGCTGGCTGACCGCGCTGTCCGGGTCGAAGAAGATCATCAACTGGCTGTCGCTGCCGACCGGGATGGCGCACGCGATCACCTGGGTCACCCCGCTGCGGCTGGAATCGGTGCTCGAGGTGACCCGCGCGATGTGCGCGCTGGCCCTGGTCGCGGTGCTGGCCTGGACCTGGTGGCGATTCCGGCACAGCGAGCGCGAAGCGGTGCTGGGCATCCTGATCGCGTTCGTCGCGATCGTCATCCTCTCGCCCGCCGCACTGCCCTGGTACTACTCCTGGCCGCTCGCGCTGGCCGCCGGATTCGCGCTGTCCACCACGACGCTGATGGGCCTGGTCGGCGTGTGTACCTGGCTCATGCTGGTCTTCCAGCCGGACGGTTCGATCGGCCTGTACAACTTCTGGCACGTCGTCGCGGCCACCTTCGCCGCGGTGGTGGCGGCGCTGTCGCTGCGCACGGTGGACCCACTGCGCCTGCGCGCCGCGCCGCCGAGCAACGTCGCGGTCACCTCCGGCGACGCCGCCGCTTCGCCCGCCACTCCATGACCGAAGGCCTTCTACCGGGTTCCGCCCTGCTCCCGCTCGCCTACCGCGAGTGCAGGCAGATCGCCGCCACCCACGGCCGAACCTATTTTCTGGCCACCCGGCTGCTGTCGGCCGAGCGCCGCCCCGCGGTGCACGCCCTCTACGCGTTCGCGCGAATGGTGGACGACGTCGTGGACCGTGCGGGCCGACCCGCGGCGCACGAGGATCCGGCAGCGGAACTGGACCTGATCGAGCGGGACCTGCGCGCCGCGCTCGGATCGGGCCCCAGCGAGACGGGCACTTCGATCAGTGCTCCGCTCCCTTCTGGCACGGATACCGAGCACGGCCGGGCGTGGGAAGCCGACCAACGGCCGCGCACGCTCGTCCTGGCCGCCGTCACCCACACCATCCACCGCTACGGCATTGCCGCACAGCACTTCTGGACGTTCCTGGATTCCATGCGCATGGACGCGCCGGGTGCGCCGGGCTTCCGGAACCGCTACGCGACCATGGCCGAGTTGCGCGAATACATGCGCGGCTCCGCGGCCGCGATCGGATTGCAACTGCTCCCGGTGCTCGGCACGGTCGTCCCGGTGGAGGAGGCCGAGCCGTCCGCCGCCGCGCTCGGCGAGGCGTTCCAGCTGACCAACTTCCTGCGCGATGTCGCCGAGGACCTCGACCGCGACCGGATCTACCTGCCCGCCGACGCCCTCACCGCGTTCGGCGTCGACCACGACCTGCTGCGCGAGTGCCACCGCACCGGACGCACCGATCCGCGCGTGCGCCGTGCCCTCGCCCACCTCATCGCGGTCAACCGCGATCTCTACCGCCGCGCCGAACCCGGCATCGACCTGCTCGAATCCCGAGTGCGCCCCGCCATCCGCACCGCGGCCACCCTCTACGCCGACATCCTGCGCCACATCGAACGCAGCGACTACGCCGTCTTCGACCACCGCGCCGCAGTCCCCCGCCACCACCGTCTCCGCATAGCCGCCACCGAATTCACCACCGCCACCCTCCGCAACCGACTCCCCCGCCTCTCCGCGCCTTAGACCAGGCCGCACCTATCTGTCCGCCGCGCCCAGCAACTCCTCTGGCACCGCCGCCCACCCGCGACAAAGGAGCAAGCGGCGAACATCCGCCCCACCGCCACATCAACGGCAAACTTTCAGGCGACACGGCCCCACCGCACGCAACCACACCAGCCCAACCACCGGTCTCCAACAAAGCGAGACCGAACATGCGCCCGTTCGCGAAGCCACTAAGGGACCGCGAACACCCAGCGCCGCCGACGCTGAACCCAACACAGCCCGGCTCACGTCCGAGCGGCCACCGCGCAAGCGACAAAGGAGCGGGCGGCGAACACTCGCCCTACCGCCACATCAACGGCGATCCTTTCAGGCGTCGCGGCCCACACCGCACGCAACCACACCGGCCCAACCACCGGTCTCGAGCGAAGCGAGACCTAGCATGTTCCGTGCGTGCCCCAAACGGACCGCGACACCCCGCGCCGCAAGAGCCGGAAACCCACACAGCCCGGCTCACGTCCAAGCGGCGACGCACAAGTGACAAAGGAGCGGGCGGCGAACACTCGCCCTACCGCCACATCAACGGCGATCCTTTCAGGCGTCACGGCCCACACCGCACGCAACCACACCGGCCCAACCACCGGTCTCGAGCGAAGCGAGACCTAGCATTGCCCGTTCGCAGGCGCTAAAAACCAACACCGCCCAGCTCGCGCCCGACCGGCCGCCGCGTATGCGACGAAGGAACAAGCCGCGAACACTCGACCACCCGCAACGGCAAACCTTCGGACGACACGGTCCCCGCAGCACGCAACCACACCAGCTCAACCACCGGTTTCGAGCGAAGCGAGACCTAGCATGTTCCGTTCGCGCCCGCGCGGCCAAAGATTCAGAACGGATCCGCGGCCGCCCGGCGCAGGACTTCGCGGGCCAAGGGACCGTGCAGGGCGTCGACGGGTTTGCCGGGGAGGCTCTCGTCTTCGGTGAAGATCCATTCCAGGATCTCCTCGTCGGTGTACTTCGCGTCGCGCATCACGGTGATCAGGCCGGGCAGGTGTTTCACGACCGCGCCGGTGTCGTCGAAGAAACGCTCCGGGACGCCCGCCACACCGTCTCTGCGGACGGCGATCAGTTGATGGTCACGCAGCATCTGATGGACCCGGGTCACCACCAGCCCGAGCCGGTCGGCCACCTCCGGCAGCGGCACCAAGGTCACCGACTGCGGAACGACGTCGTCACTGCAGGGAAATGCACTCACGCGGATAACGGTAGACGGTGCCGCGCCGCACGTCGTGAGACACCCGGGGTGGTGGGAGTCGATACCATCGTGGGGGCCGCACCCAGCGGCGAACATTGTGAAAGCCGGAGGACTTCTCTTGATCGGCCAGATGCTGGAAGGGCGCTATCGGATCGATGCGCCGATCGCCCGCGGCGGAATGTCGATGGTCTTCCGCGGGGTGGACACCCGCCTGGACCGGCCGGTCGCCATCAAGGTGATGGATCCGAAGTTCGCCGGCGATCCGCAGTTCCTGTCCCGGTTCGAGTTCGAGGCGCGCGCGGTCGCCAAACTCAAGCATCCGTCGCTGGTCGCGGTGTACGACCAGGGCGTCGACGGTGACCACCCGTTCCTGATCATGGAGCTGGTCGAGGGCGGCACACTGCGCGAGTTGCTGCGCGAACGCGGCCCGATGCCGCCGCACGCGGTGCGCGCCGTCGCCGAGCCGGTGCTCGCGGCGATCGGCGTCGCGCATTCGGCGGGTCTGGTGCATCGCGACATCAAGCCGGAGAACGTGCTGATCTCCGACGCGGGCGAGGTGAAGATCGCCGATTTCGGGTTGGTGCGCGCGGTGGCCGCGGCGAACACCACGTCGGCGAGCGTCATCCTCGGCACCGCCGCTTATCTGTCGCCCGAGCAGGTCACCAGCGGCTCCGCCGACGCACGCAGCGACGTCTACTCCTTCGGCTTGCTGATCTTCGAATTGCTCACCGGCCGGGTTCCGTTCACCGGCGACACTTCGATCTCGGTGGCCTATCAGCGCATCGAGAACGACGTGCCGAGCCCGAGCGGATTCATCTCCGGGGTGCCGCCGGAGTTCGACGAACTGGTCGCCAAGGCGACCGCACGCGAGCCGGCGCATCGGTTCGCGGACGCGAACGAGATGGCCGCCGCGCTGCGCCAGATCGGCGTCGCGCTGCAACTGCCCTCCTACCGGGTGCCCGCGCCGCAGGAGTCCGCCGAACATCTCAGCGCCGGCTACCGAACCGTCCAGCCGGATCACGACGACCGGCCGGAGTTCGCCGGGGCGTCGGCCCACGAGCCTCCGGCAGCGCAGCCGGTGCAGCACACCAGAGTGGTCACCGCCCAGCGGCCCCGGCTCGACTACCCGCCGGACGCCTACGATCGTCCGCCGCAACCGGTGCGCCAAGCCCACCCCGCGTCGCCGTACCCGCCCTATGCCGACGAACTCAACCGGTCCCGGCGCACGGTCTGGCTGTGGGTGGCCATCGTCGCGATTCTCACGTTGGTGGTCGGTATCGGTGGCTGGTGGCTGGGTGTGGGCCGCTACACGGCCGTGCCGCCGATCGCCGGGCTGGACACCGACAAGGCGGTCACCACCCTGCAGAACGCCGGGTTCGAGACCGAGATCCGGCAGAAGGCGTCGGACACGATCCCGGTCGGTGGCGTGGTCGGCAGCGACCCGTCGGCCGGATCCAAGATCACCCAGGGCTCCACGGTCGCCGTCCTGGTCTCCAACGGCAAGCCCAAGGTGCCGGACGTCAAAGCGGGTGATCAGACGTCGAAGGTCAATCAGTTGATCCGGGACAACGGCTTGCAACCGGTCGACGCCGGGGAGGAGTCGAGCTCAGCGCCCAAGGGAACGGTGGCACGGGTGGAGCCGAGGCCGGGGACGGTGCTGCCGCTCGGCGCGCAGGTGAAGGTGTACCGCAGCAAGGGGTCGAAGCCGGTGAAGATCCCGGACGTGCGCGGCAAATCGACCGCCGAGGCCACCAAGATCCTCACCGACGCCGGAATCGCGATTCGCGAGACCACGACTCAGTTCGACCGCGCCGTCGAAGCGGACAAGGCGATCGGCACCCAGCCGGCCGCGGGCGCCACCATCCAGTCCGGCGACGGCGTCGTCCTGCTGGTGTCCAATGCCCTGCAGATGCCCGATGTACGCGGGTGGACCGTCGGCAACGCCCGCACCAAGCTGGAAAGCCTCGGCTTGCAAGTCGAGGTGAAACAGTTGGCCAAGTCGGACAGCTCGCTGGTGGTCTCGCAGACCCCGGCCATCGGAGTCAACCTCGAAGCTGGCGACACGGTCACGATCGTCGCGCTGCCCTAGCGGGTCTCGTACCGGCACCGGGCGCAGAAGCGCCCGGTCCGTTGCTCAGCGCAGCATCTCGGCGACGAGGAACGCCAGCTCCAGCGACTGCTGAGTGTTCAGCCGGGGGTCGCAGGCGGTCTCGTACCGGCCGGACAGATCCAGGTCGGAGATGTCCTGGGCGCCGCCGAGGCATTCGGTGACGTCCTCGCCGGTGAGCTCGATGTGCATGCCGCCCGGGTGCGTGCCCAGCGCGTGGTGCACCTCGAAGAAGCCTTGCACTTCGTCGACGATGCGGTCGAAGTGACGGGTCTTGAAGCCGGTGGACGCTTCGTGCGTGTTGCCGTGCATCGGGTCGCACTGCCAGATCACCTGGTGACCGGTGGCCTGCACCTTCTCGATGATGGGCGGCAGCACGTCGCGCACCTTGCTGTGGCCCATGCGGGACACGATGGTCAACCGGCCCGGCTCGTTGTTCGGATCCAGCCGCTCCACGTACTCCACGGCCTGCTCGGGCGTGGTGGACGGGCCGATCTTCAGGCCGATCGGGTTGGCGAGCAGTTCCGCGAACGCGATGTGCGCGCCGTCGAGCTGGCGGGTGCGCTCGCCGATCCAGAGGAAGTGCGCGGACAGGTCGTAGAGCACCGGCTCGCCGATGGCGTTCTCGCTCAGCCGCAGCATGGCACGCTCGTAGTCCAGTACCAGCGCCTCGTGGCTGGCGTAGATCCGGGCGGATTTCAGGCTCGGGTCGTTGACCCGGCAGGCGGTCATGAACGCCAGGCCGCGGTCGATCTCCTCGGCCAGTGCTTCGTAGCGCGCGCCCGCGGGCGACTTCGCCACGAAGTCACGATTCCAGTCGTGCACCTTGTGCAGGTCGGCCATGCCCGCGCCGGTGAGCGCGCGCACGAGGTTCATCGCGGCGCTCGCGTTGGCGTAGGCCCGCACCAGGCGCGACGGGTCGTGCTCGCGCAGCGCCGCGTCGGCGGCCAGCGCGTTCACCATGTCGCCGCGGTAGGACTTCAACCCGAGCGAGTCGACGTCCGAGGAGCGCGGTTTCGCGTACTGACCGGCGATCCGCGCGACCTTCACCACCGGCATACTCGCGCCGTAGGTGAGCACGACCGCCATCTGCAGGAGGGTGCGGATGTTGCCGCGAATGTGCGGCTCGGTGTTGTCGGCGAACGTCTCCGCGCAGTCGCCGCCCTGCATGAGGAACGCCTCGCCACGGGCGACCTCGGCCAGCTGCTCGCGCAGCTCCTCCACTTCGGCGGGCACGCAGATCGGCGGCACGCTCTCCAGCACAGTGCGCATTTTGGCCGCCTGCTCCGGATCCCAGGACGGCTGCTGCAGCGCGGGTCGCGCCAGCGCGTCGTCCAGCCGCCTGCGCAGTTCTGCGGGCAGCGGCGGCAGTTCCGGCAGGCGATCGATGGGTACGTCGACGGTCCAGTTCACGTATTTCAGAATACGTACCGCTACCCCTGCGGGGATAGCCGGTAGCAGTGCCGGAGCACCGCACCAAGGTGGCGGAAATCTCCACCACATGGGCCCTTGCACACGCGGCGCCGCCCGTCACCATAGGGTTGCCAGGAACCCGTACCTGCCACAACGGCACCGGAAGCCGAGGAGAGACCGATCTCGCTGCGATATTTTTACGACTGCGAATTCATCGAGGACGGTGTGACCATCGATTTGGTCTCCATCGGCGTCGTCTGCGAGGACGGCAGGGAGTACTACGCGGTGTCCACCGAATTCGATGCCGAGCGCGCGGGCCCGTGGGTCCGCAGGTACGTACTTCCGCAACTGCCTTCGCCGTCCTCGCCGCTGTGGCGCAGCCGCGACCGGATCCGCGACGAGTTGTACGCGTTCCTGGTGCCGCGGCCGACCGTGCAACCGGAGCTATGGGCCTGGGTTTCCGCCTACGACCATGTCGCCTTGTGCCAACTGTGGGGCTCCATGGTGGATCTGCCGAACGCGCTGCCGCGCTACACCAACGAGTTGCGCCAGCACTGGGAGGCACACGGCCGTCCCGAGCTGCCGCCGATCCCGCCGGATGCGCACGACGCGCTGGCCGACGCCCGGCACAACCTCGCCAAGTTCGACGCCATCGAATCCGCTCGCCGCGCGACGCCACGCCTGTGACGCGCGTGCCGTGACGCACGACGGCCCCGAGTCGGAGATTCGACTCGGGGCCGTCGCGTGTCGGGCGTCAGTGGCCGTGCTTGCCGTTGGCCGCCTCTTGAGCCTGCTGCAGCACCTTCAGCTGCCTGTGCTCTTCCTCGTGCTCGATCTCGAAGTGCCGATCGCTCTCCTCCTGCGGGTCGGCCCGCAGGAAGCTGCCGGTGCCCGGCTTGCCGGCCGAACCGAGCTGGTTCATCTTCTTCGGGACCGGGGCGCCCTGGTACTCCAGCGGAATCGGGTGCCCGTGGTCGTCGACCGGGCCGAGCGGCTGGTGCACCTCGATGTACTCGCCGTGCGGCAGACGCTTGATCACGCCGGTCTCGATGCCGTGCTCGAGCACCGCGCGGTCGCTGCGCTGCAAGCCGAGGCAGAACCGGTAGGCGATGTAGTAGGCCACCGGCGGGGCGACGAGCAGGCCGATGCGGCCGATCCACGTGGTCGCGTTCAGCGAGATGTCGAACTTCAGCGCGATGATGTCGTTGACGCACGACAGCGTCAGCACCACGTAGAACGCGATCGCCATCGAACCGATCGCGGTCCGGACCGGGACGTCACGCGGACGCTGCAACAGGTTGTGGTGCGCGCTGGTGTCGCCGGTGAGCCGCTTCTCGATCCACGGGTAGGCGATCAGCACGGTGAACACCAGACCCATGATCAGCGCGACCCAGAACACCGCGGGCACGGTGTAGTTGCCGATGTACAGCTCCCATGGCGGCATCAACCGGGCCATGCCGTCGGTCCACATCATGTAGAAGTCCGGCTGCGAACCCGCCGACACCTGCGACGGGTTGTACGGGCCCAGGTTCCAGATCGGGTTGATCTGGAACACGCCGCCCATGATGCCCACGATGCCCAGGGTGAAGGCGAAGAACGCGCCCTGGTCGGCGGCGAACACCGGCACGATCCGTGCGCCCACCACGTTGTTCTCCGTCCGGCCGGGCCCGGGGAACTGGGTGTGCTTCTGGTACCACACCAGCGCCACGTGCGCGGCGATCAACGCCAGGATGATGCCCGGGAACAACAGCACATGCGCGATGTAGAGGCGCGGGATGATGATGTCGCCGGGGAAGTCACCGCCGAAGATCAGCCAGTGCATCCAGGTGCCGACGATCGGGATGCTCATCGTGATACCGCCGAACGCGGCCCGCAGGCCGGTGCCCGACAGCAGGTCGTCGGGCAGCGAGTAACCGAAGAAGCCCTCGAACATCGCCAGGATCAGCAGCAGCGAACCGATCACCCAGTTCGCCTCGCGCGGCTTGCGGAACGCGCCGGTGAAGAAGATCCGGAACAGGTGGATGATGATCGACGCGGCGAACAGCAGAGCCGCCCAGTGGTGGACCTGCCGTACGAACAGACCGCCACGCACCTCGAAGGTGATGTTCAGCGCGGTCTCGTAGGCCCGCGACATCGTCACACCACGCAACGGCTGATACGCGCCGTCATAGACGACGTGGCTCATCGACGGGTCGAAGAACAGGGTCAGGTAGACGCCCGACAGCAGCAGGATGATGAAGCTGTAGAGCGCGATCTCGCCGAGCAGGAACGACCAGTGGGTCGGGAAGACCTTGTTGATCGACCGCTTCATGAACGCGGCGGCGCGATACCGCTCGTCCGCCTCGTGGGCTTGGGCTGCGGCAGAAGGACTCATGAACGGCGCTCCCAGTAGGCCGGGCCGAGCGGCTCGATGAAGTCGCCGTTGGCGACCAGGAAGCCCTCAGCGTTGACGGTGATCGGCAGCTGCGGCAGCGCGCGAGCGGCGGGACCGAAGACCGGCTTGCCCCACTCGGTCGCGGAGAACTGCGACTGGTGGCAGGGGCACAGGATCCGGTTGGTCTGCTGCTCGAACAGCGAGGTCGGGCAGCCGAGGTGGGTGCAGATCTTCGAGTAGGCGAAGTAGTCGCCGAAGTTGAAGCTCTCCTGCCCCTTGCGCTTGATCGCCTTCTGCGCGTCTTCGGTGCGCAGGCGGATCAGCATGACGGCGTTGCGGATGCCGCGCAGGGAATCCAGCGTCGCGTGCTCGTCGCCGCGCCACTTCTCCTTCCACGGGAACACCGTCTCCATGGCGCCCGCGTCGAGATCCTCCGGACGCACCAGCACCACGTCCTCCGGGCGACCGGTGTCGCGGCGGATGTAGATGGTCTCGCCCGGGAAGTCCGGGGTCCAGCCGGAGACCCACAGCGGCGACTTGTCGCCCTTGGCCCACGGGTTCTTGATCATGCCGCCGACGAACACCAGCAGCGCGCCGATGCCGAGCACGCCGACGCCCGCGCCCGCGGTGCGCGTGATCATCTTGCGGCGGCCGAGGGTGGAGGTGTCCAGCGCGTCCTGCAGCTCGGCCACCAGGGTGCGGCGCTCGACCTCGGGCGACGGACCGTCGTGCCGCTGCTGGATGGACAGCTCGGCGGGGATGAACAACTTGCGGATCAGCACCACCGCGACGCCGATGACCAGCACCGAGATGCCGAAGGTCAGGCCGACCAGCGGGGTGAACAGCGAGTAGGCCGCGTGGCCCTCGTCTTCCTTGCTCTTGAACTCCCACGGCCAGAACAGGAACACGCCGACCAGCGCCGCGGCCGCGATGCCGGACACCGCGAACCAGAAGGTCACGGCGCGCTCGGCACGCTTCTCCGCCCGGGTGCCCGGGATCGGGAAGCGTTCGCGGCGGTAGGCGACGTCAACGCCGTCGCGCTCGGTACCGAGCTTGACCAGTTCGTCGCGCGACATCTTGTCGAGGTCGGCCTCGGTCGGCTCCGCCGCGGGGGCGTTCACCGGCTGCTCCTTCGACTGGTGCGCGTCGTGGCCCTCATCCGGCCGACCCATGTCGTCTCGCTCCTTATCCCTATCGCTCATGACCTGTGTCCTTTCGGCATGACCGGAGCGCCCTCCGTGGTCACGCGAGCTACCGCCTCCGGGCGCTGACCGGTCATGACCGGGATCCGATCCACATCGCCGCGCCGACCACGAGCGTGATGCCGACCACCCAGATGGCCAGGGCCTCGGTCGCGGGACCGAATCCACCGAGATCCCAGCCGCCCGGGCTGTGCTCCTCGGCGGAGTTCTTGACGTAGGCGACGATGTCGCGCTTTTCCTCCGGGCTCAGCTGGCGGTCGGAGAACTTCGGCATGTTCTGCGGGCCGGTGAGCATCGCCGCGTAGATCTGCTGCTCGCTGGCGGGCGCCAGCGGCGGCGCGAATTTACCGGAGGACAGCGCGCCGCCGCGTCCGGTGAAGTTGTGGCAGGACGCGCAGTTCATCCGGAACAGCTCCGACCCGCGGGCGATGTCAGCACCGCGCAGCGACTCCTGGGCCACCTCGCCGTCGGCGTCGCGGAGCACGGTCGGACCGCCGCCGTTGGCCGCCACGTAGGCGCTCAGCGCGTCGGTCTGGTGGGCGTCGAACTTCGGCGGCTTGCGCTGCGCCTGGGCCTCGTTGCGAGCCATCGGCATGCGGCCGGAGGACACCTGGAAGTAGACGGCGGCCTCGCCGACGCCGATCAGGCTGGGACCGCGGTCGGCCACGCCTTGCAGGTTCGCGCCGTGACAGGTGATGCAGGACGTGTCGTAGAGCTGCTGGCCCTCGCGGATCAGCGCGGACTGGTCCTGGTGCGCGGTCGCGCGCTGCGGGTCCGGCGTCAGGGCCGATGCCAGGAAGCCTGCTCCGACGAGACCCACCAGCAGCGCAAGTCCGCCCGCGATGCGACGGCGAACGCGGCGCTGCCTGCGCGTCCTGCTGGCCTGGCCGTTCCCGGGGCTGGCGGGCTCTGGCGCTGACGGGGGAGATGAACTCATCTGTGTCCCTTTGGAGTAGACGGAACCGACTTGTGCGAAAGATCTTGGGTCTCGCCGCGCCCGCTCGGCGGCGCGACGTCCACGATCAGCGGACGAAGTAGATCGTGGCGAACAACCCGATCCACACGATGTCGACGAAGTGCCAGTAGTAGGAGACGACGATCGCGGCGGTGGCCTGCGCCGGGGTGAACTTGCTGACCTTGGTACGCAGCAGCAGGAACACGAACGCGATCAGACCACCGATGACGTGCAGACCGTGGAAGCCGGTGGTGATGTAGAACACCGAGCCGTAGGAGCTGCTGGAAATCGACGTTCCCTCATGCACCAGGTTCATGTACTCGTAGCCCTGGCCGAGGACGAAGAACGTGCCCATCGCCAACGTGACGACATACCAGCGGCGCAGGCCGAACACGTCGCCCTTCTCCGCGGCGAACACGCCCATCTGGCAGGTGAACGACGACGCGACCAGCACGGCCGTGACCGGCACGGCGAGCTTCAGGTTCAGCTCGGTCGGCTCCGGCGGCCAGTGACCGTGCGCCTGGGCGCGCGCGACGAAGTACATCGCGAACAGGCCTGCGAAGAACATCAGCTCGCTGGACAGCCAGATGATGGTACCGACGCTGACCATGTTGGGCCGGTTCAGCGAATGCACACGCTGGGTAATGGCCGATCCTGGGGTCCCTACTGCGGTCGTCACGGGGGTAAGTATGACTCGTCGTAGTACGACGCCAGTACCCGGGTACGAAACTCGTTCTTCCGTGTCGGAAAACGCAGGGAAGGACAGGCTCTCGACCAGGGAAGGGCGTGGGGCGAGCGGTGTCCGCGAGCCCGGAACGGGTCGCACCGCGGACGAACGCCCGGACAGCATGACAGGCGAGAGTAAGGAGAACCTGAGATGGAGGCTCATATGGCATCCCGGCTGTGGCGGCGGCTACTGCGCCGAGACCGGCAGACGGCGCTGGACCCCCACCGCGCGGACCTGGTCGTGGTCGCGTCCGGCTTCGACGACGCGGAGGCGTGTTCGACCGCGCTGGCGCGCGCGACCGGACTGACGCCGGACGCACCCGCGGTGCTGCGCCACCACCTGCGCATCCCGCCCCAGCACGTGGAAACCGTCTGCGCGATCGCCGCACAGGACGGCTACTCCCCCGCGCCCCAGGAAGGCGGCCCGGGCGCCGACGCGCTCGAAACGGTGATCCTCCAGCGAGTACAGCTGCTCGACGCCCTGCACTGCGCCCAGGAACGCTCGCGGATGGCCGGCCTCGCCCAGCGTCACGACGGCACCGCCGACGGCTGGGACGCCCTGCAACCGGGCACCCCGGCATAACCGGTCGCGCACTAGGCTCCCTGAGGAGAGACTGGTGCGCGAAACCAGTGTGACGGGAGAAGTGGAATGAGCGTGCGCAGCTGGCCCCAGGTGCTCGGAGTCCTCGCTGATGGTGGCGACCTGGCCGCGGACGACACGTCGTGGGCGATGAACGAGATCATGTCCGACAACGCCACCCCCGCGCAGATCGCCGCGTTCGGCGTCGCGATGAAGATCAAGGGCCCGACACCCACCGAGCTGACCGGCCTGGCCACGGGCATGCTCGAGCACGCCCGGCTGGTGCGGATCGATGGGGACGCGGTCGACATCGTCGGTACCGGCGGTGACCGGTCCGGCTCGGTGAACATCTCCACCATGTCCTCGATCGTGGTGGCCGCGGCCGGGGTTCCCGTGGTCAAGCACGGCAACCGCGCCGCGTCGTCGAAGAGCGGCGGCGCGGACGTGCTGGAAGCGCTCGGTGTGAAGCTCGCGCTCGGTCCCGAGGCGGTGGCGCACTGTGTGCGGGAGGTCGGCATCGGCTTCTGCTTCGCGGCCGTGTTCCACCCCGCCCTGCGGTACGCGGGGGCGGCCCGCAGCCAGATCGGCATCCCGACGGTCTTCAACGTGCTGGGCCCGCTGACCAACCCAGCGCAGCCGCGCGCCGGGCTGGTCGGCTGCGCGTTCGCCGACCTGCTCCCGGTGATCGCTGGCGTGTTCGCCGAACGCGGTGCCAGCGCCCTGGTGGTGCGCGGCAACGACGGGCTCGACGAGATCACCACCTCCGACACCACGGAGGCATGGATCGTCTCGGGCGGACGGACGCGTCGGACCACCATCGACCCCACCCGCATCGGCATTCCCCGGGTCGACCTGGACGCGCTGCGCGGCGGCGACGCGGAGGTGAACGCGGGCGTGGCCCGCGACGTGTTCGCCGGTCACGGCGGAGCGGTCCGCGACGCGGTGCTGTTGAATTCGGCCGCGGCGATCGTGGCCTACGACTGGTCGCGCGGCGCGGGCGATCCGGACGCGGACCTGCACGCCGCGCTCGCCGCGGGCATCGACCGCGCCGCCCAGGCGATCGATGCGGGCAACGCGGCCGCGCTGCTGGAGCGCTGGGCCAAGCTGACGCAGACGCTCGGCGACAGCTGACGCTCGGTCGGTCGAGGCGTGCTGTCCCTCGCCGCCGCCCCAGGGGTGAATGCGCCCGAAGGCACCTTGTTCGACGTGGAGATCCGCAACCGCGCCGACGGCGTCGCGCACCGGCACGACGCGCGGGCCGCTCGGGGCGATGTGGTCGAAGTGCTCGCGCCGAACGACACCGCCTATTTCATGGTGCGCCCCGTCCGAGAACTGAGCGGGGATCACTCGCCCAGCGAGAACCCGGCCTCGACTTCGGCCCGCGAGTACGACTTGAACGCGATGTGCGTCGTGGTGCGCAGCACACCGGGCGTCTTGTCGATCCGGCTGGTGACCACCTCGGCGATCTGCTCGTGATCGCGCACCCGCACGATCGCGATCAAATCCACGTCACCCGCGCAGGAGTAGACCTCGGCGACGCCCTCGGTGTCCGCGACCGCCTGCGCGGTCTCGGGGATGCGGCCGTTGTCGGCGTGAATCAAGACGATCGCGGTAATCATGGTGCTCAGCCTAAGCGGTCGAGATAGGCCTGCTCGGTCGGTTGGGCGCGGACCGCCGCGTCGGCGATCTCCGCCCAGCCCAGCCACCGCGCCGCACCGAACATGGGCTCGTGGTACCCCTCGGTGGTCCGCACGATCCGCGCCCCGGGCCGCGCCAGCCAGCGGACGACCAGCGCCACTTCCTCCGGTACGGCGCCCCGCAGCGGTGGGGCATCATCCGCAGGAGAGCCGGTGTGGTCGGGATTCGCTGTCGGCATCACCGTTTCGGCGGCGGCCACGATCTGTTCGACGATGGGCATCGGCGGCACACCGCGCGGCGCGGCGCCGGAACCGGCGAGGCGGCCGTAGCGGATGACCGCGAACTCCCACCCGCCGTTGCCGTCGGGATGCGCGGCGATCAGTTCGGCTATGCGCGCCAGCGCGGCGAGTCGCTGGGTACGGCGCAGCGCGCGCACCACCCGCACGGCACGGTCGCGTAGCCGGGCGGCCGCCTCGAAATGCTCCGCACGCGAATGCGTTTCGATCCGATCGAGCATGAGCCGAATCGGCGCGTCGCTGTGCCCGGCGAACAACGCGCGCACGAGCGCGGCCGCGGGCGCGTACTCCGCTTCGCCCAGCGCCCTCCCCACGGAGCCCGCCGGACACCCACCGACGAGTGCGGGCGGGCACTCGTGGGTCGCCTTCCGGGACAGCCGCGTCGTACAGGTGCGCAGCCCGGTGAACTCGGCGATGATCACCCCCAGATCGACGGCATCGTTGCGAGAGTTGAACGGCCCCAACGCATCCCGGGACGGTTCGCGCACCACCGAGAACCTGGGGAACGGCTCGTCGGTGAGGGTGAGCCACCAGGCCCGCTTCGGGAACTTCGACCGGCGGTTGTAGGGCGGGGCGTGTGCCACCAGCAGCCGCAGTTCGCGCACTCCCGCCTCGAGCGCGTGCGCGCACACCACATGGTCGACCCGAATCGCCAGCGACACCATCTCTTTCATCCGGCCACGGGTCTCCGAACCGGTGAAGTAATTACGGACACGGCGACGCAAGTTCACGGCCGTACCTATATATAGGACTTCATCGGAAGGACCGCGGAACAGATACACCCCGGGCGAAGCGGGTAGATCGGCCGCCAGGACACGCTTGGAGCGCTGCCGGGGCGTGACGTCGGGCAGATAGTCGAGCAGCTCGGTGAGACTGTGGACGCCTTGGTTCCCGACTCGCCCGATCAGCGCGTGCAGCACGTCGACGGTCGCACGGGCGTCTTCCAGTGCGCGGTGGGTCGGCTGGGTGGCGGCGCCGAGCAACCGAGCCAGCGAACCCAGCCGCACCGAGGGCGCTTCGTCGCGCCCGAGCACCCGCCGCGCCAGTTTCACGGTGCACAGCACCTGTGCGGGCGGCCACGGCGTGTCGCACTGCGCCGCGGCGGCGCGCAGGAACCCCATGTCGAACCGGGCGTTGTGCGCGACCAGCACGGCGCCCGCGGCGAACTCCAGGAAGCCGGGCAGCACCGCCTCGATCCGCGGCGCGGCGTACACCATCGCGGTGGTGATGCCGGTGACGTGCACGACCGCGGGCGGAATCGTGCGCCCCGGGTTGACCAGCGTCGCGAACTCGCCGAGCACCTCGCCGCCGCGCACCTTCACCGCGCCGATCTCGGTGATGCCGTCGGCCCCGGGACTGGTCCCGGTGGTCTCCAGGTCCACGACCACGAACGTGGTGTCGTAGAGAGGCGTGTCGAGCTCGTCGAAAGCCAGCTGCTGGGCGGCGGCCGGGCGCGGCGCGGGGTCGGGCACGGCGTGCAGCGTAGGGCCGAGGTCCGACAGAAACGGGCGCGCGAGAACAGCCCGCGATGCGCGAATAACACCGTGGGGATTCTCGGGCGGTACCCGGGAAATGATCTAGAAATACCCGAAAGAGACCCAGATCACATAAAGGAAAAAACTGTATCAAACATTGCGGCGCGTCCAAGGGTACGGGATCGCCCGGAGCCGGGCGTGTCGGTCGCGTACGGCTCTACAGCGTACGAACGGGCGACCATACTCGGATCTATGCCAGATTCCCTGTCTCCACCTGGCAAAACGCTCCATCGAACACCAGAGTGTCACCTACCGGATCCACCCACCCGAACTCGGCCTCGACACGAGATCTTTCTGTCGTTATCTTTTCGTGATTCGATAGGACGTATCTCACACCGATTCGCCGACAATTTGTTGAGCATCGGCTTTTCGCATTCCCCGCGGCTTTACAAATGACCGTGATGTGTTCGTAACCTTTTCGAGACCTCACGGAGTCCGCCGCGCCGAACGGTGCGGTGCCGACGAAGTCCCGCGGCACCACCGGGTGCCGGCGTCGTGAGGCAGATTGGGAGTACCGCATCATGACGACCAACGCCGTCAAGCGTCACGCACGCCGCGCTGTTGCCGCCGGGGCCGTCGGCGCTGCCACCATCGGCGCGTTCCTGCTGCCCGCAGCCCCCGCGTCGGCCCAGCCGGTGACCATCCCCGGCGTGGGAACCTTCGACGTTCCGAACGAGATCCCGGTCCCACAGGCTCTCCCGGGCCTCGAACTGCCCGGTCCCGCTCCCCTCCCGTTCGCCGCCCCCAAGTCCTCCGGCGAGGTCGCCCTGGACGCCGCGCTGAGCAAGGTCGGCTCGCCGTACGTCTACGGCGCCGCGGGCCCCAACTCGTTCGACTGCTCCGGCCTCGTCCAGTGGTCCTACCGCCAGGCGGGCCTCGAACTTCCGCGCACCAGCGGCGCGCAGCTCGCCGCGGGCAGCCCGGTGTCGCTGGACAACCTGCAGCCGGGCGACCTGGTCTCGTTCTACGGCGGCGGCCACTCCGGCCTCTACGCCGGCGACGGCAACGTGGTGCACGCCGCCACCTCCGGCACGCCCGTGCAGGTGGCGCCGATCTCCTCCATGCCGATCGCGGGCGCTCGCCGCTTCTGAGAAGCAGCTGGTCGGGCCGCGATCGCGCGGCCCGACCGCAACACGGCGCTGTGATCGTTTCGTTCTCTACTGGACATCGACCACGGCCGTTCCGTAACCTAACCGAGACCTTCCACTGAATACCCCGGGTTTTCCACGGGCAAACACCGGAATTCACGAAGGTCTCTGCGTCGGTTTCACGAGAGATCGCTTCACGAGAGAACGGGGCACCGCGGGCTGTGGCTGCACATCACCGGAGACAGCACACCAAACGTCTGGTGGGAGGGACGCTGGCCGCCGGAATGCTGGCCGCGGGCCTCTACAGCGGCGGTCCGGCCGGAGCGGATCCGGTAGCGCTTCCCACCACCGCCACCGAAGCCGTGCAGCGGATGATCGACCTGTCTCGCCAGTCCGAGCAGCTCAACCAACAGGCACTGGGCGCGGAAGCCGAGTTGGAGGCCAAGCTCGCCGTGCAGCGCGACGCCGACGAGCGGCTCGCCGCCAGCACCGACATGGTCGACCGAGCCCGCGACGAAGTCCGCCGGTATCAGCCGGTCATCGACCGCACCGCGATCGCCGCCTACCAGGGCGCCCGCACCAATCGCCTGTTCGCCGTGCTGGTCAGCGACTCGCCCCAACAACTGCTCGACCAGATGTCCACCCTGGATGTGGTGTCCGCGCAGACCTCCGAGCAGCTCGCGCACTACACGAAGGCCACCGACGCCGCGACCGCGGCCGAATCGGCGGCCCGCACCGCCGCCGACGCCGCCCGCGCCGCCGCGCAGAAAGCCGACGCGGTGCGCCTCGACCTGGAACACAAGCGCAACGACCTCGGCGGCGCCGTCGCCGAGGTGGTGGCGGCCTGGGGCGCGCTGTCGGCCAAGGACAAGTCGGCGCTGGCCGGCTCGCCGTTCCCGCCCGGCTTCGACCGCGACACCCTCCTGCAGGGCCTCGTTCCCGGCAGCGGCACCAGTGCGCTGGCCGCCGGGCTCACGCGGGTCGGCGACCCGTACGTCTGGGGCGCCACCGGTCCGAACCAGTTCGACTGCTCCGGTCTGGTCCAGTGGGCGTTCAAGCAGGTCGGCAAGAACGTGCCCCGGACCAGTTCGCAACAGGCCGGCTACGGCACCCCCGTGGCAAAGGACGATCTGCAGCCCGGCGACGTCGTGTTCTTCTACTCCGACATCTCGCACGTCGGCATCTACGCGGGCAACGGACTCATGCTGCACGCCTCCACCTTCGGTGTTCCCGTCGCGGTCGCACCCATCAGTTCGACGCCCTACCACTCGGCTCGGCGATACTAGGCGTCGTGAGCGAGCCAACCAGCGGCAAAGCGCCATCCACGGCCCAATCGACCGGCAACGGACGACGATGAGCGGTCCGCGCGGTCGATTCCTCACACCGGCCGCCGCACGGTGCCTCGGTGCCTCCGCCACGAACCGGGCCGAGGCCCGCAGATGAGTGGAATGCGGAAGTTGCGCGCCTGGTGGTCGGCGCGGCGGCGCTTCGAGTTCTGCCTCACCGTCGCGATGGTGATGGCGCTGACCGGCGTCTGCGTCGCGCTGATCATGCTGCCCAACACGGTGCTACCGAAACTGCGCGCCGCTGAACCGAGTACGGCCGAGGCCGTGGGCCAGGCCGCGGCCGCCGATCCCCGGCTGGCCGAGGTGCGGCGCATCGTCGAACCGTTCGGACCGATCGTCGCCCGCCAGGTGCCGACCGGTGACGGGCGGCAATCCCTGGTCGTCGGACATCCCGACCAGCGGATCGAGATCGATGTCCTGGAGCGCGCGCTCGCCGATGCCGTCACCTCGGTGACCGACGTATGGGGTCCGGGATGGGCGCAGTCCGCGCTCGTCGTCGTGGCCTCGTCCCCGTCCGAGTTCGCCGCTCTGGTGCGGTCGGCCGAGCTGCTGCCCGCCGAGGTCGCCGCCGCCTCGATCGCCGACCCGTTCACGCCGGGCAGCCTGCCCACCGGTCAGCGCGTCGTCTTCGGTCCCGACACCGGGCGCCGCCTCGATCCCGAGGGCATGGCGAGCCTGCTGCGGCACGAACTGACGCACATCGCGGCCCGCGCCGACACCGTCGACGGCGCCCCGCTGTGGATGCTGGAAGGCTTCGCCGACTACACCGCGCACCATCGCGAGTCACTGCGATTCGCCGAGGTCGCTCCGACCCTCACCGCTCATGCGCACGCGGGCCGGATTCCCGACGATCTACCCGCCGACGCCGATTTCTCCGGCCCCGACGCCGCCTTCACCTACGAGAAGGCCTGGTCGATCTGCGCTTTCGTGGCCGAGAAATACGACCAACCCCGCCTCGTCCAGCTCTACCACCGCATCGCGGCGGGCAAGCAGGACCCGGCCACCGAAGACCGGATCCTCCGTGAAGTCCTCGGCGCCACCCGCACCGAGTTCATCGACGACTGGCGCACCTGGCTCCGAGCCAGAACCACCTGACGCCGATCCCTCTGACGATCGAAGCCACCTGCTTCGACCGCTCGAACGCCGCAGGACCAGGCCCAGTCCAACCCTCGCGCCGCAACGCACACGCCAACGGCCGACCGCATGGCTATCGAGCTTCGGTAACCAGACACATCCCCGCCATGCATCGCAACCACATCCCGGCGGGGCATCGCAACCTGCGCCCAAGGCTCCTGCGTACTGCCGAACACGATTCCGAGACCGCCCATCGTGCGTCAGCGGCCGCACTCCCTGCTAACCGACCACCGCATCCCGCGAAGTCGAAGTCACAGCGCCCTTGCGACCCAGCAACACACCGCAACCCAGATGCCGACATCACCGCCTGACGCGACCACACTGGCACAACTCCCGGTTTCGAGCGAAGCGAGACCGAGCATGCGCCGTTCGCGGCCCGGCTCGCGTCCGAGCGGCCGCCGCGTCCGTGACGAAGGAGCAAGCGGCGGTCGCTCGGACGCGAGCCACAAGGGGGCCGCGAACACCCAGCGCCGAAGGCGCTGGAAAAACCAACACAGTATTTTGTTGCGCATGGGCCGAACTTTGCTGGTTACCAATGATTTCCCGCCGCGGCCGGGCGGTATCCAGTCATATCTGCAGGCTTTGGCCGGTGAGCTGCCCCCGGATGACCTGGTGGTCTACGCTCCGCGCTGGCGTGGCGACAGCCATCTGAAGTTCGATGCCAAGCAGAAGTTCCAGGTGGTTCGCCATCCCACCACGCTGATGCTGCCGACGCCGCTGGTGCTGCGCCGCGCCACGCGTCTGCTGCGCAGCGAGAAGTGCGACACGGTGTGGTTCGGTGCGGCGGCGCCGCTGGCGCTGATGTCGCCCGCGCTACGGCGCGCGGGCGCCGAACGCATTCTGGCCAGCACCCACGGCCACGAGGTCGGCTGGTCGATGCTGCCGGGCGCCAGGCAGGCGCTGCGTGCCATCGGCGAGCACACCGATGTGGTCACCTACGTGAGCCGCTACACCCGCCGCCGGTTCGCCTCCGCGTTCGGGGCGAACGCGGCGCTGGAGTATCTGCCGCCCGGCGTGGACACCGAGGTGTTCCGTCCGGATCCGGCCGCGCGTGCCGAGCTGCGCGACCGTTACGGCTTGGGCGACCGTCCGACCATCCTGTGCCTGTCGCGCCTGGTGCCGCGGAAGGGACAGGACGCGCTGATCCTCGCGATGCGCGAGGTCCGCGAGCGGGTCGACGGCGCGGTGCTGGTGATCGCGGGCGGCGGGCCCTTCGAGGACAAGCTGCGCGCCCTCGCGGTCGCCGCGGGCGTCGCCGACGACGTGGTGTTCACCGGCCGTGTGCCGTCCGGCGAGCTGGCCGCGCATCACACGCTGGCCGACGTCTTCGCGATGCCCTGCCGGACCAGGGGCGCGGGCTTGGACGTGGAGGGTCTCGGCATCGTCTACCTGGAGGCGTCCGCGTCCGGCGTCCCGGTGGTGGCGGGAAATTCCGGTGGCGCGCCGGAAACGGTGATCGAGGGCAAGACCGGTCGCGTGGTGGACGGACGGTCCGTGGCGCAGATCGCGGACGCGCTGGTGGCGATCCTGTCCGATCGGGACGCCGCCGCGCGGATGGGCGCGGCGGGGCGGGCGTTCGTCGAGCAGCAGTGGCGCTGGGACACCCTGGGCGCGCGCCTGCGACAGCTGCTGCGGTGATCCGCGTCGCATCTACTACGCTCAGCGGAGTGAGCAGTATCCAGGTCGCAGATCAGACGTTCGTCGCCGCATCGGGGGCCGCCGTGGCCGAACTGCTGGCGGGACCGAACACGTGGCGCCGCTGGTGGCCGGATCTGGACTTGGAGGTCCGCGAGGATCGGGCCGAGAAAGGTATCCGCTGGGCGGTGGCGGGGGCGCTGACCGGAACCATGGAGGTGTGGCTGGAGCCCTCGCTCGACGGGGTGATCCTGCACTACTTCCTGCATGCCGAGCCGCAGCCCGCGCTGCCCGCCGGCAAGCTCGCCGCGGCCAACCGGGCGCGCCGGGTCGCGGGCAGGAACATGGCGTTCGAACTGAAGTCCCGGCTGGAGGCCGATCGCCCCGCCGGTGTCGCTCCCGCGCCCCTGGCGTGATCTACCAGCACCGACGCTGAAAGGAACCGCTGTCCGCATGGCCGACAGGACCCAGAGATCGATCGTCATCGAGGCCCCGTCGCAGCAGGTGATGTCCGTTATCGCCGATCTGGAGTCCTACCCGGAGTGGGTATCGGCGGCGAAGTCGGTCGAGGTGCTGGAGGCGGGCCAGGACGGTTTGGCCAAGACCGCGCGGTTCGTGCTGGACGCCGGAGTGGTCAAGGACACCTACGTGCTGTCCTACGACTGGCGCGCCGACCGCAAGGCGGTCAGCTGGCGGCTGCTCAGCGGCGAGCTGCAGAAGGCGCAGAACGGCACCTACGAGCTGATCGATCGGCCCGGCGGCGGCACCGAGGTCGTCTACACGCTGACCGTCGACCTGAACATCCCGATGATCGGCATGTTCAAGCGCAAGGCCGAGAAAGTGATCACCGACACCGCGCTGAAGGAACTGAAGAAACGGGTCGAAGGCTGACCGCGCACGAGACCCGGGTCGAACTGTTCATCGGCAAGGGTGGCGTAGGCAAGACCACGCTCGCGTGCGCCACCGCCATGGCCGAGGCCAGGGCGGGCCGTCGCGTGCTGGTCGCATCGCTCGATCAGGCGCATTCGCTCGGCGACGCGCTTGGCTTCCGTTTCCCGCACGACCCGGGCGCGGTGCCCGGCGTCGCCACCGTGCTGCCCGGTCTGGACGTGATCGAGCTGGACTCGCTCGCGCTGCTCGAAGACCGGTTCCGGGACGTGGTACGGATGGTCGCCACCGGCCGCGGGCACGAGCACGGTTTCGATCTCGCCGCGCTGGACCCGGCCGAGCTGACCGGATTGCCCGGTGTGCAGGAACTGCTGATGCTGGTGGAGATCACCCAGTTCGCCGCGGAGGACGACTGGGATCTCATCGTCGTCGACTGCCCGCCCTCGGCGGACATGCTGCGCATCGTCACCGCGCCCGGCACCCTGCTCGGCTACGTCGAGCGCATGTGGCCCCCGCACGCGCGGGCGATGAGCGCCGGCGGCACCGATCTGCGCCGCGCCGTGCTCGCCGCGACGGTGGAACGGATCGTCAAGGCGGTTACGGAGGTTCGCGACCTGCTCGCCGACCACCGGCGCACGGGGGCGCGGCTGATCACCGTCGCCGAGCGGGTGGCGGTGGCCGAATCGGCGCGGGTGCGTTCCGCCGCGGCGCTGCTGGGCCTGCGGCTGGACGCCGTGGTGGTGAACAAGGTGCTGCCCGAGCTCGCACCGCCCGGCGATCCCGCCGGAGCCGAACATCCGGCGGTGCACTGGTATTCGAATCGTTGCGGCGAGCAATCGGACGTCATCGCCGAGTTGCGGAGCACGATGCGGGGTATCCCGGTGCTGATCGCGCAGCACACCGGTCCCGAGCCGATCGGGCTGAACTCGCTGGCCGCGCTGTCGTACGCGACGGACTCGGCGGGCGACACCGGCGACGCTGCGCTTATGCTGAGCGACAATCAGACGGAGGTCGACGCGAGTTCCGGCGAACCGCTGGTTCTCCGGGAATCCGGCACCGGATTGCACGCGGTGTACGCGCTGCGCATGCACCTGCCGGTGGTCGACGCCGCCACGTTGCGCCTTGGCCGAGTGGAGGACGATTTGATCGTGGGAGCGGACGGGGTCCGGCGCCGGGTGCGCCTGGCGCCGGTATTGCGGCGGTGCACGGTCGACAGCGCCGAGCTCGATGACGGAGACCTGGTGGTCCGCTTCCGGCCCGATCCGCTGGTCTGGGCGCACGCGTCCGAAAGTCACGACGATGACCGGTGATCCGCACCCGCCCAAGGGCGACGCGGCCGGCGGACACGCGGACGGTGTCGCCGAATTCGCCGCGGAATTGAAGCTGCTGGCCGAGGCGGTGCTGGAGCGGGTCGAGCCGGTGCTGCGGCAGGCCGCCGACGGACAGGTCGAGTGGTCCAGTTGCAACTGGTGCCCGGTGTGCGCGGCCGCGGCGCTGGTGCGCGGGGAGCACCACGAGGTGCTGGCCGCGGTCGCCGATCACGGCACCGCGATCGTCACCGTGCTGCGCGAGGCGCTGGCGGGGGTGCCGGTCGAACCGGTCATGCCCACCGCCGCCGATCCGGAAACCGGTGCGCCCCATCGCCACGGTCCACGCTCGGACGACGAACGCCCGCGGTATGTCGACATTCCCGTGACTATCAAGGTATGACGCACCAGATGGCCGGTACGCGACCGCTGACCGTGGGAATCGACGTCGGCGGCACCAACATTCGGGCGTCGGTGATCGATGACAGCGGCGAAGTGCTCGACACGGTCCAGGCGCCGACGCCGCAATCCGCGCGGGCGCTGGAGGACGCGCTGGACCGGGCCGTGCGCGACCTGTCCGGCAGGCACCCCGTCGGCGCGGTCGGCTTGGCGGTCGCCGGGTTCATCAACGGCGATCGCTCCACGGTGCGGTTCGCCCCGCATCTGCCCTGGCAGGACGCCCCGGTCGCCGAGCGCCTGACCGAACGGCTGGAACTGCCGGTGATCCTGGAGCACGACGCCAACGCGGCGATGTGGGCCGAATACCGGTTCGGCGCCGCCGCGGGCGGGCACAACGTGGTGCTCGTCGCGATCGGCACCGGCATCGGCGCCGCCCTGCTGATCGACGGCCAGCTGTACCGGGGCACGCACGGCGTCGCGCCGGAACTCGGTCATCTGCAAGTTGTTCCGCAGGGCCGAGCCTGCCCGTGCGGCAAGCACGGGTGCTGGGAGCGCTATTGCAGCGGAACCGCCCTGGCCGACACCGCGATCGAGCTGCTGGCCAGTGATCCGGTGCGCTCGGTGCTGGCCAGGGACGTCGCGCGTGATCCCGGCTCGCTGACCGGTCGGCGGGTCGCGGGCGCGGCGCAGGACGGCGACCCGCTCGCGACCCGGGTGATGGCCGACTTCGCGCGCTGGCTCGGGCTGGGGCTGGCGTTCGTCAGCGACATCTTCGATCCCGATCTGGTGGTCATCGCGGGCGGTGTCAGCAGTTCGGCGCCGCTGTTCCTGGACGAGGCGCGCGAGGAGTACGCGCGCGCGATCACCGGTGCCGGACACCGGCCGCTGGCCCGCATCCGGACCACCCAGCTCGGTGAGGCCGCGGGCATGATCGGCGCCGCCGACCTCGCCAGGGCGGCCCTGTCCACCGGGGCGCGCAAGTCCGCGCGGATCGCGCGGACCAGCCGTTGACGCCGCGCCCCACACCCCGGTCGGCCGGGCGACACGCCGACCATGACCATCGGTCGGCGTCGGGGCCGTAGTGTGGTGAGATTCGCCGCTGCGGTTGGATGTGATCTTGCACCAGCGGTAAAGTCGGCAATTGACGCAGGTGCCCGCTACTATCCCGGTCCCGGGGGAAGGACGTCATGTTCTACTGGCTGCTGAAGTACGTGCTGCTGGGACCGTTCATCCATCTCTACAATCGGCCGACGGTCGAAGGTGTGGAGAACATTCCGGCGGACGGGCCGGCCATCATGGCGGGTAACCACCTCTCCTTCGCCGACTGGCTGTTCGCTCCGTTGCTCAGCCCGCGGCGGATCAACTATCTCGCCAAGGCCGAGTACTTCACCACCCCTGGCATCAAGGGCCGGTTCCAGAAGTTCTTCTTCAGTGCCTCGGGCCAATACCCGATCGACCGCAGCAGCGCCGACGCTGCCGAGGACGCGCTGAACGCCGCTCGCAAGCTGCTCGATCAGGGCCGCCTGGTCGGCCTCTACCCGGAGGGCACCCGCTCCCCCGACGGCCGCCTGTACAAGGGCAAGACCGGTCTGGCCCGTCTGGCGCTGGAGACCGGCGTCCCCGTCATCCCGGTCGCCGTGATCGGCACCGACGAGGTCAGCCCGCCCGGACCGTTCCGCTGGCGCCGCCGCAAGGTGACCGTCAAGTTCGGCGAGCCCATCGACTTCTCCCGCTACGAGGGCATGGGCGGCAACCGCTTCGTCGAACGCGCCGTGACCGACGAGGTCATGTACGAACTCATGCAGCTCACCGGCCAGGAATACGTCGACGTCTACGCCCACAGCCTGAAGAAGGGCGTTCCGAGCGGCAGCCGCCCCGAAGCCGTGTCCGTCCGCATCCCCGACACCGCCGCAGGCTGATCCACTCCACCGCCGGCTGATCGCTGTTCCCCCGCGCCAGGACGTCGAGCGTGCGGACGAAGATCTGCGGCATCCGCTCGGAGGCCGACCTGCACGCTGCCGTCGCCGCCGGTGCCGACGCGATCGGATTCATCTCGGGCGTCACGCATATCAGTGAGGACGCGCTCGACCGGCGCCGCGCCGCAGCCCTGTCGGCGGCCACTCCGCCGTTCGTCACCCGCGTACTGGTCACCCATCTGGAGGACCCGGCACTGATCATCGACCTTGCCGACCAGATCGGTGCCGACGCGATCCAGGTGCACCGGCTCGTCTCCGTCGCGGTGGTGGCCCGGGTCCATGAGCGGGCCGGGGGGCGTCCGATTCTGGCCGCCGTGCCGGTGACCGGCCCGGAAGCCGTCCACTCCGCACGCGCCGTGGCTCCGTATTGCGATGCCGTCCTGCTCGATTCACCCACCGCGGACCGGCTCGGCGGCACCGGGCATGCGCACGACTGGTCCATCAGCGCGACCATCGTCCGCGCGATGGCCGAATGCGGTCGTCCCGTCGTGCTCGCGGGCGGCCTCACACCCGGCACGGTCGCCGCGGCCATCCGGCGCGTCCGTCCGTACGCCGTCGATGTGAACAGCGGCGTCGAAACCTTTGATGGCGACAAGGATCCGGCCGCTTGCGCCGCCTTCGTCGCCGCAGCTCGACCCATGCCTTGACGAACGCCGCCGCGACTTCCCGGTGCCATAGACTCGGCCCGGTTGTCCATGGCGACAAGGTAACGACAAGTCTTCGGTAAGACGGGGCGGCGAGAGTACGAGCATGTTCAAGAAGTTGCTGGCGGCGGCCGGGGTCGGTGGGGCCGAAGTGGAGACCGAGTTGTTCACGCCGGGTGTGCAGCCCGGGGGCGCCGTCGAGGGCGTGATCCGGTTGCGGGGCGGCGCGGTCGAGCAGGAGATCGCCTCTGTGGCAGTGGAGTTCGTGACCAGGGCCGAGCAGGAGTACGAGGATCACGAAGGTGTTCGTGATATCGCGTTCGGCCGCAACGGGGTGCACGGCCCGCTGCATCTGCCTCCGGGCGCGGTGCTGGATTTCCGGTTCGCAGCACGCGCGCCGATGGAGACGCCGATCACCTTCTACAACGGCCGCCACCTGCCCGGCACGGTCGTCTCGCTGCGCACGATCGTGGAGATCCACGGCGCGGTGGACGCCGCCGACACCGACCCGATCGGCGTCGGCGCGCTGCCCGCACAGCACGTCGTGCTGGAAGCCGTGGAACGTCTCGGATTTCACCTGCGCAGCGCGGACGTGGAGTCGGGACGGGTGCACAACACACCGCAGACGCTGCCGTTCTACCAAGAGATCGAGTTCGCCGGTTCACCGCACTACCCGCGCCTGAACCAGCTCGAGGTGACTTTCGTTCCGACCGAAACCGGCATGAGCGTGGTCTTGGAGGCGGACAAGCGCGGCGGCTGGATCTCCGAGGGCCGCGACGTCTTCGATGCCCTGTGGGTGGACTACCAGCACTTGGGCGGCGTGGACTGGGCGGGCGAACTGCACCACCGTCTGGCACGCCTGGCGCACTGACGAACGAGCGCGCTTGTTGGCCGCACGGACCCGGCGCGTTCACGTGACGTTGACGTGATTGCGCCAGGGTGGCCTGATGACCGGCTCGCCCTCAGGCCCATCCCGGCGCACCGTCTTACGCGCCTCCGCACTCGGACTCGTGGCGGCCCCTGTGCTGACCGCGTGCTCGTCGGACAGCGGCCCCGGGCTGGTCCGGCAGCGGCCTGTGCTCACTCATGGTGTTGCGGTAGGTGACCCGCGCACCGACGGCGCGCTGATCTGGGCTCGCGCCGATCGTCCCGCCACCTTGATCGTGGAGACCGCCGCCACGCAGTCGTTCACCGATGCCAAGCGTTTCACCGGACCGCTGCTCACGCCGGATTCCGACGGCACCGGCCGCGTGCGGGTCAACGGCCTGCCCGCGGGACAGCAGGTGCACTACCGCGTGACGTTGCAGGGCGAGGACGGCGCCACCTCCGAACCGGTCACCGGCGTCTTCCGCACCGCGCCCACCGCCGCGGCGGACATCAGGCTCCAGTGGAGCGGCGACGTCGCGGGCCAGGGCTACGGCATCAACCCGGAGCTGGGCGGCATGAAGATCTTCGCCGCCATGGCCGCCCGCGACCCGCACCTGTTCGTACACTCCGGCGACTCGATCTACGCCGACGGACCGCTGAAGGAATCGGTAACCCTGCCGGACGGCCGGATCTGGCGCAATATCGTGAGCGAGGCGAAAAGCGCTGTCGCGCAGACCTTGGATCAGTTCCGCGGCAACTACGCCTACAACCTGACCGACGCGAACTACCGCCGGTTCAACAGCTCGGTCGCCCAGGTGGTGCAGTGGGACGACCACGAGACGGTGAACAACTGGTACCCAGGCGGGCTGGTCGCCGAGTCCAAGGGTTACACCGAACGGAGTATGGACACCCTGGCCGCCCGCTCCTGGCAGGCCTTCCACGAGTGGATGCCGCTGGAACCCAGGGAAGCGGTGGACGGTCGCCTGTATCGCAAGATCGCCTACGGCCCGCTGCTGGACGTCTTCGTGCTGGACATGCGCGCGAACAAGGACGCCAACGACGCCAACAACGGACCCAGCGGTCGCATCCTCGGTCCGGCGCAGACGAAATGGCTGATCGACAGTCTGCGCTCCTCCACGGCCACCTGGAAGATCATCGCCAGCGACCTGCCGCTCGGCGTGATCGTCCCGGACGGCGAACAGAAGAACACCACCGCCTACGAAGGCCCGGCCAACGGAGATCCCGGCGCACCGGCGGGCCGGGAACGCGAGATCGCCGAGGTATTGTCGTCGATCCGGGCGAACAAGGTGGCCGACGTCGTCTGGCTCACCGCCGACGTGCACTACACGGCGGCGCACCGCTACTCCCCCGAGCGCGCGGTCTTCACCGACTTCGACGAGTTCTGGGAGTTCGTCTCCGGTCCGCTGAACGCGGGGGCGTTCGGCCCGAACCAGCTGGACGGCACATTCGGCCCGGAGGCGGTCTACGTGCACGCGCCGCCGGTGCAGAACAGCTCGCCGCTGGACGCCTTCCAGCATTTCGGCGAGGTGCGCATCGACGGAAAGTCAAGGGAACTGACCGTCGACCTGTGCGATGACGCCGGATCCGTCCTGTTCAGCAAGAGCCTTGCGCCCGCGTCGCGGTAGCCCTCGAGTTCGGGGAAGCGGCGCGGGCCGCGCTGTGGTTAGCTTTTCTGCCATGAGCACGCCGCAAACTGTCTCCAACGCCGAGGAATACCTCCCCCGGGACACCGCAGATGTCGTTCGCACGGTGCGGGATTCACGCGGGCGATCGGAACGCCTGATGGTGTGCGGCGGCGAGCTGCTCGACGAGGGCCTCACGCTGCCCGCCCAGCCGACCGTGGTGTCGCTGCGCCGGATGAATCAGGTGCTGGACATCAACCTGGGCCGGCGCACCGTGCGGGTGCAGGCGGGCGCCAAACTCTCCGACATCGACCGCAGGCTCGGCGCGCACGGCCTCGGCCTGCCCATCGTCGGCGACCACCGCGACATCACCGCGGGCGGCTTCGCCTCGGTCGGCGGCGTCAGCGCGGCCTCGCACAAGCACGGCCTGTTCATCGACCAGATCGTCGATCTGGAGTACGTGGACACCGACGGGCGCATCGGCACCTGCGGGCGCACCCATCACACCGAGCGGTTCCAGCGCATCCTGGGCGCGGGCGGGCGCGCGGGCATCATCACCGCGCTCACCTTGGACGCCGTCGAGATCGACAAGGAACGCACCTGGCTGACCACCAACGCCGACCGGTTCCTCGACTTCGACTCCTTCGTCGAGCACGCCTACGCCGAGATCGCCCGGCCGGGCAATGCCGAACTCCAGGTGGGCCGCTGGGTCGACACGGCGCCGTTGAAGGTGGCGCGTCCGGTCGGCACCGGTCACGTGCAGCTGGGCACCGTGCGCTTCGGTCAGTGGTCGAGCCTGTACCCCACCGCGCCCACCAGAGGGCTGCGAGCCCGGCGCGAGGTCGGCTCCCGGGCCCGCAAGTCGCTGGGCGCCATCGCCTCCGCCGCGCCCGGCAAGGCGGGCATGCCGGTGCGCAACGCGGCCGCGGGCGCGGTGCTGTTCGCACCGAAGGTGCAAACCCTGCGCGACGCCGAATATCTGGCCGATACAGCGCTCAGCTCCTCCGAGCGTGGTCCCGCCTACCGGGTGGGCGTTTTCGCGCCCCTGTCGAGCTATACGTCGGTGTTCTACCGCCTCCACGACCTGTTCTCGGGGCACCGGGAACGCACCGGCTGCTTCACCGTCATCTCCGCGATGACCTACGGCGTGCGCTCGCGCTACCTGCGCGCGGAATCCGCCGCCCGCGGCCTGCCCCCCGAAGACCACGGCCTCATCACCTTCACCTGCCGCCTGCGCCCCGCCGCCCTGCCCTCGGAACTGCTGCGCGACATCATGTCCGGAATAGAGGAGATCTGCCGGTCGGAGAACACGCTGCGGTACGAGGCGGAGTAGGCCTACCGACAATCGTCCGGGCTGGCCGGCGCGGCCGCTTACTCGGTCGGACCGGCCGGTGTCAGCGGCGCGCGCCGCGCGCCTCCTGCGGAGTGTCCAGCGGTTTCCCGATCGCCATAGCCACGGCGCAACCAGCAGCGGTCACCGCTGCGATCATCCCCACCAGGACGGTCGAAATTCCGACGAGCAACCCACCGACAGCGTTTCCCGCTGGCCGGAGACCGGCCAGTATCGATCCCGAAATAGCGAAGACCCGCCCCTGCATCTCGCGCGGAACACTGGTCAACAGCCTCGTATCGGCGAAGAGCGAGGTGACGCTCAGGCCTGCCCCGATGGCGAACACCGAGACTCCGAGCACCCACATGGAGTCGGACGAAATCGCACCTAGAAATCCTGCCGCGAATAGGGCGAGTGCGCCGGAAACCACTTTGGATTCCTCGCCGGTCATGAATTTCGACGTTCGCTCACTGCTGAGCACGATCGCCACCGACAACATCCCGCATTGATATACCGAATACATGACCCCGTAGGTGATGCCAGAATGAGAGATACGCTGCGCCAGCGCGGGCAGCAGAATGGCGAGAACAGAGGTGAGCATGTTGACCGAAGCGCCCAGGATGAGGACCCATCGAACTACCCTGTTCGCGAACATGAACCGCACCGAGGCCACAAATGAAGTACTACTGCTGACGGCCTTCTCGTTCACGTCTTCCTGAATGCGCATTGCACAGCAGATCAGCGTGATTGTGACACCCGAAACCAGGAAGGTCGCGGAGTCGAAAACGAGCAGCCCCGCACGACCCGATATCGCTACCATGGCTCCACCCACCAACGGTCCCGCTATCATTGCGATTCGTACGGCGGTGTGCACCTTGGCATTCGCGTTTCGACGCTGCTCATCGGGAACAAGTCGACTTATCAGCATTTGCAATCCAGGCCCGTGCACAGTTCCCCCTACCGAGGTGGCGAGCATTGCCACCCAGAGTCCGGCGACTGAATGTGCCGCACCCGCCAGGACGACAGCAAGAATGATCGCGAAGGCACTGTAGTCGGCCACCGGAATTAGCATGACTCCGCGCTCGCGATCTAGTAGAGCGCCTACACCGGGCGCGAGAACTATCGCGACAAACCCTGAGACGGCAAGCATGAGACCCGCGGTACGCACATCACCGTATTCGTCCACAAAAATCCACACGACACCGGTGGAGAACGCGATGTTACCGAGAGTCGAAATACCTTTCGCCGCCGCGACCATCCATATCCCTGGGCCGCTCACCTCCGGACGGCCGATCCCGCCAGCGGCACAGAAGAGATGGATCTCCGCAACCGGTCGACGTACTCTGCGCCCCTGATTTCCGCCAAAATTCTCTCGCCCCGATAATGCCGGTAAATTGCCCGGCGCTGCCCATCCGTCCGGTTGCGGCGAGACCCGTGGATGATCTCACGCTCGCGCAGGCGGACAGAGCGCACCGTTCTCCGGGGTCGATGCCGCCCAGTACCCTGCAATGACATCCGGCGGCTACTCCCCCAGATCCGCACGGCGGTCCAGCTCACCGGCAATGACATCGGAGGACGCGGGTAGGACTACAGTCTCGGTGTTCTCGACACTGATGAGATAGCGGCCGTGGGCCGGGTGGTCGTCTCGGATATCTATCCAGCTCACGTAGGAGGGTGGGTGTGGCCGCCGGTCGTGCAGGTAGCGTTCTACACGCAGGTGCCCCTCCGCGGTGCGGGGCAGACGGAGCAGGGTCCGGATACGCTCTTCGACCGGATGCTCGCGGTCGGACGACGACCGCCACGACGTAGGTGCTTCTTCACCGCGTACGCGGGGTGTGTAACCGATCATTCGGCCCGCAGCACCAGCGGGTGCGGCGGGCATGGTCGCGGCGATGTGCCGACCGAGGCTCTGCCGGCGCGTGACGACCAGCTTGATGTCTCCACCGAAATCAGCCGTCATCCCCGACCTCTGGAAGAGAACGACGCCCAGGTCACCCACCGCCACCGCGACCGTGCGGACCCGCTTGTGCGACCGAAGCGATCTGCCTATACAAGCGATTCGCAGCTCAGGATCGGCGAGTGCGCGTAGCGGACCGGTCAGATCCGGATTGCCGTGTCGCGGATACCGGGCGCTGATCTCCGCGGTCAGACTGTCGTATTCATCCTTATTGGTCGGTGTCTCGATGATGCTGATCGGATCGGGGTACTCGTCGCGCCCGGTTTCCGTCGCCCATACCCACGCGAACTCGTCCGGACTGAAGTCCCAGACTGTCTGCGTCGTCACCGGCTGGTGCCCTCGGCTTCGTCGTCCATCATCGGGCCGGTGCCGGAGATCGTGAATACCCGAGGTTCGCTTTCAGCGCCGCCCGGGTCATCGTCCATCATCGGGCCGCTGCCACTGATTGTCACCGTCTGCTGCTCGCCGGGTGCCTCGTTGTCCGGGGTCGAGTCGACGTCCATCAGCCCGGCCCCGGTAATCGTCACCGCGGCGGAGCTGGGCAATTCGGTACCGCCACTATCCGAGGCTCCACGGTTCGTGGTGACGTTCTCCGTTCCCTCCGCCACTTCGGCAGGTCCGAGAGCAGGAGGACGCGACTGGTCCGAGCTGGGGCGGTAGGAAGATGGGTTATCGTGCGCCACTACCGGAGACTCGACGCGAGCTGTGGGCCGGTAGTCCTGCCCGCTGACCGCGGCTTGATCTGATGGCGCCCAGGACTGGGACGGATAGCGCGCCCCGTAACCCTGATCGAAGTCGTCGATACGCGCCATGCGGTCCTCGTACTCGAATCCCGTGACTTGATCCGCCCCGACAACGCCGACTGGGCTGTCGGTACCTTGGGTCCAGTCGGAGTGCACCCGCCGAAGGTAGTCGGGCGACTGGTGCGTAGCTTCGTCGTCGTCCTTCTTGCGTGCTCCAGCAGCAGGGCTCATCGGTCCCATCGGCGAACCCGCGCCTGCGCGTATGCCAGACGGACGACCGGTGCCGGTGATTGCCGTCGGCTGCCCTGAGACGGGAGTTCCGGGGAATGACGAACCTGGACCGCCGGGGCCGACATTGTTCGGCCCGCTCGGGGCGCCAACGCCCGGCCCGCCCGGCGAGAGACCCGGGCTGCCTGAAGTGCCCGATGGGGTGCTGAGCCCAGCAGGTGTGGTCGCATTGCTCGGTGTAGTACCCGGTGCAGTAAGTAGCCCCTCCGACAGTTCGAGTCCAGACGGGGCCGTCGGCGTTCCGGACGAAACAGGATCTGGAACGTTAGTAGCACTCGGATTTTGCTGGGGCGCTTCGTTATTGGAGGTCACAGGCGTCCCGGTAGTACCGGAACTGCTGAATTGACTGGTGTCGATGCCCGGGGCCCCGTCGGTCCCAGCAATCTGTGGAACGGTGGTGTAGGCGGGAACGCCGGCTCCAGATGGAGGGAACGAGGGTGTGTACGCGCTGTTGAGTGCGCGGATAACCGCTTGGCGTGCCTGCTCGCGCGCAGCGCGCGTCTGGTCATCGAACTCGGGATTGATCAAGCCGGGAAGGATCGACTCCACCGGATTGTCCGGATCCGGGGTCACCGCCACCGACGCGGGTGGGGGTTGGACGGCAGCACGCACCGCTTCGGCCGACCACGCGAGCGAGTCCAACCGATTGGCCACCGAGTCGAATACCCGGCCGATCTGATTCGCAGCCCGGGAGAACTGGATCGACGCCGCCTGAGCCGCGTCACCACTGGCGCCCTGCCAGAGGCCGTTGCCGAAGATCCGATTGAGACCCACTTGGTTGAATGTGGACAGATTCACAAGATCGGAATAGCTCTCGAACCAGACCCTCTGCAAGATCCGCAGGCCCGCCGCGTCCATGCCACCTGATCCGTGCACTGCTTCGTACATGGCCTCGTGTGTCATGCCCTCGAAGTGCTCGATGGTTCGCACAAAGTCGGGGTCCGTCCCGGCTCCGAGATCACCGAGCTCAGCGTCTCCCGAGTTGATGCGGTTTCGTGCCGCGTCGGCTCTCTGCTGGGCGTTGACGGTCTGCTGCACCGCGGCAGGGCCGAGTACACCCGGAAGCGATATCGGACTCGGAATTCCCGGCAAGGAACCAGGATTCGACGAGGGTTCGGTCTCTCCACCCATCCAGCGCCCCCTTGGTATTCCCCACAGAGTGTCCCGATCGGGAGGCTAGCATGCCGGGATCGAACCATGCCCGCCCGCGCCGACCCCGTCATGGGTGCGCGAGCTGGCCCGAAGATGTTCTCCCAGGCTATCGTTCGACGAAGTAGCGCCTATGGCTCCGCACCGTACGGAGCTCGTCTTACTCGAAGGGGGACCAGTTCGCCGTGCTCGACGCCGACATACAACATCTGAGGTCGTTGGCAACCACATTGGACGGCATCTCCGCCGAGATCGATGCAATCGACGTTCGCACCAGCGCCGACAAAATCGGCGAAGCGCTACCCGGTTGTTCGCTCGGGCAGGTGTGCTCCCAGGTGGGCGAGTTCACCGAGGGAGCATGGCTGCGCGCGGCGCAACGGATCCAGCAACTGTCCGCCATCGTGAAGCAGTCCGCGGATACCTACCAGACCACCGATGAAGATTTCAAAAAGAAGCTGGACACCATGGATTTCCGGGTGCGGGGATAGCCGCTGATGCCGACGCGTGCACAAGTCGAAGCGTGGAAGCTTGAGAAGCTCGCCGAGTGGGCAAGTGAGCTGGAAGCCGACACTCAGGAATACGAGAACCAGCTCGGCCGGATGCTGACCCACTTCACCGATGCGACATGGTCGGGTGCGGCGCACGATGCGGCGGCCGACCGCTTCACCGAGGAAAACGATCAGGGGCGCAGGCTGTCTCAGGAGATCAGAGGCACCGCAGCCGCTCTGCGAGCGGCTGACGCTCGATTGGCCAATGAACGCCGTATCCTGCTCGGCCGGGTCAGCGATGCGTTGAACGATCCAGAATCTCCGATTCCGCTCACGGTCGACGACAGGTGGACAGTTGCGGTGACCTATCTCGGCGCCGAACTCCCCGCGGACGATCGTCAGAAGGTCAAGGACAAGGTCGATCACCACCAGGGCCTCATCAACGCCGCGTACTACAGCCTGATGAACGCTGTCAACGAGGTCGGTGCCGCCATAAGGGCCGGCGCTCAACAGATCCGGGCACGTGGCGACCTGCTGGGTGACGGAATCGATACTCCGGCCGCGACCGCCACCGACATCGCCGAACTCGGCCGCGAGGACGGCAGAGCGGTCCTGGCCGCCATTCGTCCGGACGGAACCGTCGATCCCGCGATCCTCGATCAGATCGCCAGCCGCCTGCCGCAAGGCGTTCTCAGTGAACAGGAACTGCACATCCTGGCCGAGGGCGGTGAGATCTCGACGATGCCTGCCTCAACCCAGCAGTACTACCGCGAGTTCTTCCAAGGTGCCGGCAAAGACGGCATCGTTGCCCTGACCGACCATCTGGAAAGTCAGGATAAAGCGGGTAATCCGGCCGCGTCCGCCAAGCTCACCGCATTGGGCAACGGCCTGCTAGCTGTATCGAACGAAAAGGTAGGTACCGGCAAGGACGCGAACGGTAGGTTGCAATCACCTGGTGGCTACGAACAGCTACCGAAGGACCTTCGTGATCTGGTCTCGAGGCGATGGCAAGACCTCGACCCCAACGAGTTGGCCAAGCCTGGCCAACAGGCCAAAGACTTCCGCGATTTGTCGAGCGTCGGCGATTTGGTCTCGCACGCTTCCTCGGGTAACCAGCCCGGCAAGATCTTCGGCATCGAACTTTCGCGTCAAGGCGCGAGCATGGCCGAGTACCTCGACGCCAACCAAAAGGTCCGTGGCGACATGTTGCCCGGCGAAGGATGGCAGCCAGGAGACAAAGACAGGATCGAGAATGGCGCCCGCGAGCTGTTCGACACCGGTCTGCGTAACCACGAATCCAGCGCCGCACTTCTCAGTGGAGACCTTCCCGCGGATATCCCGAAGCCGGCTGGCGAAGACGTGCGACCCGGTGAGATCGCATACGACCGCGACAAATTCGCCAGCACGGTACTAAACCACGATTGGGGCGATGACGGCAAGACTCCGGCAAAATTGTTCGATTGGGTTGCGACAGAGACACACGAAGTGGATTCCGACGGCAAACCTACAGAGCAGGCGATACTTGCACGTAGAACCCTCATCGAATTGCCCGAGTTCTTCGCACCGGTAGAGGGCCCACAAGATCCTGCCCAACTCGGCGATAAACCCGATACACACCGAAGTAGCAACTTGGTCACCAAAGACGGCACAACTGTTTTTCAAAGTAATGCCGCGGTCTTCGCCGAGAACCCTGAACTCTCGAAAGCTCTTGCTAATGTCATGGGGTCCAATATCGACGCATACTCCGAGCGGTTCGGCGAAACCGGCCTGACCCCCAAGGGCCTGCAACCGCGACTGGAAGGAACGGACGCGGATCGCCTGCTCTTTCTTGCAAGCCAGTCAGATCAGGGGCGGCTGACGCTAGAAGTCTCCCGCCAAGCGTACGAGGCCAATGTCATCAATCAAGCGTTTACGAACTCTGACACCAATGCAGGCGTCCAAGCCAGCGAAAGCGTCCGAAAGATTGCCGGCCTGGATGCTCGACTGACTGCCGCAGCAGAGAATGCGATGACTTTCCAGGACGAGCACAAGATCGGCGATTATAACGACCACCAAATCGAACTATTCGAGAAAAAGCGGGCAGCGGCTGAGATCGTCGCCGAGATGACGATCGGCCAGATCGAGGTACCGCGACAAGTCCCAGGCGGACCGATAGCCTCTATGGTCGCCGACCAACTCAAGGAATCCGCAACAGAGGCCGCAATAGAAAAATTCGTGCCCGAACCGAAGGAACTCAGGCAAACGTTCCCGGACATCGCGAACATCAACGCTCAAGGCGAGCGCGATATTCAGATGCAGATCATCAGCTCGGCGCTTGCGACCGGACAGGATGTGCCGTCGGCCCTGATAGACCCGACCACCAGACAACCCATCGACCTCAACGGAACGCTTGAAGAGTATCAGATTCGAGCGCGGGACGAATTTTTCAGAGACTATAATTTCACACAATTCATCACAGACTACACTCAGTCGCGGACAGGGATTCTGGATGCACAGACTGCACGAGACTCGACAAGTCTGAGCGTCATACTGACCGGCCAAGCACCCCCCCAGTAAGAAGTGATCGAACGGAACACTTGAAGGCGTCCGGTATCGATCAGCGCGACATGATACACGCCTGAGCAAGCCGGTGAATCGACAGCAAGGAGCATCAAGGGTGAGTTGTCGTCCAACAAAGTACGCTGCAAGCACGATTGCTGCGCTGTTCGTAATCTCAGTCGCGGCGTCTTGTGGACAAGATAACAACCTCGGGCAATCCGATTCGCCGCCGACCGTCGAAGATTCAGCGCAGCCGAACTACCCACCGCCGCAGTTCACATGGGATATTCCGATTCCACTGGATGAGCCAATGCTGTCAGCGGCGCAATTTGCTGTGGAATCTGCCGCACTCTTCCCCAGAGCCCTCAGCGAGGCGGACCCTACGGCACGACACGAATTCAACTCCCGAGTTATCGACCAGCAAGCTATCCAGGATTACGAAGTATCGCCGCTAACCGGAACTGGAGCCATGACGTTCCGCGTGGTTGGAGTAGAGCAGAAATCTAGTCATATTGTGGTTTCAATATGTGAATACGATATACCCGGGGTATACGACATCACCGAGGATGGCGAGCTGGTGTTGAGCGAGCCGGATGCACCGTACTCACTGCAGCAGCCGTCCATTCGCAATGCTGCCGAATACGTGAATGGCAATGCCGAAATCAGCCACGGCTGGATTTTCGATAGGCGAGGGGAAACCGCATCGAAGCCGGTCAAGCCCAACGATCCTGAGATGCTTGCAAAGGTAGAGAATACCTGTCGGCCATTCGCTCCCGAACCTTTCGCACGAAAGCCCCCGCAACAATTGCCCGGAAAATAACCGTCATGTCAGCCTTCGGGCAATACAGATTCGATCGCCGACGCTACTTCAACGATGCGATCACATGGCTTCTCCGAAGTGAAGGCGGCATTGGTGCTCGTCGAAACATCAAGCGCGCCATCGGCTGTTTTCATCGCTACGCCACAGGAGCCCGAGTGTACTTCTGTCTGCCTGTATCGCAGCGCATCACGTCCGTCTACCACAATCTTCTCGGAAGATTTCGCGTAGCGGTCCCGGAATTCAGCCAGCGAAATATTTGTCGACCAAACCGTCAGCGTCCGCACAGGAAGCATCTGGCCGCGGATCGACTCCTTGTGGTCGAAGCTGCATCCGATGAATGAATAGGTGTCGAAACTGAAGTCGTTCCGCTTCCTGGTGGACGGGTCGAATCCGGCTGTGGAAATCGTGTCGTCGCCAATACCTGCGCATGGGTCGAACCGGACGGCGTTGCGCCATTGATCATTTTGAGCAGGTGCAGGATTCACCGGCACTGCGATACGGATAGCCGTTGACGTTGCTGCAGAGCTGGTCGAATGTTCTACCGAGTCTCCGCTAGGGCTGCATGCGGCAACAAATGCGGACAACGCTATGCCCCAGACACACACGAGTGCACGTTTCATCGCCGACCGTCACCTTTCCCCGGCGGATTCCGCTATAAATCTTAGGATATCGGCGTTCCGCACGTCCGCCTCTTCGACCATGTTTCCGGTACGCATGTACGCCTCTTGCAGGCGCATCGCGCCTTCGATCAGCTTGTCTACCGCTTCAATCCCTTGAGCAGCCTTGTTGGAGAACCCTTGCTGCAGTTCTCGGGCGGAGTCGAATCCACCGAAACCAACCGCGCGGACCGCATCACTCAACCGTTGCCGTATGACGTACAATCCAGAGATCATTTGGTCGTAAAGTCCGATGGCTTCGCGTACAGCAACGGGGTCGAATTGAATGATTCCCGCGCCGGCGGCCTGGTTGAACGCTGCGATCTCAGCTTGGCCGTAGTCGATACTTGCTTCGGTCATTGTCCAAACCCCCGGATCGACTGTCCTCCGAGGCAGGGTATCACGCTACGCCCTTGCGGCTTTCGGCCAGTACGTCTCCCGTCAGCTAGATCGAGGGGCAGTGCAGTCTGGGGATACGCCGGGGGAGTTGGCCGCGCAGCCGTTGCGCGGCTATTGTCTGGCCTGTTCGAGTCGGGCGGGCTGCCTCGTGACTCGTTCGGGCCCTGTGTGACGGGGGATGTAATGAATACGAATAGCGCTACGGCAGAGTCGGTCAGTCGGTGGACACCTGTCGCGACAGCGGCGGGAGCTTCAGGCTTCGGGCTGACTGCCGGAGGAGTTCTGCTCGGGATTTACAGCCGCGTCGCTGCATCGACCGTGCCGCTGGACGAAGACGGTGTCAAGGGCAAGGATATCTTCGGATCCTTCTCGGATGAGCCGATTCACGGTGTGCCTGAGCGGTTCGGCATCGCTGCGGTGATCCTCGGCGTCCTCGTGTTGGCCGTGGTCGTAGGTGCGGTGGTCTACCGTTCGCGGCGTCCGAATTCCTCTCGAGGCGAAGGTTTCGCGCTTCTCGCACTACTTCTCACTCTTGTTGCACTTCCGTACATGGCGGCCAGCAGTCATCTGCCCGGCGTCTACGCACTGATCCGATTGGATTATCCGTACTTCTCTCGGCTGCCGACTGCGGTGGGGGCGTGTGGGCTGGTGTTCGCCGGGGCTGTGCTGCAGCTCGGTACGGCGCTCGGTTCGATGACGGTCACAGTTCTTCGACGGCGTGTGGTGGTGTTGTTGATGTCGCTGGGGTTGCTGGCGTCCGCCGGGATCGGAGCGACCGCGGTCCGTGCCGGCGATGATCGCCTCAATGCCAACCACAGCACGACCACTCACGTAGCGATTCCGCCAGTTCCGGAAAAGCTTGGCACCGAACGGTATCGGGTGTCGAAATCGGATTTTCCGAAGCGCACCGCGATGCGGGATATCGTGGTTGCGGGCGCCGGCTTCGTCGTCGCCACGCAAGAGGGTCTGACCGCATACGACGGATTGTCGGGCAAACCACGCTGGCGCTATGTGCGCACGAACGTGGAGCGAGATAGAGGTCGCGGCGTCGCCTACGTTGACGGCAGCTGTACTCCTCCGATGACGGGAAGGTCGTGCTCGCCCGTTGGCGATCCATGGGCTGGAGGGCTTTCGACGCGTTGACCGGTGCGATCCTCTGGACGAAGGTCGACCTTGCCGAGGACTTTCCCGGAAAGCCCTTGGCCGCACGTATCGGGGAGACATCATTCAGATACACATCCGGATACCTGACCGTGGCCGCGGGGGCACACACCGCGCGATACGACGCCCGGACTGGAAAGCAGCTTTGGCTGACGGACCTCAGCTCTGTTCGTTGCGCTAGGCCGAGGGAATCAGCGCTCACGATCACCGATAACGCGATCTATCGAGCCTTCGCATGCCAGCAGGGCAACGAAACGTGGGTAGTGGCCACAGCGCTGGATCCACAGACAGGCGCCATCACCCGGGTACGGAAGCTGGCGCAGGTAAATGGCGCGGCAGGTGCCTCCGTCAGCATCAAGCGGCTCGCCAATACCGTCGTGGTCGACTGGTACTTCGTCAAAGCCGAAGGCGGCGGCAGGGTCGTGCTCCGCAAACCGGAACAACTCGACACCGCCGCCGTCGTCGAGGATGACGACGACGCAACACTCATCGGGGCGGACCCGCACAGTTCCGATGTCCTGGAAGAGACGTTCGGTCCGCACGCCGTGTGGGTGAAGAATATCGACAACATGGCCATCCGGTATCAGGTTCCGGACGCGTGGGGTTCGAGCATCCAGCCTTCCAATGCGTTCCTCGGTGCCGAACTGGTCGAAACGGGTTGGGACCAAGAGCGAATCATCGTGCGTTCATGGAACCGTGCGGACGGGCTGCCATCGGCAGTCCGGCGGGCGACAACTGACGATCGTTGCCGTGCTCAGTGGCTGCTTCCTGCGCCGGGTGCGCTGCTCGTGCTGTGCCACGGAGATACGAGGACCGAGATCATCGGGTTCGGCTCCTGCATGCCGCGGTCGTCGTCGTTGGCCTTTTGGCCTTTTGGCCTTTTGGCCTTTTGGCCTTTTGGCCTTTTGGCCTTTTGGCCTTTTGGCCTTTTGGCCTTTTGGCCTTTTGGCCTTTTGGCCTTTTGGCCATGTAAGGCCGGAAAACTGAGACGCGACCGCCACAGGCGAATCGTCATGTGTGCGTCGCCCTCGCCGAATCGCGGTTCTGACCCAATCCACGGACCGACGGTAGTACCGGCGCGCGTTACGCGGGGTCGCGGAACTCCCCGTCGATGACGCTCAGTGTGAAGGCATCCCAGTCGCTGGGCGTGAAGATCAACTTCGGACCGGAAGGGTTCTTCGAGTCACGAACGCCGACATCGCCGCCTAACAGCCACGCAACCTCTACACACTGGCCCCCTGTCTCGCTGTGGCTGCTCTTGAACCACTGAGCACCAGATAGGTCAGCTCTCACTTCTCATACTCCTTCGTCACCCGGCGTATCAATTCTCGGGTTTTCACTTCATCCAAGCATGTGCTCCGAACATCCGAAGCGAGCTCACTGTAAAGCCAA
>NZ_BAFP01000048.1 GCF_000308455.1 Nocardia abscessus NBRC 100374 | reverse complement strand
CCCCCAACTTTCCCGACGAACACCGCCACTGGCAGATCATCGAAAAATACGGCGTCACCATCTACTACACCGCCCCCACCCTGGTACGCACCTTCATGAAATGGGGCAGAGAAATCCCCGCCGCCCACGACCTGTCCAGCATCCGGCTGCTCGGCTCGGTGGGCGAGCCCATCAACCCCGAAGCCTGGCGCTGGTACCGCGAGGTCATCGGCGGCAATCGCACGCCCATCGTGGACACCTGGTGGCAGACCGAGACCGGCGCCATCATGATCTCCCCGCTACCCGGCGTCACCGCCGCCAAACCCGGCGCAGCCATGACCCCACTGCCCGGCATCTCCGCCCAGGTCGTCGACGAGGAAGGCAAACCGGTGCAACGCGGGGAAACCGAAGCCAACGGCTACCTCGTCCTCGACCAACCCTGGCCGTCCATGCTGCGCGGCATCTGGGGCGACATGCAACGCTACAAAACCACCTACTGGGAGCGCTTCGCCGAACAAGGCTGGTACTTCGCAGGCGACGGCGCCAAACTCGACACCGACGGCGACCTGTGGGTCCTCGGCCGCGTCGACGACGTCATGAACGTCTCCGGCCACCGAATCTCCACCGCCGAAGTCGAATCCGCCCTCGTCGGCCACCACACCGTCGCCGAAGCCGCCGTCGTCGGCGCCACCGACCCCACCACCGGCCAAGGCATCGTCGCCTTCGTCATCCTCACCGCCCAAGCCCACAACACCGGAACCACACTGATCGACGACCTCAAAACCGAAGTCGCCCGCGAAATCAGCCCCATCGCCCGACCCCGAGAAATCCACATCGTCCCCGAACTCCCCAAAACCCGCAGCGGCAAAATCATGCGCCGCCTCCTGCGCGACGTCGCCGAAGGACGCGAACTCGGCGACACCTCCACCCTGGTGGACCCGAAGGTGTTCGAATCGATCGCCCGCGGGTAACCACACCAGAGCGGCGGACCCGGCCACAAAGCAGATGAGGGGGTCCGGGTCCGCCGCAAACTCCTCGGTCCGCGCCGTCGCCGTCCCACGGCACACCTGGTAGCGACGTATGAGCGCACCGGATTGAACCGCGGGGCTGCCCTACTCCGTTGACGAGGCGAAAGCGGCACCGACGCAATGCCGGCCGCGCCTGCGAGGAGATCCGATGAAGCGACCCGACATGACGTTCGACGAACAACTCCATACCCGCCGCGGTGTGGTCATCGCCGGAGCGGGCGTCGCCGCCGCGGCGGCGCTCACCGCCTGCACCACCTACGACAAGGATTCGGCCGCACCCGCGCCGAATCCCGCTCCCGCCGCTCCGGGAGACCGGCCGTCCGACGCGGGCCGGCCCGCGAACGCGCTCGCCGCAACTGCGGACATCCCCGTCGGTGGCGGCGTGATCGTCGGTGACACCGTGGTCACCCAGCCCAGCCCGGGCAGCTTCGTCGGGCTCTCCTCGGTGTGCACACACGCGGGATGCAAGCTCGCCTCGGTGTCCGGCGGCACCATCAACTGTGCCTGCCACGGCAGCAAGTTCGCGCTGGACGGCTCGGTGGCCAAGGGCCCGGCCACCGAACCCCTTTCCCCGAGAAGCATTCGGGTCAACGGTGATTCGGTTTTCGCCGGGTGAATCGAACGGCCGGGTTCAGGCGCCGTCGAACAACTCGGCCATCCGCCGGTCCATCTCGTCGGGCGGCACGTCCTCCACGTGGGTGGCCACCGTCCAGCGGTGGCCCCACGGGTCCTCGAAGGCGCCGCTGCGGTCACCGTAGAACTGCTCGGTCATGGGCGTGAGTTCCCTGGCGCCCGCGGCCAGCGCGGCGGCGAAGGCGGCGTCGGCATTCTCGACGTACACGTACAGGTTGACGGGGGTGCCGCCCACCGTCTTCGGATCGAGGAAATCCATATCGGGCGCGGGATCGCCGATCATGACGACGGAATTGCCGAACATCAGCTCGCAATGCGCGATCTTGCCGCCCGGCCCGGGCATTCGCATGCGCTCGGTGGCGCCGAAGACGTTCTTGTAGAAATCGATCGCCGCCGCCGCGCCGTCGATCGCCAGCCCGGGTGAGACCACCGGATATCCGTCGGGGACGGGTTTGACATCAGACATGGGGAACCTCCGGTCGAGGCTTGTGTCGGACCATGTCGAGCCTATTCCCGCGACCGGCGCACGTGGCCGGATCGTCGGAAATCACGGACCCGCCACACCTCGCAGCCGACGCACCTGAGCGGCGGTGAGCGCGCCGAGCACACCGGGGTCCACCGACTCCGGGGCGGTCACCGCGACCTGCACCAACGTGCTTCCCACCTGGACGATCGCCACCGACGACCCGAGCGTCAGGTCATCGCTGGTGGTGCGCACCTGGAAGGCGGTGCCCGCATCGCCCGCGGGCGGCTGGTCGAGCCCGCCGATGCGGTAGTCCACCGGGATGTCGGAGTCGACGGCGCTGGAATAGTGCGCGCAACGACGCAGAATTTCCTGCACGGCCGAAAATGCGACCCCGGCGGTATCCGGCGAATAACTGGCCGCGTCGATATCGATGCTGGAGAAATTCGGTCCCGCGAATTGCGTGGATGCCTGCGCGAGCGCGCCGGTGCGTTGCGTACCGAGCGGGGCGAGCACCTTCCCGCATTCCGCCGGATTCGTCGGCGAGGCGCCGATAGCGCCCCCTTCGTCGGCGGCCGGCGGGAGCGCGGTAAAACCCGCGGGTAGGTCGGCGTCGCCGAGCAAGCGATCGCGCAGCCGTGCGGAATCGGTCTCGGGGCCCGTGGTCACCGGGGCCGCGGCCACCACGGGCCCCAGCGTCGGAAGCTCGGGCGGTCCGGCCGCCGCGCGGTCCTGCGAGCCGCATCCGGCGACGACCACGAGGGGCGCGAGCGCCGCCACCAGGCCGCGAGCACGGATCATTCGGTCCACGACACCTGCGTATCGATCGTCTGCCGCAGCGTGCTGCCGCTGTTCGGGTCGCGGTAGGCCTGATGACCGCCGACGGTGATGGACCCGGCCACGGGCAGCGGCAATCCGAGGTCCACCGTGATGGTGCCCGCGCCCTGCATCACGTAGTCCCGGATGTCCAGGGTGCCCGCGTTGTTCGGGAGGTTCCACACCGGCGACTTGGGCTTCTGGGTGACGTGCAGTTCGATGGTGAGCCGGTCCCCCTCGCGCCTGCTCAGCGTCGCGGTGGTCACCTGGTCGAGCAGCACGCCGCCGGTGACCTCCTGGCGCACCGTCCACACCGCGCCCTCGCCGACGGGCTCGTCCGGAAAGGCGATCGAGCGATAGACGGCCTGATAGAACGCTTGCTCGAGCGCAGCGCGAGCGGTGTTGGACGCGTCCGGAGCCGGCTCGAGCCGCAGTGCGGTGATCGTGCCCAGCTCGCTGAGATCGAAGCCCGCGTGCGAGCCGCCGATCTTGGTCAGCGCCTTGGCCAGCGTCGGGTCCGGCGAGGTGACCGTGCCGAGAGTCAGATCGATGCCCTCCGCGGTTGTCTGCGCGGTCATCGGAATGGTCAGCGCCGGGGTGGAGAAGTCGCGCTTCGGCTGCTCGTCGATCTGCTGTTCGATGTGGTGCGCGGTGTACAGCGTGACCCGCTGCACGGTGCCCGCCGGATACTCCGGCCGCAGCAGCGACCTCGGCTCGGCACCGGCCGATTCGACCGTGGCCACCGCGGCCGCGATCGGCACCGTCACTTCCTTGCCGATTCCCAGCGGCTCGGTTCCGTCGGGTTCGCCGAGCGATTCGGCGCCGTCGCCGCAACCGACACCGAACGCCGAGAGCCCGACCGCGAGCACCATGAGCAGCACACCCGAGCGCGCGATCCGAGGAAGGTGGGGGGAAGACAACACCGTCACGTGCAACAGGGTACGACCGCTTCCTGAGCGTGGGCTGGGACAGGCGGGTGCGCGCCGGTCGGCGTGCCGCGCGAGCCCGACCGGCCGCGCCGGTCGCGGCAATCGGACGGCGCGCACCGGGAGTGATCGCGCTCGAGAGATGATGGTCGGCGTGAGTGACGACCCGCCGCCCGAGGAAAGCCCAGCGAACACCGCCGATCCGACGACGTCGTCGGCTCCACCACAGCGCTTGCGGACGCTGCTCGTCCTCGCCGCGGTCGTGCTCGGCCTGGATCTGCTCACCAAGACCATCGCGGTCGCCAACCTGACACCGGGCGATCCGGTGCCGATCATCGGGGATTTCGCGCGCCTGAGCCTGGTGCGCAATCCGGGCGCGGCGTTCTCCATGGCCACCGGCATGACCTGGTTGCTGACCCTGGTGGCCGCCGCCGTCGTCGTCGGTGTGGTGCGCATCGGCCGCACACTGCGCTCGGTGGGGTGGGCCATCGGACTGGGCTTGGTACTCGGCGGCGCGCTCGGCAACCTGATGGACCGGCTGTTCCGTGCGCCCGGCCCGCTCCAGGGACACGTGGTGGATTTCGTCGCGGTGGGCTGGTGGCCGGTGTTCAACGTCGCCGACTCGGCCATCGTGTGCGGGGCGATCCTGTTGGTGGTGCTGACCGTGTTGGGTTTCGAACCGAACGGCACCCGGGTGGGCCACGGCAAACCCGGCGCAGCGAGCGAGGGCAGCGCGGCATGAGGGAGACCAGGACCATGCCCGTCCCCGACGGGCTCGACGGTATGCGCGTAGACGCGGGCCTGGCCCGGCTGCTCGGCCTGTCCCGCACCGCGGTGGCCGCGCTCGCCGAGGAAGGCTCGGTGCAGCTCGACGGCCTCGCCGCGGGCAAATCCGACCGGCTCACCGCGGGCGCCTGGCTCGAGGTGGTCTTCCCCGAGCCGAAGCGGGAACTGACCATCGAGGCCGAGCCGGTGGAGGGCATGAAGATCCTCTACGCCGACGACGACATCGTCGCGGTCGACAAACCGGTCGGCGTGGCCGCGCACACCGGCGTCGGCTGGAGCGGGCCGACCGTCGTGGGCGGGCTCGCCGCGGCCGGATACCGCATCTCCACCTCGGGCGCCCACGAACGGCAGGGCATCGTGCACCGCCTCGACGTCGGCACCTCCGGAGTGATGGTGGTGGCGCAGTCCGAGCACGCGTACACGGTGCTCAAGCGCGCGTTCAAGCAGCGCACCGTCGACAAGCGGTATCACGCGCTGGTGCAGGGGCATCCGGACCCGAGCAGCGGCACCATCGACGCCCCGATCGGCCGGGCCCGCGGCAACGACTGGAAGTTCGCGGTCACCGCCGACGGTCGCCCGAGCATCACGCACTACGACACGGTCGAGGCGTTCCAATCGGCCAGCCTGCTGGACATCCACCTGGAGACCGGGCGCACCCATCAGATCCGGGTGCATTTCTCCGCGATCCGCCACCCCTGCTGCGGCGATCTCACCTACGGCGCGGACCCGCGCCTGGCCGAGCGGCTCGGACTGCAACGCCAGTGGTTGCACGCCCGGGCGCTGGGTTTCCAGCATCCCGCGGACGGCCGCTACCTGGAGATCACCAGCGAGTACCCGGACGACCTGAAACACGCGCTGGACGTCCTGCGCGATGCCTGACCGCCGGGTGCCGCCGTGGCGCCGGGTCCTTCTCGGCGCGGCGGCGGTCGCCCTGGTCGCGTTGGTCTTCGCGCTCGGGGCGCTGAATCCGCCGTACCGAGCCCCGGTGTCCACCGACCGGCTGGGACCCGACCGGGGCGAGCAGGTCGCGGATTACCTTGCCCGGTCCGGTGATTCGCTGAACGCGCGGGACGACGAACAGCGTTGGGCGCTGGTGTCGTTCACCGAACCCTTGGTCCCCGAACGGATTCCCGCGCACAGCGGCGGATTGCGCATCGCCCAGGCGCTCTACCAGGTGCCGATTCCCCGCGTGCAGACGCCGCTGGTCGTCGTGCCGGTCCCGGAAGGGGTTGCCGCGGCGGTGGATTCGGCGCCGTACGCGGCCTGGCTGCTTCCGCGACCCGCCGACGACCGCTCCGCGCGGGTGGTCGAGGTCTCCGCCGCACGACTGCGGGGCGGCTGCGCCTGCGTCGTCGGGCTCGTCGTGCGAGGTACCCCGGCGCAACTGCGGAACCTGGCCGTCCAGAACGGTATCCGCGCGGTCCAGGCGCTCCCCGCCGACGCCGTGGCGGGCAGCTTCGCGGTGGTGCCGCTGCTGCCCGACTATCGCGACGTCGTCCTGCCGGGCCCCGACGACGGGCCTGTCCCGGAGCCGTGAGCGTCGCCGGTCGGTGTCAATCCGGCAGGGTGACGACTCCATCGAGGTAGCGGCGGCATCGTCCGAACAGGAGCACCCGGTCGCCGGTCAGTTCACACCGCAAGCTTCCGCCGCGGCGCGAGAGCTGCCTGGCCCGCAGTTCGGTGCGGCCGAGTCGCTCGCTCCACAGCGGAACCAGCTGAGCGTGCGCGGAGCCCGTGACCGGATCCTCCGGGACGCCCACGCCAGGGGCGAAGAACCGGGAGACGAAGTCGACCGAGTCGCCGGGCGCGGTGACGATTGTGCCGCGCGGCAGCGCGGGGAACGCCGACAGCACCGGCGCGACATCGCGCACCTCCTGTTCGGTCGCCACGACGAGCACCTCGTCGGTGCCGGAATACGCGCGCACCGGGCGCACCCCGAGCGCCGCGACGAGCGCCGGATCGGGCTGCACCGGAATGCTCGGCACGGCCGGCAGATCGAGGACGAACTCGTCGTCGTCGGTGCGGTCGACGTGCAGCCAGCCGCTGCGGGTGTAGAAACTCACCCGGTCCTCGCCGGGGTGCATGTCGACCAGGATCTGCGCGGCGCTGGCCAGGGTGGCGTGCCCGCAGAGGGCCACCTCCACTCTCGGTGTGAACCACCGGAGGTGAAAAGCGGGCCACTCGCCCGGCGGCACGCCCGCCTCGGGAGGTAATTGCGACGTATAGAACGCGGTCTCGGCGAGGTTGTTCTCCTCGGCCAGCTGTTGCAGCAACGCATCCGGCAGCCACGACGGGAGCGGCATCACCGCGGCCGGGTTGCCCGAGAACGGTGCGTCGGCGAACGCGTCGATCTGGTGCAGCAGTACCTCCATAATCTCCAGAAGGTACTCCAACCCTGAATGGTCGCCTCGCACAAGGCTTCTCGTGGCGCGCCGAGTCAGGCGTCCAGTCTGTCAGGCGCCCCCGCCGGGGGAGCTCGGCAACAGTTGCCGCTCGTCTCCGCGCAGCGCCGCGCTGACCCACCAGACGGCCTCCACGAGCACGATGCCGACCAGGCCGCAGACCACCGCCGCACCGGTGAGCGCGAGGTTGGAGGGGTCGAGTTTGAAGAACTCGCGGGTGAACGGAACGGTGAACAAGAAGACGTACGCCGCCACCGACACCGCGATCAGCACCACCTTCCACCAGACGTACGGCCGGGCGACGATGGCCAGCACCCACACCGCGATCATGATCAGCGTGATGAGGGCGGTGGTGCCCGCCTGTACCTTCTGCTCCTCACCGGCGTTCGGCCCGGCATAGGCGATCAGGTACGCGACGAAGGTGGCCACCCCGATCACCACCCCCGACGGGATGGCCAACCGCATGACCCGCCCGACGAACCCCGTGCGGGCGCGCTCGTTGTTGGGCGCGAGCGAGAGGATGAACGCCGGAATGCCGATGGTGAACCACGCCGCGATCGTGACGTGGCGCGGCAGGAACGGGTAGCCGATCGGGTCGTAACCGAAGATCTGGGAGCCGACCCCGGCAGCGCCGATCAGAAAGGCGAGCAGCACGGAATAGACGGTCTTGGTGAGGAACAGGTTCGACACCCGCTCGATGTTGCCGATCACCCGGCGCCCCTCGCCGACCACGTACGGCAGCGTGGCGAACTTGTTGTCCAGCAGGACGATCTGCGCCACCGCCCTGGTCGCCGGGCTGCCCGCGCCCATGGCCACGCCGATGTCCGAATCCTTCAACGCGAGAACGTCGTTCACTCCGTCGCCGGTCATCGCCACGGTGTGGCCGCGCGATTGCAGGGCCGACACCATGGCGCGCTTCTGGTCCGGACGGACGCGGCCGAAGGTGGTGTTGCGATCCAGCACGTCGGCCAGTCCGTCGCGGTCCTCCGGCAGCTCCCGCGCGTCGATCGGACGGTCGCCGCCAGGCAGGTCCAGCGAGGAGGCCACCGCGCCGACCGACACGGCGTTGTCGCCGGAGATGACCTTGATCGAGACGTCCTGGCTCGCGAAGTAGTCGAGCGTGTCGCGGGCGTCGGGCCGGACCTTCTGCTCCAGCACCACCAGGGCGGCGGGCCGTACCACGCCCGGCGCGTCCGGCGCGTCCACCGGACGGTCGCCGCGGGCCAGCAGCAGGACGCGCAGACCGGAGGCGCCGAGTTCCTCCGCGATGCGCGCCTCCGCGGAGCTCGGGTCGAGCAGCACGTCCGGCGCGCCGAGCAGCCAGTCGCCGCGCTCGCCATAGGAGCAGCCGCTCCATTTCTTGGCCGAGGAGAACGGCGCGACGGCGGTGCGTTGCCAGCCGGGACCGTCCGGCAGCTCCTCGGCGATCGCCTGCACGCTCGAGTTGGGCCGCGGATCGTCGGCGGCGAGGGCGGCCAGCGCGGTGCGGACCTCGCCGTCGTCGAAGCTCGCCAACGTCTTGATGTCCGACAGCCGCATGCCGTTCTCGGTGAGCGTGCCGGTCTTGTCCGCGCACACCACGTCGACGCGGGCCAGCCCCTCGATCGCGGGCAACTCCTGGACCAGGCACTGCCGCCGCCCGAGCCGCACCACGCCCACCGCGAACGCGATCGACGTCATCAGCACCAGTCCCTCGGGCACCATCGGCACCAGCGCCGCCACCATGCCGGTGACCGCGGGCCGCCAGGTCTCCTCGCTGGAGACCAGCTGGTTGTAGATGCTCAGCAGGCCCGCGGGAATGAGCAGGTAGGTGATGAACTTCAGGATCTTGTCGATGCCGCTGCGCAGTTCGGAGTGCACCAGGGTGAACTTGCTCGCCTCCTCGGCCAGCCGCGCCGCGTAGGCGTCCCGGCCGACCTTGGTGGCGCGGTAGGCGCCGGACCCGGAGACCACGTAGCTGCCCGACATCACCGTGGCGCCGATCGCCTTATCGATCGGATCGGCCTCGCCGGTGAGCAAGGACTCGTCCACCTCCAGCTGGGCGGACTCCTCGACCGTGCCGTCCACCACGATCTGGTCGCCGGGACCGAGTTCGATCAGGTCGTCGAGCACGACCTCGTGCGGTGCGACCTCGACGGCCGTGCCGTCGCGGCGGACGGTCGGCTTGGCCTGGCTGACGATGGCCAACCGGTCCAGGGTGCGCTTGGCGCGGATCTCCTGGATGATGCCGACCGCGCTGTTGGCGACGATCAGCAGGCCGAACATGCCGTCGATGATCGATCCCGTCGCCAGCACCAGGAGGAAAAGGACGCCGAGGATGGCGTTGATCCTGGTGAAGACGTTCGCGCGCACGATGTCGCGGACCGAGCGGCTCGCGCGATCCGGGACATCGTTGGTCCGCCCGTCACGGCGACGTTGCTCGACCTCTGCGGCGGTGAGTCCGGCGGCGACAGAGGCCTGCAGGGTAATCGACATGACCGCAAGGCTACGTGACAACTACGTTCGTCTTCGTGCGGCGAAGCAGGTCCATCCCCGGTGTGACGTTCGGAACGAGCGCGTACTTCCTGTGGGGACTGTTCCCCGCGTTCTTCGGTTTGCTGGCGTTCGCGAGCCCGGGTGAGGTGGTGGCTCAGCGGATCGTCTGGACGCTGGTCGTCGTGCTCGCGGTGCTCGCCGTGAGCGGGCGCCTACGCGAGTTGCGCGGCATCGGCGGCCGCGTCTGGCGCCTGGCTGCCGTCGCCTCCGCCGCGATCGCGCTCAACTGGGGCGTGTACGTCTACGGCGTCATCTCGGGTCACGTCGTGGAGTGCGCGCTCGGCTACTTCATCAACCCCTTGGTCACCGTCGCGTTCGGCGTGGTGATCTTCCGCGAGCGGCTGACCAGGGCCCAGTGGGCCGCGCTCACGCTCGGCGCTACCGCGGTGGCCGTGCTCACGCTCGACTACGGCAGGCCGCCGGTCATCGCCCTGGCCTTGGCGTGCTCCTTCGCCACCTACGGTCTGGTGAAGAAAGTGATCCCGTTGGACGCGTTGCGCGGCATCGCCGCCGAGGGCATCGTCGCCGTGCCGTTCGCGCTGGCCTTCGCGATCGGGCTCGCGGTCACCGGGCACAGCGAATTCACTTCCAGCCCCGCGCACACCGCGCTGATGGCGGCCACCGGACCGGTCACCCTCGTTCCGCTGCTGCTGTTCGCGGTGGCGGCCCAGCGGGTCGCGCTGTCCACCATGGGCCTGCTGCAGTACCTCACGCCCGCGCTCCAGATGGCCTGGGGCGTCGCCGTCGCGCACGAGCCGATGCCCGCCTCCCGGTGGGCCGGTTTCGCCCTGATCTGGGCCGCGCTGGCGATCTTCACCACCGACGCGCTGCTACGAACCCGGCGCGCACGGCGCGCATCGCAGGCCGAGCCGCTGTCGCCCACGCCCGACAGCCTCTCCGGCTAGGCATGCCGCCCGGACAGTCGGTTATGAAGGCAGCGCGACCCCGTCGGCCCCCTGGCCCAGGCTCGCTACGGCGACGGAGTACGGCGACCTGTACGCGTCTGCCACGGCGACCTGCGCGATCCCGCAAGCGCGGCGCACCTCACGGCAACGCGACCCGCCGGACACGACGGGACGTTTCGTGCGACGAAGACGGGCCGGTCGCCGAGACGAATCCCGGCGACCGGCCCGACCGGTCGTGCGAAATCAGCTGCAGGCCGCCGACTGCTGGCCGAGGTTGGTCAGCATGGTGCAGGCCCACGCCTTCTGGATCTTCCACTTGCCGTTGTCGGCGACGAACGGCACGTCGACGATGTTCTCCTGGCCGTTGAGGATGAACTTGGCCTTCGCGTTCACACTGTCGCCGAACGAGGTGACGTCGGTGACCTCGATCTTCACGTCGGCGCCCGCCGCGGCCTGGGACAGGCGGTCCGGCAGCGTCGGATCGGCCTCGGCGCCCTGGACGTTGTCCAGCTTCTCGGAGGGGGGCACCGACGGGTCCAGCGCACGGGCGAGGGCGGTGTTCAGCTCCGCGGGGGTCGGGACCGGCGGCAGGTTCGCGCTCGCGGTGGCCGACGCCTTGGCGCTGGTCGACGTCTTGGCGGCGGGCTTGCTGTCCTTGTCGTCGCCACCACAGGCGGTCAGGCCAAGCGCGGCGACGATGGCCAGTCCGGCGATCGCGATGCGTCCAGTCTTACGAAGCTTCAACTGCTCGTCCTTTGCGTTCGAGAGATGCGTGTCGGTTCCACCGTGGCAGCCGCCACCCGAACCGGCGGCGCTGCACGAGGTCCCAGGCTACCGGCACCGGGCGGCGCCGCCCGGATCCACACGGAACCGACGAATGTCGTCGGCAGCGAACGTACGCGTCGGGCGGGGGTATGTCGAGCCGTCGGCACGGCTGCGTCAGAGCAGACTGTCCAGCGGATCGGCCCGGGTGAGCGCGGCGTCGTCGGCGGCGAAGGTGCGCGCGGGACCCGGACCGGTGGAACGGGTTTCGAAGCGGACGGTCACGACACCGTGCCCGGCGCCCTGCACCCAGCCGTGGCCGTGCTCGGGATGTGTCACGTCCATGCCGGGATGCCAGTAGGCGACGGGAAGCGCGGGCGCGGCGGTGTGCGAGGCCTCGCCGAGGTCGGCGCGCGCCGGTTCCGGCTCCGGCTCCGGTTCGGTGCTCGCGGCGGCCGGGCCGCGATCGAGTTCGGGGAACAGCGACTCCTGGCGGACTGTGGACAGGCCGCCGTAGCCGACCCCGACGAGCCGGATCGGTCCGAGTTCCCTCGGGTCGAGCGCCGACCGCTGCGCGGCGGCCGCGAGCGTGGCCAGGTCCTCGGTGGCGTAGGGCAGAGTGAAGGAACGGGTGACGATGCTCATATCGGATTTCCTCAGTTTGAGCACCACCGTGCGGGCCGCCCGGCCGTCACCGGTCAGGCGGCGGTGCGCCGCGGCGGCCATGTCCTCGATGGCCGGGCGGAGCTGGTCGAGGCTGACGATGTCGGTCTCGTACGTGGTCTCGGCACTGATCTGTTTCGCCTCGGTGCGTTCGGCGACCGGGCGGTCATCGATGCCGCGAGCCAGCCGGTGCAGCGCCGCGCCCACGCTGCCGCCGAGGATCGACATCGCCTCCGATTCCGGCAGGGCGGCGAAGGCGCCGACGGTCTCGATGCCGAGGGAGCGCAACCTGCTCTCCGCGACCGGCCCGATCCCCCACAGCTTGCGCACCGGGAGACCCGCGAGCAGACGGGGCTGCTCGACCGGCGAGACGACCCGGATTCCATCGGGTTTGGCCAAGCCGGAGGCGATCTTCGCCAGTTGCTTTCCGGTTCCCGCGCCCACCGAAGCGGTCAGACCGGTCCGTTCCCGCACCACAGCGCGCAATTCTTCGCAGAACGCGTACACCTGCGCCACCGTCGCGCCGGCCAGTTCGGCCGGTTCGCCGAACGCCTCGTCGAACGACAGCGTCTCCAGCACCGGGATCCGGCCGCGCAGCGCGTCGAAGACCTGGCCGCTCACCACGCCGTAGACCGCCCCGCGCGGCGGCACCACCACCGCTCCGACGCCGACCAGCCTGCGCGCCTGATGCATCGGCATCGCCGACCGGGCGCCGTACACCCGCGCTTCGTAACTGGCTCCGGCCACCACGCCGCGCCCGCCGGTCCCTCCGACCAGCACCGGCCTGCCGCGCAACGTCGGCCGGGTCAACTGCTCGACCGAAGCGAAGAACGCGTCCATATCGATGTGCAGCACCCAGCGCCGGGCGGCGCTGTCGGCGTCGGCGAGGGCGGGAGGATGCTGCCTGCTCACCGGGATGTCGCCGTGCGGGCCGATCCCGGTCGCCGACGCGGGCGCGCTCTCGACGCTCGGCTTCTCGGTACGCACGGCTGCAATGTACGCCCGTCCACCGACAGCCCGGGGCAGGCGTGACGCTGCCCGGTGGCTGTGCGCTAGCTGTCGGTTCCCTGCCGGTGTCGGCGCCCGCCGCGTCCGGTCCCCGAAGCGCCTTCCGGTCCGCCTCGGTGGCCTTGATCTGCCCTTTTCCGCGCCGGGCCGTGTACTGGACAGTCCTGAAACACCCGCCGACGTACCGCGGGGACGAAGCGGGACTGGCGGTCCGATATGTGATGATCGGACTCATGAATATCCGCAAGGCCGTCATCCCGGCCGCTGGTATCGGCTCCCGGTTGCTTCCGCTGACCAAGGCCATCCCCAAGGAGATGCTGCCGGTCGGTGACAAGCCGGTGATCGAGCACACCGTCCGCGAGCTGGTCGCTTCGGGCATCACCGACATCACCATCGTGGTCAGCGGCGGAAAATCATTGATCCAGGACCACTTCCGTCCCAACCCCGCGCTGGTGGACCAGTTGCGCGCGGACGGCAAGACCGCCTTCGCCGACGCGGTCGAGGAAGTGGGCGAGCTGTCCCGGCTCGGCCACATCACCTACCTCGACCAGCACGGGCCCTACGGCAACGGCACCCCGGTACTCAACGCCGCCCGCAATCTCGGTGACGAGCCGATGCTGGTGCTGTGGCCGGACGACGTGTTCGTCGCCGAGGTGCCGCGCGCCCAGCAACTCATCGACGCCTACGAGGCCACCGGAGCTCCCGTCCTCGCGCTGATGCCGATGGACCCGTCCGAGTCGCAGCGCTACGGCGTGCCGGTGGTGGCCGACGACCACGGCAACGGCCTGCTGCGCATCACCGGACTGCGGGAGAAGCCGAAGCCGAAGGACGCGCCCTCGTCCTTCGCCGCGATCGGCGGCTACGTCGTCACGCCCGGCATCATCGAGGAGCTGCGCACGCAGACCGAAGCGTGGTACGAGCACCGCACCGGCGAGGTGTACCTCACCGACGCGATCAACGTGCACGCGGCCGCCAATCCGGTTTTCGGCCAGGTGATCCGCGGCCGGTGGTACGACACCGGCAACCCGGCCGACTACCTGGTCGCGCAGTTCGCCTCGGCTCTGGCGCATCCGCAGTACAGTCCGCTGCTGCGCACCCTCGCCGAGGACCTCGGCGACTGACCGAAACCGGGGTCACGCACCTCGTCTGATAGCGCATCGCTATGCTGATGCCGCTCATGATCGGCGGCGCCGAGCGCACTTCTCGATGCCGATCGGGAGCTCGCAGTTTCTCCCCGTTCCCGTTCGAGCAGAAGTGCGTTCGGCGCCACCGCGGCCCCGACCGGGTGCACGGATCGGGGCCGCTGCCATCGTGATCGAGTCACGCCGTCGCGCACCGGCACTTCCCCGGCCGGTGCGCGCTCAGAAGCGACGGATGGCGTAGATGTCGAATTCGGTCAGTGGGGTGAACCCGACCGGAACACCCCAGTCGTACGCGTTGAGCACTTGTCCGCCACCCGCGTACAGGCCGACGTGCGAGCCGTCGCTGTTCAGCACGACCACGTCGCCGGGCGACAGGGCGGCCCGCGGAACGGGCGTGCCCGCCTTGGCCTGCTGCCAGGTGGTCCGCGGAATGCTCACTCCGACCTGGCGGTACGCCCACTGCACGAGACCCGAGCAGTCCCAGCTGGAGGGCCCGGTCCCGCCCCATTCGTAGGGCTTGCCGATCTGCGTCGTCGCCGCGGCCAGCGCGCCGAGGCCGAACACACTGGGCACCGGCAGGGCGGCCGAGCCGCTGGCGCTGCCGGATTCACTGCCGGGACCGCTGCCCGAGGCCGAACCGGAGGAGGCGCTGCCCGGCCCGCTGCCGGAGGCGCTGCCGGTGTCGGCCCAGGTGGGTCCGGCGAGCACGGGGATGGCGACGATCGATAGCAGGAATCCGAGCGCGATGCGGTACAACGATTTTCTCGGCACGTACTCGCCCCTTCCATGGGCGCGGTTGACTGGCCACCGATCGGCGGCCTGGCTAACACATGGCATCAGCAGCGGTCACCGATGTGAAACCGCGGCTACCCGCGCCGGACGCGTTACCGGCACGGCCGATTTCCCAAGTAAGACATGCCAGAAAGAGGAACTGCCGCCCCCAGAAATCACCTGGGCAACAGCAGCGACATCGCAGATTGTGCCTGGGATTTCGGCGAATTGTCGGGAATCAGCAAATTCTCAGCGTGTGATCTACATCACTACACTGGGTGCCGTTGACGCTATCGGGAAGTGAGTTCGACCGACGACATCGAGTGGACCGGTTCGGCGGCCGCAAACCATGCGGCGCGGTGGCCACTCGGAAACAGCAGCCGGGGCGGGACCTTTCGGTCCCGCCCCGGCTCGCTCGGTATCCGGCGCTCAGGCCTTGGTGATCCTCGCCCGCACGCCGCCGACCAGATCGGCGGCCTCCGGACCCGCGTCGCCGAAGGTCAGCGTGGTGGCGAGGATTTCGCCCGCGATCAGGTCGCGATGGGTCTCGGCCCACGCGGCCCGGTCCGCGGGCACCTCCAGCACCACGGTGATGCGGTCGGAGACGTCCAGCCCGGCGGACTTCCTGGTCTCCTGGAGGTCGCGGATCAGGTCCCGCGCCCAGCCCTCGGCCTCCAGTTCCTCGGTGACCACCGAATTCAGCACCACGAGACCCGCGTTACCGGGCAGCGCCGCGGTCGACTCGGGTTCGGCGGCGACCAGGCGCTGGGTGTACTCCTCGGGCAGCAGGGCGATTCCGGCCGCCCGGACGGTGCCGTCGGCGTCCTCGGACCACTCCCCGGCCTTCACCGCC
>NZ_BAFP01000049.1 GCF_000308455.1 Nocardia abscessus NBRC 100374 | reverse complement strand
GCGTCTCGCCGTGGAAGTCCACCGTGCCGGTGTGCAGCACGGTGCGCAGCGCGGTGAGGAACTCGCGCAGCCGGGTGATCGGCCGGTCGAACGAACCGCCGAACGCCGGTTCGGCGAAGGATTTCGCGCCGAGCCCGAGCCCGAGGGTGAACCGGCCGCCGGTGGCCGCCTGCGCGGTCTGCGCCTGACCGGAGATCAACAGCGGATGACGCGCCGTGATCGGCACCGCAGAGGTGCCGACCGCGAGTTCGGGCACCGCGCGGCCGACGATTCCGGCCAGCGCGATGGCGTCGTGGCTGAACGTCTGGCCGAACCACAGTGACGACACTCCGGCGGCGGCCGCCGACTCGCCCAGCGACACCGCCGCGTCCACGGCGTTGTCCGTGGCGTCGAGGGCGAACGGGGACAGCGCGATTCCGATGCTCATGCCCGAAGCAACCGCGCCGGTCCGGTCCGCCTTCCAGCTCGGCGGATTCCCGCCAGTCGTTACCGGATGACGATCTTCTCCGCCCGCATCGAATCCTTGACCTGGCCGATGGTGAGGTCACCGAAGTGGAACACGCTGGCCGCGAGCACCGCATCGGCGCCCGCGTGCACAGCCGGAGCGAAGTGCTCCACCGCGCCCGCTCCCCCGCTGGCGATCACCGGAACCGTGACGGCCGCTCGCACGGCACGGATCATCGGCAGGTCGAAACCGGCTTTGGTGCCGTCGGCGTCCATCGAATTCAGCAGGATCTCGCCGACCCCGAGTTCGGCGCCGCGCACCGCCCATTCGACGGCGTCGATGCCGGTGCCGCGTTTGCCGCCGTGCGTGGTCACCTCCCAGCCGGAGGTGGTGTCCGGCTGCCCGTTCGGGACGGTGCGCGCGTCCACCGACAGCACGATGCACTGGGAGCCGAATCGCTCGGACATCTCGCGCAGCACCTCCGGCCGCGCGATCGCGGCGGTGTTCACCGAGACCTTGTCCGCGCCCGCGCGCAGCAGGCGGTCCACGTCCTCGACGGTGCGCACTCCGCCGCCCACGGTGAGCGGGATGAAGATCTGCTCGGCGGTTCGGGTCACCACGTCGATCATGGTGCCGCGGTCGCCGGTGGAGGCGGTCACGTCGAGGAAGGTCAGCTCGTCGGCGCCCTGCGCGTCGTAGAGGGCGGCCAGTTCGACGGGATCACCCGCGTCGCGCAGGTTTTCGAAGTTGACGCCCTTGACCACCCGCCCCGCGTCGACGTCCAGACACGGGATCACTCGTACGGCCAACGTCATTGCCTCACCCTTCCTCCGCGGCCGCCGGATCGGCGACCGCGCAGATCATGTCGAGCAGTTCTTCGTGCACGCCGGGCGCGGCCGCGAGCACGGAGCCGGAGGTGATGGTCCACGGCCGGCCCACCAGGTCGGTGACCACCCCGCCCGCCGCGCGCACCAGGGCGACGCCCGCCGCGTTGTCCCAGGGATGGTGCCCGAACACGATCGTGCCGCCGAGCACACCGGACGCGGTGAACGCCAGGTCGATGCCGGTCGAGCCGTGCATGCGCACCCGGGAGGACAACCTGCTCAACGGGCCGAGCAGGTCGAAGCGGAATTGTCCGGGGATGCGGCCGTTCGAGTCGACGTTGAACGTGCCGAAGCCGATCATGGCCTCGGCGAGCTTGCCGTGCGGCAGCGGCGGCAGCGGCTTGCCGTCCAGCAGCACCGGGCCTCCGGCCATGGCGGCGTAGCGGCGGCCGAGCAGCGGCAGCCAGGTCAGGCCGAGCACCGGTTCCCCGTCGCGCACCAGCGCGAGCAGCATGCCCGAGAGCGGATGCCCGGACGAGTAATTGAAGGTGCCGTCGATCGGGTCGAGCACCCACGCGGTGCCGGAGGTGAGCTGCGGGCCGCCGAACTCCTCACCGTGTACCTCGATGCCGGTGCGCCGCCGCAACTCGGCGGAGACGGTGCGCTCCAGTTCCAGATCCAGCTCGGTGGCGAAATCGTTGCGGCCCTTGGTGACCGCGCTCGGCGCGCCGATGCCCTCGATGAACCGAGAGTTTACCGAGTCCAGGACCTCGCTCGCCTCCGCGAGCAGTCTCGACAGGTCCTGGGTCATCTCACCGCGGCCAGCGCCTCGGGCAGGGTGAACCGGCCCGCGTAGAGCGCCTTGCCGACGATCGACCCCTCGACGCCGTCCGGCACGAGTTCGGCGATCGCGACCAGGTCGGCGATGGTGGACACGCCGCCGGAGGCGATGACCGGGGCGTCGGTGGCCGCGCAGACCTCACGCAGCAGGTCGAGGTTCGGGCCGGTGAGCGTGCCGTCCTTGGTCACGTCGGTCACCACGTATCGCGAGCAGCCGTCGCGTTCCAGGCGCTCGAGTACCTCCCACAGGTCGCCGCCGTCGCTGACCCAGCCGCGGCCGCGCAGCCGGTACTCGCCGTCGATGATGCGCACGTCCAGGCCTACGGCGATGCGCTCGCCGTGCCGGGCGATGGCCTTCGCGCACCACACCGGGTCCTCCAGCGCGGCGGTGCCGAGGTTGACCCGGGCGCAGCCGGTGGCCAGGGCCGCCTCCAGGCTCTCGTCGTCGCGAATGCCGCCGGACAGTTCCACCTTGACGTCGAGCTCGCCGACGACGCCCGCGAGCAGCTCCCGATTCGAGCCGCGCCCGAAGGCGGCGTCCAGGTCGACCAGATGCACCCATTCCGCGCCGGCTTCCTGCCAGGCCAGCGCCGCCTCGCGAGGCGAGCCGTAGCTGGTTTCGCTTCCGGCCTCTCCTTGCACGAGGCGCACGGCCTCTCCGTTGGCGACATCGACGGCGGGTAGCAGCACAAGACTCACGAGAGCAGCCTAGTGGTTACCCGGTCGCGTCCGGGTGCAGGGCCTGGGCGAATGGGACCTCGATCACCGGCGCGGGTCAGCCGCGGTGGGCGTCCAGGATGCGGGTCAGCAGGGTGACCAGGGTGCGCCGGTCCCCTTCGGAGAAGCCGGCGAGCAACTCGTCCTGGGCGACCGCCAGGCGCGCGTCGAGCTCGTCCAGGTGCCGGGCGCCCGCGGCGGTGAGGGTGACGATGTTGCGGCGCCGGTCGGCGGGATCGGAGCTGCGCTCGACCAAGCCGCGAGCGGCGAGATCGTTCACCGCCGCGACCACGTCACTGCGGTCGATGCGGGTGCGCCTGCCCAGCTCCGCCTGGCTGGCCGGACCGAACTCCCCGAGCGTGGCCAGCAGCGCGTAGTGGTGACGCCGGGAGCCGGTGGGCTCCAGTGCCCGCTCGGTCGCCCGATTCGCCACCAGCGCGACCTGATTGACCAGCCTGGTGGGCAGGACCCGGAGCCGTCCCGCGGCGTCTTCGTGCGCGATGTCCATGCGGCCACCCTAACAAGACTTGTTGGCGTCCCCCACGGTTTGGTACGTTGGTAACGCCAACGTTGGACTAGCCAACGTTCTCCTCGAGAGGCTGCTTTGATGCGCAACATTCGCTCGGTCCTCCCCTTGCTTGCCCTCCCCTTGGCCGCCCTGACCGCCGCCTCCGCGACCCCTGCGCCAGAGGTGCGCGAGCTGCTGGACCGCCAGCAGATCACCGCCCTGGTCGACCGCCTCGGCCGAGCCTTGGACGAGGGCCGCTTCGACGACCTTCGGGCGATCTACACCTCGGACGCGACCGCGAAGACCCCCGGCGGCACGGCCGAGGGCCGCGACGCGCTGATCGCACAGGCGAGCCGAAACCACAGCGACGACAAACGAATCCAGCACCTCATCGGCAATGTGCTGATCGACCTGCGCGGCGACGCGGCCGATGTCCGGGCCAACCTGATCGCCACCTTCGCGCCCGCCTCCTCCGACGGGACGATTCCGCAGCCGCGATTCACCCTCGGCGAGATCTACCGCTTCGACGCGGTGCGCACCGGAGAAGGCTGGCGCCTGTCCCGGGTGCAGACCACCCCGGTCTGGTCCACCGGCACCCGGCCGTGATCAGCGGGTGGCGAGCACGCGTGCGCGGTAGCACGCCAGAGCGGCGAGCACCGCGCACAGTGCCGTCACCGCGGCGGCCGCGATCCGCAGACCCTGTCCGATCTGGAACTCCGTCGCCGCGCGTTCGATCTCGGCGAGCGTGTGCGCGTGCCGGTCGTCGAACAGGATCGACGCGCGTGGCCACAAATAGAGGATGGAGGCGCCGGGTGCGCCGCAATCTGCCCTGAGATCGACCACTCGCTCTCCGTAGCGAGCGCGGTGCTACGTCGCCTGCCCGAACTGGAGCGCGGCGGATGCTCGAGCCGCGAAACCGGCGGCAGCTCCGAGGTGGAACCCGTCGCGAGATCGCCGCGGCACTGGCGGCGCGGGCGGTATCGTCTCCGCTCGGCGATCACCCCCGGTCGCCGCTTCCACCTCGCACCGAGGAAGTGCATGTCACGATCCACAATCGCTGCTGCCCTGTCGCTTTCGGCAGCAGCCTGCTCCGCGGCCTTCGTCGCCGCACCCGCCGCCACCGCCGCCCCGCCCGAGGACGCGCGCCTGGCGGGATGTGAATTCGGCTCCGCCGCGGCGACATACGACTACGCGCGGTTCGGCGAGCACGCGCGCCGGATGCTCGACCTCAGCACCGGAGAGTTCCGCGCCGAGTTCGAGAACTTCCGAAGCAATATCCAGTCGAGCGCGGAGGCCGCGCACATCCGCGCCGAGGCCAACTCGGCCGACTGCCGCGTCGTCTCCGGCGACGACAACCGGGCCGAGGTGGACGTCGACGTGGTCCGGACGGTGACCAGCGACGAAACCGACGGTCTCCCGCAGACCAGCCGCATGGCCATGACCGTGACGGTGGACAACGTCGACGGACGCTGGCTGGTCAGCAAGGTTCGCTCGCGCTGACCCGGCAGGATCCCGCGCGCCCCCGGTGCGCGGGATTCGCCCCTACAGTGAGTTCACCCAGTTGCGCAGCAGGTGCGCGCCCGCGTCGCCGGACTTCTCCGGATGGAACTGCGTCGCCGACAGCGCGCCGTTCTCCACCGCCGCGAGGAACGGCACCCCGTGCTCGGCCCAGGTCAACTTGGGCGCCGCGAAGTGCTCACTGGGCGGCAGATCCCAAGCCTGTGCGGCATAGGAGTGCACGAAGTACAAGCGGGTGCCGGTGTCGAGGCCCGCGAACAGGACGCTGTCGGACGGAGCGGAGACGGTGTTCCAGCCCATGTGCGGCAGCACCGGCGCGGACAGCCGCTCGACCGTGCCGGGCCATTCGGCGCACCCGTCGGTCTCCTCGCCGAACTCGACGCCCCGCTCGAACAGGATCTGCATGCCCACGCAGATGCCGAGCACCGGGCGCCCACCGGCCAGCCGCTGACCGATCAGGCGCTCGCCGCGCACCCCGCGCAAACCCGCCATGCAGGCGGCGAAAGCCCCGACGCCCGGCACGACCAGACCATCGGCAGCCAGCACGACCTCCGGGTCGGCGGTCACCTCGACGCGCGCGCCCGCCCTCGCCAGCGCCCGTTCGGCCGAGTGCAGGTTGCCCGAGCCGTAGTCCAGCAGCGCCACGGATTTCGCGGTCACAGCGTTCCCTTCGTCGACGGGACACCGCTCACCCGCGGGTCGGGTTCCACCGCGGCGCGCAGCGCGCGCGCCACCGCCTTGAATTCGGCCTCGGTGACGTGGTGCTGATCGCGGCCGTAGAGCACCCGGACGTGCAGGGCGATGCGGGCGTTCAGCGCGATCGACTCGAATACGTGGCGGTTGAGCACGGTGGAATACGGCGCACCGGGACCGGAGCCGGGGATCACCGTGTGGACCAGGTGATCCGGCTCGCCGGTGTGCACGCAGTAGGGGCGGCCGGACACGTCGACCGCGGCGTGCGCCAGCGTCTCGTCCATCGGAATGTAGGCGTCGCCGAACCGGCGGATGCCCGTCTTGTCGCCCAGCGCCTTGCCGAGTGCCTGACCGAACACGATCGCGGTGTCCTCGACGGTGTGGTGCGCCTCGATCTCGATGTCACCCTCCGCGCGCACGGTCAGGTCGAAGCTGGCGTGCGCGCCGAGCGCGGTCAGCATGTGGTCGTAGAACGGCACGCCGGTGGCGATCTCGGTCTTACCGGTGCCGTCCAGATCCAGCTCCACGAGGATGCTGGATTCCTTGGTGACCCGCTCCACCCGGGCGGTCCTGCTCATGCTCATGTCCAATCGGGGTTGTCGCCGAGGGCTTCCCGGCGCTGGTTCATCGCGGTGCGCGGTCGGTGCCGGCCAGCAGGCCGCTGACCCGCAGCAGTTCGTCGTTCTCGGCGGCGAGGCCGATGGTGGTGCGCAGATAGCCGGGGATGCCGACGTCGCGGATCAGCACGCCGTGATCGAGATAGCGCTGCCAGGTGCGCGCGGCGTCGGCGAAACGGCCGAACAGCAGGAAGTTGGCGTCGCTGGGGATCACGTCGTAACCCTGCTCCCGCAGCGCCGCCGCCACCCGGTCGCGCTGCGCGGCCAGTTCGGCGACGCTGCCGAGGGTCTCGTCGGCATGCCGCAGGGCGGCGCGGGCGGCGACCTGGGTAACCACCGAGAGGTGGTAGGGCAGCCGCACCAGCAGCATCGCCTCGATCACCGCGGGCGCGGCGACCAGGTAGCCGAGCCGACCGCCCGCGAACGCGAACGCCTTGCTCATCGTCCTGGTCACCACGAGTTTCGCCGGAAACTGCGCGATCAGCCCGATGGCGCTGGGCTGTGCCGAGAACTCGCCGTAGGCCTCGTCCACCACCACGATGCCGGGCGCGGCGGCGAGGATGCGCGCCAGATCCTGCTGCGGGATGCTGTGCCCGGTGGGGTTGTTCGGACTGGTCACGAACACCACGTCGGGCCTGCGCTCGGCGATGGCGACCAGTGCGTGGTCGATGTCGAGGGAGAAGTCGGCGCTGCGCTTGGCCTCGATCCACTCGGTGTCGATGCCCTCGGAGATGATCGGGTGCATCGAGTAGGAGGGCACGAAACCCAGTGCGCTGCGGCCCGGTCCGCCGAAGGCCTGCAACAGCTGCTGCAGGATCTCGTTGGAGCCGTTGGCCGCCCAGACATTGCCGGTGTCCAGCGCGATGCCGGTCTGCGCGGTGAGATACCGCGCCAGATCGGTGCGCAGCGCGACGGCGTCGCGGTCGGGGTAGCGGTGCAGGTCGGCGGCGGCGGCGCGGATCGACTCGGCCACATCGTCGATCAGCGCCCGGCTCGGCGGGTGCGGGTTCTCGTTCGTGTTCAGCTGCACGGGAACCGTCAATTGTGGTGCGCCGTAGGGCTTCTTGCCCCGCAGGTTCTCCCGCAGCGGCAGTTCGTCCAGGGTCAGCTCGGCGCCGGGCGCGCTCACCGCGCGCGTCACGACAGCGCCTCGAAACGCGCCTGCACGGCCTGGCCGTGCGCGGGCAGGTCTTCCGCGTTCGCCAGCGCCACCACGTGGCCCGCGACGTCCTTCAGCGCCGCTTCGGTGTACTCCACGACGTGGATCCCGCGCAGGAAGGTTTGCACGCTCAGCCCCGAGGAGTGCCGTGCGCACCCCGCGGTCGGCAGCACGTGGTTGGAGCCCGCGCAGTAGTCACCCAGGCTGACCGGCGCGTACGCGCCGACGAACACCGCTCCGGCGCTGCGCACCCGGGCCGCGACCGCGGGCGCGTCCGTGGTCTGGATCTCCAGGTGTTCGGCGGCGTAGGCATTCACCACGCGCAGGCCCTGCTCGATGTCGTCGACCAAGACGGTGCCGGACTGCTTGCCGCGCAGCGCCTCGCTCACCCGGTGGGCGTGCTTGACCACGGTCAGCTGCGCGGTCAGCGCCGCGTCCACCGCGTCGGCCAGCTGCGCGCTGTCGGTGACCAGCACGCTGGCGGCCAGCACGTCGTGCTCGGCCTGGCTGATCAGGTCGGCGGCGACGTGCACCGGATCGGCGGTCGCGTCGGCGAGGATGGCGATCTCGGTGGGGCCCGCCTCGGCGTCGATGCCGACCAGGCCGCGGCACAGCCGCTTCGCCGCGGTGACGTAGATGTTGCCCGGCCCGGTGATCAGGTCGACCGGCTCCAGCTGCGCGCCGTCGGTGTCGACGCCGCCGTAGGACAGCAGCGCGACACCCTGAGCGCCGCCGACCGCCCACACTTCGTCGACGCCGAGCAGCTGCGCGGCGGCGAGGATGGTGGGGTGCGGCAGCCCGCCGAACTGCGCCTGCGGCGGCGAGGCCACCACCAGCGAGCCGACGCCCGCGGTCTGCGCAGGCACCACGTTCATCACGACGCTGGACGGGTAGACGGCGTTTCCGCCCGGCACATACAGGCCGACCCGCTCGACGGGCACCCAGCGCTCGGTGACGGTGCCGCCCGGCACCACCTCGGTGGTCTTGTCGGTGCGCCGCTGATCGGCGTGCACCTTGCGCGCCCGGGCGATGGACTCCTCCAGCGCCGCGCGGACCGCCGGGTCCAGCCGCTCCAGCGCGGCTTCCAGCTCGGCCGCGGGCACCCGCACCGTCGGCGGGATCACTCCGTCGAAGCGCTCGCTGAACTCGAGGGCCGCCGACACACCCTGATCGCGGATCGCCTCCACCACCGGACGCACCTGATGCAGCACCGAGTCCACGTCGACTCCCCCACGCGGCAGCGCGGCGCGCAGCTCGGCGACGGAGGGAGTACGACCGCGCAGATCGACGCGGGCGAGCTCGATGCGGGTTGTCATGTGGTGTCGGTCCTTGTCTCCAGCGGATTCCGCAACAGGAAAGTTGCAGCTACCAGCCTAATGGGCCGACGCCAACCGTTATCCGCGTGGTCCGGGGCGGCGAGATCTATCGCGGCTTCATGCCACCACAGCGAACCCGGGCGTTCGGCAGCCGCTTCCGGCTGCACCTCGGAATTCGGACGCCGGCGTCAGTGCGTGTCGCTGTCGATCAGCACAGATCCGTTGCCGGGGTTGATCACCCGAAGCGTCACGGACTTGTTCTGGCCGCCATAGGTCACACTGGCCACATTGACGTCCACCGAACCGTCCGCGTTGGTACCGCTACCGCCACCGGCCGTGTCGACGGTGTTGAAGCCCGTGACCCGATTCTGCGTCCAGTAGGTCTCGAAGGCTTGCTGACTGCCGTACACCTGCTGGGCTGCGGGGGTCAGCTGTTTCCACGCGGAGGAGAAGCTCGAGTACGTCAGATTGTTGAAGAAGTCCACCACGTAATCGATGGATTGCCGTGGGTCGGCCTTGCCGACGCTCTTCGTCTCCCCCACCGGGGCCGCGGCGGACGTCGTGTTGCCGCCTGGACGGGTCGAGGAGACCACCGACGACGTACTGTCCTGCGCTGCGTTGGTGGTCGAACCCGACGAACTCAGCATGTTCACCAGGATTGCTCCGGCCACCACGACCGCGCCGATCAGCGCACCGATCAGCACCGCGCGCCGGTTCCCTCCCGACCCTCGCGTCGGCGTCGGGCGCGGCTGCGCCATGGTTCGGGGATGCGCCGCGGTGTCCGGATGGGAATTGGCCGGCCGCGCGGGCGCGGGACGGGGGCGCGGCTGGCGCTCGGTGGGCGTGTAGGGCGCCGACGCCATCGCCGACGGCCGCAGTGTGCGGGTCGCCGATTCGGAGTCGCCCGCTCTCGGCCGCGCGAACGCTTCGCTGGCAGGCACGAACCCGACGGAAACCGGCGCGGGACCGGCGTCGGCGAACGCGGCGAGGTGGTCGCGCGCCGCCCGCATGCTCGGGCGCTCGGACGGCTCCGGGCTGAGCAGGTCGAGCAGGAAATCCGTCGCGGGGCCCGCGTTGCGCGGTTCGCTCAGCTGGCCATTGGCGGCGGCGTAGAGCACCGCGAGCGGATTGGAACCGGCGCCGTAGGGCGGTTCGCCCTCCAGCGCGTGGAACAGTGTCGCGCCCAGCGCGAACACGTCGGACGCCGGAGTGGGATCGGAGCCGCGGGCGACCTCGGGCGCGAGATAGGCGGCGGTGCCGCAGATCAGTCCGGTCTCGGTGAGCGTGACGTCGCCGGTCGCGCGGGAGATGCCGAAGTCGGTGATCTTCACCGTCCCGTGATCATCGAGCAGGATGTTGCCCGGTTTCACGTCACGGTGCACGATGCCCGCCTGGTGCGCGGCGATCAGCGCCGAGGCGACCTGCTCGCCGATCCGCGCGACCTGGGTCAGCGGCAAGGTGCCCTGGGCGCCGATCACCGCGGCCAGGCTCTTGGACTTCAGGTACTCCATCACCAGGCAGGGATCGCCCTCGTGCTCGGTGATGTCGAACACGACGATCGCGTTCGGATGCTGGAAGCGGGCGGCGTTGCGGGCCTCCCGGATCGCGCGTTGGCGCACCACGACGCGTTCGGCCTCGGGCAAGCTCGGTTGGATGTGGATCTGCTTGACGGCCACGGAGCGCTGGAGGCGTTCGTCGACGGCACGCCAGACCACGCCCGTGCCGCCGCTACCAATCCGCTCGACCAGGCGGTAATGCTCCGCGATCAACTGACCGGTATCGATGGCGCCTACTCCGAACCTTCTCGAAATCGTGACATCCCGCATATTGATTACTCACGCGGTCCCGGGGATGAGTGTAGCGGGCTCCTGGCGGCTCGCACGCGCCAGCCGGGCCATGCCGCGGGCCCGAATCGCCCGAAACGGACTATTCGCGGGCGCGCAGCATCCGGCCCGCGGCGTCCACGGCGGGCGCCGAACTGCTCGCATCGCTGATGAACACGGCAAATGCCAGGTCGCCGTCGATACCGACGAACCAGCCGTGTGCGTGAGTGTCATCGATGTACTCCGCGGTGCCGGTCTTGCCGAGCAGGCCGGGAATGTCGCGCAGTTGCGTCGCGGTGCCGTCGGTGATCGTTTCGCGCATCATGGCTTTCAGCTGGTCGAGGACCTGCGGCGGCAATCCGTCCGGAGTGCGGTCCGGGGCGCCCGGCTTGCCTGCGACGAGGGTGGGCGCGGGCGCGGCGCCACGAGCGATGGACGCGGCGACCATGGCCATGCCGAACGGCGACGCTGTCACCTGCCCTTGACCGATCGCCGACTCCACCCGCAGCGCGGAGGTGCCTGCCGGTGGCACCTTTCCGGTGACGGTGGTCAGGCCCGGTGTGACGTAGTCGATCCCGAGGCCCAGTTGTGCGGCCGCTTTCGTCAGCGCGTCGGCGGGCAATTGCACGGCCAGCGAGCCCATGGTGGTGTTGCAGGAGCGGGCGAACGCGGTGTGCAGCGGCACCGAGCCCAGATCGAAGTTGTTGTCGTTGGGGATGCGGCGGCCCTCGATGTTCGCGGTGCCGGGGCAGGGCAGCACGGTGTCGGGCGTCACCGTTCCCGCCTGTAGCGCGGCGGAGACGGTGACCGTCTTGAACGTCGACCCCGGCGGGTAGAGCCCGGTCAGCGCGATCGGGCCCTGCGCGTCGGCGGCGGCGTTCTGCGCGATCGCGACGACCTCGCCGGTCGACGGCCGCAGGGCGACGATCGCGGCGGGCTGGGCGACCGGGACCAGGGCGGCCTCCGCGGCGCGCTGCAAGCCGAGGTCGAGCGTGGTCGCGATGTCCGCGGTGGGCGTCGGGTCCGTCCCCGCGACGCGCTGGGTGCCCTCCGGCGTCTGGGCGCGCACCGCCCACCCCGCGTTCGCGTCGGCGGACTCCTGCCACAGCTCGGCCAGTCCGGACAGGGTCGGTGCGGCCAGCGTCTTGTCGGTCGTCAGCAGGCGGGTCTGCGGGGCGAGGACGACGCCGGGCAGCGCGGTCAGACGATCTCGGACCGGGGCGAGATCGCTCTCGCGCAGGGTGATGGCGGTGATCGATTTCCCTTGTGCCCCGGTCAATTCCGCTTGCAGCGACGGCGCGGTGAGTCCGGGTGCGAGCGGGCCGAGCAGGTCCGCGACGGCGGAGAGGTCGGCGCCGGGGCCGACATTCACCAGCGTGACGATCTGCTCGGTCATCAGTTCGCCACCGGTGGAATCGAGGATGCGGGCCGGTTTCGGATAGACCCTGCCGTAGCTCAACGGCCCCGCGGCCAGCCCGGGGGCGACCGTGGCGGGGTCCCACTTCACCCGCCACCCCGACCCGTCGTCGCGCGCGGCGCCGTTGGTGGTGTAGGTCCACTCGGACTTGCCGTCGCCGCCCAGCTTCCAGGTGGCCGCGAGCGCGAAACCGTTCTCGTCGGCCGAGCGGACCTCGAAGCGCACGTCCTTGCCGAGCCCTTCGTAGAGCGCGCCGAGGGTGTCCGCGGCCAGGGCCGGGTTGTCGGTGAGCGCGGCCGCCGCGGCGACGTCGTCGCGGTTGAGCGCCTCGGCGAACTGTCCGGCGACGGTGTCGGGCTGGTCCGGTCCGGACGAGCAGGCGGCGAGCACGAGCATCGGTGCGGCGAACAGGACGAGGGACTTCCGGTTGGTACGCACGCCGACGACCCTATCGGGCCGGGCGCCGCGCCGAGCGGATCACGAGGTCAGTCGCGCGACCACGGAGCCTCAGCGAGCGCGGCGGCGGCGGCGTCGGTGAGGTCGATGTCGAACACCTCGGTAAGGATCTCGGGCAGCTCGGCGGGTTGCAGCTCCTTCGTGTCGCTCGTGCCGTCGGGGTACTCGGTGACGAACGTGGTGCCGTCCAGCACGTGGTGCACATCAGGGCGGAAGCGCTGCGTGTACGGCCGGGTGGTGAACGGGGAACGCGGCGAGGTCGACACGAAGTGGTTGCCGACCTCATAGTCGATGCGGTACTGCGGATTCAGGGTGAAGCTGTGCCGGTCGACCCACCCGTCGCGGCCGTATTGGTGCAGCACCCACAAGTCGGAGTCCAGCTCACCGCGCGTGCGCTCCAGCCGGAACTTCCATTCGCCCGCGGCGAATTCGCCGGTCTCGGCGGACAGTTCGAACGGCACGAGCGGTCCGGCGCCGAAGCCGACGTCGCACAGCCAGACCCGATCGTCGTCGGCGGTGGTCACGCGCAGCAAAGCGTGGGTGGCGGGCCGCAATGCCGTGCCCGCGCCCATGCTCACGCGCCCGCTGAGGCCCGTGACGCCGAACCCGAGCCGTTCCAGCGCGGCCGCGAACAATCCGACGTTCTCGTAGCAGTAGCCGCCGCGCCGCCGTCGCACGAGTTTGTCCTGCAAGGTCGCCGGATCCAGCGGAATCGACCGGCCCAGGATGATCTCCAGGTTCTCGAACGGGATCTCGGTGGTGTGCGCGCGCACCAGCTCGTGCAGCGTCCGGACGGTGGGGACGCGCTCGCCGTCGAAACCGATCCGGGCCAGATAGGCGTCCAGGTCGAGTTCCGCTCCGTTCCAGTGGTAGGCCGGGTCGGTCGGCTTGCTCATCACGTCCTCGCTTCGTCGTCGGTCTTCTCGGTCAACCGCGCGGGGACACGATCATGTTCCCGCTCGGCGGCTCACGCCGCGCACTTCGCGCCCGGCGGGGCGGGCGGTGCGGTGACGACGCCGTGCGCGACGTCCACGAGGTAGTCGCGGTCCGGGCCGTCGACCGGTTCCGCGCCCAGCAGCAGTCGCTCGACGACGCAGCCGCCCTCGAAGAAGGCCGGTCCGACGCTGTGGTCGCCCGCGACCACCCGCCCGTTCAGGTCGCGCCCGGTGGCGACGGTGTACATCGAGGTGGGCCGTCCCGCGGCGCGCAAGCCCGCACGCATCTCGATGCTGGTGGCGAAGGGCACCACGTCGTCGGCGGTGCCGTGGACGAGAAACGCGCGCCGCAGGTCCATCCGCTCGGCCAGCAGGGCGGGCGAGCGTTCGACGTAGGCGAGCGGACATACTGTGGGCGGGCAACCACCCGCGTCGCGCTCGATCTGCGCGGGCAGTGCCGGATCCACCGCCACCGCGCCCAGCCACATCGTGAAATCGTCGGCGGGACCGTAGTTGTCGACCCAGTAGTCGAACATCCCGCGCGGTCCGTGTGCCACCGCGAGACCGCTGGTGATACCGCCCTGGCTCCACCCCCACAGCACCGTGCGGGCGATCGAGGGGTTGGCGTCCCGGTACCACGCGGTCGCGGCGACGATGTCGCGCCAGCCCGCCCACAGATTCCACTCTCCGGTGCGCCACACGCTGCCGTCGGAGCGCAGGTCCATCGCCAGGATCGGGGTGGCGGTGCGGCGTGCGATCGAGTCGAGGTAACCGGCGAAATCCGCCGACGACCCGTCATGCCCGTGCACCGCGACCACGAGCGCCTGCGCGGTCGCGTCGCCCTGGGCGCACCGATAGGGCTCGTAGACCCGCCCGGTCGCCGTCTCACCGTCCACGGTCAGCGAAACCGGGCGCACCGCCACCCCGGGGACGCACGGCGTTTCCGCCGAAACCTGCGGCGCCACAGTAGTTCCCATTACGAGCACGCCGGTCAGCGCGCAGCACAGTACGAGTACCGAATATGCCCGTCGCATACTCGGATGATGTCACGGCATCACCGTCGTGCGGGTGCTGCGCGAAGCGGGCGTCATTGCCAGTGGCGCTACGGACCGGAACGGCGCAGCCAGGACCGCGTCGACGAACTCGAAGCAGCTTTCCCGGCCTGCTCGACCTGGTACGCGTCTGAACACGCGAGGATCGATCCCGATTTTTGGGGGCAGGACCAGGCGTGCGGGTCCTGTTACGGTCCGGGTATTCATTTCGAGTCCGGACGGCACGGGTCCGCGCGTTCGGACGTCTTCTCATGGAGTCCGCCATGGCCTACGTACCCCGCCTCACCCCCGACGCGACCCTGATCAGCACGCTGGCGCAGAACGCCGCGAGGTGGCGCGAACAACTGCTGGCCGAGCGGAACGCCCTGCGGGGCGGTACTTTTCGCGATGCCGCCGTCGCCTTGTGCGCGCTGGTCGCCATGGGCGACGGCGCAACCGAGGCGGCCGACCGCGCCGCCGTCGCCGAACTCGTCACGGCCGACCCGGTCCTGCGGAACTTCCCGGTCGACGACTTGCGCGCCCTGTTCGAGGACAACTGCAATCGGCTGGCGAACGACCCGGTTCGCGGCTGCGCGCACGTGCTGCGGCAGATCGCCAAGGCCGGGGGCAAGCCGGTCGAAGCGGATGCGGTGGTCCGGATCGGCATCCTGACCGGCAGCGCGTCCGGAGTGTGCGGCCCGGCGGCGGTCGAGGCCGTCCGTGACGCCTGCCGGACGCTGCGCTTGGCGCCGGAGCGCTTCGGCCTCTGAACCCCCGGTCGCGAACGCTACGATTCGCCTATGCGTTCGATTGATGCCGCCGAGCGGCGCGCTCGGCTGGCGGTGCGACACCGGCTGGCGGCGCCGGAGCGGTCCGGGCGGGTCGCCGACATCGCCCGCTCGATGGTGGCCCTGCACGCGACCGATCCGGCGACCGTGTTCCTCTCCGTCGCGGCCCGTGCCGAGGGCCTGCGCCCCTCGGATGTGGAACAGGCGCTCTACGAAGACCGTTCGCTGCTGCGGATGCTCGCCATGCGCCGCACCATGTTCGTCGTGCCGGTGGATCTGGTCCCGGTTCTACAGGCCTCGTGCGCGGACGCGTTGGCGCACAAGCAGCGGCGCACCTATGGCAAGTACCTGGCGCAGGCCGGCATCGGAGACGGCGACACGCCGGGCTGGTGGGCCGAGGTGGAAGCCGAGACGCACACAGCGTTGCTGGCCCGCGGCGCGGCGACCGGCGCACAGCTGAGCAAGGACGTCCCGCGGTTGCGCACCCAGGTGAACACCGCGCCGGACAAGGCGTACTCGAAGCCGACGAACATCACCACCTGGGTACTGGTGACACTCGGTTGTGAAGGCCGCATCGTGCGTGGGCGGCCGAACGGCAGCTGGGCCAGCAGTCAGTACACCTGGGCGCCCGTCGAATCGTGGTTGCCCGACGGCGTCCCCACCCTTCCCGCCGCCGAAGCCCGTGCCGAACTGCTCCGCCGCTGGTTGCGCGCGTTCGGCCCCGCGCCGGTGTCCGACATCAAGTGGTGGACCGGGTGGACGCTCGGCGAAGTGCGCGCGACCCTCGGCGCGCTCGAGCTCGCCGAGGTCGACCTGGACGGCGTGATCGGTGTGCTGCTGGCCGACGATGTGGAGCCGGTCGCTACCCCGGAACCATGGGCGGCGTTGCTCCCCGCCCTCGATCCGACGCCGATGGGCTGGCAGGCACGCGAGTGGTATCTCGGGCCGCACGCCCCGAAACTGTTCGACCGCAACGGGAATATCGGTCCCACCGTCTGGTGGGACGGACGAATCGTCGGCGGCTGGGCACAACGCAAGGACGGCGAGATCGTCTACCGCCTGCTCGAAGACGTGGGCGCGGACGCCGAAGCGCTCATCTCCGAACAAGCGCATCGAATCGCCGAATGGTTCGGCGAGGTACGCACCATCCCCCGGTTCCGCACCCCACTGGAACGCGAACTCACCGCCTGAACCACTGACCGGATCGGCCGCAGGCGCCGGGTAGCTTGGCGGCATGGAGATTCGCGGGTTCACCGAGGGGGATCGGGCTGCCCTGCGTGCCTTGTTCGTTCGGGCCGGGGCGGGTTCGCCGACCGAGTCGCTGTGGGGGCATCCCGAGTCCGAGGCGGCGATCTATCTGGAGCCGTACATGGATCTGGAACCCGAGTCGCTGTTCGTCGCGGAGTCCGAGGGTGAGCTGGTCGGGTATCTGACGGGCTGCCTGGACAGTGCTGCCTTTCCCAGCGAGAGCGAGCGGATCGAGCAGGCGATCCGCCGCTATCGCTTGATATTCCGCCGCAGGTCGGCCGGGTTCTTCGCACGCAGCATCGCCGACGCCGCCGGTGCGGCGATCCGCCGGGCCCCGACGGCGGGAGATTTCCGCGACGAGCGCCGGCCGAGCCACCTGCATATCAACGTCGCGCCGCAGGCCAGGGGCACCGGGGCCGCGGATCGGCTGATGGTCCGCTGGTTCGAGCGGCTCGCCGAAGCCGGCTCACCCGGCTGCCACTTGCAGACACTGGTCGAAAATGTCCGCGCGGTCCGGTTTTTCGAGCGCATGGGTTTCACCGCGCACGGCACCGAGCCCTTGGTCCCCGGCCTGCGCTACCGCGGTCGGCGGGTGCATCAGCGCACGATGGTGCGCGACAGCTGACGTCGCCTACATGTCCAGCCCGAGGTCGAGCACCCGGACCGAGTGGGTGAGCGCGCCGACCGCGAGGTAGTCGACGCCGGTGCGGGCGTAGTCGGCGGCGACGTCGAGGCTCAGGCCGCCGGAGGACTCCAGTTTCGTCTGCGGGGACGCGGCGTTGCGGCGCTGCACGGCCGCCTGCGTCTGCCAGAGCGGGAAGTTGTCCAGCAGGACGAGTTCCACGTTCTCGGCGAGCACGGCGTCGAGCTGTTCGAGGCTGTCCACTTCGACCTCGCAGGCGATGTCGGGAGCGGCGGCGCGCACCGCGCGCAGCGCCTCGACCACCGACCCCGCGGCGACCACGTGGTTGTCCTTGATCAGCGCGGCGTCACCGAGACCCATGCGATGGTTGACACCGCCGCCCACGCGCACAGCGTATTTCTGCAGCGCGCGCAATCCGGGCAGCGTCTTGCGACTGTCCCGGATGCGGCAGTGCGTGCCCGCGGCCGCGTCCACCCAGGCGGCGGTCGCCGTGGCGATGCCGGACAGGTGGCACACCAGGTTGAGCATGGTGCGCTCCGCGGTGAGCAGCCCGCGCGTCGGCGCGATCAGGGTCAGCACGGACTGCCCCGGCGCCACTCGGGTGCCGTCTGCGACGCGATCGGTGATCTCGTAGTCGCTCGCGCCGATCACCTCGTCGAGCACCAGCAATCCGGCGTCGATTCCGGCGACGGTGCCCGGCTCCCGCGACACCACCGAAGCCTTGATCACCGCATCGGCGGGCACGGTGGCCGTCGTGGTGACGTCCGGGCCGTAACGCAGGTCCTCGTCCAGCGCCGCGCGAATGATCCGCAGCACCTCGTCGCGATCCAGGGCGGCATCCAAAGCCATCGAAGTGTTCCTCTCTCGCCGAGCGGGGTCGGCGCTCCTGCCGGAATCCTGCTCGGCGGCTGTGGTCAGGAGATCGGCGCGTACTCGGGGACGCCGTCGTCGTTCAGCCGGATCGGAAGGCTGTGGCGGAGTTCGCGCACGGCCTCCGGGTGATCCGACCGGGTGTGACAGCCGCGGCTCTCGGTGCGGGCGAGCGCGGCCAGCAGCAGGGTGCGTGCCGCGAGAGTGAGCGCGGCGTCCTCGATCGCGGCGATCGGGTGCGCGTCGGCGGTGCGCGTGTCGCGGCGGGTGACCACGTCGTCGAGCCGCTTGAGCGCTTCGGCGAGACCGGCGCGGTCGCGGACCACCGAGGCGTGCGTGGTCATCAGGCCCTGCACCACGTCACGGGTGGCGTACTCGGCGGCGCGAGCGGGAATCTCGCTCACCCCGGCCCGCTCACCGAGCCGCTCGGCAGCGGCGGCCCCCACCCGCTCGCCGACCACCAGTCCCTCCAGCAAGCTGTTGGAGGCCAACCTGTTCGCCCCGTGCAGACCGGTGCGCGCGACCTCACCGGCCGCGTACAAGCCGGGCACTGCGGTACGGCCGTGCGTGTCGGTGACGACTCCCCCGCACTGGTAGTGCGCGGCCGGTGCGACCGGGATCAGATCCGTGCGCGGATCGATGCCCGCCGCCAGGCACGAGGCGGTGATCGTCGGAAACCGTCGCGAGAAGCCGTCGATCGATCGAGCGTCGAGGTAGACGTGCTCGGCGCCGAGCGCCCGCATGCGCGCCGCGATGGCACGGGAGACGACGTCGCGGGGTGCGAGGTCGCCGCGCGGATGCACCCCCGCGGTCACCGAATTGCCTTCGGTGTCCACCAGCGTCGCACCTTCGCCGCGCACCGCTTCGCTGATCAGCGGCCTGCGCCCCAGTCCGCCGGGGGTGTAGAGCACGGTCGGGTGGAACTGCACGAATTCGAGATCGGCGACGGTCGCTCCGGCCCACAGCCCGAGCGCGACGCCGTCGGCGGTGGCGCCCGGCGGATTGGTGCTCAGCGCGTACAACTGTCCGAGCCCGCCGGTGGCCAGGAGCACGGCGGGCGCGTGTACGACGCCGAATCCCCTCTCCGACACCGCGACCACGCCCCGCACGCCGTTCGGCCCGGTGACGATCTCACCGGCCGCAGCTCCGAACAGCACCGGCAGACCGGCCTCGTTCAGCGCACGCTGCACCTCCGCGCCGGTGGCGTCGCCACCGGCGTGGATGATCCGGCGGGTGCTGTGCCCGCCCTCGCGGGTCCGCGAGATCTGGCCGTCGCGTCCGAGGTCGAACACCGCGCCGAGGTCGGTCAGCGCGGCCACCGCCGCCTGCCCGCCCTCGACGATGGAGCGCACGGCGTCCACCTCGCACAGTCCGGCGCCCGCCTCCACCGTGTCGTGCACGTGCGATTCGACCGAGTCACCGTGCGGCGCCACCACCGCGATGCCGCCTTGGGCGTACTGGGTGGACGTGTCGGTCGGACCGCCTTTGCTGAGCGTGAGCACCCGCAGGCCACGCAGTGACGCGGTGCGCGCCGCGGTCAGTCCCGCGACGCCGCCGCCGATCACGACCAGGTCGGCCTCTGCCTCCCAGTCGATCGAAACCCGGGATGTCATCGGCCCGCGCCTCTCTGACTCTCTGTCTTGCGATCGGCGTCGGTGCTCCCGGCGCGGGCGCGATGGTCAGCGCTCCCGCTGGGAACACCGCGCTCCGCCGGAGGCCGACCCACCGGGGTCGAGCTCATTCACCGCCGCCGGGATTGCCGATCGCGATCATCCGCTGCACCGAATTACGGCCCAGCGCAGCGGTTTCCGGATCGACGTGCACTTCGTCGCGGCCTTCGACCAGGCAGCGCAGCAGCGCCGCCGGGGTGATCATCTTCATGTACTTGCACGACGCCCGGTCGTTCACGGCCTGGAAGTCGATGCCGGGGGCGGCCTTGCGCAGCTGGTGCAGCATGCCTACCTCGGTGGCCACCAGCACCTGATTCGACTTCGCCGCCTTGGCCGCGTCGATCATGCCGCCGGTGGACAGGATGTGCACCCGGTCGGCCGGGAACGATCCCTCGCCCGCCAGATACAGCGCCGAGGTGGCACAGCCGCATTCCGGGTGCACGAACAGCTCCGCGTCGGGATGGGTGCGCGCCTGCTCGGTCAGCTCGTCGCCGTTGATGCCCGCGTGCACGTGGCATTCTCCCGCCCAGATGTGCATGTTCGCCCGGCCGGTGACCCGCTTGACGTGCGCGCCGAGGAACTGGTCCGGCAGGAAGAGCACCTCGCGATCCGGGTCGATCGAGGCGACCACGTCGACCGCGTTGGACGACGTGCAGCAGATGTCGGTGAGTGCTTTCACCTCGGCCGTGGTGTTCACGTAGGACACGACCACCGCGTTCGGGTGCTCGGCCTTCCAGGCGCGCAAGTCGTCGGCCGTGATCGAATCGGCGAGCGAACATCCGGCGCGCTGATCCGGGATGAGCACGGTCTTCGCCGGGCTCAGGATCTTGGCGGTCTCGGCCATGAAGTGCACGCCGCAGAACACGATCGTGTCCTCGGGCGCCTCGGCCGCGATCCGCGACAGCGCCAGCGAATCGCCGACGTGATCGGCCACGTCCTGGATCGCGGGCAACTGATAGTTGTGCGCCAGAATCGTCGCGTTGCGCTCCCTGGCCAGTCGCTCGACTTCCTGCGCCCACTCCGGCGTTGCCTCGACACCAGCGAACCCGGAGGGCCCGTCGAACACCTGCCCCATCAGCGGGGGCGCCAGTTTCGCACCCGTCGTCGCCATGGATGGCTCCCTTCCTCGTGCGCTCGGCGTCACGGCCGATTCGCACCAAACCAGGTTTTCGACTTACAATCGAAAACGTGGCCCATAGTAGCACCATCCACGAATCGCTCACCGCGGTGTTCCAGGTTCGTCGCTTCCCGAGCGGCATCGGCGCAGGTCACGCCCCAGCGGAGGGGTCAGAGGGCATGCTGCGGCGTTGCCCGCCCGACCAGCGAACCGAACTGGCGGTGTTGCTGTGGGAACGCGCGCTCGACCCGCAGAAGGGCACCTGGTCGCTGCCGGGCGGCCGGCTGCGCGACGACGAGGACCTCGACACCTCCGCCCGCCGCCAGCTCGCCGAGAAGGTGGACGTGCGCGAGCTGAGCCACCTGGAGCAGCTCTCGGTGTTCAGCGCCCCCGACCGGGTGCCGAGCCCGCGGCGCATCGCCTCGGCCTACCTCGGACTGGTGCCGCTGACCGCCGACCCCCAACTGCCCTCGGACACCGCCTGGCACCCGGTCTCGGCGCTCCCGGACATGTCCTTCGATCACCGCACGGTGGTCGATCACGCCCGCACCCGCTTGGCCGCGAAGCTGTCGTACACCAATATCGCCTTCGCCCTCGCGCCGGACCGGTTCACCATGTCCACTCTGCGCGAAATCTACTGCGCGGCACTCGGATACGACGTCGACACGACGAACCTCCAGCGCGTGCTCTCGCGCCGCAAAGTGATCACGCCCACCGGAGCCACGGCCGCCCCGGGCCGCGCGGGCGGGCGCCCCGCCGCGGTCTACCGCTTCACCGACTCCGGCCTGCGAGTGACCGACGAATTCGCGGCGCTGCGCCCGCCCGGCCCTTCCTGAACCGTCGAACGAAGGGCAATCCCACACCCGCTTGCCTCACCGTCGGCGAATACGCGTAACGCGTGAGACCGAGCCGGGAACCCGCGGTGGAGACCGCGCCGACGCGTGGACGCTGCGGCGACGCGGTGGAGACTGCGGCGACGCTTCGAGTCAGTAGGCGGTGTCCGCTTTGCCGTGCTTGGCGCGGCGGCGATACTGCCGCTTGCTCGGTATCGGGCGCGCAGCGTTGCTGCGCCGCAAGGCATCCCGCCGCCGCCAAGCCGCTAGATCTGCGCGGTCCCGCGCAGCAGGAGGCGTCTCGGCCACCACTGGATCCCGAGGCATCGCCGACCTCCTTTCGACACGTTCTCGACCGCTTCGGCCGCCCACCATATCCCCGCCACCGTCCCACCTCCACTTGTTTTCCTCGCGGAACAGGGGCGTCGCCACTGCGGCTTGCTGAACGGCGGGTCGGATACGCCGACCAGACCACACGAAGGACTATCGCGGTGCCGTCCGTGCGCGGAAGACCGACATCACGACTTGGGCCGCGGACGGCCCGCAGCCGGTGGAGTAACCGAGTCGGCCGCCCTCGAGGCCTGATCCAGCGGGTCACACTGCGGGATCGGTGGGGACCGCTCGTGTCGGTTGGCTCACAAACAGGGGTGAGCGGTATCGGAAAGTGCCGGTTCGTGGCAGTGTGGAGCACTGAGATCAGGTAATCAATGTGTTCGCCTGGCTCATCTACAGAAAAGATTGAAGTAAAGCAATGGCTCAAGGCAGTGTGAAGTGGTTTAACAGCGAAAAGGGCTTCGGCTTCATCGCGCAAGACGGTGGCGGCGCCGACGTCTTCGTTCATTACTCCGCCGTGTCCGGCTCGGGATTCAAGTCCCTTGAAGAGGGGCAGCGCGTGGAGTTCGAGATCGGCCAAGGACAGAAGGGCCCGCAGGCTCAGGACGTCCGCGCGATCTGATCGACGTAGCTAGGTAGGAGCCCCGCACCATAACGGTGCGGGGCTTTTGCGTGCACGGGGTGGCGTGCACGAGGGTGGTGAGCACGGGGATGGTTGGCGCCGACCTGTGCAGGCGGCGGACCGCGGGTTCGAGCGCGCCTGGTCCTGAGTACCAGGCAGCCCCCGCTCCTTGCGGTCCCGAGTTCAGCGGGGTCTCGCACGCGCCTCGCCGGTGGTCGAGAACGCGGGCCGCGGGATCATCGCATTTCGGCAAGCTCCAGTTCGGCTACCTTGACCAGCCCCTCCTGCGACCGCGCGGTCTCCAGTGTGAACCGGGCGGAGCGGCCCCGGACGACGAGGGAGGCGATCGAGTTGCCGAAATGCGGGCCGCTGAGCTTCCGCCATCGGACCGGATCAGGTGAGATCCCGCGCCGATCCGCGAGCCACCGCAGCGCCGACGCGATCGGCGCCGTCCACGACAGCGCGAACGCCGGATGGAACATCTTCGGCGGATCGTTGTGCACCGGTGAGCACACCAGTTGCAACACTTGGGATTTCGTCGGCTGCGCGAAGGTGGCGCTCGCGACGTAGCTGTGGTGCACGTCCCCGGACAGCACGCAGATCGTGCCGGGTGCGCCCGGCGCGCTGCCCAGCCGATGGATCAGCCGCGACAACCGTTCGAAGGACGCGCGGAACGCGGGCCAGTGCTCCAGATCCGCTGCCTGTCTGACCTTCTCGCCGAGCCGTCCGCGCCATCCGGGCAGATTCGCCGCACGCTCGTTGAGCGATTGGAAGTGGCTCAGCGCGGGCGGCATCAGCCAGGGCAGCGACGATCCGATCAACAGGTGGTCGAAGTCGCCCGCGGCGTTGCGCTCGATCCAGTCGAACTCCTCCGGCCCGACCATCAGCCGCTCCCCGTCGAGGATTCGGCCGCCGCGGGTGTCGATCACCAGCAGCCGGATCCGGCCGAAGTCACGGCGGTAGCTCCAGCGCGCGGGTTTGCGGCCGTCGACCTCCTTGTCGGCCTGCTCGGCGAAATCCTCCAGCAGGTCCTGCACGTCCTCGCCCGCCGTGGTGACCTGGCGGTAGAGCGGGTCACGCGCGAGCTCGTCCGGGCCGAGGTTGCCGATGTGCTGGTACACCCAGTAGGACGCGAGCCCGGCACGGATGCGCTTGCGCCACCACGGCTTCGCCGCCATCTGCTCACGCCACGCGCGCGAGGTGTTCCAGTCGTCGCGCACGTCGTGGTCGTCGAAGATCATCGACGTCGGCACGGTCGACATCAGCCAGCGGATCTCCGGGTCCGCCCACGATTCGTGGTAGAGCTCGCCGTACTCGCGGAACGACACGACCTCGCCGCGGGGCTCCTGCCCGCCGCGCCGCCGCGCGAGCCATTCGGCCATCCGCGGTGTCGGCTCATCGGCGTAGACCTGGTCACCGAGCAGCAGCAGTGCGTCCGGCCATTCCCGCTCGGGCGCGCCCATCATGCGCAGGGCGTACGCGTCCAGCGCATCCACCCCCAGCTTGTCGGCTTCCAGCACGCCCGGCGCGGCCTTGGCCGCCCGGCACGACCCGAACAGGATCTTCTCGACGGTCCGCGTGTGAATCCGGCAGGGCGGCTGCTCTGATCCCGGCTCGGGCCACACCGGCACCCCGTCGAGCCGCACCTGGTAGGGAATCGACGCGCCGGGTTCCAGTCCGTCGATCGAGACCAGCGCGAAGTGCTGCTCCCCCACCTGGAAGGTGCGGGCGAGCCGCCCCAGAACGTCCACCTCGCACGCGTCATCGGTTTCCACCCAGACGGTCGCCGAGGTCGCGTCGACGTGCCGCAACACCGGCCCCAATACCAACTCCGCCATACCCGAACGCTACGTGCTCGATCGCCCTCAGGAAATCGAGATCAACGGCACATCGCCGCGGCATCCACCGAGAAGGTCTCTCGACCATGTGCCGTTGATCATGAAGGGGCGTTGATGAAGGCGAGGATTTCGGGGATGGGAGGGTGGTAGGTGGAGGTTGTGTCGACTTCGAGGGAGGGGGCGTCGAGGGCGATTCGCTCGAAGGCGGCGGGTGGTGGGGTGGGGTGGTCGGGGCCGGAGTGGGCGCGGCGGCGTGGATCGTCCCGGCGGCGCTGGGCAGTGCGGGCGGCGGCGAGGACCGGGTCGACCGCGCAGTGGACGATGCGCAGCTGGGCGTGCGCCTGCAAGGGCGTCAAGCCGGGACGCCACAGCCGGTCTTGGAAGGCGGCTTCGGCGACGACCGTGACGCCCGCCCGCAGCAGCAGTTCGAGGGTCCCGAAGAACACCGGCAGGGTGCGGAGGTTCAGCTCGTCCTGCGAGCCCGGAGCGAAATCCGGTGTCGCGTGGACCATTCCCTCTTTGAGCTCGTCCCGGCAGATGGCCGGGCAGCCGATCGCGGCGGCGAGGTCATGGGCGAGCGTCGTCTTGCCGGACCCGGGTGGGCCACTCACGACGACGAGGGTGGGGAGCCTGTGCGGATCGTCGGCCATTCCCGCACCGTAGCTCGTGTACCGCTCGGACAGCGATACGCGTCAGCGCCGTGGGACAAGGGGTTTCGGCGCTACCGGTCAGGCGGTCTTCATCTGCGGGGCCGGCGGCGGGGCTTCGGTCCGCTGCGCCACTCGCGCTCCTGCCCAGAAGACCAGTTCCACCAGCCAGAACAGCAGGAGGAACACCGTCACCACGGTCGCGGGGACGGCCAGGAAGAAGACCGAGGGAACGGCGACGACGACGAACCGGGCGACGTCGCCCGTGCTCGCGCCGCGCAGCCGGTGGGCCGCGCGCACGGCCGCCCACATCATCCAGCGCCGCGGCAGCGACACCCCGAGTTCGTGCAGGCTGCGGCGGAAGATGCCGTCGGCGTCGGCCACGCTCACCGCGTTCGAACTGAGCAGGTAGTCGTGCAGGATCGCGGCGCGGGTGTAGTTGCCGTACCGCGGGATCAACCAGACCAGGGCGCGCGGCACCGAGGCGAAATCGGTACGGAAACCGGCGGGAACCACGAATTCCTCGGTGGCGCCGCGATAGACGAGCGGTTCGGTCACCCGCCAGAACTTGGCGTCGAGTTCTTCTACGACCGGACCGCCACCTACAAAGGCCACGTCCCATTCCTTCCCGCACAGCCGTTTCCCGACCCCAGTGTGGTTCGGAAAGCCTTCCGATCGCGGCGACGCGTCAGCGCCGTGGGCGGTATTCGGGCATCGAATACCCTTCCGCGACAGGCTCGTAGCCACCATAGGGCAGCTCTCCCCCGCTCGCAGCCGCACCGTAGGGCGGGAAAGCGCCCTGGGTGCCGAAGGCGTCTTCCCCGCGCCGGGCGGTGCGGCGACCGCTGCCGAGATCCTCCGAGGTACTGAGCGCGGCGAGGAACAGCATGACGAACGAGGCGATCAACGGCTGCACGATCAGCGCGAGCGAACTGCCCAGCTCGATCGGCAAGGCGACGATCTGCCCGACCGGCGGATCGTGCGGGCGCGGATGCAGCCATTCGGCGACCTGCTCCCCCACGCGCGCCATCACCACCGCACCCACGCCGGAACCGGCCAGCAAGCCGAGTTGTAGCAGCGGCCCGCGCGCCGAACGCCACCGCCATACGGCCGGCGCCGAGAGCAGACCGAGCACCGCCCCCGCGAGCACGAACAACGCCAGCGCGTCGAACTGATGGGCGCTCTCTCCGGTCAACGCGACCCCGCGCCCGGGCTCGACCACCAGCAGCCGCTCGGTGGGCGCCAGCAGGCCCCATCCGGCACCCGCGATCGCGCTGACCGCCACCACGGCGACGGTGGCCAGCGCCACCGCTCGCACCTCGTCCCGGGACGGCGACGCCACTAGCGGCGCTCCAGTTCGGCCGAGTCGAGGACGCCGTGCCGTGAGCACTTGGCCCACCAGCCGTCCGGGCTCACCTGCACGATCACGCGGCGGCCGCACTGTTCGCAGAAGCGCGGCGGCTCCAGGCCCAGCGCGGCGGCGGCCGGGATCGCGTCGTCGAGGCCCGGCACGATTCGCTTGCCGGTGAACGGGTTGTAGCGCTCGTCCATGTTCATGACAGTACTCATGCTCGCCTGCCTCATCGTCGCAACCGAGTCGGGTCAGAGTGTTTCGTTGAGCGCCTTGATCGGCATCTTCAGCTCACCGAGCAGATCCAGGTCCTGTTCGGCCGGTCGGCCGAGGGTGGTCAGGTAGTTGCCCACGATGACGGCGTTGATGCCGCCCAGGATGCCCTGCTTGGCGCCGAGATCGCCCAGGGTGATCTCGCGGCCGCCCGCGAAGCGCAGCATGGTGCGCGGCAGCGCGAGCCGGAACGCGGCGACGGCGCGCAACGCGTCGGACGCGGGCAGCACCTCGAGGTCGCCGAACGGGGTGCCCGGACGCGGGTTGAGGAAGTTCAGCGGCACCTCGTCGGGTTCGAGTTCGGCCAGGTTCGCCGCGAACTCGGCGCGCTGCTCCAACGTCTCGCCCATCCCGAGGATGCCGCCGCAGCAGACCTCCATGCCCGCTTCGCGGACCATGCGCAGGGTGTCCCAGCGCTCTTCCCAGCTGTGCGTGGTGACCACGTTCGGGAAGTAGGACCGGGAGGTCTCCAGGTTGTGGTTGTAGCGGTGCACGCCCATGGCGGCCAGTTGGTCGACCTGCTCCTGGGTGAGCATGCCCAGCGAGCAGGCGACCTGGATGTCGACCTCGTTGCGGATCGCCTCGACGCCCGCGGCCACCTGCGCCATCAGGCGCTCGTCCGGGCCGCGCACGGCGGCCACGATGCAGAACTCGGTGGCGCCGGTCTTCGCGGTCTGCTTGGCGGCCTCGACCAGGCTCGGAATGTCCAGCCACGCGGCGCGCACCGGGGACTGGAACAGGCCCGACTGCGAGCAGAAGTGGCAGTCCTCGGGGCAGCCACCGGTTTTGAGGCTGATGATGCCCTCGACCTCGACTTCGGGGCCGCACCACTTCATGCGCACCTCGTGGGCCAGGGCGAGCAACTCCTCCAGCCGGTCGTCACCGAGGCGTAGCACCTCGAGGGTCTGCTCCTGGTTCAGCCCCTCTCCGCGCTCGAGCACCTGCTCGCGGGCGATCGACAGAATGCCGGTGTCTACCGGTGCCTGGGTCACTGCACGAATCCCTTCGTCCGGCCGAGGTGGCCGTGCAACTTGAACGGTGTTCAGGCTAGGGTAGCGGTAGGAGTGAGTCAAAGCACGACGGGAAGGACATCGAGTGCAGCTGCACCGGGCGGACGTGGTCGACGGCGCCATCGCGATTCTGGACCGATACGGCCTGGCCGACCTCACCATGCGCAGACTGGCCGGCTCGCTTCAGGTCCAGCCGGGAGCGTTGTACTGGCACTTCCCCAACAAGCAGGCACTGCTCGGCGCGGTCGCGGACAAGATTCTCGCGCCCATGGAGGACCCGATCGAGGCCGAGGAATGGTCCGGGCAGATCACCGAACTGGCCCACCGGCTGCGCGACTGTCTACTGGCCTATCGCGACGGCGCCGAATTGGTCTCGGCGACATACGCTTCCCGGCTCACCACCAGCAAGGGCCGAGAACGTCTGGTGAGCGCGGTGATTCGCGCGGGAATGCCGCGCCAGGAGGCCGAACTGACGGCGTTCACCCTGCTCTACTACGTCCTCGGCGAGACCGTGGACGAGCAGTCGAGGATGCAGATGGACTCCGCGGGCGCCCTCCCCGACGACGCGTCGCCGCTGGCGGAAACCCCGGACGCCACAGCCCGATTCGACTTCGGCCTGCAACTGTTCGTCGCGGGCGTGCGCCACCTGCTCGGCACCCGCGTCCGCTGATCCTGCCGCCGATCTGCGAACCGCGGCCGGTCTGCGAGCCGCTGCCGATCTGCGAACCGCCGCCGGTCCGTGAGCCGCCGCCCGTCTGCGAACCGCCGCCCGTCTGCTAACCGCCGACCATCCGCGAACCGCCGCCCATCCGCGAGCCGCCGCCGGTCCGTGAGCCGCTGCCGGTCCGTGAGCCGCCGCCCATCCGCAAACTGCTGCCCATCCGCAAACTGCCGCCGGTCCGTGAGCTGCCGCAGATCCGCGAACCGCCGCCGGCGACGTTCCGCGGCCAAGGCGCGCATCAACTCCCGCCGTCACGCAAGGCGTGTTTCGGCTTCGGCCGCGACCGGTCCGGTGCAGCGCCTACCCGGCTTCTGCGTGAGACCGCGGCTGGACAACGCCGGGGAACCAGCGGTGCATCGTGTACGCGCCCGCAGCGGCGGTGAGCGCGAGCGCGACGGCCGCCCCGCCGAGCACGGTCAGGGCGCTGATCGCGCCGACCGCCACCGGACCGGCGAACATCCCGATGTCGTGGGTGAGCCGCCAGGCGCCGAGGAACTCCGCGCGCTGCCCGTCGGGTGCGACATCGGCGCCGACCGTCATGATCAGCCCGTTGCTCATTCCGTTGGCGAGTCCGAGCAGCCCGGCGGCGCAGCCGAGACCGAGCACCGAGGACGTGCACGGCAGCGCGCCGAAACCGAGGGCGAACAGGATCATCGACGGCACGCCGGTAGCGCGCCTGCCGTAGCGATCCAGCCACACCCCGGCCGGATAGGACATCAGCACGTCCATCGCTCCCGCCACGCCGAACACCAAACTGGTGGTCGACGCGCTCAACCCGATGTACGCCGCCCACAGCGGCAGCAGCGCCAGCCGCGCCGCCCGTGCCGCGCCGACCAGCAACGCGGCCAGGCCGAGCGTGCCGAGGGTTCTGCGGTGCTCGATCACGACCGCTCTCAGCGAATGCCGCGCGCCCGCCCCGCCCGATCCGTCGGGCGATCGGATCGCCGCCATGGCCGCGCCGGAGATCACCGTGGTCACCAGTTGCACCCACAGCGCACCGTTCGGCCCGAGCGAGTGCACCACGGCCGCACCGAGGAACGGTCCGCAGAAGAAGCCCAGTCGCATCGAACCGGCCAGCGTCGACATCGCGCGCCCGAGATCACCCACGGGCACCACCGCCACGAGATAGGCCTGGCGAGCCAGGCCCCACACCGCGCCCGCCGCGCCGTTGAGCAGCATGCCCAGCGCGAGCACACCGACGCTCGGCGCGACGATCGCCGCGAGCACCCCGACGGCCCCGAGCACCGAACCCACCGCCATCGCGCCGCGTTCCCCGATGCTCGCGACGACCCGTCCCGCGGGCAGATCGGTGAGCACCATGCCCAACCCGGACAGCGCGACGATGACCCCCGCCAGTCCGGCCGACGCGCCCAGGTCCAGCGCGCGCAGCGCGTACATCGGCGCCGCCGCGCCGGACCCGATGCCGTACACCACCATCGGCACGAAGACGGTCCAGGCCAGCGACCGCAACCGCACCGGGCCCGTGACCTCACCGACCATGGCAGATCGTTCGTTCACCGCCGCGCCGCCGATCGGCGGGAACTGCCCGGAAGGTCCCGAGTCCGCCCGCCGAGCGCTGCCCCAACCGGTCGCCGACCGCCCGAAACCGCTGTCGGGGAAGCATGCCGAACACCGTCCGTCACTCCGGCGAAGCCCGCGCCTCCGGAACGAACGGAGTCGGCTCGTCCGCGGCACGCCCCATGCCCGCGATGGACAACGGCAGCAGCCCGCCGCCACTCGTCACGGCGTCGCACGGTGACCGCCGCCCTCCGTACAGGCCGCCCCTTGCACGATTCGGCGAAGCCCATCGGACTCCGCGATATTCGCGCACGCCGGAGCCGGTCATTCGCATGGTCCGCGACGCGGCGCCGACCGACCCCGCTCCGGGCGCGTGTACGGCCCAAGGTGCGCACCGGCGCCGTCCTGCGGCAGACGGCCCGGTGTGCCGGTGACCAGGTGGGACAGTCGGTGTCGGCGGCGCCGCTCACCGGGTGAGCGCGGCCTGCCGGGCGAAGCGGCTGTCGGGGCGGGGCAGGCCGAAGTGGTCGCGCAGGGTGGTGCCGGTGTATTCGGTGCGGAACAGTCCGCGCTCCTGCAGGATCGGCACGACCGTCTCGGCGAAGATCTCCAGTCCGCCCGGGTAGTACGGCGGCATCACGTTGAAGCCGTCGGCGGCGCCGCCCCGGAACCATTCCTCGATGGTGTCGGCGACCTGCTCGGGGGTTCCGGCGAACATGCGGTGCCCGCGCGCACCGGCGAGACGGTGCAGCAGGCCACGCACGGTCGGCCGTTCCCGCTGCACGATGCCCGCCACCACCTGCAACCGGCTCTGTGCGTTGTCGGTGACATCGCCTGCCGTGTCGAACAATTCGACGGGAATCGGCTCGTCCAGCGGCAGGTGCCGCAGGCTGATGCCGACGATGCTCTCGAGTTGCGTCAATCCGTACTCCGGCACGGTGAGTTCATTGAACTCCCGTTCGAGTTTCTTGGCCGCCGCCTTGGTGTCGGCGATGAACGGGCTGATCCCGGGCAGGATCTTGACGTGCTCGGGGTCGCGCCCGAAGCCGCGGGCCCGCCCCTTGATGTCGGCGTAGAACGCCTGAGCGTCGCTGAGGCGCTGATGCGCGGTGAAGATCGCCTCGGCGTACTTGCCCGCGAACGCCCGGCCGTCGTTCGACGAGCCCGCCTGCACCAGCACGGGGTGGCCCTGCGGGGTGCGTGGCGCGTTGAACGGCCCGCGCACCCGCAAGTACTCGCCTTCGAAGTCGATCCGGTGGATCTTCTCCGCGTCGGCGTACACGCCGGAAGCTCGGTCCAGGACGATCGCGTCGTCCTCCCAGCTGTTCCACAGCGCGAGCACGGCGTCGACGAATTCCCGTGCCCGCGCGTACCGTTCGGCGTGGTCGGGGTGTTTGTCCAGGCCGAAGTTGGCCGCGGCGAGATCGGTGCCGGTGGTGACGATGTTCCAGCCCGCGCGGCCGCCGGAGATGTGGTCCAGCGTGGAGAACAGCCTGGCCAGGTTGTAGGGCTCGTAGTAGGTGGTCGACGCGGTGGCGATCAGGCCGAGATGCGTGGTCGCCGTGGCGATCGCGGTGAGCAGGGTGATCGGCTCCAGGCCGGCGGCCGCGTTGTGCTTGACCTCGGTGCGCAGGGCGGGGCCGTCGGCGAAGAACACCGCGTCCAGCTTCGCGGCTTCGGCGGTGCGGCCGATCTCCTGGTAGTAGGCGACGTCGTAGATTCGCTCCGGGCTGCTCCACGGATGCCGCCAGGCGGCCTCGTGGTGGCCGGAGGGATAGATGAAGGCGTTGAGGCTGAGTTGGCGCGGTGCGGTCATGAGGCTTTCTTCTCGTCGGTGGGCGCGTCCGCGACGTCGACGCCCAGGCTGGCCAGCAGCAGGGATCGGTGCCGCAGGAACGCGGGATCGCCATGGCGGCGGGGACGTTCCAGATCGATGCGCTGGTCCACCGCGATGCGCCCGTCGTCGAGCACCAGGACGCGGTCGGCGAGCAGCACCGCCTCGTCCACATCGTGGGTCACCAGCAGGACGGCGGGCCGGTGCTTCGCGCACAGGTCCTCCAGCAGCGCGTGCATCTTGATCCTGGTCAGCGCGTCCAGCGCGCCGAACGGTTCGTCCGCCAGCAGCAGCTCGGGCTCGCGGACCAGCGAACGTGCCAGGGCGACGCGCTGTTGTTCGCCGCCGGACAGTTCCTTGGGCCAGGCTTTCTCCCGTCCGGCGAGCCCGACTTCGGCCAGCGCCGCGCGACCGCGACCGGCCGAGTCCGGCCCGCTGAGGCCGAGGGTCACGTTCTCCAGCACCCGCGCCCAGGGCAGCAACCGGGAGTCCTGGAACACCACGGAGCGCTCGGTGGGCACGCTCAATTCACCGGAGCCCGGCACGTCGTAATCCAATTCGGCCAGTGCCCGCAACAGCGTGCTCTTGCCCGAACCGCTGCGGCCGAGCAGCGCGACGAATTCGCCGCGGGCGATGTCCAGGTCGAGGTCGCGCAGCACGACCCGGTCGCCGAAGCCGCGGCGCAGCCGCCGGGTGCGCACGACGTTCAGTCCCCGAGTGTCTGCCGCCATGACAGCGCCTTCCTTTCCGCGGCGCGCACCAGGATGTCGCCGAACAGGCCGAGCAGGCCGTAGATCACCAGGCCGACCACGATGATGTCGATCTGGCCGTAGGTGCGGGCCTGGGTCATGAGGTATCCGATGCCGCTGGTGGCGTTGACCTGCTCCACCACGACCAGCGCCAGCCACGAGATGGTGACGGCCAGCCGCAGGCCGGTGAAGAAGCCGGGCAGCGATCCGGGCAGCGCGATCCGGCGGACGAACCCCCATCGCGACAGCCCCACCGTCTGGGCGAGCTCCACGTATCTGGCGTCCACGCTGCGCAGGTGCGCGTGCGTGTTCAGGTAGATCGGGACGGCCACGCTGGTGGTGATCACCAGCAGCTTCATCTCCTCGCCGATGCCGAACCACACGATGAACAGCGGGATCAGCGCGAGCGTCGGAATGGCGCGTTTGATCTGGATCGGCCCGTCCACCAGGGCTTCCCCGAGCCGGCTCAGCCCGGCCAGCAGCGCCAGCACCAGGCCGATCGCGACACCGAGCCCGAGCCCGATCGCGGCGCGCTGCACCGAGGTCAGCAGGTTGCTCTGCAACCGGCCGTCGGCGAGCAGGTCACCGGCGGTCCGAGCGACCGTCCATGGCGCGGGGAGGGTTTCCGTATCCAGTGTGCCCGAGGCGGATCCGGCCACCCACGCGGCGATCAGCAGCGTCGGCCCCAGCGCGAGGCCGAACGGGATCGGACGGCCCGGCCCCAGGCGCGGCCGGGCCGGTTTGCGCGTGGCCAGTACCGGCTCCGATCCGGAACGGCCGAGGCCGATGCGGCGCAGCACCGCGGCGTCCAGCGTCACCATCAGCGTGCCTTCGGCTCGAACGACGCGCCGCTCGCGGTGACGGCCTCGGTGACCGCGGCGTCGAAACGCAGGTCGAAGCCGTTGGACGCGCGCACCTTCTTGGGCAGCTCACCCGCCTCGGCGATGGCGTCGATGGTGGCCTGCTGACGGTCGACGAGCTGCTGGTCCAGATGCGGGAACACGTAGGTGCCCAGCGATTCCACGATGCGCTTCGCGTCGTCGGCGCTGACCTTCTGGTTCTCCACGTAGTACCGGCGTGCCCACTCCTCCGGGTGGGTGTTGGCCCACTGGTAGGCCCGGACGAACGCGCCGACGAGCGCGCGGGTGGCGGCCGCCTTGGCCGGATCCCGCACGACGGCGCGGCGGGCGTACAGGTAGGCGAGGCCACCGTAGATGCCGTCGGTCTCGGCGTCCGGAACCAGCGATGTGCCCGGCGTGCGCAGGAAGCGGGTGACGTTCGGCTCGATCAGCGGCGCGACGTCGACCTGGCCGGTGCGCACGGCGTCGAGGAACTCGGCCAATTGCAGCCGGACCAACTGCACGTCGGAGGTGGTGAGCCCGGCCTTGTCGATGGCGCGCAGCACGGCCGCCTGCTGGGCCGTGCCCTCGGCGTAGGCGATCTTCTTACCCTTCAGATCCGCCAGCTTCGGCACCGATTTGCCCGGCGCCACCGCGAGTTTCAGGGCGGTGGTGCTGGTCTGATAGGACGCGACGATGGGGACGTCCTGCCCGGCCACCAGCGCGTGGATCGGCGGGACGTCGCCGACCTGGGCCACGTCGGCGGCGCCCGCGCGGAACGCCTCGAGGATGGCGGGCCCGCCGACGAAGTTGGCGAACTCCACCTTGAACGGGAGCTTGTCGAGCTCCCCGGAGAGCCGCAGCACGGACTGCAAGCGCTCGGACTGGTCGGCGGCCACCAGTGTGGTGCCTGCGGGGATCTCGGTCGGCAGTGGTCCGTCGGCAGTGGGACCGACCGGCTCGTCGTCCTTCGTGCAGCCGGTGAGTCCGAGAGTCGCAACGGTTGCCACGGCGAGCAATGCGGCGGTCGTGCGGCCGCTGCGGCCGGACCGGAACGTGCTGGGTCGGAACATAGGCGAATTACAGCAAGCCCGGACCGCCCGGAGAACGGTTTGTCTCAGCCTGGTTCGAATCCCGTCAGCGGGGCGGCGCTGCCACCATGGTCGACCGGACCTGCTCCTGATAGCGCTGCACGAACGGCAGGATCTGCTGCTCGATCACCGTGTTGTATTCCCGGGGGCGCTGCATCGGGTTGGCGTGCCCGGTGTTTCGCGCGAGCACCACCAGCAGCGTGCCGTCCACTCCGCCGGACCGCTCGATCAGCACCCGGTGGGAGTACTCGACGTCGACCACGCGGTCGGCGCTCGCGTCGCGCGGCCGGATCAAAACGATGGCGGGCGGGGGTTTCCCGGCCACCGGTTCGGCCAGGGTGCGCAGATCGTCCGTCGCGCCACCGGCCACGATGGCGGTGAATTGCGACTCGATCAAACCGTTGCTCGCGGCATCGCGGGAGACGATCTTCTCTCGCATCACCTGCCCGAGCACCGCGCCCAGCTTGCCGAGCCGGATGCCGGGCAGCCCGTCGCCGCGATCGAGGAACTGGTCCCGGCGAGCGTAGGTCTCCACGGCCAGCCGCAGCGTGCGGCTCTCCCTGGCGCCGGGCAGCCAGCCCATCCAGCGCAACATGTCCTCACCGCGGCCGCGGCTCTCGGGGCGCACGGCGTTCAGGTCGACCGGCGTGCAGTCCAGGATCACCCCGACCAACCGCCGGTCGCTCTCGCGGTGGATGTGCTCGGCCACCTCCAGCGCGATCACACCGCCCATGCTGTGCCCGACGAGCACGACGTTCCGCAGCCCGGACAGCTCGGCGGCGCGGACGACGAGGTCGGCGATCACCTTCGTGTCGAGACCTTGGTTGTCGTAGCGGATCGCCCACACCATGCCCATTCTGCGCAGTGCGGGCAGCGCGGCGGCGGTGTCACTGGCGTCGAGCCCACCGAGCCCGACCAGGTCCACCACGACGGTGTCCCAGTTCTGCGGGTCCACCGGCGGGGCGACGGGCAGGATGGCCGGCTCGGTGCGCGCCAGCCGCGCCTGTTCCGGCGCGACGTCGTACTTCAAGTACTGCGCGAACACCACGAGTCCGGCCAGCAGCAGTGCGGCCACCCGAAGCAGCGTCACCCTGGTGCGGCGCAACGTCTCCCACCCGTGCCCCGGGCTGGTGTCCCGCAGCCGAGTTCGGCGTCGCGCGTCGTCCCAGTCGGAGACGGTGGACGGGTGCCTCTCGTCCATCGGCGACATCCATCCCACTGTAGGCACGGGTGCGGATGGTCGCCATCACCCCGCTACCGATCAGCGTGCCGCCTCGGCCGAACTCGGCTTGCCCGGTTCGTTGTCTTCGGCCGCGATTGTGTTCGGCAGCCGTCGTGCACCGCGTCGACATCGGTGCCGGTCTCGGCGTGGAGGGCGATGGTCTGCTCGCCGGTCGCCGCGGGGTCGTCGGTCGAACTCGATGATTTGCACCACCTGCTCGTGCGGGACCAGCCGAGTGAACCGACCGTGGTAGGTGTCACTGTGCGCGGTGGTCTCGCCGGTGCCAGTGGGTTCGTCGTACGTGTGGGTGATGCGCCATGCGCCGCCCTCGCTGGACGGTCGTGCGGTGAGCGTTCAGTGCCACCGGATCCGTGTCGCGGTCACACGCGCCTCACACCAGGTGGGATCACCGACGGAATCGGGAAGCTCGTCCACGCCGAGCCACCTGCGCGGTTCGAACACCGGCCCGTCAGCGGAAAGGTGACCAGGCCGGGTCGAACCAGCCCGGGGCGGCGGCGGTGAATCGCGCCCGGTCCCAGCCGCCCGCGCCTTCCGGCACCGAGCCCACCAGGTCGACGCCGGTGACGCGGGGCAGATCGGTGCGGTTGCACTCGGCGGCGAGGTCCGGTTCGTCGGGCCAGGACCCGATCACCAGGCCCGTGCACCGCACCCCTGCGGATTGCAGTGTGCGGGTGGTCAATTCCGTGTGGTTGAGCGTTCCCAACCCGGCGGCGGTGACCACCAGGACGGGCGCGCCGAGTTTCTGGGCGAGGTCGAGCAGGGTGAAATCGCCCAGGCGCACCAGCAATCCGCCCGCGCCCTCGACCAGAACGAGATCGGCGTCCGCCAGGGAGTCGACGGCGGCGGCGGTTTCGGCGAGCGTCAGCTCCGGCAGGCCGGCGCGGCGCGCGGCGGTGTCGGGGGCCAGCGGGTCCGGGTAGCGGGCGAGTTCGAGCGTCCGGGTGACGCCGGAGAGGCGCTGTGCCGCCGCGAGGTCACCGGGTTCGCCGACCGCCACACCGGTTTGGCCCGGTTTGCACACTGCCACCGAGCGCCCCTCGGCCAGCGCCACGGCGGCCACGGCGGCGGTGACGACGGTCTTGCCGACGTCGGTGGAGGTTCCGGTGATCAGCAGGACGGTCATGCGGGCACCGCGCCTCGCGCCTCGGCCAGGACCTCACCCAGCACCGTTGCGATGGAGTCGAGTTCGGCCGCGGTGAGGTTCGCCCGCGCGGTCAACCGCAGGCGCGAGGTGCCTTCCGGAACCGTCGGCGGACGGAAGCAGCCCACGTCCAGCCCGCGCGCCCGGCACGCCTGGGCCGCGTCGAAGGCCACCTGCGCCGGACCCAGCACGACCGACACCACCGCCGAATCCGGCGTGGGCACACCGGCGATCCGGGCGATGTCGGCGGCGCGTTCGAGCACCCGCCCGGCCAGTTCGGGTTCGGAGCGCAGCAGGCGCAACGCGGCCCGCGCGGCGCCGACCGCGGCGGGCGCGAGACCGGTGTCGAAGATGAACGTGCGCGCCGCGTCGATCAGGTGGGCGCGCACCCGCGCACTGGCCAGCACCACACCGCCCTGCGCGGCAAGGGATTTCGACAATGTCGCGGTGACCACCAGGTCCGGCGCCCCGGCCAGGCCCGACTCGTGCACCAGCCCGCGGCCGCCCGCGCCGCGCACGCCGAGCCCGTGTGCTTCGTCCACCACGAGCACCGCCGCGTTGGCCCTGGTCACGCGGTGCAGTTCGGTCAGCGGCGCGAGATCGCCGTCAGCGCTGAACACCGAATCGGTCAGCACCAGCGCACGTTCCTCGGTGCGCTCCGACAGCAGCCGGTCCACCGCCGCGACGTCGCGGTGCGGCGCGATCTCCACGCGGGCGCGGGACAACCGGCACGCGTCCACCAGCGACGCGTGACTGCCCGCGTCGGAGACCACGAGCGAGCCGCGCCCGGCGAGGGCGGTGACCGCGCCGAGATTGGCCGCGTACCCGGAGGCGAACACGAGTCCGGCTTCGGCGCCGACGAATTCGGCCAGCTCGGCTTCCAGCAGTTCGTGCTCGGCGGTGGTGCCGGTGACCAGGCGCGACCCGGTCGACCCCGCACCCCAGCGGCGCACCGCCCCGATCGCGCCCTCGATCACCTCGGGGTGGCGGACCAGACCGAGATAGTCGTTGGAGGCGAGGTCGATCGACGGGGACTGCGCGGCGCGCGGGCGCAGCTCACGACGCAGTCCCGCGGCCACCCGCGCGGTGGCGCGCTCGTCCAACCAGCTCAACGGATCGGTAGTCACAGCTCCGCAGCATACTTGAACACCGTTCAATGCACCCGCCCGCGGGCCCGCTGGTACCGTTGAGCCCATCGTTGGTGATGTCACCGGCCTGCGGTGACGAAGCTTCACCGGGGAGGAACACGGCCGAATGCCGCGGTGGGCGATAGTCGTCGAGGAAACTACGGGCTCGGGCGATCAAAAGCGCTGGTCACCCCGAGTTCTCGCGGAAGTGGTCGGCACGCGCGCCCAGGCACTGGCGAAGCTGGCCGGCGTACTGCCCACCTACACCCCCGAGCACCCCAAACTGCGCGGCCGCCGCATCGTCCTGCGCGACGGCGATACCTACCTGCTGATGGTGCGCGGCTGGGCGGACGATTACCACTGCATCTTCCGAGTGTGGGAGATGGTGTCCGACAGCGACCGTCCGGAGATCTCCGACACCCGCGGCGCACCCGGCCGGCTCACGGACCGTTGAACCAATTCGGCGTATCGAGCCGGAACACCTCGCCCGGCGTCAGCACGCGCAGATCGCGCTCCAATTCGGCGAGGCGGTCCGCACCGAGCAGATCCGCCCAGCGAGCGTGGATTCGATCGAAGGCGCGCGCCGATCGGGTCAGCACATCCTCGGCGCGGCCGGTGAGCGTGTAGACCTTGCGCCGCGCGTCGGTCGGATCATGCCCACGCCGCAGGTAGCCCAGGCGCTCCAATGCCTCGATGTGCTTGCCCGCGGCCTGTTTCGAGACGCCGAGCGCGCGCCCGAGGTCGGCGGCCGTGCAGCCGTAGGGACCACCGCGGCGGCCGACCGCCTGAAAGACGAAGCCGTGCAGCGGGCGCAGCTCGGCGTGACCGTGCTCGGCCAGTTCGGCGTGCACCTCCTCGACCACGGCGCGGAAGCCGAGCAGCATGCGCAGCGGCAACTCGTAGCCGCCCGCGTCACTTGACATGATGGACAACCTCGTTGACTATATGGACAACCATGTTGTCTACCTTAGGTGGTAACCCGATGACCGTCATCCGACACTCCGACACCCGCCGCACCGAAACCCCCGGCGGTGTCATGACCACGCTCGCCTCGCCCACCCAGGGCGGCTCGCAACTCGCGCTGTGGCGGGTCGACGTGCCCGCGGACACCACCGGTCCGCTGCACTTCATCGACACCGAACAGATCTGGACCGTCCTCGCCGGGCGGATCGACGTCGCCCTCGACGGCACGGAACTCAGTGCCACCGAGGGGGATACGGTGATCCTCCCGCCGAATGTGCTGCGGCAGGTGAGCACCACGGGCGGCTTCACCGCCATCGTGACCGCACCGGCGGGCGCCCGGGCCGGAAGGCCGGACAGCGACGGCACCATCGTCCCGCCGTGGATCGCCTGACCGGTCAGCGACCGGTCTGCGCGGCCACCGCGGCGCGCATACCGGCGGTGATCGTCGCGATATCGCCGGACGTGCTGATGAACGGCGGCATGGTGTACACGAGGTTGCGGAACGGACGCAGCCACACCCCGGCCGCGACCGCGGCCTCGGTCGCGGCCCGCATGTCGACCGGACGGTCCAGCTCGATCACGCCGATCGCGCCGAGCACCCGCGCCTCGACCACGCCCGGCAGACCGCGCACCGCGTCGAGACCCGCCGTCAATTCCGCCTCGATGCGGGCCACTTCGCCGCGCCAGTCCCGCGAGCGCAGCAGCTCGATGGACGCGACGGCGACCGCGCAGGCCAGCGGGTTGCCCATGAAGGTGGGCCCGTGCATGAGCCCACCGTGCGCCGCGCTGATCGTCTCGGCGATCCGCGCGGTGCACAGCGCGGCGGCGAGCGTGAGATAACCGCCGGTCAGCGCTTTGCCGACGCACATCACATCCGGGCTCACCCCGGCGTGCTCGGCCGCGAAAAGCGTTCCGGTGCGGCCGAATCCGGTCGCGATCTCATCGAAGACCAGCAGCACGCCGTGTTCGTCGCACAGCCTGCGCAGGTCGGTCAGATAACCGGGGTGGTGCCAGCGCATCCCGCCCGCGCCCTGCACGACCGGCTCCACCACGACCGCCGCGAGTTCGCCCGCGTGCGCGGCGAACAGGCCCTCCAGTTGCGCGACGTACTCCGGCAGGTACTCACTCGGCGGCACCGGCGCGAACACCTGGCGCGCCAGGATGTCGGTCCACAGCGAGTGCATGCCGCCCTCCGGGTCGCACACGCTCATCGGCGTGAAGGTGTCGCCGTGATACCCGCCGCGCCAGGTGAGCAGTCGCCGCTTCTGCGACTTGCCCAGCGAACGCCAGTACTGCAAGCACATCTTCACCGCGACCTCGACCGACACTGAGCCGGAGTCGCACAGGAACACCTTGTCCAGTCCGGCGGGTGTCGATTCGACCAGCAGTTCGGCCAGCCGGGCCGCGGGCTCATGGGTGAGCCCGCCGAACATCACGTGACTCATGCGCCGCGACTGGGCGACGAGCGCGGCGTCGAGCACCGGATGCCGGTAGCCGTGGATGGCCGCCCACCAGGAACTCATGCCGTCGACCAGCTCGCGCCCGTCGGCCAGGGTGAGCCTCGTCCCCGCGGCGGCGGCCACCACCAGCGGTTCGGTCGTCGCGGGAAAGCCGCCGTACGGATGCCAGACGTGTTCGGCGTCGAGGGCGGTGATCTCGTCGGGGGTCAGTGCCACAGGAATCCTCGCGTCACGGCCCCGGCCCGCCGGGGCGGCTTGAACGCCGTTCAAGTTAGCATCCGAGCTGCGCGCTCCCGAAGGGCGCCCGGGAGGAGTTCGGCCGTTTCGCACCCGAAGCCGCCGCGGGCCGATATTCTTTGACAAAGTCAAAGATTGGAGCCGCCGTGACCGCTGCCGCCGCCGACATCGCCGCCGTCCGCGAATTCAACCGCCACTACACCCGGGTGATCGGCGTGCTGCGGGAGGGACTGCACGACAGCCGGTACTCGCTCACCGAGGCACGCGTCCTGTTCGAGCTGGCGGCCTCCGACGCGACCGAGGTGGTTACGCTGCGGCACGCCCTCGACCTGGACGCGGGCTACCTCAGCCGCATCCTGGCCCGGTTCGAAGAGTCCGGCCTGGTGCGACGCAATCGCTCCGGCAGCGACGGCCGCCGTCAAGAGGTCCGGCTGACCGAGCGGGGCAGGGACGTCTTCGCGACGCTCGACCAGCGCTCCAGCGACGAGGTCGGCGCCCTGCTCGACGCGCGTCCGCCCGCGACCCGGGCGCGGCTGCTCACCGCGATGCGGACCATCCAGCAGATCTTGGACCAACCCGCCGACACGCCGAAGCTCACGCTGCGTGCCCCGCGTTCCGGCGACTACGGCTGGGTGATCCAGCGCCACGCGGAGCTCTACGCAAACGAATACGGCTGGGACGCGACCTACGAGGAATTGATCGTGCGCATCGTGGCCGACTACCTGAGTTCCCGCGACGATCAGCGTGAGCGCGTCTGGATCGCGGAAGCCGACGGCCGCCCGGTCGGCAGTATCTTCTGCGTCCGCGAGGACGACACCACCGCGCGGCTGCGGCTGCTCCTGGTCGAACCCACCGCGCGCGGCCTCGGCGTCGGCTCGGCGCTCGTCGACGAATGCCTGCGCTTCGCCACCGCGGCGGGATACCGGGAGATCGTGCTGTGGACCAACGACGTGCTCGCCGCGGCGCGGCGCGTCTACCAGCGCGCGGGATTCGAACTGGTCGAGCAGAGCCCACATCACAGCTGGGGCCACGACCTGGTCGGCCAGACCTGGCGGCGGTCACTCGCGCCCGCGCAGTGACCGCCGGCACCGGGTAGCCGACCGGTCTTCGGCGGCGCATCCTCGTCCGGCGATGCAAAGCCGCGTCGCGCGTGGGCAGCCGACCGGCCTTCGGCGGCGGATCGTAGTCCGGCGATGCAATCAGCCGCGTCGTGCGCGGAAGTCGCACCCGAACGGGTCCACGGGTCTGCCGCTAGGCCGGCTACCCCGGGTCATCCGTCCGCCGCAAGCGCCGCACCCACTCCCGCCAGCGCCGTGCGCAGTTCCGCGAGGCGACGCGCACCCAATTCTCGCGCCACCGTCCGTTCGATCTCGCGAATTCGCCCCTCCGCGACGGCCAGGGCCGCCCGGCCCGCCGGGGTGACGGTCACCACCCGCGCCCGCCGGTCGGCCGGATCGACCTGACGCGCCACCAGCCCGCGGCGTTCCAGATGCGTCACCAGCTCCCCCATCGACTGCTGCGTCATCCCGGCCGCCTCGGCCAGCGCGGTGATCCGCGACCCGTTCGGATCGAGGTAGCGAAACACCGCGTAGTGCGCGGGACGCAGTTGCTCGTCGAGCCGCGCGCGCAGCTCCTCGTTCAACGCGCGCTCGTAAGCGGCGGTGGCCTGGCTGAGCAATTTCAGCAGCGTCGGTTCACCCGTTGACATATTACAAAGGTTACCTTTATATCTGAAGTATGCCAGCCGCACGCACCCTCACCTTCCGCAACGGCCACCGCGTCACGCTTGTCGCGCAGAGCACCGATGAGCACGGCTCCTATCTGCGGCTCGAGCACGTGCTGCCGCGGGCCGAACGCCAGGCGGGCCCGCATTGGCATCCGGTGCTCACCGAGCGGTGGACGGTCCGGCGCGGACGGCTCCGATTCCGTATCGATGGCACGGAGGTCCTCGCGCATCCCGGCGACACGGTCACGGCACCGCCGGGCTCGGTGCACGAATTCCGCAGCGAGATTCCCGGCACGGTGATCGATCACGAGATCCGGCCGCCGCTGCGGCACTGGGACATGTTCCGGCTCTGGCACAACTTGGACCGCGCGGGGCGAACCACCTCCGCGCGGGTGCCGCGCGACCCGTTCGCCCTGGCCCTGTTGTGGGACTATCAGGACGGCTATCTGGCGGGCATCCCGATGTTGCTGCAGCGTGCCGTGCTCGGCGGTCTGGCACGCGTCGCGGTACGCCTCGGCTATCGGCGCCGCTGGCTGGAAAACGCCTCCGACCTCCCCTGATCCACCCAGCCAGAACCACCCGCACATCCGCGCGCCCGGCTGCCGCTACTGTCGTTGCCATGGCTCAGCCCGACGCAGCGCCCGGCGACGCGACACCACTGGGTGTCTGGCCCGGCACCGCCTATCCCCTCGGGGCCACCTACGACGGCGCCGGCACCAATTTCTCGGTGTTCTCGGAGATTGCCGACGCGGTCGAACTCTGCCTGGTCGACGGGGACGACGCCGAGACCAGGATCGCGCTCGACGAGGTGGACGGCTACGTCTGGCACGCGTATCTTCCCGGGGTCGATCCCGGTCAGCGCTACGGATTCCGGGTGCACGGCCCCTACGACCCCGACCGCGGATTGCGCTGCGACGCGAGCAAGTTGCTGCTCGATCCCTACGGCAAGGCCTTCGACGGCGACTTCGACGATCACCCCTCGCTGCACACCTACGGACTGGATTCGCTCGGCCACACCATGACCGGCGTGGTGATCAACCCCTACTTCGACTGGGGCGCCGACCGCGCGCCGAACCGGCCCTACCACGAGACCGTCATCTACGAGGCGCATGTCAAGGGCATGACGATGACCCACCCCGAGGTGCCCGAGGAATTGCGCGGCACCTACTCCGGCATCGCGCACCCGGCGATCGTCGAGCATTTGAAGGGGTTGGGCGTCACCGCGATCGAGCTGATGCCGGTGCACCAGTTCCTGCACGACCGTGTGCTGCTCGACCAAGGGCTGCGGAACTATTGGGGATACAACAGCTTCGGCTACCTCGCGCCGCACAACGGGTACGCGGCGATGGACCGCGCCGGCTCGGCGGTCACCGAGTTCAAGGCGATGGTGCGGGCGCTGCACGCCGAGGGCATCGAGGTGATCCTCGACGTGGTCTACAACCACACCGCCGAGGGCAATCACCTCGGCCCGACGATCGGCTTCCGCGGCATCGACAACGCCGCCTACTACCGCTTGGTCGACGACGATCCCTCGCTCTACATGGATTACACGGGCACCGGCAACAGCCTCAACGTGCGCCATCCGCACACCTTGCAGCTGATCATGGACTCGCTGCGGTACTGGATCCTGGAGATGCACGTCGACGGATTCCGCTTCGATCTGGCCGCGACGCTGGCGCGGGAGCTGCACGACGTGGACCGGCTGTCGACCTTCTTCGATCTGGTGCAGCAGGACCCGGTGGTGAGCCAGGTCAAGCTCATCGCCGAACCGTGGGACGTCGGCGAGGGCGGCTACCAGGTGGGCAATTTCCCCGGCCTGTGGACGGAGTGGAACGGCAAGTACCGCGATACCGTGCGCGACTACTGGCGCGGCGAAGCGGCGACGCTGGGCGAGTTCGCTTCTCGGCTCACCGGCTCCTCCGACCTGTACGAGGCCACCGGGCGCAGGCCGAGCGCGAGCATCAACTTCGTCACCGCGCACGACGGATTCACCCTGCGGGACCTGGTGTCCTACAACGAGAAACACAACGAGGCCAACGGCGAGGACAACCGGGACGGCGAAAGCTGGAACCGCTCGTGGAACTGCGGTGCCGAAGGGCCGACCGACGACCCGGAGATCCTCGCGCTGCGCGCGCGGCAGAGCCGCAACCTGCTGGCGACGCTGATGCTCAGCCAGGGTGTGCCGATGCTCGCGCACGGCGACGAGATGGGCCGCACCCAGCACGGCAACAACAACGTCTACTGCCAGGACTCGCCGCTGGCCTGGATGGACTGGTCGCTGCGGGAAGAGAACGCCGATCTGCTCGAATTCACTCGCGCGGTGATCGCGTTGCGCACCGAGCATCCGGTCTTCCGGCGACGCCGCTTCCTGGCGGGCGGCCCGATCCGTTCGACGGACGACGCCCGCGACATCGCGTGGCTCACCCCGTCCGGCGAGGAGATGACCGAAGCGGACTGGGACAGCGGATTCGGCAAGTCGTTGGCGGTCTATCTCCACGGCGAGGCGATCCCCGAGCCCGGCCCGCGCGGCGAGCGGATCACCGACGATTCGTTCCTGCTGTGTTTCAACGCCCACGACGCGGCTATCGACTTCGTGCTACCCCGCACCGGTGAAGGCGCGGAATGGTCGGTGGCACTGGATTGCTCGGCGCCGACCGGCCTGGCCGACGCCGGTTATGCCGGGGGCGCGACCGTCACCGTCCGAGCTCGCTGTCTCCTCGTCCTCCGCCAGGCCACCTGACCCGAATGCCGATGAACGCACCCGACTCCTCCGAGATACACGTGACCGACCCGGTGTCCCTCCGACGCAAACCCGCCCGCCAGACAACGATCCGCAGCACCTACCGGCTACAGCTGCGACCGGACGCGCTGACCTTCGCCGAAGCGCGCGCCATCGCGGAATATCTTCAGCAGCTGGGCATTTCCCACCTGTACCTCTCGCCGATCCTGACCGCGGCGCACGGCTCGACGCACGGCTACGACGTCACCGACCCGACCACGGTCTCCGCCGCCCTCGGCGGACCGACCGGGCTCAAGGCTCTCTCCGACGAGGTGCGCAGCCGCGGTATGGGACTGATCGTCGACCTGGTGCCCAACCACGTCGGGGTCGCCGATCCGCGGCAGAACGCCTGGTGGTGGGACGTCCTGCGGAACGGTCAGGAGTCGAGGTTCGCGCCGTACTTCGACATCGACTGGAGCCCGGGCAACGGCGCGGGCGGCCGCCTGGCGCTGCCGGTGTTGCAGAGCGAGAACGACCCGGCCGCCTTGACCGTCGACCGCTCCGGCGCCGAACCCATGCTGGCGCTGCACGATCTGCGTTTCCCGATCGCGCCGGGCACCGACGGGGACAACGCGCTGCGCATCCACGACAAGCAGCACTACCGCCTGGTGAGCTGGAAGGCCGGGCTGTGCACCTACCGGCGTTTCTTCGCGGTCAGCAGCCTGGCCGGGATCCGTCAGGAGAGCCCCGAGGTCTTCGAGGTCACCCACCGCGAGCTCGCCGCGTGGTGCGAGCACGACCTGATCGACGGCGTACGGATCGACCATCCGGACGGTCTGTCCAACCCCGCCGGGTACCTCACCCGGCTGCGCAGGCTGATCGGCCCGCACCGGCTGCTGCTGGTGGAGAAGATCCTGGCCAACCGCGAGCCGCTGGACGCGACGCTGCCGATCGACGGCACCACCGGCTACGAGGCGCTGGCCGATTTCGGCGGCGTGCTGATCGATCCGCGCGGTGAGCACGCGCTCACCGAACTGTCGCGGCGGGTCGCCGGGCACGGCAGCGACCGGGCCTGGATCGGCGAGACCGAGCACCGGATCAAGCGGGCGGTCGCGGAAAGCGTTCTGGCGCCGGAGGTCCGGCGGTTGGTGGCCACGATCAAACAGGACGCGAACGCCGAGAGTTTCGACACCATGGCGCTGACCAACGCCACCATCGAGGTGCTGGCGTTCATGCCGGTGTACCGGGCCGACTACGCGCCGCTGGCCGGGATGGCCGGTGCGGTGATCGCCGAGGTGGAAAAGCGCAACAGCGAACTCACCGCGCCGCTGGCGGTCCTGGTCGCGGCGCTGGCCGCCGACGGGGCCGCGGCGGTGCGCTTCAGCCAGGTCTGCGGCGCGGTGACCGCGAAGGCGGTCGAGGACACCATGTTCTATCAGGCCGCGCGGCTGGTCTCGTTGCAGGAGGTGGGCGGCAACCCGGCGCGCTTCGGCCACTCGCTCAACGAGTTCCACCTGTCCAACAGCCAGCGCGCGCAGCTGTGGCCCGCGACCATGACGACGCTGTCCACGCACGACACCAAGCGCGGCGAGGACGTGCGCGCCCGCATCGGCGTGCTGTCGCAGGCCGCGGAGACCTGGGCTCGCAATGTCGACTCCTGGTTGGAGACCACTCCGGCGCCGGACGGGGCGACGGCGCTTTTCCTGTTGCAGAACATGTTCGGCGTGTGGCCCGCGGACGGGCGACCGGCCGCGTCGGTGCCGGGCCTGCGCGAGCGCCTGCACGCGTTCGCCGAGAAAGCGATGCGGGAGGCGAACACCAAGACCTCCTGGGAGGAGCCCGACGCCGAGTTCGAGTCCGCCGTGCACGCGTGGCTGGACGCGGTGATCGACGGACCGGTGGGCTCCGAACTCGGCGACCTGGTGCATGAGCTGGCGCCGCACGCCTGGTCCGACGCGCTGTCGCAGAAACTCCTGCAACTGTGCGGCCCGGGCATCCCGGACGTCTACCAGGGCTGCGAACTGTGGGAGGACTCCCTCGTCGACCCGGACAACCGCAGGCCGGTGGACTTCGCCGCCCGCGCGGGGATGCTGCAATCGCTCACCGGCACACCGGCGCTGGACACCACCGGCGCGGCGAAGATGTGGATCGTCGCATATGCCCTGTGGTTGCGCCGCGAACGTCCCGACTGCTTCGTCGGCGGCGCCTACCGGCCGCTGTTCGCCACCGGCGACCACGCGGCCAAGGTGGTCTCCTACGCCCGCGGCCGCACGGGCGAGGCGCCCGAAGTCATCGTCGCCGCGACCCGCCACAGCGTGGGTCTGGCCGAGAGCGGGTGGGGCGACACGTTCCTCGACCTGCCCGCGGGCAGCTGGACCGACCGGCTGACCGGCCACACCTTCCAGGGCCGGGCGAGGCTGGAGAAGATGTTCGGCCGGCTGCCCGTCGCGCTACTGGTGCGCTGACAGCTCGAGCGGGGGTACGTCGGCCACCGCGGGAGCGCGCACGAGTTCTTTGGCGAACACGCCGCGAAGCTGCTCGTAGGTCTTCTCCGGGATCGCTCCGCCCAGTTCCTCGCGCCAGCGCCGCAGGTTCGCGGGCTGATAGTCCAGCGCGTCCTGCGTGCTGGCGGCCAGCCGGACCCCTTGGTCGGTGGGCGTGGCTATCCGGCGCCAGGAATCCCAGTGGAAGCGGCGGCTGCGCGGATTGCGCAGCGTCCGAAGCACATTCAGGATGCGGTAGCCGATGCCGAGGGAATCGTGCAGCCGCATGTGATCCCCGTTCGTGGCGTCGCAGCGTTCGGACAACTTGGCCAGCCGATCGCGATCGAAGGCCAGCCCGACCGACTCCGCCTCGCGGACCATCCACTGCAACGTCGCGTCGGACAGGCCGCACTCGGCGTAGCCGCCGCCGATATCGCTGTGCACGCCGGGGAACCACACCTGCTTGACCCGCTCGAACCCGCGCCGGTACTTCACGGTCGGTTCGACCGGAACCTCCCACAGGGACGGTTCGAAGTTGCGCCGCCGCTCATCGATGGCCAGCGCTTGGCGGGCGCAGTACACGTGGCGGGAGAGCTTGACGTCGTGGAACCGGTGCCGCAGCGAGGTGACGCCCGGCACGCCGAGCGCGCCGACGGTGTCGAACACGCCGAGGAAATCGATCTTCGCCCGCCTGCAGTTCTTCCGGCGGAATTCCCGCCACTGCTCGGGTTCGGGCGGGTCCGGGTTCTCCGGCGTCGGCGCGGGCGGCCGCTGCCGGTAGATCCGCAAGGCCTCCGGATACTTGCCCGCGATCATCGCTTCCGGGGTCATGATGCCGATACGGCTGATCAGACCGGCCAGGCTGCGCGCGGTGAAGGCGCCGCGACTGAAGCCGAAGATGTAGATCTCGTCGCCCTTTTCCCAGTTCAGGGCCAAATGCCAGTACGCGGACGACAGGTTCGCCTCGAGTCCGAGGCCGAACGCGCCGCCTACCAGCCGATCGGTGAGAAAGCCGCGGGCGCCGGGACCGGAGACGTAGGTGACCCACTGCTGGATCGTCTCCCCCGCCGGTCCCGGCGCGTCGAACCGGATCGTCTGCGCGATTTTGACAATGTTCGAAACCGTGCTGCTCGACTCGGCCTTCCAGGTGCCGTCGCAACATACAACCAGGCGTTTCATACGCTGATCCTCTCGCTGGTGTCCCACCGAAACCCGCGTACTCGACTACTCGAATTCATCGCGGAACGGACCGGACAGCGTTAATGGCATGGCCGGAATACGCGAGTCGGCGCGTCGGCGGAGCGCTCTGACTCCGCCGACGCCGAACGAGATACGGGTACTCGCACACCGGCGAAGAGAGTTCGGGCAACTGGCGGCGACCCTGCTCGGGCTCGCTACGCGTGCCGCTGACCCGGCTCCTCACGCCGCACGGAGGCCAGCCCGATCAGCCAGCGCGCCGCACCGAGCGCGGCCGCGACGAGCACCGCGATCTGCGGGGAACCCGTGATCAGTGCCAGGACGAGGCAGGTCGCCACCCCCATGAGCAGTGCGTCGAGCTTGTAGACCGGCCACGCGCTGCCCGCGATATCTATCGTGGCGCTGCGGGCCGCAGGATGGACGACTGCCATCTCCTCAGGGTAGTCGGAACTCGAAGTTCGGGCCAGCGAACTTTTGTCGCCGGGAACACAGCGGATCGGCGCGGTGTTGTCGCAGACATGCCACTGACAGGTGAATACGAACCGAGTACCTCCGGCTGGGCCCGGGAACAAGCCGAGAAGTACGAGAACTCCGGCGGCACCAAGGGCGCGACCATCCAGGGCAAGCCCGTTATCCTGCTCACCACAAAAGGCGCGAAGTCCGGCAAGCTGCGCAAGACGCCGCTGATGCGGGTGGAGCACGACGGGGAATACGCCGTGGTCGCCTCGCTGGGCGGCGCGCCGAAGCACCCGGTCTGGTACTACAACATCAAGGCCGAACCGCATGTCGAGCTGCGCGACGGCCCGGTCAACAAGGACTACACCGCGCGCGAGGTCTTCGGCGAGGAGAAGGCCCAGTGGTGGGAGCGAGCGGTCCAGGTGTGGCCGGACTACGCGAACTACCAGACCAAGACCGACCGTCAGATCCCGGTCTTCGTCCTCACTCCCAGGTAGCTCCGGCGCAGGTAGCACGGGTTTCACTGCCACCCGCCGCACCCGGCCGCCGCGGCGGGTGGCAGCATGTTCGGGGTGTCCGATCCGCTTGATGTCCTCGACGCACTGTCCGCTTCTCGTCCGGCGCTCACCGCGGACGAGATCGATGCTGCCGCCAAGCGAATTGCCGACGTCATCGATCCGACCCCGCTACAGCGCAGCGAGCGGCTGTCCAGACTGACCGGGGCGAACGTCTACCTCAAACGCGAGGATCTCAGCGCGGTCCGCTCCTACAAGCTGCGCGGCGCCTACAACCTGGTGGTGCAGCTCACCGAGGACGAGCGCGCCGCGGGCGTGGTCGCGGCCAGCGCGGGCAACCACGCGCAGGGCGTCGCGTTCGCGTGCCAGGCGATGGGGATCAAAGGCCGCATCTACGTGCCGACTACGACTCCGAAGCAGAAGCGCGACCGCATCCGGGTGCACGGCGGCGAGTTCGTCGAGCTGATCGCGGTCGGCGAAACCTACGACGCCGCCGCCACGGCCGCCGCGGCAGATGTGGAGCGCACCGGCGCGACCATGGTCCCCCCGTTCGACGACGCGCGCACCGCGGCCGGTCAGGGCACCATCGCCGCGGAGATCCTGGAGCAGCTCGCCGACCCGCCAGACCTGGTGATCGTGCCCGTGGGCGGCGGCGGCTGCCTCGCCGGTATCGGCACCTACGTGCGTGCGCGCTCGCCCCGCACCGCCATCCTCGGCGTGGAGCCCGCGGGCGCGGCCTCGATGACCGCGGCCCTGGTGGCAGGCGGTCCGGTCACCCTGCCGGAGATCGACCCGTTCGTGGACGGGGCCGCGGTGCGCCGGGTCGGCGCCGTGCCGTACGCGGCGGTGTCCGGATTCGGCGGGCGAGTGGTCTCGCACGCCTCCCTGCCGTTGCTGACCATCACCGAATCGCCCAGAGGCGCGGGCGCTTTCCAGATGATGCAGGTCGACGAGGGCGCGATCTGCACGACCATGCTCGACCTGTACCAGAACGAGGGCATCATCGCCGAGCCCGCGGGCGCGCTCACCACCACGGCGCTCGCGGAGATCACCGTGGAGCCGGGCTCGACGGTGGTCTGCCTGGTGTCCGGCGGCAACAACGACGTGTCCCGCTACGGCGAGATCATCGAGCGCTCCCTGGTCCATCGCGGCCTCAAGCACTATTTCCTGGTGGATTTCCCGCAGGAACCCGGCGCGCTGCGCCGCTTCCTCAACGAGGTGCTCGGCCCCGACGACGACATCACCCTGTTCGAGTACGTCAAGCGCAACAACCGCGAGACGGGCGCGGCGCTGGTCGGCATCGAACTCGGCGCGCCGGACGGGCTCGGGCCGCTGCTGGAACGGATGCGGCATTCCCCGATCCAGTGCGAGCGCCTCGAGCCGGATTCTCCGGCGTACCGCTACCTGACCTGACCTGTACTTCGGCACGTCAGGGGCCCTGGGTTCCTGACCCGAGCCGGATATCCGCGCGTCAGGCAGCCTCGAGTTCCCGGCCCGAACCCGAAGTTCCGCGCCTCAGGCAGCCTTGGGCGTTGCCGTGGCCGGTACCCGGCGCCGGTTCGCGCGCAGGCAGTTCAGCAGCAGCGGCAGCAGCCAGAATGCCGCCGACTGGTCGTAGCTGAGCTGAGCGGCCGATAGCCGGTTGTGCACGAAGCCGACCGACAGACCGAGCCGGGGTTCGGCCCAGCCGAAGGAGCCGCCGAGGCCGATGTGCCCGAACCCGGCGTGGGCGCCCGGCATCGGCAGGGAGTGGTAGCCCAGTCGCCACATCATCGGCAGGTAGAACAGCGCGCGATCGGGCTGATAGGTCTCGATCCGGCGCAGTGCCTTCATGGTGTGGGCGCCGAGGTACCTGCGGTCGGCCAGCATGCCGTCGTTGGCCAGCGCGCCGTACATCTTGGCCAGCGCGGGCGCGGTGCACACCCCGTTGCCCGCGCCGAGTTCGGTGTCCAGGATCGGCGGGCTGACGCCCTCGAGGATGCCTTCCAGACCGGGCAGGAACAGGCAGCGCGTGGCGGCGCCGAGCGCGCCCGGAATCCGGTGGCTGCGGCCCAGAACCGCGGCGCCGAGCGGCTTGCCGAGCAGGCTCAGCTGGGTGCCTGCCAGCGGCGCGTAGGTGATCGGCGCGTCGGCCGGCGGCCTGCCCAGGTACAGGCCCTCGATGCCGAGCGGCTCGGCCACCTCGGTACGGAACAGTTCGCTCAGGCCGACGCCGGTGATCGCGCGCGTCAGGCCGCCGACCAGCCAGCCGAAGGTGAGCGCGTGGTAGGTGGGAACGCCGAGCAGGCGGTCGGGCTTCGCCCCGGCCAAGCGCCGCTCCATGAGCTCGTGGTCGAGTACGTCGGCGAGTCCTCCGGTGGCGATCGGGGCCAGCGCGGACAGCCCCGCCCGGTGGGTCAGCAGCTGACGCACCGTGATCTTGCGCTTACCGTTGAAGCCGAATTCCGGCCAGTACTCCGAGACCGGGGCGGAGTAGTCGAGCAAGCCGCGGTCGGCGAGGCGGTGCACGACGGTGGCGGCGATCCCTTTGGTGGCGGAGAAGATGATCGTGCCGGTATCCCTGGTCCACGGAGCGTCACCACCGGAGCCGACCCAGATGTCCACCAGCGGCTCTCCGTGCCGGTGCAGCGTGAACGCCGCGCCCGCACCCCGGCGAGTGCCGAACGTCCGTGCGAAAGCCCGCACGAACGGTGCGAATTCGGCGGCGGCGCTGCCACCCATCCCCGGGGGAAGAACCGCGAGGTCCCCGGAAGCGACGTTGCTCATTTCTCCACGGTAATGGCGCGGACCGATTCCGGCAAAGCGCCTGTCTCGGACAGTTGTACGGCCGTTATCCGGCGCCGCCGGAAAATCGCCGGAAAAGACCGCGTGGAGTGGGTGTTCCACGCCCTCAACGCGGGCCCGGCGGCGCCGTTTCCAGCAGCGCGAACGAATGGCCGGGAACGGTTGTCGCCGAAGGCCCGATCGTCGGGGATTCCCAGTACAGCAGCGGGATGCCCGCGATGGGCACCGCGACCTGGTCCTCGCCGAGGTTGCACACCAGGGCCAGCGTGCCGCGGTGCACGACGATCCACCGCGCGGCCTCGTCGTAGTCCACCGAGACGTGCGTCAGCCAGGGATCGCTGAGTTCCGCCCGGTCGCGGCGCAGGGTGAGCAGGGCGCGATAGCAGGACAGCAGGCGTGCGTGCGCGGGCTCGTCGGGTTCCGTCCAGTCGAGCTTGGAGCGCAGGAAGGTCTTCAGATCCTGCGGATCGGGCACCTCACCGGCGGGCCAGCCGTGTGCGGCGAACTCCTTCTTGCGCCCGGATGCGGTGGCGGCGGCGATCTCCGGGTCGGTGTGCGAGGTGAAGAACTGGAACGGCGTGCACGCGCCCCACTCCTCCCCCATGAACAGCATCGGCGTGAACGGCCCGCACAGCACGAGGGCGGCTTTGACGGCCAGCTGCCCGTCTGTCAGGTAGGCGCTCGGCCGGTCGCCGAGCGCACGGTTGCCGATCTGGTCGTGGTCGCAGGTGTAGGCCAGCAGCGCGCTTCCCGGGATCAGGCCACGGTCGATCGGACGGCCGTGCGTCCGGCCCCGGAAGCTGGAATATGTTGCGGCGTGGAAGAACCCGTGCTTCAGCGTCCGAGCCAGGCAGCGCAGCGAGCCGAAATCGGCGTAATAGCCCTGCCGCTCACCCGAGACAGCGGTGTGCACGGCGTGGTGCAGGTCGTCGTTCCACTGCGCGGTCAAGCCGTAGCCACCGGCCGCGCGCGGGGTGATCAGCGTCGGATCGTTGAGATCGCTCTCCGCGATCAGCGTCAGCGGCCTGCGTACGTGGGTGGCGAGGCGCTCGACGGCGACCGACAGGTCGGCCAGCAGGTGGGTGGCGGTGCGGTCGACCAGGGCGTGCACCGCGTCCAGGCGCAGCGCGTCGATGTGGAAATCGCGCAGCCAGCGCAGTGCGTTGTCGATGATGTAGGCGCGCACGTGATCGGACTGCGGCCCGTCGAGGTTGAGACTCTGCCCCCAGGTGTTGTGCCCGTCGGCCAGGTACGGCGCGAAGCGCGGCAGGTAGTTGCCCGAGGGCCCGAGATGGTTGTAGACGACGTCCAGGCAGACCGCCAGCCCACGGGCGTGACAGGCGTTCACGAACCGCTGCAGGCCGTCGGGCCCGCCGTAGCTCTCCTGCACCGCGTACCAGAGCACGCCGTCGTAGCCCCAGTTGTGCGTGCCGTCGAAGGCGTTCACCGGCATCACTTCCACCACGGTGACGCCCAGCGCGACGAGATGATCGAGCCGCTCGATCGCGGCGTCGAAGGTGCCTTCGGCGGTGAAGGTCCCGATGTGCAGCTCGTAGTAGACCGCCCCGGCCTGCGGCCGCCCGGTCCAGCCCGCGTCGGTCCAGGCCGCCGGATCGAGGGTGTGCAGCGCCGAGCGGGCGTGCACCCCGTCGGGCTGGCGGGGTGAGCGGGGGTCGGGCAGCACGGTCGGATCGTCGTCCAGCAGGAAGCCGTACCTGGCGCCGCTCGCGGCGGGTAGATCGGCGCGCCACCACCCGTCCGGCGACCGCCTCATCGAGTGGACGACACCCTCCAGATCCAGCCGCACCGACCCCGGTCGCGGCGCCCACACCTCGAACACAGCCACCGCGCCAGCATCGCACAGGCACGCCCGGCCCGCCCGATACGGACACCAGCCCCGGGAGCAGACCCACCGTCGTCCGGCTGCCCCTGGTTCCCGGGGACGATTGCTGACAGAGTGGAGATCGTGGGCGTTTATACCGAGCACGTGGTGCCGCGGATCGTCAACCTGGCCTGCGGGATGCGGGACCTGGACCCGCTGCGCGAGCGGGCGTGCGCCGGACTGCACGGACGGGTCGTGGAAATCGGTTTCGGTTCGGGCCTGAACGTGCCGTTCTATCCGGCGCCGGTAGCGTCGGTGCGCGCGGTCGAGCCCGCCGATCTCGGCTGGCGGCTGGCGAGCGGCCGCGTCGCCGCCGCCACCGTTCCGATCGAGCGGGCCGGACTGGACGGCCAGGCGCTGCCCTTCGCGGACAACACCTTCGACTGCGCGCTGTCGACCTGGACGATGTGCACCATTCCCGACATCGCCACTGCGCTCGCCGAGGTGCGCCGGGTGCTCGTTCCCGGCGGAACCCTGCACTTCGTCGAACATGGGCTGGCACCGGACGAGAAGGTGCGGGTGTGGCAGAACCGGCTGAACCCGGTCCAGAAACGACTGTTCGGCGGCTGCCACCTGAACCGCGACATTCGCGGCTTGGTGGCAGACGCCGGTTTCGAGATCCGCGACGCCGAGTCGTTCTACGGGGAGAACGCTCCCCGCTTTCTGGTCGCCCAGACGCTCGGTGTCGCGGTGTCGCCTCGGGATCAGACGATGCGCACCGACAAGGTGTAGGTCGCGTTGCCTCGGCTCGGCTCCACCGAGATGGTGTAGTAGCCGTTTCGCGGCAGGGTGACCCGGCTCCACGTCTCCTCGAGGCACAGAACGCTTCCGTCCGGGGCGGTGGTGGTGAACCGCGCGTTGCTCTCGACCGAGGTGAGTTCGGTGATCAGCGTCTGTCCCGCGCGCGCCTCGAACGCGTAGGTGTCGGCGTCGCCACGGACCACCGCTCCGTCGATCGACGCGCGATCGCTTCCCGGCGCGAACTTGATCTCGTAGACCGAACCCGCGTTCGCGGCGCCCGCGCCGACCATCGCGACGGCGAACGCGGCCGCGAGCACCGTCACGCCGAGTACGAGCAGACGCAGGCTGCGGAATATGGCTTGCATGATGTTCCTCGTTTTCCTTGGTGGACAACCTTGTCCCAGCACTGTCCGCGATCCCACCTATCGAATGCTTAACAGCCGCTTGGAAATCGAGACAGCGGCTGCCTCCGAAAGTATTGGAACGATCTGTTCAAAACTGTGCTAGCCTGACTCCGTGGCACGACCCAGGTTGTTCGACGAGGACCGCGCGGTGGACGCGGCGATGCACGCGTTCTGGCGCGCGGGCTACGAGGCGACCTCCACCGAGGACCTCTGCGCCGCGACCGGACTGGGCCGCAGCAGCATCTACAACACCTTCACCAGCAAGCGCGACCTGTTCGGACGCGCCCTGCGCCACTACATGGCGACCAAGAACGCCGCCACGTTCGACCTGCTCGACAGCCGGGCCGAGGTGCGGCCCAAGATCCGCGCACTGCTGTGGCAGATCGTCGAGGCCCCGGAGGAGGACCCGCTCGGCTGTCTCGTGGTGAACTCGACGATCGAACTGGCCCCGCGCGACCCCGAGCTGGCCGCCGTGCTCGCCGCCGACCAGGCGCGACGGCTCGCCGTGCTGACGGACGTGTTCGAGGCGGCCAGGCGCGCGGGCGAGATCGCGGCGGACAAGAACCCGTCCGCGCTGGCCCGCTTCGTGATCGCCACGATCGGCGGCATGCGGGTCGCCGCACGCGGCGGCGCGGACCGCGAGACGCTGGCCGCCATAGCGACCACCGCGCTCGACGCTCTCTGAGTTGAGCCCTTTTCGGCGACGGTTCTGCCGCGCCCTCATTTTGGATAGATCAGTACAAAACAAGGAGGTACCGATGCCCGTGGCGATCTATGTCCTGGGTCTGTCGATCTTCGCCCAGGGCACCTCGGAGCTGATGCTCGCGGGCCTGCTCACCGAAATGGCCGGGGACCTGGGCGTCTCCGTGCCACGCGCGGGCCTGCTCATCTCGGCGTTCGCCCTGGGCATGCTGGTGGGCGCACCGGTGCTGGCGGTGGTGACGCTGCGCTGGTCGCGGCGCACCGCACTGCTGGCCTTCCTCGCGGTCTTCGTCGGCACCCACGTGGTCGGCGCGCTCACCTCGGACTACTGGGTCCTGTTCGCGACCAGGGTGGTCGGCGCGTTCGTCTACGCCGGATTCTGGGCGGTGGCCGCGACGACGGCGATCAGCCTGGTGCCGCCCACCGCACGTGGCAAAGCGATGAGCATCGTCGCGGGCGGGCTGACCTTGGCCATCCTCATCGGGCTCCCCGCCGGCACCGTGATCGGTCAGCAACTGGGCTGGCGTGCGGCGTTCTGGGCGGTCGCGCTGCTCTCGGCGGCCGCGACGGTCGGCGTGCTGGCGAAGATCCCCGCTGGACGCCCGGCCGCGCCACCACGGCTGCGTACCGAATTGCGCACGATGCTGCGCCCCGAGCTGTGGCTGTCCTACGCCACCACCGCACTCGCCATCGCCGCCCTGATGGTCACCTTCGCCTACCTCGGCGCATTGCTGTCCGACACCACGGGCATGGCGGATGACTGGATTCCGGTGGTGCTCGGCATCTACGGCCTCGGCGCCTTCCTCGGCATCGCGATCGGTGGACGCACCGCCGACACCCATCCGTTGACCAGCCTGTACGTCGGCATCACCGGCTGCGTGCTCACCTCGGCTCTGCTCGCCCTCACGGCGGAATACACCGCCCCCGTCGTCGCGCTGTCATTCCTGTTGGGCGCGTTCGGTTTCGGCATCAACCCAACCTTGAACAGCCGCGTCTTCACCCTCGCGGGCGACGCACCCACCCTGGCGGGAGCCACCAACATCTCCTCCTTCAACGTCGGCATCACCGCAGGACCTTGGCTCGGCGGCCTCGCTATCGGGGCGGGCCTCGGCTACGACGCGGTCGCCTGGATCGGCGTGGTTCTCGGCATAGCCGCACTCGCCGTCGTGGCATGCAGCCACGTCCTGCACCGCAAGCAGGCGGTGCGAGCATCGATCGACGCACCTGCCGCAGCACTGGCCGACGTGGCCGGATAGCTTCTTCGCACAAAGGCAGCAGCCCTCACCCGACGATGCGTGGATCGGGTGCGGGGCCGCTGTTGTGATCGGGTGTAATGCTGTTCAGGCCGATCGGTTGAACTTCCCGCCACGGACCCCTGCGGCGAAGGAATCCCACTGGCCCGGCGCGAAGATCAACGCCGGACCGGTTGGGTTCTTCGAATCGCGGACACCGACCTGCCCCGCTTCGAGCCAGGCGACTTCGACACACGCTTCCTGCGCGCTGCTTCGACTCGATTTGAACCACTGTGCACCGGCTAGGTCGACGGTCACCGTTCGTATCTCCTTGCCACCTGCCGGAGCAGGTCTCGATGGCTTGTTCCTTCGCCGATGGGTCCTGCTCAACCTAGGAAGCGGGCCGGTTGAACTCGCCATCACGGAGGCCAACGGCGAAGGCATCCCACTGCCCCGGCGAAAAGATCAACGCCGGGCCGCTCGGGTTCTTCGAATCGCGGACACCGACATGCCCGGCCTCGAGCCAGGCGACTTCAACGCACTCGTTCGCCGTGCCGCTATGTGTCGACTTGAACCATTGTGCGCCGATTAGGTCGCTGATCACTGTTCGTATCTCCTTGCCAACTGCCTGAGCAGATCTCTCGAGGGTTGCACCTCCAGCGCAGCGCACCGGATTGCTTCGTGAATCTCGCGATAGCGCTTCACATCGCCATTGTCTTCGAAAAACATTGCACCGGCGTTATTTTCGGCATAGACGACCGGCGGCTCCACACCGGTCCCAGGACCATCCACCGGGAAATCGAGAATTATGTAAGGCAGCACCGGAACGCAGTCTCCCGGAAAACCTGCCGTGAACGGCAGTATCCGCACGGTGACGTTCGGCAAAGTGCTCACGTGGGCCATATGCCGCTGTTGCGCGGCCATGACCGCAGGCGATCCCACGGACGTATGCAGAACACCCTCGTGCACTACAAACTCAGCCTTCATCGGGCTGGATCGCCGAGTCAGAATCGCCGACCGTCGCAGCCGTAGTGCCACGCGGCGTTCGATATCTTCCTGCGTATCATCCGGAAAATACGGCCGCTCGATGGCTCTCGCGTAATCGGCCACTTGCAGCAGACCTGGAACGACCAAGGGTTGGTACATAGAAAGTCGTGTTGCGCCCGATTCGAGCCCGAGATACGTGTTGTATCCAGGGAGAAGCAGATGGCGCGATGACTGCCACCACGACTTCGTAGCCGATTGCTGCGCAAGCGCTTTCAACTGCTCGATCTGTCCCTCGCCGAGACCGTACAGATTGCCGAACGCTTCCACGTCGCGCAACCTGACCTTGTCGTTGTGCCCCTTCTCGATCCTGCCGACCGAGGTCTTGCCCATCTCCATGAGCTGCGCGGCACGCTCCAGCGTGAACCCGGCCCCTTCGCGCGCCTCCCGCAGCGCCCGGCCGAGTTGCCGACGCGGCAGTGTCGAACCAGGCTGATCGTCCTTCCCCATCGCTCCCCATTTCCCCTGCTCGGTCCGAAACGGCCAGGTTCCGGTCCGATTCGGACGTCCGACGACGCGTGGACCGGTCCGGGTTCTGGGCAAATGGCCGACTTCATCGCACCATTCGTTTCCCCCGTCCGGATGCTGTGTGCGTCGAGCACCATAGCCGCATGGCTCAGCAACATGGAAGCCTCTCCGTCGCACAAGTCCGAATCCTGCGGGCGCTGAGCTGCGGAGGGATGCTCACCGAACATCAGATCAAAGTGTCGGCCAGCCTCACCGAGTGGAAGACCCGCCAAGCCCTGGCGAACCTCGTCAGCCACGAACTGATCGTGACCGGAGCCCGAAGAGGCCGCTACGAAATCACCCAGCGAGGCCGAAACATTCTGGCGACCGAAGCATCCGACATCCACCAGGCGTGACGGCCGCGCACTTCAAGATCAAGAGCACACGGTGGAGAGGTGTTCTCGCGAAATGCCGCAGCCATGTGCCACTCGACATCATCGGCCCGGGCGGGCAAGGAGGAATACGGAATATGTTGCATAGCAAAGGGGGTGGTGGCGTGGTTGTTGCGCCGCCAAGTATCTGCGGCTTGGCCGAGGTCGAGTTGGCGCACCGGCAGATGCGGCGGCACCGGGAATGCCGGATTGATCGGTGCGCGTGGAAGTCGGTCGCCTTCTACACACTCGTGCGGCACGGCCGGATCGTGCCGCAGGAGACGAGCCCACGCGAACGCGCACACCAGCGTGGCATCGACTTCCCCACCGATCACAGCTGTCCCGTGCTGCCCGCCGACAGCATGCCGGAACCTTGGACCTTCCAGCAGGTTCTCGATGGTCTGGGCAAACTCGCGGCGGACCTGCGCGCCGATTCGGGCTTCGGCCGCCAGCGGTGAGCGGGCGTGGGGATATGGACCGTGCTGTCGAGCATCGCGACGGTATTCGCCGGATGCGGCGCGGTGCTGCTCGGCGTCGGGTGCGTGTGGCCGACCAACCAGCCGCACCGCCCCGCATCCCGGCGGGAACCAGCTAGTACACAGTGCCACTTGCGCCCGACCTTGTGGCCGGAAGCGTGGATGTGCGATACACCCGCCCAGCCGTTGACCGTCGCCGAGGCACACCGGGCAATGCAACTGCACCGCGATCACGACTGCGCCCGCAAGCGCGCCGCGTTCGCCGCATTGGTCGCCGCCGGGCGCATCACGCCGGATTCCGCACGACAACACCACCCATGGAGGAATTCCTCATGAATCGAAGCGAAGCGAGCGCACCGGATCCGAACTCCGAACAGGTCCGGCGACTCACCGACCGGGCCACGCGGGCGGGCTACTGCCTGGTGCGCGATCCGGTGTCGCCGCACGACTGGAAGTTGCTGGACGCCGAACACGGTGACGTCGTCGTCTCCGCCCCGAACCTCGAGCAGATCGAGCAGTGGCTCGATTCCTGACCGCGCCGAACCCCGCCGCTCAGTCCGCCAGCCGTTCGATCCGTGCGAGTGCCCGCAGCCGGTTCATCCCGGCCCTGCGGGCCGCGTCGATCACGGCCGGATCCACCGAGGCGAGTCCGATGATGGTGTGGCACATGATCGGTAGCAGCGCGCACCACGAGCGCGGTGATCGTCGGCGCGACACCCAGTCCGAGGAACGGGTCAGGAGGCCGAGCAGCGCGAACGACGGAACGGTGAGCACCGCGTCCCACGTCGGGCCGACCCAGTGGCCCGATTCGCCACCGCGCCGAACCCGCCGCTCAGCTGGCCAGGCAGCCGGGGCCGAGGAGGGCCTTGAGGTCGCCCATCAGTGCCGAGGACGGTGAGACCCGCAAGCGTTCATCGAGTTTCAGCAGTGTGGTCTTGTCCCGGGCACCGACATGGCGGATATGGACATCCGACGTGCCGGGGTGCCTGGACAGGACCCGCTTGAGTTCACCGATCTTGTCCGGTGTGCACATGCGGGTGGAGAGGGTGACCGCGAGCGGCTTGGCCACGCCGACCGCGGACAGGTCGGGCACGGCGAGATCGTTGGCGATCAACGAGATCCGGTCGTCGCGCACCGAGACGCGGGCCTTGACCAGCACCACGGCGTCCTCCACGACATCCATCCCGTACACCGAGTACGACTGCGGGAAGAACAGCACCTCGATGCCACCGGTGAGGTCTTCCAACTGAGCCGAGGCCCAGGCCAGGCCGTTCTTGTTGATGCGCCGGTTCACCGAGGCCAGGATGCCGCCGACGGTCACCTGGGTGCCGTCTTTGATGTCGCCTTCCAGGATGGCGGGGATCTGCGTATCGGCCTGCGCCGCGAGCACGTGCTCCACGCCGTTGAGCGGGTGCCCGGACACGTACAGGCCGAGCATCTCCCGCTCCAGAGCGAGCCGGTGCTTGGACTCCCATTCCTCGTCGGGAACCTTCACGTTGAACACCGAAGTCACCGACTCGTCCGCGTCCAAGCCGCCGAACAGGTCGAATTGACCTATCGCCTCGGCCTTCTTGGTGGCCATCACGGCGTCGATGGCATCGGAGTGGATCAGCAACAGGCCCTTGCGGGGATGCCCGAGGGAGTCGAAACCGCCCGCCTTGATGAGCGATTCGGTGACCTTCTTGCTCGCGGCGATCGCGTCGATCTTGTTCAGGTAGTCGGAGAAATCGGTGAACTTCGACTTCTCCTTGCGCGCCTGGATGATCGAGGCGACGACGTTCGCGCCGACATTGCGCACCGCGCCGAGCCCGAAGCGGATGTCCTTGCCGACGGAGGCGAAGTTCTGCTCGGACTCGTTGACGTCCGGCGGCAGCACGGTGATGCCGAGGCGGCGGCAGTCGGAGAGGTAGACCGCGGCCTTGTCCTTGTCGTCGCCGACGGAGGTGAGCAGACCCGCCATGTACTCGGCCGGGTAGTTGGCCTTGAGGTAGGCGGTCCAGAACGAGACGAGACCGTAGCCCGCGGCGTGCGACTTGTTGAACGCGTAGCCGGCGAACGGAAGGATGGTGTCCCACAGCGCCTTCACCGCGGCCTCGGAGAAACCGTTCGCGGTCATGCCCTCGTGGAAGCCCTTGTACTCGGCCTCGAGCACCTCGAGCTTCTTCTTACCCATGGCCTTGCGCAGCGCGTCGGCCTTGCCCATCGAGTAGGAGGCGACCTTCTGCGCGATGAACATGATCTGCTCTTGGTAGACGATCAAGCCGTAGGTCTCGGCGAGGATCTCCTTGAGCGGTTCCTCCAGCTCCGGGTGGATCGGCTTGATCGGCTGCCGCCCGTTCTTGCGGTCGGCGTAGTCGTTGTGCGCGTTCATGCCCATCGGGCCGGGCCGGTACAGCGCGAGCACGGCGACGATGTCGTTGAAGCCGGTGGGCTGCATGCGGCGCAGCAGGTCGCGCATGGGGCCGCCGTCGAGCTGGAAGACGCCGAGCGTGTCGCCGCGCGAGAGCAATTCGTAGGTCGCGGGATCGTCCAGCGGCAGGTTGTCCATGTCCAGGTCGATGCCGCGGTTGGCCTTGATGTTGTCCAGCGCGTCACCGATCACGGTGAGGTTGCGCAGACCGAGGAAGTCCATCTTCAGCAGGCCGATGGCCTCGCAGGACGGATAGTCCCAGCCGGTGATGATCGCCCCGTCCTGGGGCCGCTTCCACACCGGGATGGCGTCCATCAACGGCTCGGAGGACATGATCACCGCGCAGGCGTGCACACCGGCGTTGCGGATCAGGCCCTCGAGGCCGCGGGCGGTCTCGTAGATCTTGGCCACGTCCGGGTTGTTGCCGATGAGCTCGCGGACCTCGGCGGCTTCCTTGTACCGCTCGTGGTCGGGGTCCATGATGCCCGACAGCGGGATGTCCTTGGCCATGATCGGCGGCGGGAGCGCCTTGGAGATCTGGTCGGCGATGGCGAAGCCGGGCTGGCCGAACTGGACGCGCGCGGAGTCCTTGATCGCGGCCTTGGTTTTGATCGTGCCGAAGGTGATCACCTGGGCGACCCGGTCGGTGCCCCACTTCTCGGTGGCGTAGCGGACCATCTCACCGCGGCGGCGATCGTCGAAGTCGATATCGATATCGGGCGCGGACGGGCGCTCCGGGTTGAGGAACCGCTCGAACAGCAGGCCGTGCGGCAGCGGGTCGATATTGGTGATGCCCAGCGCGTAGGCCACCAGCGAACCGGCCGCCGAACCACGGCCGGGGCCGACCCGGATGCCGACTTCCCGCGCGTGCTTGACCAGGTCGCCGACGACGAGGAAGTAGGCGGGGAAGCCCTTCTGCTTGATGACGTCGAGTTCGAAGTAGGCGCGGGTGTAGTACTCCTCGGGCACGCCGCCGGGGAACCGGCGGGCCAGGCCCCGGTCGACCTCTTTGCGCAGCCAGGAGTCCTGGTCCTCGCCCTCGGGGACGGGGAAGACCGGCATGCGGTCCTTGAAGGCCCACACGTCGTCGTAGGACTGCACCCGCTCGCCGATCAGCACCGTGTTGTCGCACGCGCCGGGCACCTCGGCGTCCCACAGCGCGCGCATCTCCTCGGCGGACTTCAGGTAGTAGCCGTCACCGTCGAACTTGAACCGCGTCGGATCCGACAGCGTCTTGCCGGTCTGCACACACAGCAGCGCCTCGTGGTTGCTCGACTGATCCTTGGTGACGTAGTGGCAGTCGTTGGTGGCCAGCGCCGGAATGCCCAGTTGCTTGCCGACGTTCAGCAATCCCTCGCGGACCCGGCGCTCGATGGACAGCCCGTGATCCATGATCTCGAGGAAGAAGTTGTCCTTGCCGAAGATCTCCTGCCACTTGGCGGCGGCCTCCAGCGCCTCACGGTCGTGGCCGAGGCGGAGACGGGTCTGCACCTCGCCGGAGGGGCAGCCGGTGGTCGCGATGATGCCTTCGGCGTACTGGGCGATGATCTCCGCGTCCATGCGCGCCCACTTGCCGAGCTGGCCTTCGATGGAGGCCAGCGAGGAGAGCTTGAACAGGTTGCGCAGGCCGGTCGCGTTCTCGGCGACCATGGTCATGTGGGTGTAGGCGCCGGAGCCGGAGACGTCGTCGCCCTTCTGGCTCGGATCGCCCCACTGCACGCGCTTGGTCTCGAACCGGGAGGCGGGCGCGATGTAGGCCTCGATGCCGATGATCGGCTTGATGTCGGCCTTCTTGGCGGAGTTGTAGAACTCCGAGGCCCCGTACATGTTGCCGTGGTCGGTCATCCCGACCGCGTTCATCCCCAGCCGTTTCGCCTCCGCGAACAGTGGCGAGATCTTGGCCGCACCATCGAGCATGGAGTACTCGGTGTGGTTGTGCAGATGGACGAACGATCCGGACGAGGCGGCCAAGACGGTCCTTCCTCCCAAGGTCTCGACGGGGGTTGGCTGGACCGATTCTAGGCGGGCCCACCGACTGCTTTGGACCGGCGCGCTGGCGCCACTCGCGCGCCCGGCGTGTCGGTGGGGAAGATCACCGGCGCGTCCTGGCGACTCGCCGTTCTGGTGGCCGATTTCCGCGAGTGTCGGGGTCTTGCCGGATACCGGAAGACCCGGACGGCGGCCGGAGCACGGCGGTAGGATCTGCTTCCCTTCCCCACGACGATGTCGCGCGCTTCTGAGGGACGGGCGAGCACGGCAGACCGGATTTTCCCGAAATCGTGGAGGTGTCGATGAATTCGACGACAGCGCTGTTGATCGTTCCCGCCACGGCGATGGCCGCACTGGTCGCGACGGCCGCGCCCGCGGCGGCGGCGCCCGCCGCATTCGCCACCGTGTACACCCTGGCCCAGGGACCGTGCGTGGGTCAGGTGGAGATGTCGGTCAACGGCAACGCCTACCCCAACCAGGCGGCGTTCACCGTAGGCGCGACGCTGGTGGGGGCCGGGCCGTGCACACTTCCGATCACACTGAACTGGCGCAACGTCGCCACCGGTCAGGAGGGTGCGTTCCAGGTGGTCGCCCAAGGCCCCGGCTACTGGGGCAACAGCGGGCACTCCGCGCTGTTCCTGCCCGGCATCGGCCAGTTCACCGCCACAGTCAGCATCGGCGCGGCGCACTTCCCCGCACCCGGCACCGTCGAGTTCACGGTGCCGCAGTACCAGGGCTGAACTCCTGCGAACCGGACCGCGCCGTCGCACCGGCGATGCGCGGTCCGGTGTTCCGGAACCCGACCGCGCCCGCAAGACCGCCACCGCTCCGCACCGCGAACCAGGCCGACGTTCCGGAACCCGACCGCGCCCGCAAGACCGCCACCGCTCCGCACCGCGAGCCAGGCCGACGTTCCGGAACCCGATCACGGCCGCGGAACCGCCACCGCACCGCGAACCAGCCGACGTCCCGGGACCGACCGCGGCCACAGAGCCGCCACCCCTGCCACCGCCACCCAGCCGACATTCCCCGGCCCCCTCACCGCCGCAGGACCGCCACCGTTCCGGGCGCGATCCGGCCGACGCGATAATCGGCCTATGCAGTCCGTGCGCCGATGCCCGCCATGACCACCGCACTCGCCGTCGCGGCCGTGGCGGCACTGATCGCGGGTGCGCTGCTGATCTGGTCGCGCACCCGCAGAGTGGTGACCACCCCCGCCGAGCGGGCGGTGCATTCGGCGCTGCACACCGCGTCGCTGGCGGCGGTCCCGCTGCGGCGTGGACTGACCGAACAGTCCGCTCGGGAGGCGGCGCCCCACCTGCGCGCACTCACCGGTGCCGAAGCGCTCGCGCTGGCCGATCCCGACGGCACGGTGCTCGCCTGGGACGGCCCGCACGCCGAGCTGGCCGAATACTTCGGTGAAGCCGCCGAGCGCGCCGTCGCGGGTCAGCGTCCGGTGCTCGTCGCCGGACCGGGCCGCGGCGAACACGCCGGACGCACGCTGATCGCGCAACCACTGCTGATCGAATCCAACGGCGTGGCCGGTGTGCTGGGCGTCGTGAGCACCGGACAGCCGGGACCGGGCCGGCTCGGCGCGGTCGCCGAGGTGGCGCGATATGCCTGCGGCCAGCTCGAATTGGCCGAGCTGGACGCGTCGCGGGCCCGGCTGGACCGCGCCGAGGTGCGCGCGCTGCGCGCGCAGATCAGCCCGCACTTCATCTACAACGCGCTGAACACCATCGCCTCGTTCGTCCGCACCGATCCGGCGCGGGCTCGCGAACTGATCCTCGAGTTCGCCGACTTCACCCGGTACTCCTTCCGCGCCGCGGGCGAATTCACGGTGCTGTCCGACGAGCTGCGCAACATCGAGCGGTACCTCGCACTGGAACGCGCCCGTTTCGGCGACGCGCTGCAGGTCCGGCTGCGGATCGCGCCCGAAGTGCTCGGCGTGGTCCTGCCCTTCCTCGCGCTCCAGCCGCTGGTGGAGAACGCGGTGCGGCACGGGCTGGCGGGCACCGCGCACGGCGGCACCGTCAGCATCGTCGCCACCGACGCGGGCACCGACTGCGTGATCAGCGTCGAGGACGACGGCGTCGGGATGGACCCGGATCTGTTGCGCTCCGGCGCATTGGACGCCGTCGATACCGACAGAGGCCCGGCGGGCTCCGGCGAGTCCGCGCACGTGGGGCTGGCCAACGTCGACGATCGGTTGCGCGCGGCCTTCGGCGACGACTACGGGCTGGTCGTGGAAACCGCGCCCGGCGCGGGCACGAAGGTCAGCCTGCGCGTCCCCAAGTTCCGCGCGGGCATCCGGGCCTGAGAACGGCCCTGCGCGCGAAGCCCGGCCCGGTGACACCATCGCCTACTACCCGTCGGCTTTCGGCCCGGTGGCCCGCGCGGTGTTCGCCGAGCTCTGCCCCGACGCGAGGGCTCCTCGCACCGGCGGGGAGACCGACGTCGCCGAAGGCGCGGCCACCATCCGCATGCCAGACGAGGGCTGTCACGACGTCCAGGTCGCGGCCGCGCACGGGACCCTTACGATGGAGCGATTGTGACCCGCGTGACCGGCAAACCGGCGGGCGCGCTGCGCGTGCTCGCCGTGGACGACGAGAAACCCGCTCTGGACGAGCTGGTGTATCTGCTGCGCGCGCGGACCGAGATCGGCGAGATCCACGCGGCCGGCGACGCCACCAGCGCGCTGCGGGTGCTGCGCGCCCATCCGATCGACGCGGTTTTCCTGGACATCAATATGCCGGGACTGGACGGCATGGAGCTGGCGGGAATCCTCTCGGAGTTCGCCGCCGCGCCCGCCGTGGTCTTCGTGACCGCCCACGACGACCGGGCGATCGCGGCGTTCGACCTGGGCGCAGTGGACTATCTGCTCAAGCCGCTGCGCGAGGCCCGGCTCGCGGAGGCGGTGCGGCGGATCGCCGCCGCGCGTAGCGCGCCGCACCAGCCCGCCGCCGACGCGCGCACCGATCCGAGCGAGGTCATTCCCGTGGAGCTGGGCGGGGTGACGACGCTGGTGCCGCGATCGAGCGTGAGCTGGGTGGAAGCCGACGGGGACTACGCGCGGCTGCACACCAGCGGCGGATCGCACCTGGTGCGGATTCCGTTGTCGGCGCTGGAGGCCCGCTGGCACGACGCGGGATTCCTCCGGGTGCACCGGTCGTATCTGGTGGCGCTGCGGCTGGTCACCGGGCTGCGCACGGTGGGTTCCGGAACGGTGGTGTGCCTGCGGGCCGAGGGCCACGCGCAAGCGGTCGAACTGCCGGTCAGCCGCAGGCAGGTGCGCGAGCTGAAACAGCGGCTGGTGCACCGACCCCGGCAACACTGGGGCAATCAGTGACCGGGCCGCAGCGCCCGGTGCGCGCACGCGTCGTGCTCTCCGAGCGACGGGGCGCGCGGCGGGTGCGCACGAGAGTCGAGGTCGCCGAGCAGACGGAGTTCGGCGAAGCGCTCATCGGTGGTCTGATCCGCGCGCAACTCGGGCTCGCGCTGCGGGTGGGCCTGGTGAGCATCGCGCTGCTGTGCGCGCTGCCCGTGCTGTTCCGCACCGGCTCGATCGGCTCGATGACGGTGCTGGGCATCCGGTTGCCGTGGCTGCTGCTCGGCGGCGCCGTGTACCCGTTGCTGTTCCTGGTCGGCCGGACCTATGTGCGCCTGGCCGAACGCAACGAGCAGGACTTCCTCGAACTGGCCGAGGACTGACGGTGCGCCCGGCCCGAATCCCTTCCGCGGCGCGGACGATCGGCTTCGCCTGCGCGGACGTGGCGCGTGTTCACGCACGCTGTCCGACCGGCGCGCGTGCATCCCGGGCACCTGGCAGGAGCTGGGGATTCCGGCGCTCGCGGCGATCTCCCTCGGGCGTACGCACTTCGACCACGCCGGTAACCCGGGCCGCATCGCCCACTCGCGCACCCGCCACCCGAGATGCCGCGAGGACCAGGCACCGCACCGATCCGGCCGCACCCGACACGAGCTGGGAGGTCTGGCACTCGCGGCGATCTTCCTCCGGCGTACGCACTTCGACCACGCCGGTAACCCGGGCCGCATCGCCCACCGAACCGTTTCGCGCGCCCGCGTGCCGATCTGTCGCGCGGACGGGGGATCGCGCGGATCCGGCCGACCTGCCCGCAGGTGCGCCGTGACGTCGAGTACAGCGCCCGCGCTGACGGTGGCGGCGCTCGTCCTCGCGGCGCTGGCGACCGTCGCGATCGGCGCGTACGGCGTGCGGCTGGCCCGCACCACCTCCGACTTCCTGGTCGCTTCGCGCAGTGTGGGGCCGCGCTGGAACGCGGCGGCGATCTCCGGCGAATACCTCTCCGCCGCATCGTTCCTCGGTGTGGCCGGTTTGATCGCCAAATACGGCGCGGACGCACTGTGGTACCCGGTGGGCTTCACCGCCGGATACCTGGCGCTGCTGCTTTTCGTCGCCGCACCGCTGCGCCGCTCCGGCGCGTACACGGTGCCCGACTTCGCCGAATTCCGTTTGGGCTCACTGCGTTTGCGCAGGCTCGCGGCCACCGTCGTGGTGCTCATCTGCGCGGTCTACCTGATCCCGCAATTCCAGGGGGCGGGCCTGACGCTGCACATCCTGCTCGGGGTGCCGGACTGGGTGGGCGCGGTGGCCGTGGGCGCGATCGTGCTGGCCAACGTGGTCGGCGGCGGGATGCGCTCGATCACGCTGGTCCAGGCGTTCCAGTATTGGCTGAAACTGACCGCGGTGGCCCTCCCTGCGCTGGTGCTGCTCGGGCACTTCCTCGCCGACGAGCGGGAGCTGGGCGCGCCCGCGCCGCCGGTGGTGTCCGAGCGCACCACCGTCGACGTGACCACCGACGTGGTGGTGCGGGTCGGCGCGCCGCAGCAGGTGTCGATCACGGGAACCCTCGACGACCGCGCGGTCGACGGCCCGGTGCCGCTGACACCGGGCACGCACGAGCTGGCCGCTGGCACGCGGTTGGAACTCGAGGCCGGGGCCGCGGTGCCGGTGGTCGCGGGCGCACCCGCGGACGGTGCGGGCTGGCTGGCGGCGGGCGGCGGGCTGGGCGGACCGCATCCGACCTATCAGGTCTATTCGCTGATCCTCGCGACCTTCCTCGGCACCATGGGCCTGCCGCACGTACTGGTGCGCTTCTACACCAATTCCGATGGGCGGGCAGCGCGCGCGACGGCGCTCGCCGTGATCGGCCTGGTCGGACTGTTCTACCTGTTCCCGGTCTTGCTGGGCGTTTTCGCACGGCTGTACGTGCCGCAACTGCTGATCACCGGAACCTCCGACGCCGCGGTGGTACTGCTGCCCGGATCGGTGGTCGCCGGGCTGGGCGGTCAGCTGCTCGCGGCACTGGCCGCGGCGGGCGCGATCGCCGCGTTCCTGTCCACCTCGTCCGGACTGCTGGTGAGCATCGCGGGCGTGCTCAGCACCGACATGCTGCGCGGGCGGATCCGCGACTTCCGTACGGCGGCGCTGGCCGCCGGCGCTGTTCCGCTGGCGCTGTCGCTGACCGTGGTCTCGCTGGATCTGTCCCGCACCGTCGGCCTGGCCTTCGCCGTGGCCGCCTCCACACTGTGCCCGCTGCTGGTCCTCGGCATCTGGTGGCGCGGGCTGACCGCGACGGGCGCGGCGGCCGGTCTGGTCGCGGGCGGGCTCGCGGCGGGCACCGCGACCGCGGTCTCGGTCACCAGCGGGTTCTCCGACGACGTGGCGGGCGGCTGGCCCGCGGCGCTCCTGAGCTATCCGGCAGCGATCAGCGTGCCGTTGGCGTTCGCCACCATGGTGCTGGTGAGCGCGTTCACCCGGCGGCTCGACGCCAGGACCGTGAGCCGGATCTTCGTCCGGATGCACGCGCCGGAACGACTGGGCATGGGCGCGGACCGCGAGCGGAGCCTGCGCTCGGACTGACCGGCGACCGCCGCGCCTGCCACCGGGGCCGACCGTTCGTCGCGCCGCATCGACCGCTCACCGCAGATTCGGCCACCTTCACGGAGTGACCCACACCACAGCCTACTGGCGGCCCACATGTCTGGCTTACCGTCCTCGAGAAGTAAGCCACGTCACTCGGTAGGACCATCATGACCAGTATCGACCTCGACGGCACCGCACCGCGGCGCGCGCCGAGCGCAGCAGAATTCGCCGAAGTCCAGGCGAGCCCCCAATTCCAGGAACTGCGAACGCGCCTGCGCCGCTTCGTGTTTCCGATGACCGCACTGTTCCTGCTCTGGTACCTCGGTTACGTGCTGCTCGGCGCCTACGCGCACGACTTCATGAGCCGCCAGGTGTTCGGCGAAGTCAACGTCGGATTGCTGCTCGGCCTGGGCCAGTTCGTATCCACCTTCGCCATCACCGCGCTGTACGTCCGGTTCGCCAACCGGGAACTGGATCCGCGGGCGGCGAGCATCCGCGAGTACCTCGAGGGAGACCGAGCGTGAACACCGTGCACACCTACGCCGCGGCGGCCACGGTCGGCAACCCGGTCGCCAATATCGCCATCTTCGGTGTCTTCGTCGCGATCACGATGATCGTGGTGATCCGGGCCAGCCGGAACAACGCCACCGCCGCCGACTATTTCACCGGAGGGCGCGGCTTCTCCGGCCCGCAGAACGGCATCGCCATCGCGGGCGACTACCTCTCGGCCGCGAGCTTCCTCGGCATCGCGGGCGCCATCGCGGTCTACGGCTACGACGGGTTCCTCTACTCCATCGGATTCCTGGTCGCCTGGCTGGTCGCGCTGCTGCTGGTCGCCGAAATGCTGCGCAACACCGGCAAATTCACCATGGCCGACGTGCTCAGCTTCCGGCTCAAAGAAGGCCCGGTACGCACCGCCGCCGCGCTGTCCACGCTGACGGTGTCGCTGTTCTACCTGCTCGCGCAGATGGCGGGCGCGGGCGGGCTCGTCGCGCTGCTGCTGGACATCTCCGACAAGACCGGGCAGTCCGTGGTGATCGCCGTGGTCGGCGTGTTGATGATCGTGTACGTGCTGGTCGGCGGCATGAAGGGCACCACGTGGGTGCAGATCATCAAGGCGGTGCTGCTGATCGTCGGCGCGGCGCTGATGACCGTGATGGTGTTCGCCAAGTTCGGTTTCAACTTCTCCGACATTCTCGGCGGCGCGCAGGAAGCGGTGACCGGTTCGGCGAACAAGGCGGTCGCGGCGCGCGACGTGCTCGCTCCCGGCGCGCAGTACGGCGGCAGCGAGACCTCGAAGCTGAACTTCCTGTCCCTCGGCCTGGCACTGGTGCTCGGCACGGCGGGCCTGCCGCACGTGCTGATGCGCTTCTACACCGTGCCCACCGCCAAAGAGGCGCGGCGATCGGTGGTCTGGGCGATCGGCCTGATCGGCGCGTTCTACCTCTTCACCCTGGTGCTCGGCTACGGCGCGGCGGCGATCGTCGGGCCGGACCGCATCCTGGCGGCCGCGGGCGGGCAGAATTCGGCCGCGCCGCTGCTGGCCTTCGAACTCGGCGGCGTGGTGCTGCTCGGCGTGATCTCCGCGGTCGCCTTCGCCACCATCCTCGCGGTGGTCGCAGGCCTGACCATCACGGCGTCGGCGTCGTTCGCGCACGACATCTACGCCAGCGTCATCAAGCGGGGCAAAGCCGGTGAACGCGAACAGGTCCGGGTCTCGCGCATCACCGCGGTGGTGATCGGCGTCCTGGCCATCGCGCTGGGCATCCTCGCCAACGGACAGAACGTCGCCTTCCTGGTGGCGCTGGCGTTCGCGGTAGCGGCGTCGGCGAACCTGCCGACCATCCTGTTCTCGCTGTTCTGGCGGCGCTTCAACACGACCGGCGCGCTGTGGAGCATGTACGGCGGCCTGATCTCGACGATCGTGCTGATCGTGTTCTCCCCCGCGGTCTCCGGCTCCAAGTCCGCCATGCTCCCCGGCTCGGACTTCGACTGGTTCCCGCTGTCCAACCCGGGCATCGTCTCCATTCCGCTGGCGTTCGTGCTCGGCATCATCGGGACCTTCGTCGGCGGCAAGTCCGAGGATCCGGCCAAGGCGGCGGAGATGGAGGTCCGTTCGCTCACCGGCGTCGGCGCCGAAAAGGCGGTGGCGCACTGATCGCTGCCCGGCATTCCTCGTCCCCCTTGCTCTTTCGTTAGGAGATATCGCGTGACCAGCGCAACCACCGATGACCGCGACACCACCGCCTACCCGCCCGACGCGGAGTTCGCCGCCCAGGCGAACGCGGGCGCGGCGTTGTACGACCGGGCGGCGGCCGATCGGCTGGAGTTCTGGGCCGAGCAGGCCCGCAGTCTGCACTGGCACGAACCGTTCGGCCAGGTGCTGGATTGGAGTGACGCGCCGGTAG
>NZ_BAFP01000050.1 GCF_000308455.1 Nocardia abscessus NBRC 100374 | reverse complement strand
AAAGATGTTCCGGCGGTGTCCTACTCTCCCACACCCTGTCGAGTGCAGTACCATCGGCGCTGGCAGGCTTAGCTTCCGGGTTCGGAATGGGACCGGGCGTTTCCCTACCGCTATGGCCGCCGTAACTCTATGAAACTATCCACACCCCCCACACCCACCCCACGGTTCTCTCTCGACCGAGAGAGAAATCCCGTGGGGTGGGGGTGGGCGGTCTGTGTGTTGTTTCAGATACCGCACAGTGGACGCGTAGCAACCTTTGTTGGTAAGTCCTCGGCCGATTAGTACCGGTCACCTCCACACGTTACCGTGCTTCCAGTTCCGACCTATCAACCCCATGGTCTGTGGGGGGCCTTAACCACTCAAGGTGGTGAGAAACCTCATCTTGG
>NZ_BAFP01000051.1 GCF_000308455.1 Nocardia abscessus NBRC 100374 | reverse complement strand
TGTTCATGACAGTACTCATGCTCGCCTGCCTCATCGTCGCAACCGAGTCGGGTCAGAGTGTTTCGTTGAGCGCCTTGATCGGCATCTTCAGCTCACCGAGCAGATCCAGGTCCTGTTCGGCCGGTCGGCCGAGGGTGGTCAGGTAGTTGCCCACGATGACGGCGTTGATGCCGCCCAGGA
>NZ_BAFP01000052.1 GCF_000308455.1 Nocardia abscessus NBRC 100374 | reverse complement strand
TGAGCCCCCGCCCGGCCGGTGCGGCGGGCAGCACGGAGGGAATCTGCTCCAAGCCCTCCAGCCGCAGCACCTCTTCCACCAGGTCGGCGGGCTGGGCCAGGTCGGGCCGCCAACTCGGCGGAGTCACCACCAGCTGTCCGTGTCCGGCGTCGCTGACGCCGACCTCGACGGTGCAGCCGATCTGGGCCAGGCGGCGGGCCGACGTCCCGGTCGGATACGTGACGCCCGCGACCCGGTCGGCCAAGTCGATGTCCATGCGGATGGGCTCGGCCGCGGGGACCGGAATGCGGATGTCGGTGAGCACCGGTTCCACGGTGCCCCCGGCGATGTCGGCGAGCAGGGCGGCCGCCCGATCGAGGGCGGCGACGTTGATCTCCGGATCGACGACCCGCTCGTACCGCTTGCCCGCCTCGGAGACCAGCTTGTGCCTGCGCGCGGTCCGGTAGACCAGCAGCGGATTCCAGGTGGCCGCCTCGAGCAGGATGTCGGTGCTCCCCGCGCCGACCTCGGTGCTCGCCCCGCCCATCACACCGGCCAGCGAGACGACGCCGGAATCGTCGGCGATCACCACGTCCTCGGCGTCGAGGGCACGCTCCACGTCGTCCAGCGTGCGCAGCGTCTCACCCTTGTTCGCGGCGCGGACCACCAAGCCGCCCGACACCTTCGCCGCGTCGAAGGCGTGCAGCGGCTGCCCCAGCTCGAGCATCACGTAGTTGGTGACGTCCACCGCGGGCGAGATCGGCCGCACGCCCGACAGCAGCAGCCTGCGCTGCAACCACCAAGGGCTGACCGCCTTCGGATCGATGCCGGTCACCCGGCGTGCCGCGAAACGGGTGCACCGGGAATCCGGCTCGACCCGGATCGGCCAGGCCTCCTGCTCGTGATCGGGCAGGGTCCGCACCGCGGGGTCGGCGTACTCGAGATCGAAACCGCAGGCCAGTTCGCGGGCCAGGCCGCGCACCGAGAAGCAGTAGCCGCGATCGGGCGTGATGTTCAGCTCGATGACGGTGTCGTCGAGCCCGAGCAGCGCGTTGGCGTCGGTGCCCGGCTCGGCGGTGCCCGGTTCCAGCACCAGGATGCCGGAATGGTCCTTGCCGATACCCAGTTCGGCGACCGAGCAGATCATCCCGTTGGAGACGCGGCCGTAGGTCTTGCGCGAGGTGATCTGGAAGCCGCCGGGCAGCACGCCGCCGGGCAGCACCACGACCACCAGGTCACCGACCTCGAAATTCCGCGCGCCGCAGATGATCTCCTGCAACTCGGGCTTGCCGATGTCCACCTTGCAGAAGCGGATCGGCTTCTTGAACTCGGTCAGCTCGGTGATCTCGGCCACCCGGCCGACCACCAGCGGCTCGCCGCCCGCTTCCGCCGCGCTCTCCTCCGGGCCCGCGACCCGCCGGAGCTTGTCGACCTCTTCGACTTCCAGCCCGACCCGGACGAATCCGGCGTCGAGCTCCTCCGGCGTCACCGACCACTCCGGGTTGGTGCGCTGGATGATGTCGGTCAGCCAGGACTGCGCTACTCGCACTTGTCGTTTCGCTCTCTCGATCGAAGGGTGGGGTCAGGACCGGATACCGAAGGGCAGCGTGAAGCGCACGTCGCCCTCGACGATGTCACGCATGTCCGGGATGCCGTTGCGGAACTGCAGCGTCCGCTCCAAGCCCATGCCGAACGCGAACCCGCTGTACACCTCGGGATCGATCCCGCTGGCGATCAGCACCTTCGGGTTCACCATGCCGCAGCCGCCCCATTCGACCCAGCCCGCGCCGCCCTTCTTGTCCGGGAACCACACGTCCACCTCGGCGGAGGGTTCGGTGAACGGGAAGTAGTTGGGACGCATGCGGGTGCGGGTGTCCGGCCCGAACAGCGCCCTGGCGAACGCGTCCAGCGTGCCGCGCAAATGCGCCATGGTCAGGCCCTTGTCCACCGCCAAGCCCTCGACCTGCGAGAACACCGGGGTGTGCGTGGCGTCCAGCTCGTCGGTGCGGAAGGTGCGGCCCGGGCAGACCACATAGATCGGCAGGTCGCGTTCCAGCATCGAGCGCACCTGCACCGGCGAGGTGTGCGTGCGCAGCACCTGACGCGAGCCCTCCGGCGCGATGTGGAAGGTGTCCTGCATGGTGCGCGCCGGATGGTCGGGCAGGAAGTTCAGCGCATCGAAGTTGAAGTGCTCGGTCTCCACCTCGGGACCTTCGGCGACCTCCCAGCCCATCGCGACGAACACGTCGGCGACTCGCTCGGAGATGACCGTGATGGGGTGCCGGGCACCGACCGCAACGCGGCGAGCGGGCAGCGTCACATCGATCGCCTCCGCGACCAGCACGGCGGCATCGCGCTCGGCGAGCAACGTGGCGCGACGGGCCTCGAACGCCTCCGACACCCTGGACCTGGCGACGTTCACTCGTTTGCCCGCGTCGGCCTTCTCCGACTTGGGCAGACTGCCCAGCGCGCGCTGCGCGAGGGCCAGCGGCGCCTTGCCGCCGAGGTGCTCGGTTTTCGCGACCGCGAGCGCATCCAGGTCGGCGGCAGCGGCGAACGCCTTCTCGGCGGCCGCCGCGGCCGCGGCCAGCGCCTCCTCGGTCAGCGCTGCGTTCTGCTCGCCTGCGTCGATGTCGTCGGCCACGATGCTCCGTCTCTCCCCTGGGGATCGGTTCGCGGGCACGGCTGATCGCCGACCCGCATTGCTGCTGGTCGCATCGTATTCGATGGCTCGGGTGCGATTCACGCGGATTACCCGCCTGGACAGACCAGACGGTCTGCCGGGCGGGCCCGATCCCCCTCCCGCACGGCACGACGATACGGAGACCGGAGCCCGATCGCCGAGGTCGTCGGCGTTCCGCGGAGCGCCTCGGGACCAGCGGAACGGCCCGGTGGCCGCACATGCACGATGCGCCCCTCGCCGTGCCGGAGCACAGCCAGGGGCGCACCGATCGGATCAGCTCGCCGCGGTGACCCGTCTGGGCAACAGCAGGGAGGTCAGCGCGCCCGCCGCGACGATCGCCGCGCCGACCCAGACCGCGGGCACCAGGCCGTCCACGAAGCTCTGCGGCCCCAGGTAGGAACCGGAGCCGGCGAATACCGAGGCCAGCACCGCCACGCCCATCGCGACGCCCACTTCGCGGACCGTGTTGTTGGTACCCGAGGCCATGGCCTGGTCCTCCGCCGTCGCGCTGGCCATCACGATGGTCGAGGCGGGAGCGAAGGTCAGCCCCATGCCGACACCCGCGAGCAGGAACGGTGCGACGTACGCGCCGTAGTCGACCTCCACCGTGGTGATCGCGGCCATCCAGGCCAGCGCGGCGGCCAGCAGCACCTGCCCGGTGGTGATCAACGTGCGCGCACCCACCCGATCGACGAGCAGACCCGCGATCGGCGCGACGACCATCGGCGCCATGGTCCACGGCATGGTGCGCACGCCCGATTCCAGCGGGCTGTAACCCTGCACCACCTGGAAATACTGCGCGAGCAGGAAGATCGAACCGAACACGCCCACCGAGAAGGCGAAACCGACCACGTTGCTCACGCTGAACGCGCGGGAGCGGAACAACCGCAGTGGCAGCATCGGCTCGGGCACGCGCAGTTCCCAGACGACCAGCGCGACCAGCAGCACGGCGCCGCCCAGCAGCGCGGACAGCACGCTCGCCGAGGTCCAGCCGTCGTCGGCGCCGTGGATGACGCCCCACACGATCGCGAGCACACCGCCCGCCGACAGCAGCAGCCCGGCCGGATCGAGGCGGCGGCTGCGGCCGTGCGATTCGGCGAGCACCCGCGCGGCGAACGGCAGCACGACCAGCCCGAGGGGCACGTTCAGCCAGAAGATCCACTGCCAGCTCAGCCCCTCGACCACCGCGCCACCGACCAACGGGCCGAGGGCGACGCCGAGCCCGGCGATGCCGCCCCAGATGCCGATGGCCGCGTTGCGCATCCGTTCCGGGACGGCCGCGGACAACAAGGTCAGCGACAGCGGCATCACCGCGGCCGCGCCGAAGCCCTGCACCGCCCGCGCCGCGATCAACAGGCCGGGTTCGGTCGCGAGTGCGCAGGCCGCGGACGCCAGCGTGAACAACGCGATGCCGAGCAGGAAGATCCGGCGCCTGCCGAGCCGGTCACCGATCGCGGACGCGGTGAGCAGCAGCGAGGCGAACGACAGCGTGTAGGCGTTGACGAACCACTGCAGGTCGGCCAGCGAAGCGCCCAACTCGGTGCGGATCACCGGCAGCGCGTTCGTCACCACGAGGTTGTCCAGCGTGACCATGAACATCGGGATACCGACCGCGGCCAGTACGGCGGCGAGCCTGCGACCACCGATCGTGGTCGCGGGCGCGACGGCGGGCGCCGTGGCGAGTGGGAGGGTCTCGGTCATGTCCAGTCCTTGTTGTAATCGACTGATAACTAGTGTCCAGAACAGTATGCATCGACTGATAACATGTCAAGACACACCCCAGAACCAGCGGAAATGGAACACGATGGCGACCAGGACCAGGATGACGGCCGGCGAGCGAGGCGAGCAGGTACTGCGCGCGGCGGTGTCCGCGTTCGCCGAATCCGGCTACGCCGCCACCCGGACCGACGAGATCGCCCGGCGTGCGGGTGTGTCACAGCCGTACGTGATCCGGCTGTTCGGGACCAAGCAGAACCTGTTCCGTGCTGCCTTGCACCGCGTGTGCGACCGGATCGAGGCGATCTTCCGCACCGCCCGCACCGAGGCGGCGCCCGACGCGGGCCCGGAGGAAGCCCTGGCCGCGCTCGGCAACGGCTATTCGGTTTTCCTCGCCGAACGAGAACTGCTCCAGCTGCTCCTGCACGGGTTCGCGGCCAGCGCGGACCCTGCGATCGGCGACCAGGTCAGGGCCCGGTTCGGCAAGATCTACCAGCTGATCCGGGAACTCACCGGAGCGCCGGACACCGAGACGCGGCGCTTCCTGTCCACCGGGATGCTGCTCACCGTCATGAGCGCGATGCAGGTGGCGGGACCGGACGCGGTGCCCGCGGCATGGGCGGATGAGATTCTTCAGAACCTGAGCACACAGGGCGATTGACGCTCCAGATTGCTTCGCGAAAGCGCCACTCGATGCCATGGTTCGCGACCAACGCCCCGGCCCTCAGCCGCTCCAAGCCACGCGCAGTGATCCTGAGCTCGACTGCCAAGCGCCCAGCGCACCCCAACCCCAGGTTTCGAGCGCGAGCCATAAAGGGGCCGCGAACACCCAGCGCCGCAGGCGCTGGAAATCAAACACCGTAGCGGACACGCGAGTTCGCGTAGAGGCAGATCGCGGCGGCAGTGGCCAGATTCAGGCTCTCCGCGCGGCCGCGGATGGGGATGCGGATGCGGTGGTCGGCGCGGCGCGCGACAGCGGGGTCCAAGCCGTGCGCCTCGTTGCCGAACAGCCAGGCGACGGGGGCGGTGAACAATCCGTCGGCGTCGTCGAGGTCGACTTCGCCGTCCGCCGCCGTCGCCAGGATCGTGATTCCCGCCCCGGCGATCGCATCGAGCGTCTCGGCGACGTCACGGTGCCGGGCGATCGGCACGTGGAAGATGCTGCCCGCGCTGGCCCGCACGCACTTGCCGTTGTGCGGATCGACGGTGTCGCCCGCCAGCACCACGCCGTCCGCGCCCACGGAATCGGCCACCCGCACGAGCGTTCCCGCGTTGCCCGGCTCGGCCATCTCGACCGGAACGGCCAACATCCGCGGCTGAACGTCGAGGATGCGAGCCAAGGGCACGTCGAGCAGATCGCAGACCGCCACCAATCCCGGGGCCGTCACGGTTTCCCCGAGGTGCTGTGCCGCGCGATCACTGACCAGCGTGGTGCGGACCCCCGTGGCCGCGGCCCCCGCGATCAGCGCATGGTCGCGTTCGGCGGCGGCCTTCGAGTAGAACAGCTCGTGGACGCGCCCGGTCTCCAGCGCCGCCGCGACGGCGTTGGCGCCTTCGGCGAGAAATCGTCCCGCTTTGCGACGCTGTGCGCTGCGCTGCAGCTTCACAGCGGAAACGACCCGTGGATTGCGCTCGCTGAGCGCTTCCACGGGCCGTTCCGAAAGTTGTCCGTGTGCCAACGGAGGCGACTCAGGCAGCCGGCGCGTTGACATCCTGCGGCAGGGCGGCCTTCGCGACCGCGACGAGACCGGCGAACGCCTCGGCGTCCGACACCGCGAGCTCGGCGAGGATCTTGCGGTCCACCTCCACACCGGCGGCCTTCAGGCCCTGGATGAAGCGGTTGTAGGTGATGTCGTTGATGCGCGCGGCGGCGTTGATGCGCGCGATCCACAGCTTGCGGAAGTCACCCTTGCGCGCCCGGCGGTCCCGGTAGGCGTAGGTGAGCGAGTGCAGCTGCTGCTCCTTGGCCTTGCGGTACAGCCGCGAGCGCTGGCCGCGGTAACCCTTGGAGGCCTCGAGGATGGAACGGCGCTTCTTCTGAGCGTTCACGGCCCTTTTGACGCGTGCCACTGGTCAGTCCTGTTCGATCTGGGGGCGCGGGGCAGCGCCCGGAAATGGGTCGGGGGTGGCGACGGAGGTGCTCCGGTCGCGCGGGGTGCCGGTCGGTCTGTGCGCAGGGCGCGATCAGATACCGAGCAGCTTCTTCACGCGACGGACGTCGGCGGGCGCGACTACTTCCACACCGTCCAGACGGCGAGTCCGGCGGGTGGGCTTGTGCTCGAACAGGTGGCGACGGTTCGCCTGCTGGCGAAGCAGCTTGCCCTTGCCGGACACCTTGAATCGCTTCGAGGCGCCGCTGTGCGTCTTCATCTTCGGCATGGATTCCTCTATCTGTCGTCCCGGCGGTCCTGCGGGACCGCCGGTGTTCTGATCGGTATTACTGCGGGCCGGCCGTCTCGGCCTGCTCCGCAGCGGGCTGACCGGCCGGTGCGGCGCTGGGCGCCGGGCGCGGGGCCGACTCCTGCTGCGCCTTCACCCGGGTCTTCGCGCCCTTGTGCGGGGCGAGGACCATGGTCATGTTGCGACCGTCCTGCTTGGCCGAGGTTTCCACGAAACCGAGGTCGGCGACGTCGGACGCAAGCCGCTGCAGCAGCCGGAAGCCGAGTTCGGGCCGGGACTGCTCGCGTCCGCGGAACATGATCGTCACCTTGACCTTGGACCCGGCCTCGAGGAAGCGAACGACGTTGCGCTTCTTGGTCTCGTAGTCGTGGTCATCGATCTTCGGGCGGAGCTTCTGCTCCTTGATCACCGTCTGCTGCTGGTTCTTCCGAGACTCGCGCGCCTTCTGCGCCGTCTCGTACTTGAACTTGCCGTAGTCCATGATCTTGCAGACCGGCGGACGAGCATCGGGTGCCACCTCGACCAGATCGAGGTCGGCTTCGAGGGCGACGCGTAGTGCATCTTCAACACGCACGATCCCAACCTGCTCGCCGCCAGGTCCGATGAGCCGAACCTCGGGAACACGGATGCGATCGTTGATGCGGGTCTCAGTGCTGATGGGGCCTCCTAGGTCAAGCGGTGTCGTCGGACGACCGCGCGCAATAACTGCAACCCCTGTTCAACACGAAGGCCCCGGTGCGGTATTCCGCACACAGGGCCCGATGTCGACCGATCGCCGACCGCGAGCGAACTCGGGTCGACTCTCGTGTTCCGGTTCTCCGCGAGAACTCGGCACGAGAAACCCGCCCTTGCGGGGCGGGTGACCGGACCGCTGGCCGTACGATGACTCGTCGGCAGCGGTGGGAGTCGGGCTCCACTTATCAGCCCCGAGGCAAGCCCGGGGCGGTCGTCAGCGGAAAGTCTAACATTCCGTTCGGCTATCGCCGAATCGGCCCGAAAATCCCTTGCCCGGCCGCCTCCCGAGTGCCACGCTCCCCCGGTGCGCACACCATGCCGTGACCTGCTGCGCTGGCAGTTCGACCTGACCTGGTCGCTGGCCGGGATCCATCTCGAGGCGCTCACGCCGGAGGACTTCCTCTGGGAACCCGCCGAACTCACCTGGACGGTACATCCCGATTCCGAGGGCGTGTGGCGGCCGGACTGGGCCGACGTCGAACCCGATCCGGTGCCCGTCCCCACGGTCGCCTGGCTCACCTGGCACATCGGCTGGTGGTGGGGTTCTGCCATCGACCATGCCGAAGGACTCACCCCGCCCGCGCGGGAGGACGTGCACTGGCCCGGTGACGGCGCCGCGGCCATCGCCTGCCTCCGCGATCTGCACACCGAGTGGGTGCGCGTCCTGGACGGGCTCGCCGAGACCGACCTCGACCGCCCCAGCGCCTACCCGTGGCCCGCCGACGCCGGGCTGACCATCGCGCACCTGGCGGGCTGGGTGAACGCGGAACTGATGAAAAACATCACGGAGATCGGCCACCTCCGGATGCTGCGCGCGGCGTCGCTAGCCTGAAGACATGACCGACGAGCTCGACGCTTCCGTACGCGAACTGGCCGACATCCCCGCGGTGGAGGTGATCAGCCGCGCCACCGTCATGCTGATGAGCTCGGCGGCGGAAAAGCTCGGCCTGGCCGACGAGGACCCGGACACCAGCCCGCGCCGCGATCTGGACGAGGCGCGCCGCGTGATCACCGCGCTGGCCGGTCTCGTCACGGCGTCGGTGGAATACCTGGGCCCGCACGCCGGACCGATTCGCGAGGGATTGCAGTCGCTGCAGCGCGCCTTCCGTGAGTCCTCCGCCCATCCGGACGAGCCGGGCAAGGGCCCGGGCGAGAAGTACACCGGCCCGGTCTACTGACGTTCCATCCAGGATTTCGCACCGCCGCCGGAAATTTATGGGCGGAATACCGATGCGGGACAACGATGTTTATGAAATTTCCCAACGGGTAGGGCACAGTGAGCCCATGGCTACTCGGATTCTTCTCGCTCCCGGATTCTGGCTCGGTGCATGGGCGTGGGACGAAGTCGCGCCCGATCTGCGCCGGCGTGGCAACGAGGTGCTGGCGCTCACGCTGCCCGGCCTGGAGGCCACCGACCCCGATCGGTTGTCGGCCACCCTGGAGTCCCAGGCCGAGGCCATCATCGGCGCGGTGCCCGCGGGCGAGAGCGTCGTGCTCGTCGCGCACTCCGGTGGCGCGGCGCCCGCCTATCTCGCCATCGACCGTGCGCCCGAGCTGTTCCGCCGGGCGATCTACGTCGACAGCGCGCCGCTGCCGAACGGGTTCGTCATCAATTCCGCGCTGGACGCCGCCGTGCGCGAATGGAACCTGCCGGAGTGGTCCGAGCTGGAGGACGAGGGCAGCAGCCTGGCGGGCTTGGACGAAACCGCCTTGGCGCGCTTCCGCGAGCGCGCCGTCTCGGAGCCGGCGTCCGTCGCGGGCGCACCGCTGCGATTGAGCGATTCGACCGCGCGGCTGGCGGTCCCCACCACCGTGATCTGCAGCAGCATGACCGCGGAGCTGGTCAAGAAGCTGCGCGACAACGGTGAAGCGGCGATCTTCGCCGAACTGGCCCGCATCGACGCCGAGTACGTCGATCTGCCCACGGGGCACTGGCCGATGTGGTCCAAGCCGAATGAGCTGGCCGAACTGATCCACACCATCGCCAACCGCTGACCGAAGCGGCGCGGCCCGTGCGATCCGGGCCGCGCCGGGCGATGGTCAGCCGACCGGCGCCGTCTTCTTGGCCACCCGCTTGGTCGCCTTCGCTGCCGCCTTCTTCGCCGGAGCTTTCTTCGCGGCGCTCTGCGGCGCGGGCCGCGCGTCCAGCACCTCTTTCAGGAACTGGCCGGTGTAGCTGTCCGCGACGGCCGCGATCTCCTCCGGCGTGCCCTCGGCGACGACGGTGCCGCCGCCGGAGCCGCCTTCCGGGCCCATGTCGATCACCCAGTCGGAGGTCTTGATGACGTCCAGATTGTGCTCGATGACGATCACCGTGTTGCCCTTGTCCACCAAGCCGTTGATGACGTTGAGCAGCTTGCGGATGTCCTCGAAGTGCAGACCGGTGGTCGGCTCGTCGAGGATGTACACGGTGCGGCCGGTGGACCGCTTCTGCAGCTCGGCGGACAGCTTCACCCGCTGCGCCTCGCCACCGGAGAGGGTGGGAGCGCTCTGACCGAGGCGCACGTAACCGAGCCCCACGTCCACCAGGGTCTTGAGGTAGCGGTGGATCGAGGTGATCGGTTCGAAGAAGTCGGCGGCCTCCTCGATGGACATGTCGAGCACCTCGGCGATGGTCTTGCCCTTGTAGTGCACCTCGAGGGTTTCCCGGTTGTAGCGAGCGCCGTGGCAGACCTCGCACGGGACGTAGACGTCCGGCAGGAAGTTCATCTCGATCTTGAGCGTGCCGTCACCGGAGCAGGCTTCGCATCGTCCGCCCTTGACGTTGAACGAGAACCGGCCCGGCTGGTATCCGCGCACCTTCGCCTCGGTGGTGGCCGCGAACAACGTGCGGATCTTGTCGAAGACGCCGGTGTAGGTGGCCGGGTTGGACCGTGGCGTCCGGCCGATCGGCGACTGATCCACCTGCACCAGTTTGTCCAGGTGGTCGAGCCCGTTGATCCGGGTGTGCCTGCCGGGCACCTGCCGCGCGCCGTTGAGCCGGTTCGCCAGCACCGTCGCCAGGATGTCGTTCACCAGCGTCGACTTGCCCGAGCCGGAGACGCCCGTCACCGCGGTGAGCACGCCGAGCGGGAACGCGACGTCGATGCCCCGGAGGTTGTGCTCGCTCGCCCCCACGACGGTGAGCTGCCGCTTCTTACTGACCGGGCGGCGTACCAGCGGCACTTCGATCCGCTCCCGGCCGGACAGATACGCTCCGGTCAGCGAGTTCGGGTCGGTGAGCAGCTCTTCGTAGGGCCCGCTGTGCACAACGGTGCCGCCGTGCTCGCCGGCGTACGGGCCGATGTCGACCACCCAGTCCGAGGCGCGGATGGTGTCCTCGTCGTGCTCGACCACGATCAGCGTGTTGCCGAGATTGCGCAGGCGCGTGAGGGTCTCGATGAGCCTGCGATTGTCCCGCTGGTGCAGGCCGATCGACGGTTCGTCGAGCACGTACAGCACGCCGACCAGGCCGGAGCCGATCTGGGTGGCGAGCCGGATCCGTTGCGCCTCACCGCCGGAGAGCGTGGCGGCCGCGCGCGACAGCGTCAGGTACTCCAGACCGACGTCGAGCAGGAAGCCCAGCCGCGCCTGCACCTCCTTGAGCACCTGCCCGGCGATCGCCGCCTCGCGCTCCCCCAGGGTGAGCGAGTTCAGGAATGCCGAGCACGCGCCGATGGACAGGTCGCTGACGTCGGCGATGGACTTCTTCTCGCCCGCGGCGGCGATGGTGACGGCGAGGATCTCCGGGCGCAGCCGGGCGCCGTTGCACACCGGGCACGGGATGTCGCGCATGTACCCGTCGTAGTGCTCTTTCATCTGCTCGGACTCGGTGCTCTCCATGCGCCGCTGCAGGAACGGCATCACGCCCTCGAAGTCCGCGTAGTACGAGCGCTTGCGCCCGTAGCGGTTGGTGTAGGACACGTGCACCTGGTCGGCGCTGCCCTCCAGTACCGCCTTGCGCGCCTTCGGCGGCAGATCCTGCCACGGGGTGTCCATGGAGAAGCCGATGGCATCGGCGAGACCGGACAGCAGCCTGGTGAAGTACTCGGCGGTCTGGCCACGCGACCACGGCGCGATGGCGCCTTCGTTCAGGCTCAGCGCCGGGTCGGGCACCACCAGTTCCGGGTCGACCTCCTTGCGGATGCCCAAGCCGGTGCAGTCCGGGCACGCGCCGTAGGGCGAGTTGAACGAGAACGAGCGCGGCTCCAGGTCCTCGATGTCGAGCGGGTGACCGTTGGGGCAGGCGAGGCGCTCGGAGAAGCGGCGCTCCCGGTCGTGCGCGTGCTCGTCGCGATCGACGAAGTCGAGCACCACGATGCCGTCGGCGAGCCGCAGCGCGGTCTCGATCGAATCGGTCAGGCGCTGCTTGGAATTCGGCTTCACCGCCAGCCGGTCGACCACGACCTCGACGTCGTGCTTCTCCTGCTTCTTCAGCTTCGGCGGATCGGTGAGCGGATACACCACGCCGTCGACCCGCACGCGGGAGTAGCCCTGGGTGTTCAGCTGATCGAACAGGTCGACGAACTCGCCCTTGCGGGTGCGCACCACCGGAGCGAGCACCTGGAAGCGGATGCCCTCCTCCATCGCCAGCACCTGGTCGACGATCTGCTGCGGCGTCTGCTTGGCGATCAGCTCGCCGCACACCGGGCAGTGCGGCGTGCCCGCCCGGGCGTAGAGCAGCCGCAGGTAGTCGTAGACCTCGGTGATGGTGCCCACGGTCGAGCGCGGATTGCGGTTGGTCGACTTCTGGTCGATGGACACCGCGGGCGAGAGACCTTCGATGAAGTCGACGTCGGGCTTGTCCATCTGGCCGAGGAACTGCCGCGCGTACGCCGACAGCGATTCGACGTAGCGCCGCTGCCCCTCCGCGAAGATCGTGTCGAAGGCCAGGCTCGACTTTCCGGAGCCGGACAGACCGGTGAACACGATGAGGCTGTCGCGGGGCAGGTCGAGATCGACACCCTTGAGGTTGTGCTCCCGAGCTCCGCGCACAGTGAGGCGTTCCGCCACAGGTCGTCCCTTCTCCTTCGTGTTCGGCGTCCAGACATACCCCCGGCCGCCATGCTAGGCATGGGCACCGACAAGTTTCGCGGACCGCCCGTCACCTCGACGAATGGCGGGAACCCGGCGGCCGGACGTTACGGATCGAGCCGGGGAAACAGGCAAGGACGCCTCCGTAGCATCGCCCTCCCGGCGTCCCTGGTCAACAGCGGGACGGGCCGCATCATTCCCCTCGCCGCCCGCCGTCCCGCCGCCGCGCCCGCACGGCCGGGGCCGATGACCGCGGCAATGGTTGCGGGTGACAGGCGGTTGTCCGAGGGACGCCTCGGCGCCGAGTGCTCGAGGTCACGCTCCTGCTCCTGTGCGGAAGAACATGGCCGGTACCGTCATCGCGGTCCGGGCACCGGCACAGCGCTGCCGGGGATTCGTCCAGCGGCCGGCTCCGGTCGAACGACTTCGCCGCGTGCGCACCGACCGCCGACTAGACTGACCGCGCTGTGCGCATCCCACCGGCCTCCCCGACTTCTTCATGACGGACGTCACCCCCGCCCTCACGTCAACGGTGCTCGACACCCTGCGCGCCCTCGTGCGCGCGGCCACCCGCTTGGTCGACGCCCGCTACGGCGCGCTGGGCGTCCGCGGACACGATCATCAGCTGGTCGAATTCATCTTCCAGGGCGTCGACGACACGATGCCCGCCCATATCGGCCGGTCTCCCGAGGGACAAGGCGTGCTCGGGCTCCTCTTCCTGCACCCGGAACCGATCCGGCTGGTCGATCTGTCGAAACATCCCGCTTCCGTGGGCTTTCCGCCCAACCATCCACGGATGGGCAGTTTCCTCGGCGTCCCGGTGCGGATCGGCGAGGAGATCTTCGGCAATCTCTACCTCACCGAGAAGGCGGGCGGGCAACCGTTCACCGACGACGACGAGGCCATCGTGCTGGCGCTGGCCGCCGCGGCGGGCATCGCCATCGAGAACGCCAGGCTGTACGAATCCGCTCGAACCAGGCAGGCGTGGATCGAAGCCACCCGGGACATCGCGACCGAGTTCCTCGCGGGCACGGCGCCGGACCTGGTGCTCGCGCAGGTGGTCGCGCGCGCCCGCGCGCTGACCGGCTCGCAGCAGGCGTTGCTGGCCGTGGTCGCGCCCGCGACGCCGCCCGACGAAGCCACCGAACTCGTTGTGGCGCAATGGTTCGGTCCCGGCCCGGGTCCGGAGCGGGTACAAATTTCCGGCACCGCCACCGGCACGGCGTTCACCGAGCGTGCGCCGGTGCAGGTGACCGACGCCGGAGCGGTCGATCTCGGCGCTCCGGTCGGCTCGGCGGGGCCCGCGCTAGTGCTGCCGTTGCAGACCGCGGATCTCGTGCTCGGCGTGCTGATCGTCGTCCGCCCACCCGGCAGTGCCCCGTATTCCGGCGAACTGATCGAGCTGACCGCCGCGTTCACCGATCAGGCGGCGCTGGCCATGCAACTGGCCGAGACCCAGCGCAGGATGCGTGAACTCGACGTCCTCGCCGACCGCGACCGCATCGCGCGCGATCTGCACGACCATGTCGTGCAACGACTGTTCGCGGTCGGGCTCGGGCTGCGGGCCACCGCGGCCCGCACCGACGATCCGGAAGTGCGGCAACGGCTTTCGGCGGAGATGGACGGTCTGCAGGAGGTCGTGCAGGAGATCCGCACGTCGATCTTCGACCTGCACGGCGGCGACCCGCTGCGGCGGCGGCTCGAGGACGCGATCCGCCAGCAGACGGCCGACGGCGCGTTCCGGACCAGCGTGCGGTTCTCCGGACCGCTGTCGGTCGTGGGCGACGCGCTCGCGGACCACGCGGAAGCCGTGGTGCGCGAATCGGTGAGCAACGCGGTGCGCCATTCCGGCGGGAACCGGCTCGCCGTCGAGATCACCGTCGGCGACGAGCTGACCGTTCTCGTCGAGGACAACGGCAAGGGCATGCCCGCGGACGTGGTGCCGAGCGGACTGGCCAACCTCGCGCAGCGCGCGAACATGTCCGACGGCCACTGCACGGTGCGGCCGGCCGAGAACGGCGGCACCAGGGTGCACTGGTCCGTACCGCTGGCCTAGCGATCAGACGGGCGCCACCAGGGCCAGATCGCCGTCGTGCCGCCGGTACAGCAGCTCGCCACGGCCGCTGTCCGGGGCGGTGCAGAACAGGAATGGCAAGCCTTTGCGGCACAACACGTTCGCCGCCTCGGCCGAGTCCAGGCACGCGGCCGGTTCGGCGTCGACGACGATCGGCGAGGTGCCCTGGACCATCTCCGGCGACCGGATCGGCGGATAGGTCGCCCACTGGCGGATGAGTCGCACGCCCGGCGCCGCCCAGTGCACCACCGCGTCCTCACCGGTGTCGGCGTCGGTGAACAGATGCGCCTCGTAGTCCATCGCATCCAGGACCGCGACCGCGTCGGCGGGCGTGCAGGTGGTGAGGCCGACCTGCTTGCGGCGGACGATCGGACGCGGCTCGCCGACCCAGGCCAGCGGGGGGCGGGCCGGATCCGGCCAGGTCCGCGGTTGTCCCGCGGCCAGGCGGGCCAGCCTGCGGTCCAGGCGCTCGGCGGCGAAGGTCACCGCGAATCCGCGTGGCCCGGTGACCTGGACCCGGATGACGAGGTCCCGGTTGCGGACATCGACCTGCACCACCGTGGGCCGCTCCGCGTCGGGCGGTGCGGTGAGACGCACCCGGGCTGGCGCGTCGAGATGGTGCCTGCGCAGGACGCGACCGATGGCTCGCACCGCCCGCGTCACGTCGATGGCGCCCACGTCTCCGCACGTGGTCACCGCCACTTCCGGGTCCGCGGCCGTCGTCCAATGTTCCGCCGCGAATCGCAGCTCCGAGGTGACCATCTGTATTGCCCCGCCTTCCAGATCGATCCGTTCGCACTCCCATGCCAGCACCGCGCTGGTGTGGCGAACAGGGCCGAAAGTCCCCTGCGGCGAAAAGAACTGTGGTAGGCCCGATTCAGGCGGCCCCGAGCACCACGACGGAGTTGTTGCCGCCCATGCCGAGGGAGAGCTTCGCGGTAATACCGCCCTCGAACGCCGCGGGGCCGTCCAGCAGCCGTGGATGCGCCGGCGCGACGATCGGCGCGGCGGGCACGATGCCGCGGTCGTAGCCCAGGGCGGCCGCCGCCACCTCGACGGCGGCCGCCGCACCTTGGCAGTGGCCCACCAGCGGTTTCAACGCGTAGATGTGCGGGCGATCGTCGAACAGGTGCTCCAGCAGATGGTGTTCGGCCACATCGCACTGCCGCGTTCCGGTGCCGTGCGCGTTGTAATAACTCACGTCCGCGGCGGCGACCCCGGCGCTGGCGAGCGCGCGCCGGACGCAGTCGAGGATCTGCTCGTGCGTCGGGTCCACCGAAACCACGTGGTAGGCGTCGTTGGACATGGCGCCGCCGAGTACCGCTGCATAGGGCCGCTCGGCCGCACGGGTGAGGACGAACGCCACCGACGCCTCGCCCATGCTGAACCCGCGGCTGCCCTCCTGGAAGGGCCTGCACGCGTCCATCGGTTCGGCGTCCGCCACCGCGGCGCCGAGCCGGACGAAGTGTTCGAGCATTTCCGGGGTGGCGGACAGGTCGGTCGCGACGAAGATCACGTCGTCGGCCATGCCCGCGTCCAGCCAGAGCTTCGCGGTGATCAGCGCGACGTTGGCCGAACTGCACGCGGCGGAGACGTTCATGGCCGGACCGTGGAAGCCGAATTCCTGCATCAGCATCGACACCGGCGTGGACGGCAGCAGCCGCAGGTAATCCCTGGACCGGCGGTAGCCCTCGTCGGCGAGGTAGAACTCGCGCCAGTCCAGCACGTCGCCGAGCACGATGGCGTGCAGCAAGCCGACCGTGCGGCCGGGCCGCCAGCCGCGGTCCCCGGCATCGGCGACGGCCTCCCGCGCGGCCTCGTGCACGGCGCGCCCGTAACGGCTGGTGCGCAGTTCGGGATCCCCGCCCTCTGGCACCAGCGACACCCACGCGTCCTCGTCGCGGCCCGCCCCGTAGCCGGATTGCAGGGCTGCCGCCGACTTGCCGCTGAGCAAGCCGTCCCACAGCCGCTCACGTCCCCATCCGTAACCGGTGATCGCGCCGATCCCGGCGATGGTCATATGATTCCGATGCCGCGGCGGATCCAATCGCGATCGCGCGGCGGTGTTCGGGTCGGCACCCGGCATGTATCGCTCCTTCGCCGGCTCCCCGGGCCGACCGAGCGGTCTGCCCTATCTCGACGCAGAAACCGGTTCCCCCATGATCCCCGGATCCGACCCGAGAACGTGCCGGTACTGTGATCGAAGCAATGCCGTGGACGATGTGATCTTGTACACGTCGATACCAGAATAATCCCGTGTTCCAATGGCCATAATTGGGTCGATGATCGGGGGTTCGAGTGGGTGACGACAAGCTGGCCGCCGCGGTCGACGCCGCCGAACAGATGGCTGCGCGCTACCGCTCACTCGTCGAACACACCCCGGACGGGATCTGCGTGCACGAGCGCGGCCTGGTCGTCTACGTCAACCCGGCGACCGTCCGGCTGCTCGCCGCCGAGAACGCCGACGAGATCGTCGGCCGTCCGCTGACCGACTTCGTCCACCCCGCGTCCGTCCCCTCGATGCTCGACCGCATCGCCACCCTCACCACCGCGGGCGCGGCCTCGATCCCCGCCGAGATGACGCTGATGCGGGTGGACGGCGGCACCGTCCCCGTGGAGACGGTGTCGGTGCTGACCGCCTGGCACGACCGCCTTGCCTACCAGGTGGTGATCCACGACCTCACCGCCCAGCGCCATGCCGAGGCCGCGCAGCGCCGAGCCGAGCACTACTTCACCACCGTCGTCTCCCAGTTGGAGGAGGGCGTCGTGGTGATCGATCCGGAGGGCCGGATCGAGTCGATGAACCCGGCGGCCAAGCGCATCTTCGGGACCGAGGGCCCCGACGGGCAGGTCATCGGCCGCACCATCCAGTCGCTGCCGCTGGTGCTGCTGGACGCCAACGCCCAGCCGTTGCCGCCGAGCCGCCATCCCGTGGCGCGCACGCTGGCCACGGGCGAGACCATCACCGGCTACATCTTCGGCGTCGACCGGGTGGACGGTCAGCGCCGCTGGTTGTCGGGCAGCAGCCGCCTGCTCAATCCCGGCGACCCGCGCTCGTCGGCGGTGTCCTCCTTCGCCGACATCACCGAATTCCGCGCCAGCAGGAGGCAACTGGAGTACCAGGCCACGCACGACTCGCTCACCGGGCTGGCCAACCGCTCGCTGATCCTGTCGCAGCTGGCCGCCGCACTGGCCAGCACCGAGGAACTGCTGCCGGTGTCCACCGTGCTGTTCATCGATCTCGACGGGTTCAAGGCGATCAACGACACCCTGGGGCACGCCATCGGCGACACCGTGCTGCAGATCGTCGCCCAGCGGCTGCAGCGCGCGCTGCGCGGCGACGACATCGTCGGCAGGCTCGGCGGCGACGAGTTCCTGGTCCTGCTGTCCGGGCGCACCCGCCGCGTCGACATCGAAGCGCTGGTGAGCAGGCTGCGCTCCACCATGGCCGAGCCGATCATCGCGCGCGGGCACCGGATCGAGGTGAACGCCTCGATCGGCGTCACCGAACTCGGTGTCGGCGACCGGCGCAGCCCGGAAGCCGTGCTGCACGACGCGGACCTGGCGATGTACCGAGCGAAGCCGCCCGGGCGCCGCGAAGGCACCGTCACCAAGGGCCGCAGGCCGAACAGCACCCACGCGTCCTGACCCGGAATCGCGCATGATCGTCGAACACGCCCTGCTGCCGGTTCGCCCCGAGCGCGCCGCCGAGTTCGAAGCCGCCTTCGCCGCGGCGCGCCCGATCATCGCGAGCATGCCGGGCTTCCGGTCGCTGTCGCTGTCGCGCGGCGTCGAGTCGCCGGGCAGCTATCTGCTCCGGGTGGAATGGGACGGTCTCGACGATCACGTCGTCGGATTCCGCGGCTCGCCGGACTATCAGCGCTGGAAGGACCTGTTGCACCACTTCTACGACCCGTTCCCGGTGGTGGAGCACTTCACGCCGGTCCCGCTCCCCCTGGACGGCGTCGCGCCGCCCGGGCCCTCACCTGGGGATACGGCGAGCCCTCCGCAACCCCAGTAGACTCGACAACTCTGCTTTCCGCGCGTTCGCCTGCCCGGCCCGGGTAGTGCGCTCGCGCCTGTTCGCGGTGACAAGGAGTTCAGTTTGCCCGACCTCACTCAGGATCGTGCCGCCTACGACGGCACCCCCGAGCGGATCCGCGAGACCGATCAGGAACAGGCGTACCTGTCGGTGCTGTACGAGCGGCTCGACGAGATGCGCGACTACGCGCGCAACCGGTTGCGCACCGTGCTGCTGGAGAACGGCGGCACTCCGCAGGCTCGCAGCGAACGGGAGTCCTTCACCCAGCTCTACTCCGAGGACCTGACGAAATACGATGCCGCGGAGCACGGCCTGTGCTTCGGCCGCATCGACCTCGACGGTGCGCAGGAGGACTACCGCTACATCGGCAGGATCGGGATCCTCGACGAGAAGGACGACTACGAGAGCCTGCTGCTGGACTGGCGCGCCCCGCTGGCGCGGCCGTTCTACCTGGCCACCACCGCGGCGCCGGACGGTGTGACCCGGCGCAGGCACATCCGCTCGCGCAACCGCAAGGTCACCGCGATCAACGACGAGTACCTGGACCTGGAGGCCGCGCGCCGGGCCGGCGTCACCGACACCGACGGTGGTGTCGGCAGCGAGAGCGCGCTGCTGTCGGCGCTCAACGCCGCCCGCACCGGCCACATGAACGACATCGTCGAGACCATCCAGCACGAGCAGGACGCGATCATCCGCTCCGAGCACAAGAGCGTGCTCGTCGTCCAGGGCGGGCCGGGCACCGGCAAGACCGCTGTCGCGCTGCACCGCGCGGCGTACCTGCTCTACACCTACCGCCAGCAGCTGGCCAAGAGCGGCGTGTTGATCATCGGGCCGAACGCCACCTTTCTGGACTACATCGGCCAGGTGCTGCCGTCGCTCGGCGAGACCGGCGTCCTGCTGTCCACCATCGGCGACCTGTACCCGGGCGTGCGGGCGGTCCGGGAGGACTCGCTGCGCGCGGGTGAGCTCAAGGGATCGCTGGCGATACTCGACGTGCTCAAGCAGGCGGTGCGCGACCGCCAGGAGGTGCCCGCCGAGCCGATCCGGCTGAGCTTCGACGGCTATCCGGTCACTCTGGACCGCAAGATCGCCACCAAAGCCCGCGGCCGCGCCCGCTCCTCGCGCAGGCCGCACAACCTGGCCCGGCCGATCTTCGCGAGCTCGGTGATCGACGCGCTGACCGACCAGCTCGCCCAGACCATGGGCGCCGACCTCTCCGGCGGCCCCAGTCTGCTCAGCTCGGCCGACCTCACCGAGATCCGCGACGAGATGCGCGCCGACCGGCAGATCCAGGCCGCGATCGCCGAACTGTGGCCGATCCTGTCTCCGCAGGACGTCCTGGCCGACCTGCTCGCCGACCCGAAGCGGCTGGACCGGGTCGCGAGCTCGCTGGCCCCGGCCGACCGCGCCGAGCTGCTGCGCTCGGACGACGGGCAGTTCAGCCCCGCGGACGCGCCGCTGCTGGACGAGCTGGCCGAACTGCTCGGGGTGGACGACGCCGAAGAACGCGAGCGCGCCCGCCGCCGCTGGCGCGCCCAGATCGCCGAGGCGCAGGACGCTCTCGACATCCTCACCGGCTCCGCGCCCCAGGATCTCGAGGACGAGCTCGACCCGGAGATCCTGATGGCCTACGACCTGATCGACGCCGGCCAGCTGGCCGAACGCCAGCACATTCGCACTCGCCAGACGACCGCCGAGCGCGCGGCGGGCGATCGGACCTGGACCTACGGCCACGTGATCGTGGACGAGGCACAGGAGCTGTCGGAGATGGCGTGGCGCATGGTGATGCGGCGGATCCCGAACCGGTGGGTCACCGTGGTCGGCGATGTCGCGCAGACCGGCGACCCGGCGGGCACCTCGTCGTGGCAGCGGATGCTGGAGCCCTACGTCGCGTCCCGGTGGAAGCTGGCCGAGCTCACCGTCAACTACCGCACGCCCGCCGAGATCATGGACCTCGCGGCCGACGTTCTCGCGGCCATCGACCCGACGGCCACCGCGCCGCGTTCGGTCCGCGAAACCGGCGTCGCGCCGCGCGCCTACCGGGTCGAGCCGGGCGACGTGCACGCCGAGATCGCGCGGCTGGTCGCCACCGAGACGGGGCCGGGTACCACGGCGGTGATCGCGCCGCACGGGCTGATCGCGCGGCTGGCCGACCTCGCGGGTGAGTCGGTGCGGGTCCTGACCGTGCACGAGGTGAAGGGCCTGGAGTTCGACGCGGTCTACCTGGTGGAACCGCAGGACATCCTCGCCGAATCGCCGCGCGGGCTCAACGACCTCTACGTCGCGCTGACCCGGGCCACCCAGCGGCTCGGCGTCGTGCACAGTGCGGATCTGCCCGGCGTGCTCGCCCGGCTGCACTGAAGCGGCTCCGCCACCGGGAACGACGAAAGGCCCCGTCCCGCATCGCGATTCGCGACGGGCACGGAGCCTTTCGGGCTGGACGAGAATCAGCGCACGGTGTGCACGATCAGCACGTCCGAGCGGGACTTGCGCGCCACGTCGGAGGGCACCGACCCGAGCAGCCGTCCGGCCAGGGTGTTCAGGCCCCGGTTGCCGACCACCAGCAGGTCGGCGTCGACCTCTTTCATCAGAGCCAGCAGCGACTCCACCGGCTCGCCGACGATGGCGCGCTCGACGATGTCGGCCGCACCCGCGGCGATCGCCTTGTCCCTGGCGATGCGCAGGATCTCGTTGGTCGGCGCGGAACCGCGTACCTGGTAGGCCTCTTCCTTGAGCACGTCGGCCGCGGCGGCGACATCGCGGTCGTCGGTCGGGTAGTAAGCGCAGGCCACGACCAGGGTCGCGCCAGAGACGCCGGCCAGAGACCCGGCCTTCTCGACGGCGACGTACGACGAGTCCGAGCCATCGGTACCGACGACAATGGTCCGGTAGGCGGTCATTCTCTCCTCCAACTATGCGGTGGGTCCGGTGCTGCGCGCGGTGTCGTCCCCGTTGGACGGGGCGTCGGCGCGGCGACTGGGCTCGACCATAGCGGCAAACGGTACGGAAATTTCAGAAATCGCAAGACATCACACTCGGGGTGTTCCGCCATTCCCGCCGCGGATTCGCCAGGGAATGCCGGAAAGGCCTTATCAACCAGCGCAGACCCAATTCACCGGAACCAAACCTGTGATGTGCCACAACCGCGTCGAACAGTGTTGCAACCCTGGGATATTCGTCACAGAGCCAGGTCTGTCACAGGAAGGTCGGCCCGCCCAGCGGGGTGAATCACGAGCCGTGACGGGCCGATCGGGCCCGGATCGGCCTGCCGCTACGGCCACTGCCGGTAGTTTGCCCAGAATATGCCGAGAATCGCTCCGATGATGTCCATGGCTTCCTCTTCCTGCAGTAAAAGGACGCGGCAATATTAGCGCGCGATCCGGACTCCGCGGATGGACTAGAGGTCGAAAAGCGGCCCGGTGATGGTCAATCCGAGTTCGTCCACGTGTGCGAAGAACGCGAACAGCATCAGGGCGGCACCGCTCAAGGCGAGGTCTTTGTTGAACTGGATCATCTCGCCCTGCTTGCCCTGCGGGTCGCTCTCCTGCCAGAACCGGTGCATCACGACGGCGGTCGACAGCAGCGTGATCGCCAGCAGCAGCGAACCGAGGTCGGCCCAGACACCCAGCAGCACGCTCAGGCCGCCGAGGCCGAACAGCACGCCCGAGGCGAGTACCGACGCCTTCGCCATCGGGATGCCTTTGCTCTGCGCATACCCCGCCATCGCCTCGGTCCGGGTGAAATGCCCGAGGGCGGAAGTCAGGAACAGCACCGCGAACAACACCCGTCCGATCAACACCACGATATCCATGTCCGGCTCCTCGTCGGCTGTCCGGCAATTAACCTTGCGTCGGCATGACCTTGGCAGTGACCTCGTTGCGGAAATGTAGCGAATTCTTGGCGTATTCCAGGGGTGCCATACCCACTTCCGCGGTGAACTCACGCGAGAAGTGCGCTTGGTCGAAATAGCCCAGTTCCGCGGCCAACGCGGCGAGATCGTCGATGCGGCCTTTCGCGAGCAGATCCGCGCCGTCCTGCAACCGGTAGCGCCGCAGCACCCATTTCGGCCCGGCGCCGACGTACCGGCGGAACATGCGCTGCAGCGTGCGGGCGGGCACATCGAACCGCTCGGCGATTTGATCGACCCTGGTGAGCTCTTGATCCGTGGCCATCGCCTCGACAATGCGCAGCACCAGCCGGTAGGTCGGGTCCGCGGCCGCAGGGCGGTCCGCGAGGTACTCCTCGACGACGCCGCGGCGCTGCTCGACCGTCGGCGCGTCGAGCACCCGCTCGGTCAGGCCGGCGGCGTCGGGCAGCACGTCGGCGATGGGCACGGCGCGGTCGCGCAACGAGCCGACATCGAGGCCGGTGAACGCGCCGAAGCCGCCCGCACGGAAACGGATGCCGAATGTCTCGCCGAGCCCGCTGAGTTCGCGGATGAACTTCGTGGTGGTCACGCCGTTGACGAATCCGCCGGTGCGCGCGCCGGATCGTTCGAAGGTGACGTTCACGCTCGGGTAGGACAGCACCTCCGCCCGGTACGGCGGCCTGCCGCGAAGATCCCAGCGCACCGCCCAGTACCACTCGACATAGCGGTCCACCGCCCGGCCCGGCGGCAACCGGACCAGCGAACGGTGCTTTGCCTGTTCGTCCGGATGCAGGATCCCTTTGGTGTCGGTGGGCGCCTGCGGATTGCGAGCATGCGGCGGCTCGCCGGACGACGATTCGGCGCTACCGGGCACGGTGTCGCTTTCTTACAAGACCCATCGGCCGCCACGGGCGAGAGTTGTGGTCATGACGAACACAGTGAATCCCATTGCCGACGGCTACCACTCGATCACGTGTTTTCTCGCGGTGGGCGACGGGAACAAGGCCATCGAGTTCTACACCGCCGTCTTCGGCGCCGAGGTGATCAGCCGCAACGATCTGCCCGACGGCCAGCCCGCGCACGCCGAGTTGAAGATCGGCGACTCGACCCTGCAGATGGGAATGCCCATCCCGGACAACGGCTTGCTGGCACCGAACGGCGAATGGGTGCACACCTCGATCGTGCACTACTGCCCGGATGTCGACGCGGTCGTGCGCCGCGCCGTCGATCACGGCGCCCGCAACGTCGAGGAGCCGCAGACCTTCGTGACCGGCGACCGCTTCGGCGTCGTGATCGATCCGTTCGGCCACCGCTGGGCGGTGCTCACCAAGGTCGAGGACGTGCCGCGCGAGGAGGCCGAGCGCCGTGTGAACGAATGGATGGCGACCCAGTCGTGACACTCCGGCTGCCTCCGCGGTGACCCGGCTCCCGGTCCGCGGAGGCAGCGCCGAAGCGGCGCTCAACTCAATCCGGCGGCGTCCATGCCGCGCAGTTCCTTCTTCAGGTCCGCGATCTCGTCGCGCAACCGCCCGGCGAGCTCGAACTGCAACTCACGGGCCGCGTTCATCATCTGCGCGGTGAGTTCTTTGACGAGATCGGCGAGTTCGGCACGGGGCATCGACTTGACGTCGCGGCCCTCGTACACGCCCGCGCTCACCGCGCGGCCGGGCTCGCCTTGCGCGCGCCTGCCGCGGCTGGCATTGCGGCCGGAGCCGCCGATCTCCACCTCGGTCTCGTCGGCCTCCCGGTACACCTGGTCGAGGATGTCGGCGATCTTCTTGCGCAGCGGCTGCGGATCGATGCCCATCTCTTCGTTGTAGGCGACCTGTTTCGCGCGGCGGCGCTCGGTCTCGTCGATGGCGAACTGCATGGAGTCGGTGACCTTGTCCGCGTACATGTGCACTTCGCCGGAGACGTTGCGCGCCGCGCGGCCGATCGTCTGGATCAGCGCGGTGGTGCTGCGCAGGAATCCTTCCTTGTCCGCGTCGAGGATCGCCACCAGCGACACCTCGGGCAGGTCGAGCCCCTCACGCAGCAGGTTGATGCCCACCAGCACGTCGTACTCGCCGAGCCGAAGCTGCCGCAGCAACTCGACGCGGCGCAAAGTGTCGATCTCGGAGTGCAGATAGCGCACCCGCACCCCCAACCCGAGCAGGTAATCGGTGAGGTCCTCGGACATCTTCTTCGTCAGCGTGGTGACCAGGACGCGCTCGTCGCGCTCGGTACGCCCCCTGATCTCATGAATCAGATCATCGATCTGGCCCTTCGTCGGCTTCACCACGACCTTGGGATCGACCAATCCGGTCGGCCGGATCACCTGCTCGACCACCTCGCCGCCGGTCTGCCCGAGCTCGTACGGACCGGGCGTGGCCGACAGGTAGACCGTCTGCCCGATGCGATCGGCGAATTCCTCCCAGGTCAGCGGGCGGTTGTCCACGGCGGACGGCAACCGGAAGCCGTATTCCACCAGGTTCCGCTTGCGGGACATGTCGCCTTCGTACATGCCTCCGATCTGCGGGACGGTGTTGTGCGACTCGTCGATGACGAGCAGAAAGTCTTCCGGGAAGTAGTCCAGCAGCGTCGCCGGCGCCGAGCCGGCCGGGCGGCCGTCGATGTGGCGCGAGTAGTTCTCGATGCCGGAGCAGAACCCGACCTGGCGGATCATCTCCAGGTCGTACTGGGTGCGCATGCGCAGCCGCTGCGCCTCCAGCAGCTTGCCCTGGCGTTCCAGCTCGGCCAGCCGCTCCTCCAGCTCGGCTTCGATGTCGCGCACCGCGCGCTCCATCCGATCCGGCCCCGCCACATAGTGAGTGGCGGGGAAGATCCGCAGCATGTCGACCTGGCGGACCACGTCGCCGGTGAGCGGGTGCAGGTAGTACAGCGCCTCGATCTCGTCGCCGAAGAACTCGATGCGGACGGCGAGCTCCTCGTAGGACGGGATGATCTCCACGGTGTCACCGCGCACCCGGAAGGAGCCGCGGGTGAACGCCATGTCGTTGCGGGTGTACTGCACGTCGACCAGCAGCCGCAGCAGCGCGTCCCGATCGAGCTCGCTGCCCACCTGCAGCTGCACCGACCGGTCGAGATACGACTGCGGCGTGCCGAGGCCGTAGATGCACGACACCGAGGCGACCACCACCACGTCGCGCCGGGACAGCAGGCTGGAGGTCGCCGAATGGCGCAGGCGCTCGACGTCGTCGTTGATCGAGCTGTCCTTCTCGATGTAGGTGTCGGTCTGGGCGATGTACGCCTCGGGTTGGTAGTAGTCGTAGTAGGAGACGAAGTACTCGACGGCGTTGTTCGGCAGCATCTCGCGCAGCTCGTTGGCCAGCTGGGCGGCGAGGGTCTTGTTCGGCGCCATCACCAGCGTCGGCCGCTGCAGCCGCTCGATCAGCCAGGCCGTGGTGGCCGACTTGCCCGTGCCGGTGGCACCGAGCAGCACCACATCGCGCTCCCCCGCTGTGATCCTGCGCTCCAGCTCGGCGATCGCGGCCGGCTGGTCGCCCGCCGGCTGGTGGTCGCTGACCACCTCGAACCGGCCGCCGACGCGCTCGATCTCGCCGACCGGACGGAACTCCGAGTGCGCGAGCGGCTGCTCGGCCGCCCTCTCCTCGAAGCCCTCCGCCGGAATCTCGGTTGCGAATGCCATGCTCACCAGCCTAGGCGGAGCCACCGACAGATTCCCGGGGCACGGCGGATGGTCCAGGCCCCGCACCGGCGCACCGGGCCTTCCAGCAGGCCACGGCGGTGCTGGACGGCCTGGCCGGGCACGACCACTGCGTGGAGGACTGGCTCGCCACGCACGGCAGCAACTCACCTGGATGTAGCTCACCGGTTACCGCGCCCGACTCGACGCGTCGGGCGCGACGGTAGATTCTTGATGCATGACGCAGGCACCTACCGTCGACGTGCACCGGCCCAAAGTCGAGTACTTCAGCATCGCGGATCTGACGAACACGGATCCGAAAGGCTTCGTGCGCCCGGTCGAGAAGTACCGCGTCGAGCCGTGGGGCCTGTACATGGCGCGCACCTCGGATCATCCGCAATTCCACTACATCGAGTCCTGGTTGCTGCCGAAGCTGCACCTGCGGGCGACCATCTTCCACTACTTGCCCGCGCATCGGCGCGACCAGGACTACTACCTCGACGTCGGTGACTTCACCGTGGTCGGCCCGAAGAAGTGGAAGGCCGTCGATCACTACCTCGACATCGTCGTGCGCTCCGCGCGCGATACACAACTGCTCGACGTCGACGAACTGATCGCCGCGCACGCCGCCGGACTGATCACTCTCGCCGACGCCGAGGCCGCCGTCCAGCACGCCACCGCCGCCATCGACGGCATCGCCGCCAACGGCCACACCCTCGAGGGCTGGTTGGACACCATGGACATCACGCTGACCTGGCTGTAGCCCCCACCGGTATTCGCCGAACCCTCGACATCGCGCTGCTCCGGTCGGCCACTCGGCACCGCGCGACCGAATCATGGTCGAGCCGCGCGTCGGCGGCCGGTACGACTCGGTGCAGGTGTCCGACGCCGACGGCACCGCCTACCCGAGCGCGCGTGTTCCGCGAGATAGCGACGCCCGAGCGCCTGGAATTCAGCTGGGGAGAGCCGACCGGCGACGGAGGTGTAGCACCGGACGCGTGGTCACGGTGCCTTTCACCGCTACCGGCGACCCAGGAAGGCTAGGGACAGAGCCTCGCGCGCTCGCCCCGACTGCTATGGCGCCGACACGTCCCGCCAGGCCAAGGCCCTCGGGTAGGCGGCGTCGAACCACGGCTCCTTGACATCGAGGTAGGCCGAGGTCGCCTCCGCGCCGGTCAGCCCGGCCGCCTTGGCCTCGCCCTCGCGCTTGACGGCGAGGTACTCCGCGCGTGCGCCGGCGTCGGCGCGCAGCCAGTCCCGCAGCAGCAGCGCGTATTGCTGGCCGGGTGAGCCCTCGACCCGTACGTGCACGTTGGCCAACCGGCCCGGGTCGGCGTTCTGATGGAAACGCTTGACCCACAGTGCGGTATCGATGCCCGCCGGGTCCTGCGGCGTCGGCTTGGGGTTGTCCTGGGTGACTTCCGGCCGCACCGGGAACCCCGCGGCGCCGAGAGCGTCGCGCAGGCCGTCCGCGGCGGCCAGGTCGGCCACCGTGATCTGGAGATCTATCACGTCCTTGGCGGGCAACCCCGGCACCGAGGTGGAGCCGACGTGGTCGATGCGAGACGCGGCAGTGCCGCAGGCCACCCACAGCCGGGCGATCAGCCGCTGCGCCTGCGCGGGCCAGTCGGGATCGGCGGGCACGAGCCGAATCTCCTTGCGGCGCGCGGGCGTCCCGGCCCGCAGGTTGCGCTCGAACGGCACCAAACGCTCGGCCCACAGTCGGCGCACCTCGGCTTCGACCGTGCCGGGCGCGCCACTGTTATCCAGCAACACATCGGCAACAGCTCGCCGCTGTTCATCGGTGGCCTGCGCGGAAATACGCGCTCGCGCATCGGATTCGACCACGCCGCGGAATTCCACCAGACGGCGAATTCGCGTTTCGGCGTCCACGTCGACGATGAGCACGAGATTCATCAACGGCGCGAGACCATTTTCCACCAGTAGCGGAATATCTTGCACGACGATCGCATCCGCGGGGGCGGCGGCGATCAATTCCGCGGTGCGCTTTCCGACGAGCGGATGCGTGATCGAATTCAGTTTGGCGCGTGCCGCGTCGTCACCGAATGCCTTGGCCGCCAACGCGGGCCGATCGAGGCTGCCGTCCGCGGCCAGGATGTCGGACCCGAACGCCGCCACCAGCGCGGCCAGGCCCTCGGTGCCCGGCTCGACGACCTCCCGTGCGATCAGGTCCGAGTCGATGACCACCGCACCGAGGTCGGCGAGTGCCCGAGCCACCGTCGACTTGCCCGCTCCCATGCCTCCGGTGAGGCCGATTCGTAACATTCGACCAGTCTCGCATCCGGGAGCGGCGCGCGCGTCCGGCGCCCCGAGCGCCGCCGGACCGCGTCACTCGCCGCGGGAGCGGTGGCGAATCGGCCGGACAACGGGCAATCCGGTCGATTACCCGATGCGCCCGCGCATTCCACCACTTGCGCACCCTTTTGCCCGATCCGTGACTGCGCCGAGACCGATTCGCAACAATTCCGGATGTTTGCGGTTGTGCGCCGCGCCTTTCCGACACGCCGAAGCAATTACTCGCGCAAAATACTCGGCCGAGCACTTTCGTTCCGCTAATCTTCGCCGTGGCGATCCAGGCCGACACCAGCGATGCAAAGGAACACCATTGGGCACCAGAATCAACCAGACGGGTCGCCACCGCCTGGGCATGGCGGGGCGAGTGCACTGCATTCAGATCCCTGCTGTCGCGGCGGCGCTCGCGGAGCACCGCCGCTCTTGGTTCACCGCGTTCATCAGTCCCGCGCGGCACAGTTTCGCTGCCATGCGGAACCGTCCGGCCGCACCCGCGGTCCGGTGGGTACCTGCTACCGCAAGCTGAACCCGAGTTCGAAGTGGCCCAGCCTCTCGCCAAGGCTGGGCCACTCTTTTGCGCGCCCGGACCCGGATTCGATGCGCCGCAGGGTGATCCATCCGACCCGCAGGTCAATGCGCCCGTAGGCCGATCTCGGACAGCACGGAAATGTAAGTACAGATGCAAGAACGGTCAGCTGGGCTACCGCCGCATGCGCCGGTCACTACAGCAACTACCCGCGAATCCGATCGTCGGCGATTCAGGAAATCCTCGCCTGCGCACCGGTCACAGAACCAGCACCGGCCCCGCCACTCGCAGTATGGAGAAATGCAGCCCGCACTCTCCGATAATTTCCGGCACGTCCGGACCCAGCCGGTGCTGCCGTCGACCCGAACCGACACGCGCATTGATCCCGGACAGAATCGTGCGGACCGGCCGGAAAGCGGTACGGCACGGAACCGCCGATTCACGAATCGACCCGAAAATCGGTGACGGTGATGGCGACGGTATGAGCGGAATCCGGATTCCGCGTGCGCGCACACTGCCGGACATTGCCGATTCTCGACGTGGCGCATTCCCGGCAATCTCGCCCTTCGCCGTCCCGTCGGCCCCCGAGGCAAGGTCAGCATCGAGAGGCCCGGGGCAGGGCTGGATCACGGGGCCGCCGAGTGGAGCTGCCGAGGAGGATTCGGCAGGCCCAAGGCGGTGTTGAGCCGGTAGGCCCCACCCAGGCCGTGGAAGACCGCCATGCTCAGCCCGCCGAGGCCGATGCTCACCGCGCCGACCCATGGATGACTCGACAGGTCGGCCCAGTACGCCATCAGCGCCGTCAGCGTCAGTCCGAGGAATCCGGCAACGGCGTTGCGCACCGGCGCGTTGCCCGTCACGTTCGGGAACTCCTCCCCCAGTACTCCTTTCACGAAGTGCGGAACGGCGTTCACCCCGAGGATTCCGACGAGCAGGGGCAAGGCCACAGTGGACCACATCGGGACCACCTCACTTTCGGTCAACAGTTGTAGACCGAAAGGTACCGCCGTATGGTCGTTGAGTCAACGTACGTAGACTGACTTCATGGATTCCACTCCTAGCCGAGCTCAGCAACGCCGGAACACCGAGGCTCGGATCCTGGCGGCGGCGGGCCGGTTGTTCGCGGAGATCGGCTACGACCGGACGACCATCCGGGCCGTGGCGACGGAGGCGGACACCGATCCCAGCCTGGTGATGCGCTATTTCGGGTCCAAGGAGAATCTGTTCGCGCGCATCGCGGTCTTCGCCGACGACCACCCGGTCACCGGAACGCCGGAGCATGTGGCCGAACTCCTGCTCGACGCGCTCGCCGTCAAGCTCGCGGACCAGCCGGTCAACACGCTGGCGGCGATCCGCTCGATGCTCACCCACCCCGATGCCGCCGCCGAGGTGCGCGCGGCCATGACCGCGCGGCAGCGCGAAGCGGCCGGGCAGCTCGCCGACGACGAGGCGGACCTGCGCGCTGGACTGCTCGGTGCCCTCACCATCGGCGTGGTGATCGGCCGTCATCTGCTCGAGCTCGACGGCCTGCGCGACGCGCCGCCGCAGCGCATCATCGCGTTGTTACGCAATGCCTTTCACGACATCGCCCACGGCCCCGCCGAATCGGAGCCCCTCGCGGCGACACCACAGGCGCGCTAGTTCACCAGTTCCCCGGTATCGCCTCCAGGACCCCAGCATTCGCGCCGCAGTGGCGGCGTGCCTAAAAACCGAGCGAACGAACGAGATCTCGCATCTCGGCGCGGAAAAGCTTTGCCGGATCCAGTGTTTGCGGGCGCAAATGGCCGTACACCTCGAGCGCGATCAGTCCGTGCATCCGGCCCCACATCCGCAGGGCGAGGGCGAGCGCATCGGGAGGCAGATCGGGAAAGTCTGCCCGGACATGCTCGGCCAGGCTCGCATCGAAATCGGACCACCCGCAGTCACCCATTGTCTGCGTGGCCGCGGCCCGTGGCCACGCGGCGGCCGCGAGACCGACCAGACCCGTGCAGGCGCGTAATTCGGCCGCCGCGGCAGGCCCGCCCGGCGGCGGTCGATAGCCGGGCACCGGATCGCCGTAGATGAGGCGGAATTCGGCGGGCCGCTCGACCGCCCAACCGCGCACCGCCTCGGCCCAGGCCACGATGCGACCGGCCGGATCCTGCACCGCGACGGCATCTCGCGCCGCCTCGAGCCGGTCCACCAAGGCGGTGTACACGTCGGAGATGAGCGTGGAGATCAACTCGTCGCGGGTGGCGTAGTAGCCGTAGATCGCGCCGGCCGTCATCCCCATCTCGCGGGCGATGGCGCGCAGCGAGATCGCGTCCGGGCCGCCCCCGGCGAGCAATCGCATGGCGATTGTCTTGATGTCTTCCAGCGCCTGCGCGCGCAAGCGCTCCCGGCGACTCCTGACGATCTCGGCCACGGTTGCGACTCTACAGCGTTGGGCTACTATCACCCGTATTGTTACTGAACGCCGTGTAGTAAATGAACGGCAGATAGGAGCTAGACGTGGACATCGGAGTTTTCGGAGCGACCGGCGTCATCGGTTCGCGGGTCGTCGCCGAAGCACTGCGGCGAGGACACCGGGTCACCGCCTTCACTCGCGACGCGGGACGGTTTCCCGCCGAACGCGGCGACGAGACGTGGGTGGTGGCCGACTGGCTGGACGCCGACAGCATCGCCGCGGCCGTCGCCGGGCTGGACGTGGTCGTGAGCGCGGTGAACGCCGGGCACGGCATCGCCGACACCATCGCCAACGCGGACGATTTCGTCGTGGGCGCGCGGGCGATGGTCGCCGCGCTCGACCGGCGGCCGCGGGTCCGGCTGATCGCGGTGGGCGGGGCGGGCAGCCTGGAGGTCGCACCCGGCGTGCAACTGCTGGATACCGGGGACGAGTTCACCCGCACCCTCACCGATGTGCTCGAGGTCCCGGCGGAATACGCCCGGGTGGTGCGCGCCCTACGCGACGCCTTGGACATCTATCGGTTGTCCAACCGCCATTGGACCTATTTGAGCCCGTCGTCGGGGCGGATCGATCCCGGCGAGCGCACCGGTCGCTTCCGGATCGGCGGCGACCAGCTCTTGCTCGGCGGCGCCGACATCTCCGCCGAGGACGTGGCGGTCGCCCTTCTCGACGAAGCCGAGCAGCCCCGCTTCGTCCAGCGCCGTTTCACCGTCGGGTACTGAGCGGACGCCCGGATGGAAACGGGATCACCGCGCGGTTGTCGGACCGAGGTAGCCACAGGGCGGCGTTTCTGTCGGACCCCTCCGGCACAATAGAACTTGTCGGACGTCGATCTGGTTGCCACGCAAAGTAATCGCAACCCAGAGAGATAGGGGTCACCATGCCCGAGGTTCAAGCTTCGACGTCCGACCGGCCCACCGTCGACCACGAAGAGCTCGTGGCCTTCGCGGCGGAGATCGAGCGGCACCGCACTCTGCTGCGCGGTGCCGTGAAGGACTATCAGTGGCGCGTGGCCCAGCGGGTCGCGCACTTGGCCCCCTCGGAACAGGAGCTGTGGCTGCGGCAGGCGGAGCAGTTCGTCGCATCGCTGATGATCGACCCGATCCGGCACAGCACGCTGGACCTGGACGCCTACCGGGCCATCCGGGACGGCGTACCCGTGCGGTACGACGCAGAACTCCGAAGCTACGTCCTGCGCCGTCCGGAACGGGAACCACTGTTGATCCGCCCCGGCTTGCCGGAGCACCGGCTGGGCGTCATCGCCCGGCTGGCTTCGCTCGGGTTGCGACTCGAGCAGATCCAGGTCGTCGCGCTCACCACGGCTCAGATGCTGGCGCCGAACGAGGCGACACGGCGGCCCGCACCTGCTCCCCGGGTCCAGCGCGGCACCACGAAACCCTCGCGCCACTGAGCCGGCTCATCGAAATGACTGTGCCCCAACCGGAATCCGGTTGGGGCACAGTCGGTCTAGCTATTGCCTATCAGGCGTTGCCGGACAGCTTCTCGCGCAGCGCCGCCAGCTGCGCGTCGCTGGCCAGCGAACCGCCGGCGGACTCGGCCTGGCTGGCGGAGGACTGAGCACCGCTCTCGGAGGAGTAGTTCGACGCGCCGCCGCCGTTCGCGGCCTCGGCCGCGGCGTCGGCCGCCATCTTCTCCATCTGCGCGGTGTGCATCTTGTGGCGACGCTCCGCCTCGGCGTAACGGCCTTCCCACTCCTCGCGCTGCTTGTCGAAGCCCTCGAGCCACTCGTTGGTGTCGGGGTCGAAGCCCTCGGGGAAGATGTAGTTGCCCTGCTCGTCGTAGCTGTCGGCCATGCCGTACTTCGACGGGTCGAACTCGGCGTGGTAGTCCTCGTTGGCCTGCTTGAGGCTCAGCGAGATCCGGCGACGCTCCAGGTCGATGTCGATGACCTTGACCATCGCGTCGTCGCCGACGGTCACGACCTGGTCGGGCACCTCGACGTGGCGCTCGGCCAGCTCGGAGATGTGCACCAGGCCCTCGATGCCCTCCTCGACGCGGACGAACGCGCCGAACGGAACGAGCTTGGTGACCTTGCCCGGCACGATCTGGCCGATCGCGTGGGTGCGGGCGAACTGACGCCACGGGTCTTCCTGGGTCGCCTTGAGCGACAGCGAGACGCGCTCGCGATCCAGATCGACGTCGAGCACCTCGACGGTGACCTCGTTGCCGACCTCGACGACCTCGGACGGGTGGTCGATGTGCTTCCAGGACAGCTCGGAGACGTGCACCAGACCGTCCACGCCGCCCAGGTCGACGAAGGCGCCGAAGTTGACGATCGAGGAGACCACACCCTTGCGGACCTGGCCCTTCTGCAGCTGGTGCAGGAACTCGCTGCGGACCTCGGACTGGGTCTGCTCCAGCCAGGCGCGGCGGGACAGCACCACGTTGTTGCGGTTCTTGTCCAGCTCGATGATCTTGGCCTCGATCTCCTTGCCGACGTACGGCTGGAGATCGCGGACCCGCCGCATCTCGACGAGCGAGGCGGGCAGGAAGCCGCGCAGGCCGATGTCGAGGATCAGGCCGCCCTTGACGACCTCGATGACGGTGCCCTTGACGGCCTCGTCCTTCTCCTTGAGCTCCTCGATGGTGCCCCACGCACGCTCGTACTGCGCCCGCTTCTTCGACAGGATCAGGCGGCCTTCCTTGTCCTCCTTGGTGAGAACAAGAGCCTCGACCTCATCGCCCACGGAAACGACCTCGTTCGGGTCGACGTCGTGCTTGATGGAGAGCTCACGAGAGGGGATGACGCCTTCGGTCTTGTAACCGATGTCGAGCAGGACCTCGTCGCGATCGACCTTGACGATGGTTCCTTCGACGATGTCGCCGTCGTTGAAGTACTTGATCGTGGCGTCGATGGCGGCGAGGAAATCCTCGGCGGAGCCGATGTCGTTGACGGCTACCTGCGGCGAGGTGACGGTGGTGGGCATATGTCGGTTTGCTCCGGACGGATTGTGGTCGGTTGCGGACATTGGAACTTTCGGTACGCTGCGATCTCACCGCGAGGTGTGAAGACGGACACTTAGGAACGTACCGCACGCGACGCGCGTGAAACTCAGCACGGTGTGAACTTCGGTACGGTTGTACGGAAGGCACTCGCGCGTTCAGCGTACGCGACCTCGGTCCGGGCGGGCAAACCGGTCAGGCCGCCACGCCGATAGTCTGATCGGCGTGTCGGAAGATCGCCATGCGCAAGCAAACGCACTGCTCGGAACGTCGGGCATCGCGCGGACCCGGATCGGATCGGCGGCCAGCAGGGTGGCCAGCCGGCGATGGTGGGACGCCGATGCCGCCCAATACCACGAGACGCACGCGGAGTTCCTCGGCGTCGATTCCCCCGGCGGCGAGTTCGTGTGGTGCCCGGAGGGCCTGCACGAGGGCGACATGCGATTCCTCGGTGACGTCACCGGCAAGCTGGTACTGGAGATCGGCTGTGGCTCGGCTCCGTGCGCACGCTGGCTGGCCGGGCAGGGCGCGCGGCCGGTCGGGCTCGACCTGTCGCGCGGGATGCTGGAGCGGGGGCTGGCGGCGATGGCGCGCGGCGGCCCACGGGTGCCGCTGGTGCAGGCGGACGCGGAGTCCCTTCCGTTCGCGGACGCGTCGTTCGATCTGGCCTGTTCGGCGTTCGGCGCTGTGCCGTTCGTCGCCGACTCGGCGCTGGTGATGCGCGAGGTGGCCCGGGTGCTGCGCCCGGGAGGGCGCTGGGTCTTCTCGGTGAACCACCCGATGCGCTGGATCTTCCCGGACGATCCAGGTCCGGCGGGTCTCACCGCCGCCATCCCGTACTTCGACCGGACCCCTTACGTCGAGGTCGACGGCGACGACGTGCCCACCTACGTCGAACACCACCGGACCATCGGCGACCGGGTACGGGAGATCGTCGCGGCGGGACTGGTGGTGGAGGACATCGTCGAACCGGAATGGCCGGAATGGCTCGACCGCGAATGGGGGCAGTGGAGCCCGCTGCGCGGCGAGCTGTTCCCCGGTACGGCGATCTTCGTCACGAGGAAGCCTCGAGCGTGAGGCGATGGTCCTCGACCAGCTCGAGGATGGAGACCTCGTGGCTGACCAGCAGCATCTGCGTCCGCGGCAGCTCGATGAGCTTGCGCAATCCGTCCCGGAAGGCCTCGGCCTCCGCCATGGTGTCGAAATCCAGCTCGACGAGCACGCGGTTCGGGTTGTGCGTGAATCGTGCCACCCGGCAGTTGCGGGCTCCCGCCTCCGCGAAGTATCGCTCGAGACCGTCGAACGCCGGCTTCCACGTCTCATAGTCGCGCACGGTGTCGTCGATGTGCACAATCGTGGTCATCACTTCCCCTTTCGCTGCGGACGGCCGGACATTTGCCGATCTCTTGCAAGTCTTCGCGCCCTGGGGCCGGGGCACCATCTCTGATCGGTATCGAGGTCGCGTCACTGCGACTTCGGTTTACGCCCGGCCTGCTCCAGCGCCAGGCGCAGCGCGTACTCGATCTGGGCGTTGATACTGCGCAGGTCGTCGGCCGCCCACTTCGCGATGGCGTCGTGGACGGCCGGGTCCAGGCGTAGCAGCAGTTTCTTGCGCTCAGCCACGGGGCGCCGCCTCAGGAGTAGAGCGAACCGGCGTTGACGACGGGCTGGGTCGGACGGTCACCGCAGAGCACGACGAGCAGGTTCGACACCATGGCCGCCTTGCGCTCCTCGTCCAGCTCCACCATGCCCTCCTGGGCGAGCCGCTCCAGCGCCAGGCCGACCATGCCGACCGCGCCCTCGACGATCCGGGTGCGTGCGGCGACCACCTGGTTGGCCTGCTGGCGAACCAGCATGGCCTGGGCGATCTCGGGCGCGTAGGCGAGGTGGGTGATCCGCGCCTCCAGCACCTCGATGCCCGCCATCTCGGTGCGCTCACGCAGTTCGACGGTCAGCTCCTCGGCGACCTCGGCGCCGTCGCGCAGGCTGGTTCGGTCGGCCTCGTGCGCGTCGTAGGGGTGCGACGTGGCCAGGTGACGGACAGCCGCCTCGGACTGGGTCTCGACGTACTCCTCGTAGTCGTCGACGGCGAAGGCGGCCTTGAAACTGTCCACCACCCGGTAGACGACCACCGCGGCGATCTCCACCGGGTTGCCGTCGGCGTCGTTGACCTTGAGCTTCTGCGTCTCGAAATTCCGCACGCGCAGCGAGATGCTCTTGCGGTCGGTGAGCGGGAGCACCGAGAAGAAGCCCGGCTCGCTCACCGAGCCTATGTAGCGGCCGAAGAACTGCACCACCTTGGCCTCGTTCGGGTTCACCACGGTCAAGCCGGTCGCCAGCAACAGCAAGACGACGACCACGACGATCGCCGCCACCGCGCCGACCACGGCGAGGGCGTTGCCGTGCCGGGCGCCCGCGACGAAGCCGAGCACCGCTGCGCCGCCGAACAGGAGAGTGAGCACGAACCACCCAAGCAGCACCAGGAAGCCGTTGACGTGGAACGCGGGTCGAAACTGCATGACATCCTCCCAATATCAGAGTGATATCACGAAGATAGCATGGTGCCGCCGCGCCGCACCAGGGCGCGGCGGCTGCGAACTCACCCGGCGTCCGGCCGGATGTTGCGGTTGCAGCGGAACAGGTTGCGCGGATCGTGCTGGGCCTTGAGCGCGGCCAACCGGGCGTAGGTGTCCGGCCGATAGCCCGCGCGAGTCTGCGCCTCGTCTGCCTCGGCGCCCGCGCCGTAGAGGAAGTTGAGACTGTGCCCGAGAGTCCACGGCGCCAGCGCGGCACGGATATCGGCTCGAGTCGCGGCATCGTCGGGGCCGGTGATGATCCGGACGATGTGCGAGGCCTCGCGATGGTCCACCGCGATTCCGGCTTCGCCCGGGCGGGCCAACGCGCCACCGAGGTGACGGATGTCGATGACCGCCCCCGCGCCGGATTCCGGCCCCGCGGCAGCCAGCAAGGCCGTGGCGGTGTCCTCGGCGAACTCGCCGAGCAGCGCGTTGGTGGCGGCGTAAGCGTGCGGGTTGTCGGGGTCGCTGTGAATGGTGTGCGACTCGGTGTACGGCATCGCGCGCAGGTCGTCTTTCAGTCGTTCGCCGACCGCACGCAGCGGCGCGACCAGCCGTTCGGCTTCCTGCGCAGGCCCGTTGTACGCGATCCGGATCGAGGCGGCGTACCGGCCGCGCAGGGGCGCGGGCACGGGCGGGATATCCGGGAAGGCGAGCATGGCGACCGTGGAGGTCAGTTCCTCCGGCACGGTCTCGGTCCATTGCCGCCACGCGTCCAACGCCCGCTCGACCAGCGGGGTGTCGAACACCAACTGCCCGCCGTAGACCGTGGCGACCGGGACCAGACCGACCTCCAGGCCGGTCACGACGCCGAAGTTGCCCCCGCTGCCGAGCACCGGGCCGAACAGCTCGTCACCCGGCACCAGCGTGCGCACCCGGCCCTCAGCGGTGACCAACTCGATCACCCGCACGTGCTCGGCGGCATACCCGAACTGACGCGCGAGCAGTCCTACGCCGCCACCGAGCAGATAGCCCACCACCCCCACCGACTGCGACGAGCCGTTCAGCGGCGCCAATCCGTGTTCGGCCGCCGCGTCGACCAGCGCACCCGCGCGCACCCCTGCACCGATATGGGCGGTCCTGCGCACGGGATCGATGCGGATGCCTGCCATCCGGCGCGTACTGATCAGCACTCCCCCGTCGGCCGCCACCGACAGTCCGTGGCCGGTCGCCTGTACGGCGATCGGCAACTCGAGCCGCGCCGCGTACTCCACGGCAGCGCGCACGTCCTCGGTGTGCGCAGCGCCGACGATCAGAGCGGGGCGATGCGTGTAGGCGGTCTGGAACCCGGCGATCTCCGCGTCGTAGCCCGCGTCGCCGGGACGGAAGATCGGGCCGGTGAAGGCGTCGAGGTCGATGGTCTCTGCGATATCTCCCATGACTTCGACGATTCCGCGACGAGTTCGAGAAGTAAAACAGATAGTTTTTCTCGCTCCTATAATTGATAGTTATGGAACTGCGCCAGCTTCGCTACTTCGTCACCGTGGCCGAGGAGGCGAACTTCACCCGCGCGGCGGCCCGGCTGCATCTGACCCAGCCGGGGCTGAGTGCGCAGATCCGTCAGTTGGAGCGCGAACTCGGCCTGCCACTGCTCGACCGTGGCGGGCGCACGGTCACGCCGACCGAAGTCGGCGCGGCCGTGCTGCCGCACGCGCGGGCGGCGCTGGCCGCCGCCGAGCGGATCACCCACACGGTGGACGAGTTCACCGGGCTGCTACGCGGTCAGGTCCGGCTCGGGCTCATCTCGGGGGCGGCGGTCGAGGAATTCGACGTAGCCGCGGTGCTCGCCGAGTTCCACCACGACCACCCGCAAGTCGGCATCAGCCTCACCGAGGACACCTCCGAGCGGATGCTCGCCGCCCTCGACCGGGGTGAGCTCGATATGGCTCTGATCGGCATGACCGGCGCGGACGTCGATCCCGGCATCGGCATCGAGGTGCTGCTGGAGACCGCGGTGGTGGCGGCGGTCGCGGCGACGGACCTCGGCGACGGCGCCGAGATCCCGCTCAGGGCGCTGCGCGATCGTCCGCTGATCTGCCTGACGCCGGGCACCGGCATCCGCGCCGTCTTCGAGCGCGCCTGCGCAGCGGCGGATTTCGAACCCGCCGTCGCTTACGAGGCGGCGGCGCCCGCACTCCTGCTGCGCTTGGCCGCACGCGGTCTCGGCGTGGCCGTGGTGCCCGAGCTCACCGCCGAGGAGGCCGAGGCTTTCGGTGTGCGGACCGTGCGCATCGTGGAGCCGGAAGTGCGCGGGCGTCTCGCGCTGGCCTGGCGCACCGACCGTCCCGCGAGCCCGGCGGCCAAAGTGCTGCTCGGTCAGCTGCGGATCGCCCTGCGCGCCGACGAATGAACCGACCGGACCTGCCGTGGTGGCTCCCCGCGCGTCACAACCGGGGCCCACTTCGGCCGCGACGAAACCGGCGTACAGCGTGGTCGACCCGATCGCGAGTGCGCGGCGGTGGTGGTGCGTCGGTGAGGTGAGCGGATGATCCCCGCAGCGTCGGGTTCTCAGACGCCGGCAATGGTTTCTATCAGGCTGGCGAAGCTGTCTTTGCCGTGGCCGGCTTCGATGCCTCTGTGTGTAAGCGATCTGATGAGTTGAGGCAGTTCGGTGTTGATGCCGCGCTCTTGGGCTGCGTGGATGAGGTGGTCCATGAGGGGTGCGTCGAGTTCGAGCCATTCCTCGTCGCCGGGGTACCGACCGTTGTCTATCTGTTGGGCGTAGTCGGCGATGACCGACGCGATCGTGGTCGACATCCAGTGATTCAGCAGTGGGGCCGTCGTCGTCGCGTGCACCTCGGCCGTGCGCAGCAATGCCGCGCTGTACAGGTATCCGATCAGGGTGGCCCACGCGAAGTTCAGCATCGCGACGTCGTAGAGCGCTGCCGTGCCGGGGTCCGGTCCCAGATACGTCGCGCTACCCAGCTGCCCGAGCAGTCGTTCGTGATGCGCGAAGAGTTCTTCCGAACCGCTGTACACCAACACTGTCTCGGGCTTGCCGACATGTTCGGGATGCGCCATCAGCGCACCGTCGAGGTACCGGCCGCCACGTTCACCCACCCAGGCGGCCAGTTGCCGGGCCTGCGCATCTGTGCCCGAGGTCACGTTCACCACGTCTCGGGATGTGATGTGCCGCTCGGCTCGTCCGAGGATCCGAGCCGCAGCGTCGTAGTCATCGGCGCACACGACGACCAGGGCCGCGGCGTCGAGAGCCGCGTGCAGTGAATCCGATTGCGGAGTCGAGCGCGGATGGGCGTCGTCGTGCTCGTCCCAGAACGTGACCGCGTTGTGTATCGCCAGAGCTTCGGCCAGCGCCGCTGCTCGGACGCCACGTCCGAGCAGCGTCACGGATATCCCCGTAGGTGTACGCATCAGGTCTTCTCTCCGCATTGCTTGCCCACCGAGACGTGGGCGAAGGGCTTGGTGCGGCTACGCTAAGCCCTCACATTGATGTGAGAGTCAAGTCGGAGAACCGTGCTGCGCATCGGTGAACTGTCGGAACGAACGAGCGTCAGCCGACACCGACGACCAGCGCAACCGCCCCGAAAGGGCTCGCAGGAGCAGGCCGTCGGGCAGTTCCGGCTCGTCGACCGACCGAATCAGAGCAGTCGCGAAAGGAATGCCTTCGTGCGCTCCTGCCGCGGATCGGCCAGTAGCTGCCGGGGCGGTCCCGCCTCCACGACGACACCGCCGTCCATGAACACCAGCTGATCGGCGACCTCGCGGGCGAAACCCATCTCGTGGGTCACCACGACCATCGTCATGCCCGACCGAGCGAGTTCGCGCATGACCGTGAGGACTTCCCCGACCAACTCCGGATCCAGCGCGGAGGTCGGTTCGTCGAACAGCATGAGCTTGGGATCCATGGCCAGCGCTCGGGCGATCGCCACGCGCTGCTGCTGACCGCCGGACAGTTGCGCCGGGTAGGCGTTCGCTTTGTCCGCCAGGCCGACCCGGTCCAGCAGTTCGCGCGCCCTGGTCAGAGCGTCCGCCTTGCGCACTTTCTTGACCTGGGTGGGCGCCTCGATGATGTTCTCCAGCGCGGTCCGGTGCGGGAACAGGTTGAAGTGCTGGAACACCATGCCGATCTCGCGGCGCTGCTTGGCCGCCTCGCGCGGGTGCATCTCGTAGAGCTTGCCGTTCTTCTCCCGGTAGCCCACGATCTCGCCGTCGACGTAGAGCCGGCCCGCGTTCACCTGCTCCAGGTGGTTGATGCAGCGCAGGAAGGTGGACTTGCCCGAGCCGGACGGCCCGATCAGGCACAGCACTTCGCCGCGGCCCACCTCGAGCGAAACGCCCTTGAGCACCTGCAGCGCCCCGAAGTTCTTGCAGACCCGGTCGGCCACGATCATCGGAGCAGACGTGGTCTTCTCGACGTCCACGCTCATTTCGCCTTCTCCACCTGCTGGGCGTCGGCGAGCTCCTGCAGCTGCTTGGCGGTCAGCCTGCGGGAGACGCCGCGCGAGTAATAGCGCTCCAAGTAGTACTGCCCGACCATGAGCACGCTCGTGATCGCCAAGTACCAGGTGGCGGCGACCAATAGCAGCGGAATGGGCTGGAAGTTCACGCCGTAGATGTCGCGCGCCCGGCCGAAGAGGTCGGTGCTCAGCGGGATGCCGGTGACCAGCGAGGTGGTCTTCAGCATGCCGATGAGCTCGTTGCCGGTCGGCGGGATGATCACGCGCATGGCTTGCGGCAGCACCGTGCGGCGCATGGTCTGATTCCAGGACATGCCCAGCGCGAACGACGCCTCCCGCTGCCCTTCGCCGACGGAGTTGATCCCGGCCCGGACGATCTCGGCCATATAGGCGGCTTCGTTGAGGCCGAGGCCGAGCACCGCGAAGGTGAACGCGGCCTGCAGTTGCTGCACGTCGAGTTGGAAGAACTGCGGCCCGAACGGAACACCCAACTGGATCTGGCTGTAGAGCGAGGGGACCAGCCCCCAGAACACCAGCTGCACGAACACCGGGGTGCCGCGGAAGATCCACAGGTACACCCACGCCGTGGCGCGCAACACCGGGTTCGGCGACAGCCGCATCACGGCCAGCATCGTCCCGAGCGCGACCGCGATCGCCATCGCGCACACCGTCAGTTCCAGCGTCACGATGGCGCCCGCGGTAATCCGGCTGTCGAACAGGTACTTCCCGTAGGTGTCCCAGCGATAGGCCGGGTTCGTCGCGGCGCCGTAGACGAACAGCGCCACGAGGACGAGGATGACCGCCGCCGCTATCCAGCGTCCCGGCCTGCGCAGCGGAACCGCTTTGATCGGCTCCGGCTCCCGCGTCGAATCCGCTCCGCCGGGCCCGGGATCACCGGGCGCAGGCCGAGTGTCGTTGTCCACCATCGATCAGCTCACGGCGCCGTTGATGACGGACGTGGTGATGGCGCCTTCCTGGACACCCCAGTTCTTCGTGATCTCGAGGTACTTGCCGTTGTCGATCAGATGCTGGACGGCTTTTTGCAGGACGGCGGCCAGCGGCGCGCCCTTGGGCACCGCCCAGCCGTAGGGCGCGGAGTCGAACACCGGCCCCGCGGTCTCGATCTTGCCGCCGCTCTGCTTGATCGCGTACGCGGTCACCGGGGAGTCGGCCGACATGGCGTCGACCTGGCCGAGCACCAGCGCGTTGGTCGCGGCGCTCTGCTCATCGAACGGCTTGATATCGATCGCGGGTTTGCCCTCGGCGACGCACTTGGCGCTCTTGGCGGGCACCTCCTCGGTGTGCTCCACGGTCGTGGCCTGGACGGCGACCTTCTTGCCGCAAGCGTTCTCCGGGTCGACCGGCTTGCCCTTCTGCTGGGCCCACTGGACACCCGCCTTGAAGTAGGTGGTGAAGTCGACCTGCTGCTCGCGTTCCTTGGAATCGGTGATCGACGACATGCCCACGTCGTAGGTACCGGCCTGGATCGCCGGGATGATCTTCTCGAAGGCCGACTCGACGTATTCGGCCTTCACACCGAGCACGGAGGCGACCGCGTCCATCAGGTCGACATCGAAGCCGACGATCCGGCCGCTGGCGTCCTTGTACTCGTTCGGCTGATAGGGGACGTTCACACCGACCACGAGCTCGCCGGACTGCTTGATCTTGTCGGGCAGCTGCGCGGCGATCTCGTCGACTTTCTCCACCTGCACCTTGGCCACCGAGGGCCCGGTTTCCTCGGTATTGGTGGTACATCCGGTCAACACGAGTGCGCCCGCGGCGAGCGCGCCCATGGCGGCGCGCAGGGCGCGCCTGCCGAGAAACAATCGATCAGACACAGCAGTCCTCCACATTTTTGCTCCACGCAACCCGGGCGTCACCACCCGTTTGGCAATCTAAGCGACCGGGACGCTCCGCGCTGGACAGTAATGCAACAGCAACACGGAGCCGTTGCGAGTCCCGTGCCGCCGCACCGGCGGGACACCCTACCCCGCCGCTAGCTGACCTGCGGGTTCGGGTTGCGGCTGGCTACTCGGGGCACATCACCGGGGGTATGAGAATTCCGTCCCGGCGCACCCGCTCGGCCTACCTGCGATGCACCCTGGCGCACACGTGCTCGGTGAACTCACTGGTCGAGGCCAGTCCGCCCAGGTCGGCGGTGGCAATGCCCGCCTCGAAGGTCGCGGCGACGGCCCGCTCGATGCGCTCGCCCGCCCGCGCCAGGCTCACCTCGGCGTCCCGGGCCGCCAACCAGCGCAACAGCATCGCCGCGGACAGCTGCAACGCCGCCGGGTTCGCGCGGTTGTGCCCGGCCAGCGACGGCGCGGCCCCGTGCACCGCCTGGGCCATCGCCGTGGTGGCCGAGCAATTGAGCGAGGCGGCCAGGCCGAGTGACCCGCTCAATTCCCCGGCCAGGTCCGACAGGATGTCACCGAACAGATTCTCGGTGACCAGTACGTCGTAGTCGGCGGCGGCGCGGACCAGGTGCGCGGCCGCCGCGTCGACGTGTTCGTCGTCCACCTCGACGCCCGGGTAGGCGAGGCCGACCTCCCGGCAGACGTCGCGGAACAGTCCCATCGTCAGCGGCAGGACGTTGGCTTTGTGCACGATGGTGACCCGCTTGCGTCGCGTCGCGGCCAGCCGGAACGCCTGGTGCGCGATCCGCTCGCAGGCGGCGCGGGTCACCAGACCGACCGACATCGCGATGTCCGGCGTCGGCCGGAACTCCCCCGAGCCGGCGAACATATTGCGGTCGGCGTAGAACCCTTCGCTGTTCTCCCGGACTATGACAAGGTCGATATCCGGCGCCGCCGCCTGCACACCGGCGAAGGCCCGCGCGGGGCGGATGTTGGCGTAGAGGTCGAAACGCTTGCGGATCACCCCGCCCGGCGCGACACGATGTTCGGCCGGATAGGACGCGTTGTCGTGTGGGCCGAGAATCCAGGCGTCGACCCCGGCCAGTTCCTCGAGTGTCTGCTCGGGCAGCGGGGTGCCGAACTCGGCGATGGCACGGTGCCCCATGGCCAGCGGCACCCATTCGACCGGCGCGGCGCCCGCCGCGGACAGCGCCTCGTCGACCACCTGCCTGGCGGCCCGTACCACCTCGGGGCCGATGCCGTCGCCGTCGATCAGGCCGAGCCGCAGTGCCCGGTCCTCCCGGGGCTGGTTCGCGTCGTTCACCGGAACATCCTCCCGCCGGCGCGCCCGGCTGCCGGAACCGGCCCGCGGACACGCCGATTGCGGTTACCTTCGGGAGCCATGGTGCAGTCGGTCGAACTACTCCTCGACGAGGCCGCCGACGCCGAGATCCGCCGCCAGTGGGAGCTGCTCGCGGAGGCAGGCGTGGCGAGCCTGGCCGCGCGCACCGACGAGTCCAATCGCCCGCACATCACCGCCGCGGTGGCCAGGCAGATCTGGCCGCGCATCGAGCAGGCGCTGGACGAACAGACCTTCTCGCCGATTCCCGTGCGGCTGGGCGGGCTGGTGGTCTTCGGTGCGCGCCGCCCCATCCTGGTGCGGCTGGTGGTCCCGACCGAAGCCCTGCTCGCGCTGCACCACCGGATCTTCCACGCCATTTCCCCGTGCCCGGGTGTCCCGGCCAACGTGCATCCGGACGCCTGGACCCCGCACATCACCCTGGCCAGGCGGGTGCCGCCGCATCAACTCGGCGAGGCGATCCACGCCGTCGCCCGGGACCGGGATTTTCCGGCGACCGTGCTGGGTATCCGTCGATGGGACGGGGATCAGCGGCGCGAGTGGCCGGTCGGCCGGATCCGCCGTGGAAGATAACCGGAGCAGCCCGCGTTGTAGCAGGCACACCGAAACGAGAGGACGTCATGGCCACCCAGACGCTGACCCAGCACAATTTCGATGAGGTAGTCACCGGAAACGACGTGGTACTCGTCGACTTCTGGGCCGATTGGTGCGGTCCGTGCAAGAGTTTCGCACCGACTTTCGAGGCCTCCGCCACCAAGCACCCCGACGTGGTGCACGGAAAGGTCGACACCGAATCCGAGCAGGGCCTCGCGGCGGCCGCCAACATCCGCTCCATCCCGACCATCATGGCTTTCCGGGAGGGCGTGCTGGTGTTCGCGCAGCCCGGCGCGCTGCCGCCCGCCGCGCTCGAGGATCTGGTGACTCAGGTCAAGGCGCTGGATATGGACGAGGTCCGCAAGCAGCTCGCCGAGCAGCAGGCAGGCGCCGAGCAGCCCGAAGCGTAACAGTACGAAGCGGTAAGTCACTCCGCCGCAAGGCAATTCACTCGGGCCCGAACCCGGACACTGCGAAAACCGCGGTGTGTGTCCGGGCCCGCTCCAGTTCCGGCGGAGTGCGTCCGACCGCGGGGGGCGCACTGCCTCCCCGCGGTCGGACCAGATCAGGAGGCGCCGAGCAGGTTGACGCCCGCGATCATGGCGCGCACCGTCGACTCGGCGCCGTCATCCGCGATCGCCGCGCCCCAGCCGCGCCTGCCGTTGCATTCGCACTGCACGAACGTGGCGGTGCCGTCCGCGGTGCGCCGCTGGTGGAACTGCAGAATCTCCACCGGATAGCCCTCCTCGTAGAGAGCCGAGGTCATCGCCGCGACCGGGCTGCCGGTGGCGATGACGGTTCGCAGATGGCCGGCGAATTCCAGCGTGGCGGTGAACTCCGCGGTGCGGCTGCCCGCCGGCGACCACTCACCGAGGCGGATCGGACCGCCGTGCGCGGTGTAGCGGCTGTGGAACTGCGCCGAGGTCAGCCCGGCGGCTTCGGCGCGGAGGCCCTTGGGGGCGGCGGCGTGGAACATGTCTGTATCGAGAGTCAGGATGGTCATTGAAAGTAGGTCTTCCCGAAGAATGTCGTGGCTCAGTTGACAGAGGGGACCAGCACTAACAAGTCAAATCAGCCCGCAGCGAGGGGGCCGGTCCGAATCAGACCCCGCTGCGGCGGGCTACTACGAGGACTCGGGGACGCGGCGCCACCATCGCGGTGAGCGGAAGTAGCTCGGCGCGAACCTCGGGCTCGAAGGCGGTAGCCTGCGTGACCACGGAGGACCCGGTGAGCGACGCCGAAAGCAGAGCGCTGTCGCGGTCTGCGACATGGAGCGCTGCGCTGCGGCGGTCGGCGGGATTCGGCACGGCATCGAGAATAGGGACAACGCGACGCAATAGCAACCACATTCGGTGCCCGATTTGTCTACTGACGAGTACTGTTCGCGCAGTTCAGGGCGTTGCGAGCGAAGCGAGGGTAGCGTCGGTGACATGGGTCTCCTCGTCGCCATGACCATCCCGGGCCTGGCCGTCCTGCTCATCCTGTTCGCCTTCGCCGAAGTGGTCTGGAACAGGCTCACCGGCAGCCGTGTGCTGCCCTGGACCCGCAAGCGGTCCGGCCGCCCCGTCGCGGCCGCGGGCTTCGAAGAGGTCACCGCGATTTTCCAGGGCGGTAAACAGCACGAGTTCGAGCAGCGCAGGACGACGCTGATGCACCGGGAGGACGCGACCGACGGCGCGCCGCCGCGCGACGAGGTGGACCTCACCGCCGGTTCGGCCCGCCTGGTACGGCACCGCCTTTCGTGAAATACGCCACAGCGCAGTGAGATCCGAGCGATAGCATCCGGATCGCACTGCACCGGGGCGGAATTCGATCCGCCCTAGCGGGGAAGAACCTCGTTCAGCTTGCCGGTGGCGACGTCGAAGACGAAGCCGCGAATCGAGTCCTTGTGCGGCACGAACGGGCTGGCAACGATGCGCGCGATCGACTGGCGCACATCGGTTTCCAGGTCCGAGAACGCCTCGGCCGACCAGTCCGGCTTGATCCCGGTCTCGTCCTGGATGCTCGCCTTGAAGTCGTCGTCGGTGAAGGTGAGCATGCCGCAATCGGTGTGGTGGATCAGGATGATCTCCCTGGTGCCGAGCAGCCGCTGACTGATGGCCAGCGAACGGATCTCATCGGCGGTGACTACGCCGCCCGCGTTGCGGATGACGTGCGACTCGCCCTCGGCGAGGCCGAGCGCGCCGTAGACGTTGAGCCGCGCGTCCATGCACGCGATCACGGCGACGCCCTTCGCGGGCGGCAGCGGCAGCGGGCCTCGGAAGGTGCTCGCGTAGACCGCGTTGTTCTCCAGGTACTCGTCGGTGACAGTCATGGGCCATCCCCTGCGCTCGGTATGCGTGAATCCCTATGTGTGACCAGCCCCACGGTAGGTGGCCGCGCAGCACGGGACACCGGTCCCGTTCACCGTGATTCGTTCCCTTGCACGCGGCGGCCCGATAGTAGCTCCGCGTATGCCGAATGCCGGGCCCCTGCGGTCGGGCCCGGCATGTCCTCCTGCGGTGCGCCGATCAGTGCGCGGCGGAATCCCAGCTGTGGCCGACGCCGACCGAGACCTCCAGCGGCACCGACAGGGCGATCGCCGCGGACATCTGTTCGCGCGCCAGCGCTTCGAGCGCCTCCCGTTCGCCGTCGGCGACCTCGAACAGCAGTTCGTCGTGGATCTGCAGCAGCATCCTGGAGCGCAAGCCCGCCTCGCGCATCGCGCGGTGCACGTTGATCATCGCCACCTTGATGATGTCGGCCGCGGTGCCCTGGATCGGGGCGTTGAGCGCCATCCGCTCGGCCGATTCCCGGCGCTGCCGGTTGCTGGAGTCCAGATCGGGCAGGTAGCGGCGGCGCCCGAACAGCGTCTCGGTGTAGCCGACCTTGCGCGCCTGCTCCACCACCTCGTACAGGTAGTCGCGGATGCGGCCGAAGCGGGCGAAGTAGACCTCCATCTGCTCCTTCGCCTCGGTGGTGCTGATCTTCAGCTGCGCGGACAGGCCGTAGGAGCTCAACCCGTAGGCCAGGCCGTAGGACATCGCCTTGATCCGGCGGCGCAGTTCCGGGCTCACCTCCGAGATCGGGATGTCGAACGCTTTCGACGCCACGAAGCTGTGCAGATCCTCACCGGAGTTGAACGCCTCGATCAGGTTCTCGTCCCCGGACAGGTGCGCCATGATCCGCATCTCGATCTGGCTGTAATCCGCGGTCATCAGCGACTGGTAACCGGGGCCGACCACGAAGGTGTCGCGGATCTGCCTGCCGGTGTCGGTGCGGATCGGGATGTTCTGCAGATTCGGTTCGGTCGAGGACAGCCGCCCGGTGGCCGCGATGGTCTGGTTGAACGTGGTGTGGATGCGGCCGTCCTCGGCGACGCACTTGAGCAGTCCGTCGACGGTGACCTTCAGGCGGGTGGCGTCGCGGTGCGCGAGCAGATGTTCCAGGAACGCGTGCTGGGTCTTCTCGTAGAGCGACTCCAGCGCGTCGGCGTCGGTGGTGTAGCCGGTCTTGGTGCGCTTGGTCTTCGGCATGTCCAGCTCGTCGAACAGCACCACCTGCAACTGCTTGGGCGAGCCCAGGTTGATCTGCTTGCCGATCACGTCGTAGGCCGCCTCGGCCGCCTCGGCGACCCGGTCTGCGAACCGGCGCTGCAGCGTCGCCAACTGGTCGGTGTCCACCGCGATGCCCGCCTCCTCCAAGGTGGACAGCACACCGAGCAGCGGCAGCTCCATATCCGCCAGCAGCGGGGTGGACTCGATCTCGGCCAGTTCCCCGTCGAGCGCGTCGGCCAGGTCGGCGACGGCACGCGCGCGCAGCATCTGCGCCCGCGCCAGCTCGGCGTCGACGGTGTCCTCGTCGTCGAGCAGCGACAGCTGCGCGGTCTCGTCGGTCTCGGCGCGCAGCTCCCGGTGCAGGTAGCGAAGCGACAGGTCGTCGAGGTTGAACGTGCGCTGGCCCGGACGCACCAGATACGCGGCCAGCGCGGTATCGCTGGTCAGCCCGCCGAGCCGCCAGCCGCGGCCGCGCAACGCGTGCACGGCAGTCTTGGCCTCGTGCAGCGCCTTCGGCACGGCGGGGTCGGCGAGCCAGGCGCCCAGCGCGGCCTCGTCCTCCGGGGTGAGCACCGTGACGTCGATGTACCCGCTCTCGCCGTCGCCGGCCGCGATGGCCAGCGCGCGGACGTCGCCACCGGCCGGGGATCCCGTGCCGAGGATCGAGACACCATGGCGCACACCGGATTTCGCATGCTCGGCGAGCCAGGACGCCACCGCGCCGATCTCCAGCGCGCCGCCGCTGATCTCGAAACCAGCCTCCGCCTCCGGCTCCGGCGGGGCCAGCGTCTCGAACAGCCGGTCGCGCAGCACGCGGAACTCGAGATCGTCGAACAGCTGGTGGATCTTGCTGCGGTCCCACGGGCCCTGCGCCAGCTGATCAGGGGTGTACGGCAGCGGCACCTCCCGCATCAATTCGGTGAGCTGCCGGTTGAGCACCACGCTGCTCAGGTTCGCCCGCAGCGCGTCGCCGACCTTGCCCTTCACCTGATCGACCTTCTCCACCAGCGTGTTCAGGTCACCGTATTCGCGAATCCATTTGGCGGCGGTCTTCTCACCGACCCCGGGGATACCGGGAAGGTTGTCGCTGGGATCGCCGCGCAGCGCCGCGTAGTCCGGGTATTGACTCGGTGTGAGGCCGTACTTGGCCATCACTTCCTCGGGGGTGAACCGGGTCAGGTCGGAGACGCCCTTGCGCGGGTACAGCACGGTGACGTTCTCGTCGACCAACTGGATGGCGTCGCGGTCACCGGTGACGATGAGGACCCGGAAACCCGCGGCCGTGGCCTGGGTGGTGAGCGTGGCGATGATGTCGTCGGCTTCGAAGCCGTCGATCGCCATCACCGGGATGCCCAGCGCGCCGAGCACGTCCTTGGTGAGTTCCACCTGCCCGCGGAACTCGTCCGGCGTGGTGGTGCGGTTCGCCTTGTACTCCGGGTACGCCTCGGCGCGGAAGGTCTGGCGCGACACGTCGAACGCCGTCGCCACGTGCGTCGGCTTCTCGTCGCGCAGCAGGTTGATCAGCATCGCGGTGAAGCCGTAGACGGCGTTGGTGGTCTGCCCGGTGACCGTCTTGAAGTTCTCCGCCGGTAGCGCGAAGAACGCGCGATAGGCGATCGAATGCCCGTCCAGCAACAGCAGCGTCGGCCGGTCTCCCGAGCCGGGGTCGCTGGGGCCGGACGCGGGGGCGGGACGCGGAGCGGTCGTGGGTGAACTCACGCACCAGAGTCTAGGGACCGGCACCGACAAGGCGATACGCCGACACCCAGGCCGGACTTTCGGCCCGTGGGGCGCGGTCGCCGACCACGCCCCACCGCGTTCACAGCGCGGCGACCAGTTCGCGCAGCACGGGGAGGCTCACCGACCCGGAACCGAGCACCACGTCGTGGAAGGCCTTGATGTCGAAGTCCGCGCCGAGCCGTTCGGTGGCCCCCACCCGCTGGCGCAGGATCTCCAGCTGGCCGATCTTGTAGCCGACCGCCTGCCCCGGCATGGCGATGTAGCGGTCCACCTCCACGGTGATCTCGGCCAGCCCGACCGGCGCGTTGGCCACCATGAAGTCGATGGCCTGCTGCCTGCTCCACCCCTTCGCGTGCAGGCCGGTGTCGACCACCAGGCGGCAGGAGCGCCAGGAGTCACCGGCCAGCATGCCCAGGCGCCCGAGATCGTCTTCGTACAAACCCATTTCGTCGGCCAGACGCTCGGTGTAGAGCGCCCAGCCCTCGACGAAGGCGGTGTTCGCGAAGGACTGACGCTGGAAGCGGGGCAGGTGGTCGAGTTCGTTGGCGATGGTGAGCTGGAGATGATGGCCCGGAATCGCCTCGTGGTAGGCCACCGCCGCGGTCTCGTAGCGGCCGCGGCCCGTGGGATGGTGCTGGTTGACGAAATACGTGCCCGGCCGTGATCCGTCGGCGGCGGGCGGGAAGTAGTACGCCGCAGGCGCATCCGCGGCCAGGAACTCCGGAACCGGGACGATGTCGCAGGATTCCTTCGGCAGGCGCCCGAACCAGTTCCCCATCTCGGCGGTGGCCACGGCCAGCGCCCTGCGGGCGTCGAACATGATCTGCTCGGCGTCGTCGTAGCACAGCTCGGGATCGTCGCGCAGCCGTCCGAAGATCTCGCCGAGATCGCCGGTGCCGAACAGGCGGGCGCCCACCGTCGCGTACTCCTCGCGCAGCTTCGCCAGCTCGGCCAGGCCCAGTTCGTGGATCTCCTCGGCGCCGAGATCGGGCAGCGTCGTGTGGTGGTGCAGCTGCCGCCGGTAGATGTCCTCGCCGTCGGCGCCGAGCCAGCACAGGCCCGGCTTGTCGTCGGGGCGGGCGGCGGGCAGCAGTTCGTCGTAGAGCGCGTCGCGGTAGACCTGGAAGGCGGGCCGGATGACATCCCGGGCCACTTCGGCCAATTCCGAGCGCCACGCGGACTCGCCGTCCCAGCCTTCCGGCCCGGAGAAGGTGACGAACGGGTCGGCGGCGATGTCGGAATCCAGGTAGCCGTCGAGCTGGTTGAGCGAGCGCTCGATGGTGATCCGCGCGGGCGCGCGCCCGGCGGCCAGGCCCGACCGGAACCGCTGCACGGCCTGGCCGAGCATGTCACCGAACTGCCGGTACCGGCGCACCAGCGCCAGCGCGTGCTCCGGCCGCGGCGCGTTCGTCTGCGGCGCCACCATGAGCACGCCCGCGTGCACGCCGCTCATCTGGTCGGAGGCCAGCTCCACCGGCCGCCATTCCAGGTGCTCGATCGCACCGCTCAGCTCGGTGCGCAGCAGGCTGCGGGTGACGCGGTCGGTCGGGTTCAACCGCTCGGCGTCGAGCGCGTCGACCGTGCGCAGCAACTCGCGCCTGGTCGACAGCGACCGCTGTTCCGCGTCGACGGACAGATCCTCGATCCGATCGTCGAAACGGCGGTCGCCGAGCAGGGTCGCCTCGCTCGGCGCCGCCTCGAGCACGCTGTCCCAATACCGCTCGGCCAGGCTCATCAGCTCGTCGTGACCATCCATGGTGACGATCATGCCTCGAGCCGGGCCGCGCGGCAGGCGACTAACCCACGCCCAGGTACGCCGATTTCACCGCGGGATCGGTGAGCAACTCGGCGCCGCGGCCGGTCTTGGTGACCTCACCGGTCTCCATGATGTAGGCGCGGTCGCTGCGGGCCAGCGCCTGCTGGGCGTTCTGCTCCACCAGCAGCACCGTGGTGCCCTGCTGGTTGATCTCGCTGATGATCCGGAAGATCTGCTGGATCACCATGGGCGCCAGACCCATCGACGGTTCGTCGAGCAGCAGCAGCCGGGGCCGCGCCATCAGCGCGCGGGCGATGGCCAGCATCTGCTGCTCGCCGCCCGACAGCGTGCCGCCGACCTGTTTGCGCCGTTCGAGCAACCGGGGGAACAGCTCGAACACCCACTCCAGCGTCCGCTGGTACTCGGCCTTCTGCTTGAAACCGCGTCCGTAGCAACCCATGTCGAGGTTTTCCTGCACCGTCATGCCGGGGAAGACGCCCCGGCCTTCCGGCGCCTGGATCAGCCCGTGGGTCACCCGCTCGTGCGCCTTCATCCGGGTGATGTCGCGGCCCTCGAACAGGATGCGGCCCCGGGTCAGCGGCAGCAGCCCGGACATCGCGCGCATGGTGGTCGTCTTGCCCGCGCCGTTGGCGCCGAGCAGGGTGACCAGCTCGCCCTCGGCGACGGTCAGCGAGATCCCGTGCAGCGCCTGGATCCTGCCGTAGTTGACGACCATGCCCTCGACCTCGAGCAGCGGCGCGCCCGCGGCCGCGGGCTTGCGCGTCGCCTCCGGTTCGGTTACCGCGGCCTTGCCCAGCGGCACGGCACCGGGTTCCGGCCCGGTCGGCGCGCCGTCACCCGCCTCACCGTCTTCGCCTGCGGCAGTGCCGGATTCGATCGCACCGGAATCCGGCACGCCGAGGTACGCGGCGATCACGGCGGGATCGTCCTTGATGTCCGCGGGCAGCCCGTCGGCGATCTTGCGGCCGAACTCGAGCACCACGATCCGGTCGGTCACGCCCATGACCAGCCGCATGTCGTGCTCGATCAGCAGCACCGTGAACCCGTCGTCGCGGATCTTGCGGATCAGGTCCATGAGCGCGGACTTCTCGCTCGGATTGAACCCGGCCGCCGGCTCGTCCAGGCACAGCAGCTTCGGCTCGGTGGCCAGCGCGCGGGCGATCTCCAGGCGGCGCTGGTCACCGTAGGAGAGGTTGCGTGCCTTCTCCACCGCCCGCGGGGCGATGCCGACGAACTCCAGCAGCGCCATGCCGCGCTCGATCGCGTCACGCTCCTCGCGCCGGTGCCGCGGCGTCCGGAACACCGCCCCCGGCACCGAGGTCCGGTGCCGGGCGTCGGTGCCGACCACCACGTTCTCCAGCGCGGTCATCTCGCCGAAGAGCCGTACGTTCTGGAACGTGCGGGCGATGCCGAGCCGGGTGATCGCGTTGCGCTTGGTCTTGGTCAGCGGCTTGCCGTCGAAGGAAACCAGTCCGGAGGCGGGCTGGTAGACACCGGTGATCGCGTTGAAGCAGGTGGTCTTGCCCGCGCCGTTGGGCCCGATGAGACCGAGGATCTCGCCGCGGCGGATCTCGAAGCTCACCTGGTCCAGGGCGGTGAGACCGCCGAACTTCACCGTGAGGCCCTCGGTGCGCAACAGCGGCTCACCCACCGCGGTCTCGATCTCGCGGTGCGGGGCGACGACTTCCGCGACGGTCTCGGCGTCGGCGAGGTCGGGGATCACCTGGGTGACGTCGACCGTGCCCGCGGACTCGACCTGCGGCTCGGCCGCGTAGCCCGCGGCCATGTCCTCGTTGTCGAACAGCGCGTCACCCGCGCCGGGCCCGGTCATCGTCCCGCTCCGATCGGCTCGACCACGGCCGGTCTGCGCACGGCCTGGTACACCTGCCTGCCGTAGGTGAGCAGCTTCTGCCGCACCGGGAACAGACCCTGTGGACGCAGAATCATCATCACCACCAACGCGATACCGAAATACAGATATTTGAGGTCACCCAGCGATTGCGCTCCGCCCTTGCGGAACAGCAGCACGCTGCCCAGCAGCAGCAACGCCAGCACGCCGGTCACCACCATGCCGGTGATCACACCGCGGCGCTGCCACACGCCCAGCCGGGCGGCCCACAAGCGCCAGGCGACGATCAGGGCGACGAACGCCGTGACATCGATCGCCAGCAGGACGTACCCGGTCGACTCGTTGCTCACCAGGTTCACCGACTGCAGCCGTGCGGGCAGATAGGCGATGACGAACGCGCCGAAGATCACCCCGAGCTTGTTGCCCTGGCCGCCGATGACCACCGCGCACAGGAACAGCATCGAGTTGATGATGTTGAAGCCGGTGGGGTTGATGAACTGCACCTGCCCGGCGTAGATCGCACCGGACATGCCGCCCACCGCGGCGCCGATCATGAACGCCCACAGCTTGAACTTGAACGTCGGCACACCCATGATCTCGGCCGCGTCCTCGTCCTCGCGGATCGCCACCCAGGCGCGGCCGACCCGGCTGCGCTCCAGATTGCCGACCACCAGCAGCACGACGACCACCAGCGCCATGCCGAACCAGTACCAGTAGGTGCCGTAGCTGGCGCGGTCGAGGAGATTCGCGCTGTCGGGGTCGCCGCTGTTGCCACCGGAGAACACACCCTCCGGTTTGCTCGCGGACTCGCCGACGTGCGGGTACGCCACACCCGACAGGCCGAGGCTGCCGTTGGTGATCTCGGTGAGGTTCTCGGCGAGCAGCCGGACGATCTCACCGAAGCCGAGCGTCACGATCGCCAGGTAGTCCCCGCGCAGGCGCAGCGTGGGCGAACCGAGGATCAGGCCGGAGACCGCGGTCACCGCGACCGCGATCGGCAGGCAGGCCAGCCACGCCCAGTCCGGATCGAGCCAGCCGCCGTCGGTCTGGTTCCACGGGCTGTTGGGGCTGGTGAGCAGGCCGACGGTGTAGGCGCCGACCGCGTAGAAACCGACGTAACCGAGGTCGAGCAGGCCCGCCTGGCCGACCACCACGTTCAAGCCGATGGCCAGCAGCGCGTACATCGCCACCTGCGCCATCACCAGGCCGAAGTTGTAGGAGGGAGTGTTCAGCAGCGGCGGCGGGAACAACGGCAGCAGTGCCAGCAGGATGAGGATCGGGACGCCGACGCCCCACTGCGCGGGCCTGCTCAGGCCGTCCCACCAGGTGCGGATCGCATCGCCGAGGCCGCGGCGGGCGTCGTCCGGCGCGGTCGCCGTCTTGGTCGTTTCGGTCATGCGCGTGCCCTTCCGAGACTCTCGCCGAGGATGCCGGTCGGGCGAACCATCAGCACAAGAACCAGCACCACGAACGCGACCACGTCACGCCATTCGGTGCCGAAGAGGATCTGGCCGTACTGCTCCACCACACCGAGCAGCAGTCCGCCGAGCAGCGCACCGCGCAGGTTGCCGATACCGCCGAGCACCGCGGCGCTGAACGCCTTGATACCGAGGACGAACCCGCCGGAGTAGATGATCCCGTTCGGGATCTTCAGCGTGAACAGCATCGCCGCCGCGCCCGCGAGCACGCCGCCGATGAGGAAGGTCAGCATGATGACCCGCTCGCGCGACACACCCATCAGCGTCGCGGTGTCCGGGTCCTGGGCCACGGCGCGGATGCCACGGCCGAACTTGGTGCGGTTGATCAGCACCTCGGTGGCGATCGCCAGCACCACCGCCGCCAGCACGATGAGCAGCATGATGTTGGTGACGTCCGCGCCGCCGAAACTGAATTGCACGGTGGGCTCGACCAGCCGGATCGGCTGCTGCGCGTTGGTGCCACCGAGATCGGGGCGGATCTTCGGCAGCACGAAGTGCACCAGTTCCTGCAGCACGAACGACATGCCGATCGCCGTGATCAGGAAGGCCAGCGGCTTCGCGCCCCGTTTGCGCAGGGGCCGGTAGGCCACCCGCTCCAATCCGACGGCCGCGCCGCCGGATACCAGCATGCCCACGATCATCGCCAAACCCAGATAGATGACGGTGAGCACCACACCCTGGGTGTAAACGTCCGGACTCGCGACGAATCCGAAGATCATCAACCCGATCAATTGCCCGAACAACCCGAGCATGAAAATTTCCGAATGGGCGAAATTGATCAGCCGCAATACGCCGTAGACCAAGGTGTAGCCCACGGCGACCAACGCATAGATGGCGCCGTAGGTCACGCCGTCCACGGTCAGTCGCCAGAAACTATCGACCAGTCCTTCGTAGTTGAAGTCGATCGAACCGGCAGCCAGTTGTATCCCACCGGCCAATAGCGTTTGTTTCATTTATTTCTGCCCTCATCCTTTCGCCCACCGAACAACGGCACGTACGGGGATTCGGATGAACCCCCGTACGTGCCGTGCGCCCGGGATCCGGGGCTACTTGACCTCGTACACCCAGATCAGTGCGTTCGACAGTTCACCGTTCGGGTTCCACTTGTACTGACGCGCGAGGCCGGCACCGTCGTACGTCCGCACATAGTCGAGCAGGTCCGGGCGGGTGACCTTACCGCCGTCGATGCCCTTGGCCAGAATCGTGGTGAGGTCGTAGGCCTCGACCGAGTAGACGCCCGGCGTCTGACCGTTGAGCGCCTCGTAGTCCTTGGCGAAGTTCTCCGGGGCGGGACCGCACGGGCACGACAGCTTCGCGCCCTTGGCGGCGCTGCCTGCCTGGGCGACGAACTGCGGGTCGTTGGTGCCGTCGGCGGAGACGAAGACCGCCTTCACGCCGCCGGACTTCAACTGCTGGGCCAGCGGCGCGCCCTCGGAGTAGTACCCGGAGTAGAAGATCGCGTCCGGGTTCGCGGCCGCCACCTTGGTGACCGTCGCGGAGAAGTCCTTGTCGCCCTTCTTGATGCTGGCCGCGCAGGCCGGGTCGGCGGCCGCGCCGAGCCCCTCGGTGATCGACTTCGCCAGGCCGGTGCCGTAGTCGGTGTTGTCCTGGATGACGCAGACCTTCTTATAGCCCGCGGTGTTGACCAGGTACTTCGCCACCGAGGGACCCTGCACGTCATCGTTGGCCAGACCGCGGAAGAAGGTCGTCCAGCCGTTCTGGGTCAGCGTCGCGTTGGTCGCCGACGAGGTGACCGAGACCAGCCCGGCGTCGCTGAGGATCTTGCCGGTCGCCTTCGTCTCCCCGGAGAACGCGGGACCGACCAGGCCGATGATCGACCGGTCGTTGACGATCTGCGGGATCACCTGGGTGGCCTTCTGCGGGTCGCCCTCGGTGTCGAACTGCTTGAGCTCGATCTTGCAGCCGGGGTTGGCCTTGTTGTGCTTGTCGAGGGCGAGCTTGACGCCGTTGACGATGTTGATGCCGAGCGCTGCGTCCGGACCCGTCAGCGCGCCGGCCATCGCGACTGCCGTACCCGGCGCGCAGGTCGCCTTGCCGTCGCCCGCGGGATCGGCAGCCGCGGCCGCGTCGGCCTTCGGCACCTCCTTGCCCTGCTGGTCGACCTGCAGAACCGGCTGGATGGACAGGCCACCCCCGCCGTTGGTGCCCGAGGAATCCGAACCGCTGCCGGTGGATTTGTCACTACAACCGGTCAGTACCAGCGCGGCGGCGGCGCCGACGGCCAGGACACCGAGCGCCGAGCGACTGCGCCATGTCGAACTAAGCACGTTTCACCTCATCTAAGTTCTGTGCTCCCCCGGGGTCGCCGAGGAGGCCGACCATGTCAGCCCGGTCAGAACATAGCGTCGGTACGTTAGTTCCGCATCACATTCGGATCATGCGCGCGACATCGTTTCGAATTCTTGTTCACGATGACGTTTCGTCCGCGTAAATTCTCCCGCTGCCGCGGTCACTTCGGCGTCAGGTTCTCCAACACGACCTCCGCGACCGCCTTCATCGTGGTGCGGCGATCCATTGCGGTGCGCTGAATCCACTTGAACGCCTGCGGCTCGGAAAGACCCTGGGTCTGCATCAGAACACCCTTGGCGCGCTCGACCAGCTTGCGCGTCTCGAGCCGGTCGGCGAGATTCGCGACCTCGCTCTCCAGCGCGGTGATCTCATGGAACCGGCTGGCCGCCAATTCGATGGCGGGCACCAGATCCGATTTCGTGAACGGCTTCACCAGATAGGCCATCGCACCGGCGTCGCGCGCCCGCTCCACCAGGTCACGCTGACTGAACGCGGTCAAGATAACCACGGGCGCAACACGTTTCGACGCGATCTCGGCCGCGGCATCGATGCCGTCGCGGCGCGGCATCTTCACATCCATGATGACCAGGTCCGGCCGGTGCTCGACCGCGAGATCCACCGCCTGCTGACCATCACCCGCCTCGCCGACCACCTGATAGCCCTCTTCGGTCAGCATCTCGACCAGATCCATGCGAATGAGCGCTTCGTCTTCGGCGACGACGACCCGCTTCGCCCCGGCGTCCCGTTTGGTGCCGGCGCCCCCAGCTGCTGTGCTCATAGGTAGACCCCTCTGGTTCCGATGCCCTGTACCCGACCAAACCGAAGGAATGTCCGCGATCGCACCGGGCGACCGCGGGCCGACCATCGGGCTGTCGAGTGATGTAAAGAGTACCTTTCACTTCGGCATAGAACGCATATACCCTGCGCAAACCGTGCGATCGCGCCGCAACCCCCAACCCATTCGCTTCCACGCCACCCGACCCGCTATAGTTGCCATCCGGTGCGCCGGGTTGGCGGAACTGGCAGACGCGACGGTCTCAAAAACCGTTGTCCGAAAGGACGTGTGGGTTCGAGTCCCACACTCGGCACTCGCTTTTGGGTGTCCCCTGCTCGCGGAGAGCGCTCGCGGGGGGCGCTCGTCGTTTCTTCTGGGGGTGCAACCCCCAGGCCCCGCTCGGCGGGGCTTCGCCCCCGAACCCCCCATGTGCGTGGTTGCGTTGGAATCGGAACAGTGCGTTGTGACTTAGCGCTCGTCGGGCGCTCGTGGGAGTGCGGTCCGGGGCGACGTTCGGCCTGGCTTCGCCCCACCCCGGCTTGCGTAGTTGTGTTGAGTGAGAACGGCGCGTTGCTACCGAGCGATCGCCGAGGCACTCATGAGGCACAAGCCCGGCCGAGGCTCGACGGGCTTCGTCTCCCGAACTCCACTGATGTGGGTCGCTTGTTAGGACGGGCCTCGAAGCTTGGATCCGGACCGCGCCGCACCGGGGCTGGTGGCAGGAGTTCCTGCGCGGCTCCGGCGGCACCGGGTTCCGGGAGGATGCCTACTTCGCCTGTGGCGGCATCGACGCCATGGACGACGACATGGGTCCGCCCACCGGGCTTGCGCGGTTCGCGCCTGCCGTCGCCTCGCGCGGTCACCGGGACCTGGGTCTGCGGCCGGGTCCAGGGCAGACGGGCCATCGTCGAACCCGTCTCGAGCGAATCCTTTTACTACGGCGGTGAATCCGGGTAGTCTGCGCACGCGTCATATCTCGGAGTAATCACAGAGCAGCTTTGGATGTGTGCGCTCCGGGGTACTGCACGCAGGAGAATCCCACAGCACCACTCCGCGGAGTGACGTACGTCGCAGGCCAGGGGCCGAAAGCGGCGCGCTTCGTGTACGGCGCGCTACGAGCAGATGAATATGTTGTTCCCACATGTGGGACTAACGACTTGGGACCGTCTGGTAGCCTTCGTGCCCCTTATCGTGTTCTGTATGCACGTCCTGTTCGTCTGCAACGGCAACGTTTGCCGTTCGGTGATCGCCGAGCGGCTCACGCGCGCCCTCGCGGTCGAATACGATCTCCCCTACCTCACCGCCGAGAGCGCGGGAACCCGTGCGCTGGTCGGATTTCCGGTCGAGCCGCTCGCCGCGCAGACCATCGCGGGGCTCGGCGCCGACCCGGGCAACTTCCGGGCCCGTCGCCTGAAGCCGGAAATGATCGACAAGGCCGACCTGGTCCTCACGATGACCGAGCAGATTCGCGATCAGGTGATCGATCTGGCCTTCGGTGCGGGCCCGCGCACCTTCACGCTGCTGGAGGCCAGCCGCATCGCCCATGTCACCGGTGCGCGCACGGTCGCCGAATTGCACCGGGCGCGCAATGATCTGTCGCTGGTCGGCCGGGAGAACATCGCCGACCCGGTCGGGTTGTCCGCCCAGGCTTTCTGTGAGGTCGGCGATCGGATCGCCGGGGCACTGGTGCCGCTGCTGCTGGCGCTCGCCCCGCACGAGCAGCCACGCTGGCCCCACGACGAGCGCCGCGGACTGGTGATCCGTCCCGGCGGCGCGCCCGCACCGCTGGCGACCTTCCTCGCCGCCCAACGCACCCGGTGATCGTCGGCGCGACCGCGGACAACCGCACGGTGTGACGCGCTTCGACACGTCACGCGTCAACCTGTTACCACCCGGCTATGTCCATTTCCGTCCCGGACGCACTAAACTCCCGCCGGACAACACCCTCCGCCGTTGCTGGTTCGACACAGGACAGGAATCAGACATGCCGAAACGCATTTCGGATGTTTCGCTCCATGTTTATGTGACACCGGAAATCCTCGAACGCGTCGTCGACACCGTGCGCGCGGTGGTCGACGACCACCTCACCGACCGTGACGTGTTCGCCTGGCGCTTCACCTTGCCGGTCGACGCCGACGACCCGGCCCACGCGGCTCTCGAGAGCCGCTGCCACACCGATCCGTCCTGCGGTGGCCCGGACGACCGCGGCACCTACGAGATCGCGCTCAGCCTGGTCGGGGCACCGGATCAACTGACCGACGACCACATGGCGGGGCTGGAACGGCAACTGCTGCACCGAATCTCCGGGCTGGCGCGAACCGAGCCGGGACGCGGTATCCCGGTCTCGATCCGCGCCTCACAACGCACCGACGTCGATCTCGACATCGATCGCCACCACGAACTGCTGTAGTCCTAGCGCCGCGCGGGGAAGTGGCGGATGAGTCCCTCTTGCACCGTGGTGGCGAGCAGATCGCCGCTGCGGGAGTAGAAGCGCCCGGTCGCCAGACCACGGGAACCCGCGGCCACCGGTGACTCGGTGCAGTACAGCGCCCACTCGTCGAAACGGAACGGGCGGTGGAACCAGATCGAGTGGTTGACCGTGGCCGCGATGATGCGGTCCAGCCCCCAGGACAGCCCATGGGTGGTGATGATCGAGTCCAGCACCGTGGTGTCGGACGAATAGCCCAGCGTCGCCACGTGGATCAGCGGATCGTCGGGCAGCTCGCCGTCCGCGCGCATCCACACGCGGTTGTGGTTGAGCCGCTCTCCCGTGCCCTTCAGGATCCACGCCGGGTCGTTGGTGTACCGCATGTCGATCGGATGCGGCGCCTTCACGAACATCTCCAGCTTGTCCTCCAAGCCTTCGAAGCTCTCCTCCACCCGCGGCAGCGTCTCCGGGTCCGGCACGTCCGGCTGAGCATGCGCGTGCTCGAGCCCCGTGCCCCAATCCTGGAACGCGGCGAGCATCACGAACAGCTCCTGGCCGTCCTGGCTGGCGGTCACCGTGCGGTTGGCGAACGCCCGGCCGTCGCGATGACGGTCGACCCGGTACTCGATCGGCTTCTTCACGTCGCCACCGCGCACGAAATGCGCGTTGACCGCGTGCACCGGACGGTCACCGACCGTCCGGCCCGCCGCGATGATGGCCTGCGAGACGAGCTGACCGCCGAAGGTCCGGCTCCACACCTTCTCCGGGTGCTGGCCGACGAACACGTCCTCGTCCATCTGCTCGAGATCGAGCAGACCCAGCAGCACATCCAGGTCGGAGTGGTGCGCGGGCGGCTCCGCGACGGGGCTGCTCAGGGAAGCACTCACTAATGGTCCTCCTCACCGATTCGGTGAACGTGGATCAGGTTGGTGGACCCGACGGTACCGGGCGGCGACCCGGCCACGATGACCACCAGGTCACCCTTCTGGTATCGCTCCATCGACAGAAGTGCTACATCCACCTGGTGGATCATCGCGTCGGTGCTGTCGACGGTCGGCACGATGAAGGTCTCGGTACCCCAGGTCAGCGCGAGCTGGCTGCGCACCTCCGGCAGCGGCGTGAACGCCAGCAACGGCAGCGGTGTGTGCAGCCGGGCCAGGCGGCGCACCGTGTCGCCCGACTGGGTGAACGCGACCAGCGCCTTGGCGTTGAGCCGCTCGCCGATGTCGCGGGCGGCGTAGGAGATCACGCCGCGCTTGGTACGCGGCACGTGGGTCAGCGGCGGCACCCGGGTCGACTCGGTCTCCACCGCGTGCACGATGCGCGCCATCGTGCGCACCGTCTCGATCGGGTACCTGCCCACCGAGGTCTCGCCCGACAGCATCACCGCGTCGGCGCCGTCGAGCACCGCGTTCGCCACGTCCGAGGCCTCCGCGCGGGTGGGGCGGGAGTTCTCGATCATCGACTCCAGCATCTGCGTGGCGACGATGACCGGCTTGGCGTTCTCGCGAGCCATCTGGATGGCGCGCTTCTGCACGATCGGCACCTGCTCGAGCGGGAGCTCGACGCCGAGATCGCCGCGCGCGACCATCACCGCGTCGAAGGCCAGGACCACGGCCTCCAGGTTGTCGATCGCCTCCGGCTTCTCCAGCTTGCCGATCACCGGCACCCGGCGGCCCACCCGGTCCATCACGTCGTGCACCAGCTCGACATCGGACGGGGACCGCACGAACGACAGCGCGATGAAGTCCACGCCGAGCTTCAGCGCGAATTCCAGGTCCTCGATGTCCTTCTCCGACAGCGCGGGGACCGACACGTCCATACCCGGCAGCGAGACGCCCTTGTTGTTGGAGACCGGACCGCCCTCGGTGACCCGGCAGACCACGTCGTTGCCGTCGACGCGGGTCACGGTGAGCCCGACCTTGCCGTCGTCCACCAGCAGCCGGTCGCCGGCCTTGGCGTCCAGCGCCAGTTCCTTGTACGTGGTGGACACGCGGTCGTGGGTTCCGTCGATGTTCTCGACGGTGATGCGGACCTCTTCACCCGTCGCCCAGACGGTTTTGCCTTCCAGGAAGCGACCGAGGCGGATCTTGGGACCCTGCAGGTCGGCGAGAATGCCGACAGCCCGGCCGAGGTGGTCGGCAGCCTGACGCACCTTCTTGTAGTTCTCGGCGTGGTCCGCGTGCTCGCCGTGACTGAAGTTCAGCCGAGCTACGTCCATACCGCTCTCGACGAGTTCGCGGATACGTTCCTCGGTGGCAGTGGCCGGGCCGAGCGTGCACACAATCTTCGTCCGTCGCATCACGGGTAGAGCCTAGTCCCGCTCGGTACCCAGGTCCCGCCGTGGCCATGGTGAATCCTTGGTGAAAAAAATGAACGACGCCGCGTAGCAGGTACAAACGGATACTCATCGGGCGACATGACGGGCCAATCTCGTTTCCAGCCGGGTCTGCCCGAACCCGAGGATGAGGCAGATCACCCAGTAGTACAGCGCCGCGACCCCGTAGAGAGCGAAGAAATCGAAGGTCGGCGCCGCCGCGAGCTGGGCGACGCGCAGCAGTTCGGTCACCAGGATGGTCGAGGCCAGCGAAGTGTCCTTCACCAGGGAGATCAGCGTATTCGACAGCGGCGGCACGGCGATCCGCGCGGCCTGCGGCAGGATGATCAACCGCAGCATCATCGCGTACGACATGCCGAGCGCCTGCGCCGCCTCCCACTGGCCGGTCGCGACACTGAGGATGGCGGCGCGCACCACTTCGGCCGCGTACCCACCGACATTGAGGCTGAACGCGATCACCGCGGCGGGAAACGGGTCGATGACGATATCGAACTGCGGCAGCGCGTAGAACACGATGAACAACTGCACCAGCAGCGGTGTGCCGCGGATGATCGAGATGTAGCAGCGGGCCGCCGCCGACAGCGGCCACACCGCCGACATCCTGGCCAGCGCGACGAACAGCGCGAGGACCAGGCCGATGGCGAAGCTGATCGCGGTGAGCGGCAGGGTCTTGGTGACGGTGGCCTGCAGCATCGGCCACAGGTTGTGCCAGATGAGATCCCGGGTGGCGGCGTCCATGAACGAGGCCGGCTACCGGCTGACGTCGGTGCCGAAATACTTCTCGGAGATCTTCGCCAGGGTGCCGTCGGCACGCAGCTGGTTCAGCGCGTTGTCCACGTCGGTGATCAGCGCGTCGCCCTTGCGCGCGGCGAACGCCTGCTTGCTCTCCGATCCCGTGCGCCCCGCGATCTTCACGCTGGTATCGCCGGTCTTCTTGGTGTATTCGGCGACCGCGAGATTGTCGTTGACGGTGGCGTCGACGCGGCCGTTCTTCAGCAGCTGGACGGCCTGCACGAAGCCCTCGACGGCCTCGACCTTCGCGCCCGCCTCGGTGGCGACCTTGCTCCAGTTGCTGGTGGCCGACTGCGCGCAGGTCTTCCCGCGCAGGTCGGCGAGGCCGGTGATGGCGCTGTTGTCGTCGCGGGTGACGATCACGCCCGCCGAGGTGGTGTAGGGCGCGGACAACGCGTATTCGGCCGTGCGCTCCTCGCTCACGGTCACCTGGTTCGCCACGAGGTCGAAGCGCTTGGACTCCAGGCCCGCGAAAATTGCGTCCCACGGCGTCTGCACGAATTCGACCCGCTTGCCGAGTTTGTCGCCGACCGCCTGGATCACCTCCACGTCGTAGCCGGTGAGCTTGCCGTCGGAGCCCTGGAAGCTGAACGGGGCGTAAGTGCCCTCGGTGCCCACCTTCAGCACGTTCGGGTCGCTGTCGCCGCAGGCGCTCAGCCCGGTGGCGGCGACGATGGCGAGCATGGCGGCGGCGAACAGCTTACGACGCACGGAATCCCTCTCTTCGGTGCGTGGAGCTCCACACACGGCACGCGAATCCGGTCATGCTACGCCCGGGTGCACGCGAGCGACAGTATCGCGTTCATCGTGCGCGAAAGAGTTGTGCTTTCGTCCGAAGACGGCCGGAGGCGGGCACGGTTTCGTGCCCGCCTCCGGGTTCTGTCGATAGCGCCGCGTTCAGTCGCGCAGCGGGCGGCCTTGCGCGTCGGGAACCTTGCCGACCAGGATCATGATGCCGTCGATGAGACCCCAGATACTGCCGAGGCCGCAGGTCACGATCGTGACCGCCAACTGAGCGATGCCCAGCCCGGTGTAACCGAGGTAGAAGCGGCCGACGCCGAAACCGCCGAGGAAGATCTGCAGCAGGCCCGCGATGAGTTTCTGCTTGTCCGACAGCGGTACGCCGAAGGGGTCGCGGCCCCACGGCGCCTCCGGGTCGTTCGGGTTGTAGCCCTGGGGGCCGCCCGGGTACGGCGCGGGCGGGTAACCGCCCGGCTGCTGACCGTAGGCGTCAACGGGCTGGCCGTACTGGGGCTGGGCGTAGGGGTCCGACGGCGGGCTGTACTGCGGCTGGCTCTGCGCGTCCAGCGGCTTGGTCAGATCCGGGCCGGTGCCGGGCGGGCCGTACTGCGGTCCCCCGGCGCCCGGATTCTGCTGGTAAGGGTCGGTCACTCATGTCCTCCTCATTAGTGCGGGCACCCTCTTGTCGGCCCCCGGCCTCGCTGGATCGCCGAACTGCCGCTCGCGACGATCACGAGTCATTGTCACCGGGATCGACCGGGTTGTCGCCCCAGGAGCGTTCTGCCCCGCGAGTAGTTATTGCAGCGGATCGCCCGATCGTTGCCGTGGAAGAGAATTCGCTGTCCGCGGCGACGGGTCGGGCCAGGCAGGCACCGAACGATCAGCTCTTGTCCGAGGCAGGTTTTCCCGAATCCGTCTCCGCGGCGGTCTCGGTGGACTCGACGCCGGACCCGGCGGCCTCGTCCTCGGACCGACCGCCCGGCTCGGGAGCACGGGACTCGGCATCGGACACCGCGCTCTCGGGCACGGCGGTCGCGGTCCCGGTCTCGGACACGGCGGCGGCCGAAGGCTTCTCGGCCGATGCCGCACCCGCGGCACGCAGCGCGCCGATCTGCCACGGCCATGGACGCGGGCTCGCCCCGGGCTGCAACTGCTCGGGGGTCTCGCGGCCCTTCGTCGCGAACACGAAGTAGGCGATCGCGCCCAAGAACACGACCGCGGAGGTGAACGAGTTGATCCGGATGCCGGCGATCTTCGTCGCCTCGTCCGCGCGCATCAGCTCGACGAAGAACCGGCCGAAGCAGTAACCGGCGACGTACAGCGCGAACAGTCGCCCGTGGCCGATCCGGAATCGCTTGTCCACGTACACCAGCAGCACGACGACGAGCACGTTCCACAGCAGCTCGTACAGGAAGGTGGGGTGCACGACCTTCTCGACCACGCCGGTGGAGACACCGTTCATCATGTCGAGCCGGCCGTCGTCGCCCACCCGCCGGTAGATCTCCAGGCCCCACGGCAGGTCGGTCTCCCGCCCGTACAGTTCCTGGTTGAAATAGTTGCCGAGCCTGCCGATGGCCTGGGCGAGCAGGATCGGCGGGGCGACCGCGTCACCCAAGGCGGGCAACGGGATCCGGTATATCCGGCAGCCGATCCACGCGCCGATGCCGCCCAGCAGCACCGCGCCCCAGATGCCGAGCCCGCCTTGGTAGATCTTCAGCGCGTCGACCGGATTGCCGTCCGCGCCGAAGTATTTCTGCCAGTCGGTGGCGACGTGGTAGAGCCTGCCGCCGACCAGACCGAACGGCACCGCGAACATCGCGACGTCCAGGATCGCGCCGGGCTTCCCGCCGCGAGCGCGCCAGCGCCGCTCGCCCCACCAGATCGCGACGACGATGCCGACGATGATGCACAGGGCGTACGCCCGCAGCGGGAACGGCCCGAGCTGCCACACGCCCCGCGCGGGGCTGGGAATGTAGGCCAGCACGGCGCCGCTGACGCCGCCGTCGGCCAGGACACTGTCTGCGAGGACTCGTAAGGTCACGGGGCCACCGTAGCGGAGATGCCCGACCGCCCCGCCACCACCGCACCGCCCTCGTCGTGGCCGGGCCCGCTACCACCGCGCCGAGCGCGTCCGCGGCGGGCTGATCTTCGGGTGGCGCCCGGAGAGCGCGACCGCGCAGAGCACGGGGGATCGCCGGAGCATGCGGATCGGACGGATCGAGGTTCAGCACCCGCCGAGACGGCGCGGCCGTGGGTCCGCAGCGCCGCGAACCGGGTTCCTACGAGGCGACTTCCTACGAGGCGACGGTGGCCGACCGCACGCCGTCGGCGAGTTCCGCCGTGAGTGCCCGCACCGCGTCCAGTCCCTGGCCCGCCGCGCTCACCAGCGCCGAGCCGACGATGACCCCGTCGGCGTAGGAGGCGATCTCGGCGGCCTGCTCGCCCGAGCGGACACCGAGGCCGACACCGATCGGGATGTCGGAGTGGGCCCGGATGCGGGCGCACAGGGCGGGCGCGGCCGAGGACACCACGTCCCGCGCACCGGTGACGCCCATGGTGGAGGCCGCGTAGACGAAGCCGCGACTGGCCTCGAGCGTCTTCACCAGGCGCTCCTCGGTGGACGACGGCGCGACCAGGAAGATGCGGTCCAGGTTGTGCGTGGACGAGGCGACGAACCAGTCGTCGGCCTCCTCCGGAATCAGGTTCGGGGTGATGATGCCCGCGCCGCCCGCGGCGGCCAGATCCCGTGCGAAGCTGTCGACGCCGTACCTGAGCACCGGGTTCCAGTAGCTCATCACGACGGCCTTGCCGCCCGCGGCGGTGATCGCCTCGACCACGGAGAACACGTCACGCACGCGCACGCCGCCGCGCAGCGCCTGTTCTGCGGCGGCCTGGATGGTCGGGCCGTCCATCACGGGATCGGAGTAGGCCACGCCGACTTCGATGATGTCGCATCCGGCTTCGACCATCGCGCGCACGACCGCGATCGAACCGGCCAGGTCGGGGTAGCCCGCGGGCAGGTAGCCGATCAGCGCCGCGCGGCCCTCGGCGCGACAGGCGGCGAAGGTGTTCGCCAGGCGGGACTGCTGGCTCACTGGTCGGCCTCCTGCGGCTCGGTGTCGAACAGCCCGAACCACCGTGCTGCCGTGTCCATGTCCTTGTCGCCCCGGCCGGAGAGGTTCACCAGGATGATCGCGTCCGGGCCGAGTTCCTTGCCCAGTTGCAGCGCGCCCGCCACCGCGTGCGCCGACTCGATCGCGGGAATGATGCCCTCGGTGCGGCTGAGCAGCAGCAGCGCGTCCATCGCCTCGGTGTCGGTGATCGGCCGGTACTCGGCACGGCCGACGTCCTTGAGGTAGGCGTGCTCGGGGCCGACACCCGGGTAGTCCAGGCCCGCCGAGATGGAATGCGACTCGATGGTCTGGCCGTCCTCGTCCTGCAGCAGGTAGGAGTAGGCGCCCTGGAACGCGCCCGGCGTCCCGCCGGTGAACGTGGCCGCGTGCCGCCCGGTGTCGACGCCGTCGCCGGCCGCCTCGTATCCGATCAGCCGGACGTCGGCGTCGTCGAGGAACGCGTGGAAGATGCCGATGGCGTTGGACCCGCCGCCGACGCAGGCGACGACCGCGTCGGGCAACCGGCCGGTCGAGGCCTGGACCTGGGCGCGGGCCTCCATGCCGACGATGCGCTGGAAATCGCGCACCAGCATCGGGAACGGGTGCGGGCCCGCGGCGGTGCCGAAGCAGTAGTAGGTGTCCTCGGCGTTGGTCACCCAGTCGCGCAGCGCCTCGTTGATGGCGTCCTTGAGCGTCTGCGAGCCGGAGGTCACCGAGATCACCTCGGCGCCGAGCAGGCGCATGCGCGCCACGTTCAACGCCTGGCGGGCCGTGTCGACCGCGCCCATGTAGATGACGCAGTCCAGGCCGAGCAGCGCGCAGGCGGTCGCGGTGGCGACGCCGTGCTGGCCCGCGCCGGTCTCGGCGATCACCCTGGCCTTGCCCATCCGTTTGGCGAGCAGCGCCTGGCCGAGCACATTGTTGATCTTGTGCGAGCCGGTGTGGTTCAGGTCCTCGCGCTTGAGCAGGATGCGGGCGCCGCCCGCGTGCTCGGACAGGCGCATGCACTCGAACACCGGCGACGGACGGCCGGTGTAGTCGCGCTGCAGCCGGTCGAGTTCGTTGAGGAAGGAGTCGTCGAGCCGGGACTTCTCGTACTCGGCCGTGACCTCCTCGATGACGGCCATCAGCGCTTCGGGAACGTGCCTGCCGCCGTAGACGCCGAAGTGGCCGCCCGCGTCCGGCTCGTGGCCGCTGCGCTGGGCGACGCCGTCACTGGCCCTGGGTAGTGCCGCCACGCCCGTCACCGGCCCCGCCGCGCGGGCTTCGGGCAGGACGGGTGCGTGCCCGCGGTCACCAGCTCGGAGACCGCCGCACGCGGGTCGCCACTGGTCACCAGTCCTTCGCCGACGAGGACGGCGTCCGCGCCCGCTCCCGCGTAGGCCAGCAGGTCGGCGGTGCCGCGGATACCGGACTCGGCGATCCGGATGACCTCGGTGGGCAGTCCGGGAGCGATCCGCGCGAACACGTCGCGATCGACTTCGAGCGTCTTGAGGTTGCGGGCGTTCACACCGATCACCGACGCGCCCGCCTCCAGCGCGCGGTCGGCCTCCTCCTCGGTGTGCACCTCGACCAGCGCGGTCATCCCCAGCGACTCGGTGCGGTCGATCAGGGAGGACAGCACGTCCTGCTCCAGCGCCGCGACGATCAGCAGGATGACGTCCGCGCCGTGCGCGCGCGCCTCGTGGATCTGGTAGGGACCGACGACGAAGTCCTTGCGCAGGATCGGGATGTGCACCGTGGCGCGGACTGCGTCCAGGTCATCGAGCGACCCGTTGAAGCGGCGGCCCTCGGTGAGCACGCTGATGATCCGCGCGCCGCCGTCTTCGTAGGCCTTGGCCAGGCTCGCCGGGTCCGGGATGTCCGCCAGCTCGCCCTTGGACGGACTTGCCCGCTTGACCTCGGCGATCACGCCGATGCCGTCCTCGAGCAGCGCCGCGCGGGCGTCCAGCGGCGCGGGCGCGGCCGCGGCGGCCGCCTTGACCGCTTGGAAGTCGAGAAGGGCTTCCCGAGCGGCCACATCCGCGCGGACCCCGTCGAGAATCGAGTCGAGTACCGTCATCTGGCTCGAATCCTTTCTGGGGAGACGGACTTGCTACCTGAGAATCCCCCCAGGCGCTGTCTCACCGATGCTGACAAAGAATAAATGGACCTACCGGGCGCGTTCGCGCCGGGGCTGGGGTTGAACCACGCGGAAGGGTTCGGCGCAAGGTGGCAACCGCCACATCCGCCACGCGGGAAGTGCTCAGCGGCCATGTCGGCCCGCCTCGTCGTGGTCCGGATCGTCCCGAGGCGGCTGCCCGCCCTCGGCTTCCTCGGTCGGGTCGGTGCCCGCGTCCAGCGCGTCCCACAGCACACGCTCGGACAGGTGCGGCGAGGACGGCTCGTCCGAGGACCGCGCGCGCCGCTGGGCGACCTCCGCTGTGGCGTCGGCGCGCCGGAAGACCGGATTGTCGTACTTGCCGGACAGCCGCGCCGCCTCGGCGGGCATGCGCGCCAGCAGCGCGCCCGCGCCGAATGCGGCGATCGCGCCGAGCAGCGCGAGCACGGCCGGGAACGCCGACGTGGTCGCCGTCTCGACCTGGGCGCGCGCCGGGAGTTCGGCGAGTGCCGCGGCCCGCTCCGCGGTCTTGCCGGAGCCGGTCAGCAGCGCGAACGCGGGCACCGCTGCCACTGCCGCGACCAACGCGATCACCACGCCCACTACCCGGCGCAACCACCCCCGGGTGGCCAGCACGGCCGCGATCGAGGCGAGCAGTACCAGCGCCAGCGGCGTCAGCGCGCCGAACCACACCCCGCCGTTCAGGTGATCGGTGCGCGGCTGGGTGAGACCGTCCGACGAGGACACCGTCACCCAGGTCATCCGGGACGAAGCCCACAGCGCCGCGGCGGCCATGGCGAGCAGCACGACCGGGCCGACGGGGTACTTCCGGCCGGAAACGCTTTCGGCCGGGTCCGGTTCGCCTTCTGGGTGGGCAGCCGTCATAGTGGTCCGCCGTTCGCCGCATCGGGCTCCGTGCCGTAGGCCCGCATTGTTTCGGCCGCCGCGATCGCCTTGAGCACCGCCATCGCCTTGTTGCGCGATTCCACGTCCTCGTACTCCGGATCCGAGTCCGCGACGACGCCCGCGCCCGCCTGCATGTAGGCCGTGCCGTCCTTCAGCAGCGCGGTGCGGATGGCGATGGCGGTATCGGCGTCACCGGCGAAGTCCAGGTATCCGACGACGCCGCCGTAGACGCCGCGGCGGGTCGGTTCGAGTTCCTCGATCAACTCCATCGCGCGCACCTTGGGCGCGCCGGACAGGGTGCCCGCCGGGAAGCACGCCCGCACCGCGTCCAGCGCGATCCGGCCGGGCGCCAACCGGCCCGACACCGTCGACACCAGGTGCATGACGTGGCTGTAGCGCTCGATGTGCCGGTACTCGGTGACCCGCACGGTGCCCGGCTCGCACACCCGGCCCAGGTCGTTGCGGCCGAGGTCGACGAGCATGAGGTGCTCGGCGTTCTCTTTCTCGTCGGCGAGCAGGCCCTTCTCCAGCAGCAGGTCCTCCTCCTCGGTGCCGCCCCGCCAGCGGGTGCCCGCGATCGGGTGGGTCGTCGCCACACCGTCCTTCACGGTCACCAGCGATTCCGGGCTGGAGCCGACGATCGAGAACGCTGTGCCGCCCTCGCCGTCCGGGATGTGCAGCAGGTACATGTACGGGCTGGGATTGGACGCGCGCAGCATCCGGTACAGGTCGATCGGCGCGCCGCCGTAGTCCATCTCGAAACGCTGCGACAGCACCACCTGGAAAGCCTCGCCCGCCTCGATCTCCTTGACCAGGCGGCGCACACCGGCGCCGAACTCCTCGGTGGTGCGCTTGCGCCGGTACCGGGGCTCGGGCTGGTCGAACACCGAGACGGTGGAATCGGCGGGCGCGCCGAGCGCGGCGGTCATCCGGTCCAGCCGGGCCACCGCGTCGTCGTAGGCCTCGTCGACGCGCTCGGCGGTGCCGTTCCAGTTGACCGCGTTGGCGATCAGCGTGATGGCGCCCTCGTGGTGGTCGAACGCGGCCAGGTCGGTGGCCAGCAGCAGGACCATCTCCGGCAGCTGCAAGTCGTCCAGCGCCAGGCTGGGCAGCCGCTCTATCCGGCGCACCGCGTCGTAGCCGAGGTAGCCGACCATGCCGCCGGTCAGCGGCGGCAGCCCGGGCAGGCGCTCGGTGCGCAGCAGCTCCAGCGTCTCGCGCAGCGCGACCAGCGGATCGCCGCCGGAGGGCGCGTCGACCGGGATGCTGCCCAGCCAGGCCGCCGCACCGTCGACGACGGTCAACGCCGAGGGACTGCCCGCGCCGATGAACGACCAGCGCGACCAGGACCGCCCGTTCTCCGCGGACTCGAACAGGAAGGTGCCTGCCCGGTCACCCGCGAGTTTGCGGTAGGCCGACAATGGAGTCTCGGAGTCCGCCAGCACCTTTCGGGTCACCGGGACCACCCGGTGCTCCGCGGCCAGATGATGGAACTGCTCGCGGGTCGTGGTGGTGGGAGTGGACGCGCCTGGCATGCACTCATCATCCCAGGCCGGGCCGATCGACCGGTGAGCGGTGCCGGTGACACGGCGAGGGACGCGACAAACCCGGCAAATCAGGTCGACCGTCCGGTTCCCACGCGCCCGCCGGAGGTGTGGCGGCGCTCACTACACTCGCGCCCGTTCCACGTCGCATGCGGTATCCATCTCGAGAGGAAACAACTGATGTACCCCTCGCAATCGGTAGCGCCCGAGGGCCCTCGGCACGTCGCGGGCCACAGTGGCCCGCACCTGCGCGCTCCGCGGGCAGCGGGCACGAACCATCCGGCCCACCCCCACGCCGCCCCTGGCAACGCGCTCGCGTCCTTCGTCACCTACGTCAAAGCACTGGAGTCCCTGGACAAGAACCGTTTTCCCGACGAGTACGCCGTCCACAGTCACCGCATCAAGGAGCTGAAGCCGTTTCTGCGGGCCCACGGCATCCTCGACGTGATGGCCATCAAGAACCCTGAGGTGGCAGCGCTCATCGGCGCGTAGCAGCGCCGCGCACCACCGGTTCGTGCCCGGCCACCGATGTGGCGACCCGATGCAGCGGCGCATCGACGGGCACGAGCACCGGGTTCGTCCGCTCACCCCGAGCGAGATACCCCATTCGACCAAGCGCCCGGTAGTGTTCCCGGGTATGCAGCAAGGACAGCTCGCCCCTGATTTCGAGCTTCCCGATCAGTCCGGCGCCCTCCGCTCGCTCGACAAGCTCCTGGCGGACGGCCCACTGGTCCTCTTCTTCTATCCGGCGGCCAACACGCCCGTGTGCACGGCCGAGGCCTGTCATTTCCGTGACCTCGCCGCCGAATTCGCCGCGGTCGGCGCGACCTGTGTCGGCATCAGCACCGACAACGTCGACACGCAGGCGGGATTCGCCGAGAAGCAGCGCCTCGGCTACCCACTGCTCTCCGACGCCGACGGCGCCGTCGCCGCGAAGTTCGGCGTGAAGCGCGGCCTGCTCGGCAAACTCGCGCCGGTGAAGCGGCAGACGTTCGTCATCGACACCGACCGCACCATCCGCAAGGTCATCACCGGCGAGTTGCGCGCCGCGGTGCATGCCGACGAAGCACTGAACTACCTGCGCACCAGGTAGCGGGCGCGACGCGCCGCGTTCGCGCAGCCGCTGTCCGGCGACGGCGCGGCCTACGCTGGCCGCATGACTTCGACCGAGGTTCAGCCGGGCGGGCGCAAACCTACGGCAGCCGTCTGGCGTACACGGATCATCGGGGGCGCCGCGCTCTTGGCCGTCCTCGTCGTCCTCTACTTCCTGCTGTCCGCGTTCATCCCGCGCTGGTGGGCGCAGCGGGTGGGGTCGGCGGTGGAGGGCAGCTTCGCCAAAGGCATCGGCTGGGGTCTGTTCTATGGCGGAATCTGCACCGCCGTCACGCTTTTCCTCTTGTTGTTCGCCGTCCGGGTCTGGCGGCGCCAAGCGGGAAGGTTCCTCGCGGGCGCGGCCGCGATAGTCGCGATCCTGTTCGCGCTTCCCAACCTGATGACGCTGACCATCGTGCTCGGCAACAGCAGCGCCGCTCACGCGGGTGAGCGAATTCTGGATGTCGACGCGCCCGCCTTCCGCGGCGCAGCGCTCACCGGCGCCGTCATCGCCACGCTGCTGTTCCTCCTCACGGTTGCGCTGTTGCTGCTGCGTAGATGGCGCCGCACCCACCCGCACACACCGAAAGCCGAGGACACGCCGCCACCGAGCGTGTGAGTGAACTCACCACACGCAGCATCTTTATGACGGCCGAGCGAAGTCGTGGCAAACTCGATGTCGCGGGTGACTGTGCACAGGTTTTTCGACAATCACTAGGACTACGAACAAAACCACGTCACTTGGCTCGAAAGAAGGCACACAGTGACGAAGTGGCTCGACCCGGTCGAACAACGAGCTTGGCGCTCGATCGTAGCGCTGATGACGCGGCTGCCAGGAGCCTTGGATACGCAGCTCCAGCGTGAGTCCGGCGTGACGCATTTCGAGTACTGGGTACTGACCCTGCTGTCGGAGGAACCGGGGCACCGACTGCAGATGAGTGAGCTTGCCCACAAGGCAAATGCATCGCTATCGCGACTGTCGCATGTGGTGTCCAAGCTGGAGCGGATGGGCTGGGCCCAGCGCTCGGCGACCGCCGGGCGGCGCGGCGTGCACGCCGTACTCACCGACGAGGGATACCTGAAGGTCGTCGAGGCCGCGCCGGGCTATCTGGCGGCCGTGCGGCACTTGGTCTTCGACGGATTGGACGAGGCTCAGAAGGCCCAGGTCGCCGAGCTCGGCGAGCTGCTGGCCGAGCGGCTCGCCGGCGCGCTCGACCAGCTCGGCGAACTCTCCCCGGCGAATCGGGACGACCAGCACCCGAACGGCGCCTAGCCCGGCGCGGGTCAGGACCGCGCGGCCAACAGCACGTCCGAGTCGAAGCAGGTGTGGGTGCCGGTGTGGCAGGCCGCGCCCTCCTGATCGACGACCAGCAGGATCGTGTCGCCGTCACAGTCGAGCCGTACCTCGTGCACGTACTGGGTGTGACCGGAAGTCTCGCCTTTGACCCAGTACTGCTGACGGGAGCGCGAATAGTAGGTCGCCTTACGGGTTTCCAGCGTGCGCGCCAGCGCTTCGTCGTCCATCCACGCGACCATGAGCACGTCACCGGTGGCGCGTTCCTGCGCTACGGCCGACACCAGCCCGGCGTCGTTGCGCTTCAGACGGGCGGCGATAGCGGGATCGAGACTCATAGCACCGTTATAACAGGGGCGTGCGCGTGCAGGCGCGCCCGGAGTACAGGTCAGCGCACGCGGGAGCGCCGCAGGTCGCCGAGTACCTCCCAGGTGCGCCGCTGGTCCTGCGGGGTGGTCAGATCGGTCTGCGAGAAGACCACCTCCGTCGCGCCCGCCGCGAAGTACTCCGCGACGCGAGCGGCGATCAGCTCCTCGTCGCCGATCACCACGAGATCCGCCGCCCGCGCCGCGCCGGACAGCTCGATCACCCGGGCATAGGACGGGATGTCGTCGTAGAACGCCGTCTGGGCTGTGGCGGCCGCACGCGCGGCGTCGACCTCGGCGGTGACCACGCCGGGGACCAGGACGGTGATCCGCGGCGCGGGGCGGCCGGCCCGTTCGGCCGCGGTGGTGAGCGGCGCGACGACGTGCTCGGCCAGCGCCTTCGGGCCGATCAGGAAGGGCAGGGTCCCGTCGGCGAGCTCACCGGTGACGCGCAGCGCCTGCGGTCCCATGGCGGCCACCAGGATC
>NZ_BAFP01000053.1 GCF_000308455.1 Nocardia abscessus NBRC 100374 | reverse complement strand
TGCGCCACCGGACGGCGCTCGATGGTCACACCCGCCGCATCGGCGACCGCGTCGGCGAGCGCGAACGCGTCGGCGGCCTCGACCGGGCGGCCCGGCCCCCAGGGCCCGCGCGGCTCGCGGCGTCCAGTGAGGACGGCGGCCACGTGCACCGGCTGGTGGGGCAGCGAATCGAGCAGTTCGGCGATCTCGTCGGCGGTGGGACGCCGGTCCACCGGGAGCGGCTCGATCGCCCTGGTGTTCGCCCCGGGCAGCACGACCTGCGCGATGCCGTAGATGGCGAGATCGCGTGCTCCCCGCGAGATGTTGCGGGCGGCCACTTCGAACAGACCGGGCAGCAGTGTGGTGGCCAGTTCGGAACGCTCCACGTCCAGCGGATTGAGCACCTTGGTGGTGACGCGGCGCGGATCGTCGGCGTCCAACCCCCAGGTGTCGAACACCCCGGCGGGCAGGAACACCGGCGGCGGAACCTCGACGGCGCCCGCGAACGCCAGCGCGCGGCTGACGGCGCGGCGGCGGCGC
>NZ_BAFP01000054.1 GCF_000308455.1 Nocardia abscessus NBRC 100374 | reverse complement strand
GGCCGCCGCGTCCGCGACGAAGGAGCAAGCGGCGGCCGCTCGGACGCGAGCCACAAAGGGGCCGCGAACACCCAGCGCCGCAGGCGCTGGAAAACAACACCCGCTCAAACACTCAGGATGTCGAGAACGGCGTCCGAGGTGTAGAACGGCGCGAGGCGTTCGCGGATCAGCCCGGCGAGCACTCCTTCTCGCTTCGCGCCCTCGATGACCGCCGGGCCGTAGCGCAGGATCTCCCTGGCGATGTCGTCACCGGTGAGACCGAGTTCGGGCAGCATGGCGGCCAGGGTGTAATCGCCGTACTTGGTGAAGAACACCTCGACGCACTCGTCCACGAGCAGGCCGAAGTACTCCTTCTCGCGGGTGGTGACCGCGATTTCGTAGCACAGCAGCGCCAGCTCGTTGAGGTCTGCCTGGGTGAGGTAGTCGCGCAGCCCGCTGACCGGTTCGTCGGCGTGCAGATCCCAGAACTCCATCGCGGCGTCGTGCACCGGCGCGTCGCGCAGCATTTCACGGATGGCGTTGTTGGTGCGCTTGAGCGCGAACAGCGCGCCCTTGCCCGCGAGATCGCCGACGAAGGTGCTGTCGGCGGCGGCCTTCTTGGCGCGGTTGGCCGCGGACTGGCCCAGCGACATCAGCGAGGAGACGCCCGGGATCTTCTCGGCGCGCTCCCGGTTGGCCTGCATGAAGTCGTTGATCAGCTTGTCCACGAACTTCGAGGCGACGGTGGCCACCAGCGGGCTCTCGGTGAGCCGGTCCAGGATGCGTTCCTGCGCCTGGTGCATGCCGAAGATCTTCTCCAGCAGTGCCTCGACCGGCTCGCGGTCGACCACCTCGCCGAGCCGGTAGTCGTGGTTGGCGGCGATGTGGTCGTAGATGGAGTCGGCGAACACCCCGACCATGTCGGCGATCACCGGGCTGCCGCCGATCAGCTCGACGATGGTGCGCACCGTCTGCTTGGCCTGGTCGATCTCGACGACGTCCCGGAAGACCAGTGTGTCGGCGACCGTGAGCACCGCTTCGGTGTCGCGTGCGATCACCTCGGCGAAACGCTCACCACTCACCTCCGCGAGCAGGAATTCCACCTGGGCGTCCAGTAGCCGTTCGGCGATCTCACGCGGCTCGCTCATCGAATTCCACCCATCACTGCTCGTCCGGCGCGCCCGGCCGGGATCACGGCTGGTTCGGGTCGACGTCGTTGTCGCGCAACGATTTCCGTATCCGGTCCAGCCGCTCTCGCGCGGCTTTCTCGCGCGCCTGCCATTGTTCGTCCACGCTGCGGCCCGCGGGAGTCTGCCGGTCGAGTTCGCCCATCCCCTGCGCGGTGCCGTAGCGCTGCTCGACCTTATCGCGAACTGACTCGAAAGTAGGAACGCCGGAGGCCGAATATCCGCCGCTCGCGGCGACACTCGGCATACCCGGCGGCGGTACCGGTACCGCCGGTACCGCAGAACTGCCGCCGACCTGGCCGGATATCTCCGTCGGCTGCCCAGGAGGCACAGGCGCGCCGGGCGGGGTGGCAGGAGTCACATCCGGCGCGGCGATCGCATCACCCGTCTCCAGCAGCCCTATCAGCGCCGCGTGGACCGCCGCGAACCCGGGGCGCGCCGCCGTCGCGACCAGCAGGACACCCGCCAGCTCCGCGTCGGACAGGCCGGCCAACCGGCTCACGATCTCGCTGTCGTCACTCATACCGCCAGGCTACGCAGCCGGGACCCGACCGCACGCGGTTCACGACCGCACCTGCGCACCCGCCCAGTCACGCACGAGGTCGTACCAGGTCGAGCCGCCGACGACGATCAGGTCGTTGTGCCCGGCGCCGGGAAACACGACGAGCCGTTTCGGCTCCCGCGCCGCGGCGTAGAGCCGTTGCGCGTGCCGTAGCGGCAGCAGTTCGTCCTGGTCGCCGTGCATGATCAGGACCGGGGCGCGCAGCGCGCGGATGCGGCGTTCGTTCGGATAGGCGTTCGGGACCAGCGGTGCGGGCAGGAACGGATACACCGAGCGAGCGGCGTCGCGAAGGCCGGTGAAGGTGGACATCAGCATCACTCCGGCGGGCGGATGGTGTTGCGCCAGCTCGAGGACGACGCCGCCGCCGAGCGATTTGCCCAGGTACAGCACTCGGTTGGGGTCGACCCCGGGTTGGGCCAGCAATGCCTCCCGCGCGGCGCGGGCGTCGAGGTAGGTGCCGCGTTCGGTGGGCTTCCCGGTGCTGCGACCGTACCCGCGGTAGTCGAAGGCCAGCACGTCGAAACCGGCCTCGGTGAGCAACGCGAAGATCGGCACCCGGTCGCCGATGTTGCCCGCGTTGCCGTGCGCGAACAGGATGTGCCCGACCGAATCCCGCGCGGGCATCCACCAGGCGTGCACGATCTGCCCGTCCGAGGTGGGCAGGAAGAGATCGGCGTACTCCATGCCGAGCAGCGCCGGGGTCTGCAGCACGGTCCGCTCCGGCAGGTAGGTCAGCGCGTTGAGGATCGGACTGGCCGGGTGTCGCATGCCCACGTTCTTACTCTTGGGCGAGCGGGACGAGGGCGGTGGGTGGCCGCAAGACGGGTCGAGCCGTCCTGGCGAAAACGTCTCGGGCGGGCCGAGCCGGCCGGCGCATCGATCGGGCGTGAGGGCGCTGCTCGACGTAGCCAAGGGGCGGGAGGACAACGGAGACCGTGCGTCCCTCCGGTCGCACGGTCCCGTTGTCACGCAAACTTCGGATCAGCTGCGCAGTACCGCACCCACCGCGTCGGCCGCCGCCGCGACGGCCGCGTCGCGCGCCGCACTGGCCTCGTCTTCGGTGAGGGTCCGGTCGGTGGCGCGGAAACGCAGGGCATAGGTGAGCGACTTGCGGCCCTCGCCCGCCTGGGCGCCCTCGTACACATCGAACAGCGCGATGTCCTCCAGCAGCTCGCCGCCGCCGGTGCGCAGCGCCGCCTGGACGGACGCCGCCGGAATCGTCTTCTCGACGCTCACCGAGACGTCCTGCAGCACGGCGGGGAACGGCGACACCGTCGGCACCGGCCGGGCTTCCAGCAGCGGTAACGCGTCCAGGTCGAGCTCGACGGCGCAGGTGCGCGCGGGCAGGCCGGAACGTTCCAGCACGGCGGGGTGCAGTTCACCCGCGTAGCCGATGACCGTTCCGTCCACCAGCAGCTCGGCGCAACGGCCGGGGTGCCAGGGCAGATGCGCCACCGGACGGCGCTCGATGGTCACACCCGCCGCATCGGCGACCGCGTCGGC
>NZ_BAFP01000055.1 GCF_000308455.1 Nocardia abscessus NBRC 100374 | reverse complement strand
GGGTCGACGCCCATCGAGCCGGTGAGCCACGCCGAGCCGGAATCGGTGAGGGCGAACCCGCCGTCACCGTGCAGCAGGCCACGCGCGGTCATGGCGTCGGTGATCGCCACCCCGAGCCGGCCCGCGAGATGGTCGTAGCAGGTGCGGCCACGAGCCAGCGCGGCGGCGACCGTGGCGGTACGCAAGCCGGTCACCGGGCGGCCGGACGGGTCGAGATGGGCGACCATGCCCTCGAGCAGTTCCGCGACCTGCGGACCCGCCAGCTGCACGTAGCGGTGCCTGCCTTGACGGTGTTCGACCAGCAGGCCGCCGTCGCGCAGACGGTCCAGATGCTCGGTCGCAGTGGACGCGGCGACACCGGTGTGGCGCGCGAGCTCGCCGGCGGTCCACGCCCGTCCGTCCAGCAGGGCGAGGCAGATGTCGGCGCGCGTGCGGTCGGCGAGCAGGGCGGCGAAGCCCGCCAGTTCGGCTCCTCTGGTCGGCACCACTCCATGATGGCGGCCTCTCGTTTCGGCGGGCGCCGAAACGTGCCGTGGCTACCGTCGCGGCATGACTACGTCTTCTCCGGCGCCCGGCGCGGCCACCTCGCCGACCAAGTTCGAGATCTTCCACGGTCTGCATCACCGTGACCGGCCCCTCGTCCTGCCCAACGCCTGGGACTTCGCCTCGGCCGCGCTCCTGGCGACCGAGGGATTCCCGGCGATCGGCACCACCAGCCTCGGCGTGGCCGCCGCGGCGGGGCTGGCCGATGGGGCGAGCCTCACGAAGGCGGAAACGCTCGCTTGCGCCCGTCGCCTGGCGCGGCTGCCGATCCCCGTGACCGTCGACATCGAGGGTGGCTTCGACGAGCGGCCCGGCGCGGTCGCGGATTTCGTCGAACAGCTCGCCGCCTGCGGGATCGCGGGCGTCAACCTGGAAGACGGCCGTGCGGGATCGGCGCTGGCGGCGCCGGAGCACCAGGCCACACTGATCGCCGCGATCAAGGAGCGCACGCCGGAGTTGTTCGTCAATGCCCGTATCGACACCTACTGGCTGTGCCTCGATCACGGCTCGACCCACGCCCGCGTGCGACGGTACGCGGCGGCCGGAGCCGACGGCGTCTTCGTGCCGGGCCTGACCGACGCGGAGCGCATCGAGCGGATCGTGGCGGCGACCGAATTGCCGGTCAACGTCCTCTATGCGGCCACCGGCCCCGGCATCGCGACGCTGACCGGACTCGGCGTGCGCCGGATCAGCACCGGGTCGCTGCTCTACCGCTCGGCGCTGTCGGCCGTGGTGGAGGTCGCACGCGCCGTGCGGGACGACTTCCCCGTTGCGTCCGGCATTGTCAGCTACACCGATATCCAACGCCTGCTGCCTGCGCACACCAGGCCGTGAGCAGCGATTCGTCCGGAAGCGCGGACCACTTCGCCCTCAGCCGTCGGCGAGCGGGTCTACTCCGGCCGTGTCGTCTGCGACGCACGAGTCGGCGATGCCCCCGACGCGTCCGGCCGGAGCAGCGCCGTTTCCGCCGCCCAGTCAGTGCTTCTGCACCACACGCTCGCCTTCGCCCGGCTTCCAGATGGTGATGTCGAGGTGGTCGCCCGCTACCTCCACCGTCGACGCCCCGGTGAGCTCGGCGACGTAGAAGTGGTCGAACTCCTGACCTCGGATGTCGAAACCGGTCTCGTCGAACAGTTGCTGGGCGAAGCGGGTGTGCACGTCCCGGTCGGGGAGGTCCACGACGGTGCCGAACAGTTTGGCGTCGCCGTCGGACACGTTCGTGTCGACGGTGGCGGTGTGCAGGCAGAAGCGCGGATCCCGGGCCAGGTCGCGGAACTTGGTGGTGCCCGGCATACCCGCGATCACGAGCAACCCCTCGAAGACCCGCGGCTCGATCGGGCTGATCCGCGGGTAACCGTCGGAACGGAGGGTGCCGAGCATGCAGAGATTCCCCGCGGCCCGGTGCCTGCGCAGGAAGACCTCGGCGATGTGCGGCGCTTCTTCGGTGAATCGGCTCCAAGTGGTCATGCCGAGGACGGTACGGGGAAAACTTGCCGTCTTCTGTCAGGGTTTCCGGCTAGTGTCGCGGGCATGCGGGCGAGTCGACTGGTGCAACTGCTTCTGCTGTTGCAGACCCGAGGCCGGCTGACCGCGCCCGAACTCGCCCGGGAACTGGAGGTCTCGGTGCGCACCGTCTATCGCGATGTCGAAGCCCTCTCGGCGGCGGGTGTCCCGGTCTACAGCGAGCCGGGCCGCGCGGGTGGCGTGCGGCTGCTGGACGGCTACCGCACCCGGCTCACCGGCCTCACCACCGACGAGGCCGACGCGGTGCTGTTGACCGGCTTGCCCGGCGCCGCAGCCGATCTCGGGCTGGGCACGGTGCTGGCCACCGCGCAGTTGAAGGTGCTCGCCGCGCTACCACCGGAACTGCGCGGACGCGCGACGCGCATCGCCGAGCGGGTGCACGTCGACGCGCCGGGCTGGTTCCACCGGCCGGACGAGACGCCGACGCTCGCGACGATCGCCGACGCGCTCTGGCACGACCGCACGCTGCGCGTGCGCTACGGGCGCAAGGACAACGTGGTCGAGCGCTCGCTGGACCCGCTCGGGCTGGTGCTCAAGGCAGGCACCTGGTACCTGGTCGCCCGGAGCGGGCGCACGCCCCGCTCGTATCGGGTGGGCCGGATCCTCTCCGCCGAACCGACCGGCGAATCATTCACTCGCCCAGTGGAATTCGACCTGCGCGCGCACTGGACCGAAGCCGCCGACGATTTCGCGCGTTCGATGCTGCGCGTCCGGGCGCGCTGCCGGATCGCCGCCACCCACCTGCGGTTGCTGCGGTTGATGAACGATCCGGCAGCGGTCGCGCAGGCGCAAGCCTCCGCGGGACCGCCCGATGCCGAAGGGTGGGTCGAAGTGGTCGTGCCGTCCGAGTCCTTCGAGGTGCTCGCGCACGCACTTCTTCCACTTGGCGAGTTCGTGGAAGTGCTGGAACCGCCGCAGCTGCGCGCACAGCTCGCGGCGACGGCCGCCGCCATGCATGCGCGCTACTCGGGAGGTTAGATCTCCCGCACCTGCCCGGTTCGGCTAGGGCGTGTATCGAAGTGAGTGAGCAGTGGGGCGGAGCCATTGGTTGATCGCGGCGATGTGGATTGTGGCGAGGTAGCGGACGGCGAGTTCGTCGAACCGGGTGGCGACTGCTCGGTGTTGTTCGAGTTGGTTGATGCCGCGTTCGACTGCCCAATCTCGCCGGAACCATCTTGCCGCCATCTCAGAGCAATGGCCACAGTCGACGAATTGGACGCACTCGGAGCGCGCATCAAGAAGGCCGGCGACCTCAACTGCCGGCCAGATCAGGCACGCAGGCAGCAAGGCGTCCTTCCCGACGGAGGCAACTGGACGTGGGAGTTTTGTCAGCGGGGCTTGCGAATATGACTCGCATGAGTCACAACATCAACTACTCCACCGCCGACAAGGCGCACGCCCTGGCCTACCTGGGTAGCAACGGCGCCCTCACCGGCGAACAGTTGCGCCGCCTCGATATAGCGCGCAAGAACGCCCAGGCACGCCAGGACGATCTCGACTACTGGGACGTCGATTGGGGCCTTTCCATCCCCGACGCCCTCGATCACCTCATCGCGGGACACACCGACTCAACCGCGAAGTGCGCGGGCAACGCATACCACGCCGCGTTGCAGCACATCATCGACTGCAACGCCAGCGACCCGGCGACGCTGAATACTTACTCTGATCCCGCCAAGTTCTTCAGCCTGCTGGACGACGAGATGCACCGGCTGGGCGTACCCACCGATCTTCTTCCGTACGGTTACCTCTACGGCGGACTGCCCGACGGGTTCCCGCTCCTCCCACCACCGGTCGACGGCTACCCGACCATCGGCTACTTGCCCTTGGCCAACGCCAAGCCTGCAGCCGACGCATACCGCGCTGTCCTGGATCGGATGGACCCCGACGTTCAGTACGACGTTCAAGAACTCATCGACAAACTCACTTTCGAGCACAACGAGTGGGAGTTCGCCACCAGGCGGGTCGACTGGTACACCCAGGACACACTCTTCTTCTCACTCACCTGACCACCCGGTGGGCTGTCGATGCCCGTCAATCCCCCAGCGCTGCGTTCGAGGCGGGCAATCGGCCATTTCGTCGTGCGTCATCGCCCGGCAGCGACCTGGACGACCGGCCGTAACCGCCCTACCAGGGGTCACTGTCCGGGGGCGCAGGGCACCTCAAAGCCATTGGTTGATAGCGGCGATGTGGGACCGGCGGTGACCGGCTTGATCGGCCGGCACCGGGATCGTGGCTTTGATCCCGCGCCGACGCAGCCAGTCGCGGTAGCAGCGCCGGGAATAGGCCTTGTCGGCGAGTACTCGGTCCGGTCGTCAGCGGGCGCGGCTGCCGGATCTCGGGACTGCGATCCGGTCGAGGACCGCCGCGAATTGCGGGCTGTCGCCGGCCTGGCCCGCGGTGAGCAGCATGCTCATCACCCGGCAGCGGTCTTCGCAGGCCAGATGGAGTTTTGTTGTCCATCCGCCTCGGCAGCGGCCGAGTGCGTGGTCGCCGGGTTCGCACTCACCGGGTCCGCTCGGTGGTTCGATTTGGTTGCCCGGGCCACTGGCACGATCGCACCGGCGGCCTCGGCGAAACATTGCAGTGCTTTCAAGATCAGTGCCCAGGCCCCGGCACGCTGCCATCGCCGGAACGTCCATAGACCGCCGACCAGGATCCGTAGTGGGCTGGGATGTCGCGCCATGGGCAACCGACCCGGGTCCGCCACCGGATCCCGTCGATGAGCTGTCGTTTCGTCCACAGGGGCGGACGAGACGCCTTCTGGTTGCGGGGCAGCAGCGGCCGCAACCGCGCCCATTGCGCATCGGTCAGATCCGCGCGCCCCATCACCGTTACGCTGGTCATGAGGTCTCCGGCCGGTCTTCGGTTTTACTTGGTCGTTCAACCGACCTACCGGAGACATCCTTTATTCGCCAATACAGGCAACGGCATTCAGAAAAAAGCGGGTCAGCAGGCACCGCTGCACCGTGCCAGCACACCCGCTACTTCGACAGACGCTCTAGCGCCGGGTGCGGAAGAACTCGCGTACGTCCGCGGTCAGCAGGTCCGGCGCCTCCATCGCCGCGAAATGCCCGCCGCGGTCGAATTCGGTCCACCGGACGATGTTGTGCGCGTCTTCGGCGAGTTTGCGGATCGAGAGGTCACCGGGGAACAGCGCCGCCGCGGTCGGCACGTCGGACTTCCGCACCGGCGCTCCCCAGGCCTCGGATTCGCTGTAGAGCCGCAGTGAGGAGGCGAAGGTTCCGGTGAACCAGTACAGGCTGACATTGGTGAGCAGCGCGTCCCGGCCCACCGCGTCCTCGGGCAGTTCGATCGCCGGATTCGTGTACTGCCGGAACAGGTCGGCGATCCAGGCCAGCAGCCCGGCGGGCGAGTCCTGGATGCCGATCGCCAGCGTCTGCGGACGGTTGGCTTGCAGCGTCGCGTAGTCGTAGCGGGCATAGCTCTCCGGGCCGGTCAGCGTGGCCAGCTTCGCCTGATCCTCCGGGCTGTACTCGGCCTGCGCACCCGCCGAGGACCACTCGCCCGCAGCCGCCGATTCCTCCGTCCCACCCCAGGAGTCGGCATCGCCGCTGTCCCACGCGGGGATCGTGATCGGACCGTTCACGTACAGGCCCGCGAGGCGGTCGCGGGCGATATGGCCCAACCGAGCGGCGATGAAGTACCCCGCGTCACCGCCCTGCACGCCGTAGCGGTCGTAGCCGAGGCGCGCCATGAGCGCCGCGACGACCTCCGCGAACCGCTCGGTCGAGCCCGCACCCGGGTCCGGGGACACCTCGGAGAACGCGAAGCCCGGCAGTGAGGGCACGACCAGGTGGAACGCGTCGGCCGGGTCAGCGCCGTGCGCGCGGGGATCGCTCAGCGGTCCGAGCACCTCCAGGAACTCGACGAACGACGCGGGCCAGCCGTGGTTGAGCACCAACGGCAGCGCATCCGGCTCCGGCGAGCGGACGTGCAGGAAGTGCACCTGCTGCCCGTCGATGCCGGTGACGAAGTGGGGCAGTTCGTTCAGCTTCGCTTCGACGGCGCGCCAGTCGAATTCGCTGCGCCAGTACTCGGCCAGCGGACGCAGATAGGACACCCGCATACCCTTGTCCCACTTGGCGCCGGGCAGGTCGCTCGGCCACGGCGTGTCGGCGAGGCGGCGGTGCAGGTCGTCGATCTTCTCCTGCGGGATATCGATGCGGAAGGGGCGAATGTCCTGGTCGGTAGTCATGTCCACCACGGTAGGAAGCGCTTAGGACGCGATCGTTCCTAAGTTTCCGGCATTCTGGCATAGTGCTCGAAACGTCGGCTCGCCTGCTCAAACTGCTGGCCCTGCTGCAGACCCATCGCGACTGGACCGGCGCCGAACTGGCCGAACGGCTCGGCGTCACCGGGCGCACGGTGCGCCGCGACGTCGATCGGCTCCGGGAACTCGGCTATCCGGTCCACGCCACGCAGGGCGCCGCCGGGTACCGCCTCGGCGCGGGGGCCGCGCTGCCGCCGCTGCTGCTCGACGACGAGGAAGCCGTCGCGGTGGCGGTGGGCCTGCGCGGCGCCTCCGCCGGCACCGTGACCGGGCTCGAGGAGGCGTCGCTGCGCGCGCTGACCAAGCTGGAACAGGTGCTGCCGCCCCGCTTGCGCCATCGGGTCCGCACACTGCGCGGCGCCACCTTGCGCGTCGGCGCGCCCGGCAGCGAGGTGCGTCCGGACATCCTCCTGGCCGTCGCCGAAGCGTGCCAGCGCCACGAACGGTTGCGGTTCGACTATCGCGCGCTCGACGGCGCGCCCAGTGTCCGCACCGTCGAGCCGCACACCCTTGTGCACTTCAGCAGGCACTGGTACCTGGTCGCCTGGGACGTGGACCGCGCCGACTGGCGCACCTTCCGTGCCGACCGGATCACCCCGCGAATCCCGACCGGTCCCCGATTCGCACCGCGTGAGCCGCCGGAAGGTGATGTCGCGGCATATCTTTCGATGCGGCTGTCCACCCGGGCCTGGCCGCAGCAGGCGACGGTACTGCTGCACGGGTCCGCGGAGTATGCCGCCGATCGTGTCTGGCCCGGGATGGGCGTGCTGGAGGCCGTCGACGACCACAGTTGCCGCCTGCTGGTGGGCGCGGAAACACCTGAGCAGCTGGTGTGGATGATCACCTCGGTCGATCTCGACTTCACACTGCTCGCCGGTCCGGCGGAACTCGTCGAAGCCCTGCGGGCCCAGGCCGCCCGATGCGAGCGAGCACTGCGGGCCTTCCCCGCACCGTAGCGGCCGCGGCGGCTAGCAGCGCCAATCCAGGACGGAGGCGAGCGATCTGAGCTGCACCGAGGCGGGGATCGCCCGCACCACGGCATCACGGAACGCGACGGCGGGCGGAAACGACAGTTGCGCCGCCGCGCCGAGCCGGCGGGAACGGGACGCGATCATCCGGGTGCGCGGCCGGCGCTCCCGGTCGTAGCCGGCCAGGCCGCCGCCCGCGGCGGCCACCCTGCTCAGCACCACCGCGTCCTCCAGCGCTTGGCAAGCGCCTTGCCCGAGGGTGGGCAGCATGGCGTGCGCAGCGTCGCCGACGAGCGCGATCCGCCCTGCCACGAAGGTCTTCAGCGCGGGCAGGTCGTAGAGATCGTGCTTCAGCACCTCGGCGCCCTCGGCCGCGGCGAGCAGAGCGGGAATCGGCTCGTGCCATCCGCCGAACCGGGTGCGCAACTCGGCCGATCCGCCGCTGGGCGTTGCCTCGGGCATGTTCGCGGTGGCGAAGCAGTAGACCCGGCCGTCCACCAGCGGGACGTACCCGAAACGCTCACCCCGTCCCCAGCTTTCGCCCATCTCGGTGACCGGCCTGCGCGGCATGACGACCACCCGCCACGCGGTGTAGCCGCCGTAGCGTGGCCGCACCTCGCCGCTGACCGCGCGGCGCACGACACTGCGGATGCCGTCGGCGCCGACGACGACGTCGCCGCCGGACGTTCCGGCCGAGTGCACGACCGTGCCGTCGACTCTCGCCTCGGCCACGGTGACGCCGGTGCGCACAGCCTCCGCCGGGAGCGCCGAACGCAGCACGTTCACCAGGTCGGCACGGTGCATCATGATCGGGTTGCCGTACCTCGCCCGGATCGCCTCGGTGTCCATCCTGGTCAGCCACCGTCCCGCCCGGTCACGGATGCCCGCGGCCCCTTGCTCGACCGCCCGGGCCCGCACCTGGTCGCCCACGCCGAGCGCGTCGAGGGCGCGAAGGGCGTTGGGCCACAGGGACAGCCCGGCACCGACCTCGGTGATCTCGGCGGCGCGCTCGAGCACTTCGACGCGCCATCCCTGCCGCAGGAAGGCCACGGCCGTCGCCAGACCGCCGATGCCACCGCCCACGATGAGTGCCTCGGGCATGGTTCCCCTTTCTCCGGACCGCTCGGCGAGCAGCCGCCCCGGACGATACTACGAATGTAGTAGCAACGGGCGGGACTGTAACTCGTATCACTACCGCTGTAGTATCGAGAGATGTCCACCAAGCGCGAACTCGTCTTGGACGCGGCGATCGAACTGCTGGGCTCCCGCGGCACCCGCGCGCTCACCCACCGCGCGGTCGACGAGGTCGCCGGCATGCCCGCCGGGTCCGCCTCCAACTACTTCCGCACCCGGGAAGCGCTGCTGATCGGGATCGCCGAGCGTCTCGAGGCACGCGACTACGCGGATTGGGACGCGCTCAACCGGCAGCCCGCCCCCGGCACCATCACCGAACTCGTCGACGGCATGGCGGCTTTCGTCGTCCACGCGGCGCGGACCGACCGGGTGCGGACACTGGCGCGCTACGCACTGTTCCTGGAGGCGCAGACCATGCCCGCGCTGCGCGAGACCGTCCGGCGCGGGCAGCGCAGGCTGACCGAGTGGGCCGCGGGCCTGCTGGCGGAGGTCGGCGGCGATCAGGCGATGACCCGGATCTTGGTCGGCCAGTTCGACGGAATCATCCTGCACCAATTGGTGAACCCCGCGCCGGAATTCGATCCGCGCCCGGCGCTGGATCGGTTGGTACGCGCCCTGCTCGCTTCGAACGGCTGACGAAGGCGGCACCTCGCCTCGGTCACGGACGGTTCGCACTACCCTGCCGCGCAGGGAGATCCGCCCATTTCGTACCGGAGCGTCAGAAGAACGTGTGCAGGAAATCGACCACCCGCGGCACCGGAGCGTCGGCGTCATCGATCACGGGAACGAGCCGCCATTTGTCGAAGGCGGTGCACGGATGCGAAAGCCCGAGGCGCACCACCGCGCCGATCGGCAATTCCGTGGCGGCGCCGCGCGGCAACCGGAGGAACGCGTGCTGGTCGTTGAGCGCCGACACCGTCGCGTTCCCGTCCAGCGCACCGCCCCCGAGTCCCGCGACGCGTTGCGGAATCGGCATCCCCTCGTCGAAAGGCAGATCGCGTTTGCCCGCGTCGAGCAGGGCCAATCCCGGCTCCGGGCGGGAAAGGTTGCGCGCCCAGCCGTGCATCGCCGAGCGCAGCGGCCGCGCGCACTCGGGCGACGCCAGCGGCGACATGCTCGCGTAGAAGCCGTCGTCGTGGATGACGTACGCCCCCGAGCGCAGGACGACCGTCGTCGCGACACCGTGCCTGCCCTGCTCGTCGGAGAGCGAGGCCAGGTACTCCACCGCCAGTTCCGGATAGGCGCTGCCACCGGCGGTGACGATCGCCGGACACCGGTATCGCCCGGCCGCGGCGAGTTCACGGTGCAGACGTGCGAGTTCGCCGAGGTAGTCGCGCACCGCGCGGATACCGGACGCGGTGCGGTCGTGCGCGAGCGCGCCTTCGTAACCACCCACTCCGGCGAGCGTCAGCCGGGACGCCGCGTCGATCGCCCGCGCCACGGCGTGCGCCTGGTCCACCGTGCGCGCGCCGGTCCGGCCGTGCGGGCCGCCGAGTTCCACGAGCACCCCGATCCGCTCTCGTCCCGGAACCTCGCACAGATGCGCGTCCATCAGCACGACCGTTTCGACGCTGTCGGCCCAGCAGACGAACTCGAAAGACGGGTCACGCTCCAGTTCGGCCGCCACCCAGCGCAATCCGACCGGGTCGACCAGCGCGTTGGCCAGCAGGATCCGCGCGACGCCGAAGGATCGCGCCACCTGCGCCTGCCAGATGGTGGCCAGGGTGATCCCCCACGATCCCGCGGCGAGCTGGTCGGCCCACAGCCGCGGGGCCATCGTGGTCTTGCCGTGCGGCGCCAACCGCACGCCCGCCGCGCGCACCCACTCGGCCATGACCGCGATGTTCGCCGTCACGGCGGCTCGATCGACGGTGAGCACCGGCGTCTCGAGCTGGTCGAGCGTCGGTGCGGTGGTGAGGAATTCCCGCACGGTGCGGCCCCAGGACGCGGGTGGCATGCCCTTGTGCTCGGGACCGATCCGGCGGTCCGCGAGCGCCGCTACGGCTGCTTCGTCGATCGACACGACGTTCCTTCCTACCGGAACCGGCTCGGCGGCTCAGCCCGAGTTGCGCAAGGCGGTGGCCAGGCCGTTCATGGTCAGCAGGATGCCACGTTTGACCAGTTCGGAGTCGTCACCGGCGCGCAGGCGGCGCAGCAGCTCCACCTGCATCTGGTTGAGCGGCTCCAGGTAGGGGAAGCGGTTGTGGATGGACTCGGCCAGCGACGGGTTGTCGGCCAGCAGGTGATCGTTGCCGGTGATCGCGGCGTGCATGCGGGCGGTCCGGGCGTGTTCGTCGCGGATCATGCCGAAGATCTGCTCCCGTAGCGCCACGTCGTCCACGAGTTCGGCGTAGCGTGCGGCGATATCCAGATCGCTCTTCGCCATCACCTGCGCCAGGTTGGACAGCACCGTGCGGAAGAACGGCCACCGGCGGTACAGGTCCGCCAAGGTCGCCAGGCGCTGCGGGTCGCCGCCGATCCACTCCTCCAGCGCGGTGCCGGTGCCGTACCAGCCGGGCAGCATCACCCGCGCCTGGCTCCACGACATCACCCACGGGATGGCCCGCAGGTCCGCGACGGAATTCGTCGGCTTGCGGGACGCGGGCCTGCTGCCGATGTTCAGGTCGCCGACTTCGGCGACCGGCGTGGATTGGCGGAAGTACTCGACGAATCCCGGCGTTTCGTGCACCAGCCGCGCGTACGCCGCGCGGGCGCGAGCGGCCAGGTCGTCCATGATTCCGTAGGACGGCTCGGCGTCGGCGCCGAGGCCCTCCACGTCCAGCAGGGTCGACTCGAGCGTGCCCGCGATCAGCGACTCCAGATTGCGGTGCGCCGCACCGGTTTCCGCGTATTTGGCCGCGATCACCTCGCCCTGCTCGGTGAGCCGCAGCGAACCGCGCACCGCCCCCGCCGGCTGGGCGAGGATCGCGTCGTAGCTACGGCCGCCGCCGCGACCGACCGTTCCGCCCCGGCCGTGGAACAGCCGCAGCCGGATGCCGGTCTTGCGGGCGACCTCGACCAGGTCCAGCTCCGCCCGGTACAGCGCCCAGTTCGCGGCCAGATATCCGCCGTCCTTGTTGGAGTCGGAGTAGCCGAGCATCACCTCTTGGCGCATCCCCTGCGCGGCCACCAGCTCGCGATAGACCCCGACCTCCAGCGCCGCGGACAGCGTCGCCGCCCCGGCGCCCAGGTCCTCGATGGTCTCGAACAGCGGGACGATGCCCACCGGGCAGCTCGGCGGCCCGTCCGGCTCCCCCGGGTCCAGCAGCCCGCCCTCCTTCAGCAGCAGGGCGGCTTCGAGCAGATCGCTGACCGACGTGCACATGCTGATGACGTAGTTCGGCACCGCCTCCGGCCCCAGCGTGTCCACCACCTCCCGCGCGGCGCGGACGATGTCGAGTTCCTTGACCGCGAGTTCGCTCAGCCGTGCGTGCGGGCCGAGCAGCGGGCGCCGAGTGCGCAGCTCGGCGGCGAGCAGTTCCACCCGGCGCGACTCCGGCAGGCTCGCGTAGTCGGAATGCACCCCGGCCCAGGCCAGCAACTCGGCGACGACCTGCTCGTGCACCTCGGAGTTCTGCCGCATGTCCAGGGCTTGCAGATGGAAGCCGAACGTTTCCACGGCGTAGCGCAACGCGGCGAGGCGATCGTCGGCGATCAGGCCGTCGCCGCTGCGCCGCAGCGAGGCGTCCATGGCGTCCAGATCGTCCAGCATCGCCTGCGGGGACGGATAGGGCCGCGCCCCGGAGTCCAGGCCGTTGGGCGGAACCTCGCCCAGCGCGGACAGCGCGGTAGCGGTCAGCCGGGCGCGAACATGATGCAGCGCGCGGCGGTACGGCTCGTCGGCGTGCGTGGCCGGATCCGGGTAACCGGTCTCGGCGAGGGCGGCGACCTCCGGCGTCACCGTGACCAGGCGGGCCGACAGCGACAGCGTCTTCTCCAGTTCCACCAGCTCGCGCAGGTAACGCTCGAAAGCCACGCCGGCCGCGCGGTACGCGGCCTGACGCACGACATCGGCGGTGACGTACGGGTTTCCGTCGCGATCGCCGCCGATCCACGAGCCGGGACGCAGGATCGGGCGCGGCAGCAGCTCCACACCGGGCCAGCGCGAGCGCAGCGCGGCGCGCACTTCGGCGTTGATCGCGGGGATCACGTCGAACAGGGTGAGGTCGTAATAGCGCAGACCCACCGAGATCTCGTCCTGGATGCGCAAGCGAGCCAAGCGGATCAGCGCGGTACGCCACAGGCTCAGTACATGACGTCGGATGCGCAGCTCCAGATCGGCCCGCTCCCGCTCGCTCTGGGCGTAGCGCTGGCGCAGACGCATCAACTCGGTGATCCGGGCCTGCGCGTCGAAGACGGTGCGGCGGCGCGTCTCGGTCGGGTGCGCGGTGATCACCGGCGACACCAGCGCGTCGGCCAGCAGATCGGCGACCCGGTCTCCGTCGAGCGCCGCCGCGTCCAGCCTGCGGTAGGTCGCCGCGAGCGAGGACTCCTGCGGCGGTTCGCCCGCCGACTCGTGCGCGGCGCGGCGGCGGTCGCGTTGGATGTCCTCGGCCAGATTGGCCAGCAGCACGAAATAGCTGAACGCGCGGATGAGCGGAAGGGCGACCGCGATGTCCACACCGTCCAGCATCTCCGCGACGGCGCTGCGCTCGACCTCCTCGCGGCGCACCCGGAACGCCTCGATGCGCACCCGCTCGATGAGGTCGAAGACCTCCGGGCCCTCGTGGTCGCGAATGGTGTCGCCGAGCACGCCACCGAGGAACCGGATGTCGTCGCGCAGCGGCCGGATGGCGTCCTGTTGGATCTCGCTCATCGTTTCGCCCATGATCAGACAGTATTGCCCTGCGGCCTGCGGGGGAATGCGACGCGGCCCACACCGGCCGCGCCCGGATCAGCCCGGGAGTTCGGAGAAGCGCAGGTGGTTGCCCCACGGGTCGCGGAATCCGCAGTCGCGTACCCCGTACGGCTGCGAGATCGGCTCCTGCGTCACCTCGACCCCGGCGTCGCGCAGCCGGGCGAAGGTCGCGTCCACGGCGTCGGTGGTGAAGATCAGCGTGCCCTGCGCGCCGTTGGCCAGCCGAGCCCGCGCCGCCGCACCGGCGGCCTGGTCCGGCACCATCTCCGGCGTCTCCAGAATGAACTCGATACCCGGCTGCTTCGCGGGGCCGACGGTCACCCAGCGCCCACCGGCGAACGGCATGTCCGCGCGCACCTCGAGTCCGATGAGGTCGCGATAGAACTCCAGGGCCTTGTCCTGGTCACCGACCAGCACGCCGATGTGGGTGAGGGCGAGGTCCGCGCCGTTGCTCATGATGATGCTCCTTGTCGTCGTTCGGGAGGGGCAACAGTACAGACGCCGGACGCCCGGCGAATTCATCGGCGACGACCTCCGGATTTTCGGCCGGTGCCGCGGTGCACCCTCGTTCGGGCGACGAATGTGGCACCGGCCGGATACTTCGTACCGCCGACCAGCCCCGATGGGGGCGCTGAGCCCATGTCTCATGCGGTGAGCTGATCCGGGCGGTGCAGCAGTACCTGTTCCAGCAGCGAAACCAGTACCTCTTTGACCGAATCGCGAGACCTGGCATCGCACTCCAGCACCGGGATCCAGTTCTCCAGCTCCAGCGCCTCGCGAACCTCGCCGAGGTCGAAGTGCGCGCTGCCGTCGAAGCGGTTGACCGCCACGACGAAGGGCGTGCCGCGTTCCTCGAAGTAGTCCAGCACCGGGTAGCAGTCGTCGACGCGGCCGGTGTCCACCACGATCACCGCACCGAGCGCACCGTCGACCAGGTCGTCCCACAGGAAGACGAAGCGGTCCTGGCCCGGCGTGCCGAACAGGTACAGGATCAGCGAACTGTCCAGGGTGATGCGGCCGAAGTCGAGGGCGACCGTGGTCTGCGTCTTGTCCGCACGGTGTGCGAGGTCGTCCACGCCGACGGCCATCTCGGTCATCGCCGCCTCGGTCACCAGCGGCTCGATTTCGGAGATGGCTCCGATGAACGTCGTCTTCCCGACGCCGAACCCGCCGCTGATCACGATTTTCACCGAGGACGGCATGGTCGGCGTTCGCATGTCAGAGTGCCCGGACAAGGTCCCTGATCCTCTCGATGGCAGCGGCGGTGAGCTGGTCGGCGGCGCGCACGGTCACGTGTCCGGTCGCGGCCAGGTCGCTGACGACGACCTTGGCCACCCCGATCGGAACCCGCAGCGCGGTGCCGATTTCGGCGATGGAGTGCGGCTGCTGGCACAGCCGGACCAGGGTGCGCTGCTCGAAGCGCAGCGGCGCGGACAGCGCGGCGGGCTCGGCCCGCACCAACGTCTCGATGCGCAGCCCGTCCAGCAGTGGCGTGGTGCGTCCGGCGGTGACCACGAAGGGCCGCACGAATCGATCGTCGGCGGCGGATTCGCGTCTCATCGCCGCAGCGTCTCGCGCAGTTCGGCGATGAGCGCGGGATCCAGCAGCGCGCCGGCGCGCTCGGCGAGCACCGCCATCTCGTACCCGACCAGACCGACGTCACAACCGCTGTCGGCGATCACGCCGAGGCAGCTGCCGTCGCCCAGGGCGGAGACGAGCAGGAAGCCGCGCTTCATCTCGATCATGATCAGCTTCAGGCCGTCGAAGGAGTAACTGCGCGAGGCGCTTCGGGCGAGCCCGACCAGCCCGGACACCATGGCGGCGAGCCGGTCGGCGGAGGTGCGGTCCAGGCCGTCGGACATGGCGATGAGCAGGCCGTCCGAGGAGACCGCGACCGCCTCGCGTACACCGTCGGTCTCGCGGACGAAGTTGGCCAGCATCCAATTGAACGTGTGCGGGTCGGCGCTCGATATGTGGGTGGTCACCGGATCTCCTCTGCCATGGTCGCGGGCTGGAATTCGTGCGCTGTATCGGCGGCGCGGACGAGGTCGTCCTGCGCGGTGGCGGCGTGCCTTCCGGGCGCGCCACGCTGGTAGCCCGAGCGGAAGGCGGACAGCATGCCGCGGATCTCCTCGGGTGAGCGCTCGACCGCGGGTGCGGGCTCCGATCGCGGCACCGCGCCGGGCCGTGGACCGGTACCGGCTGCGCGGGCTTTCTTGTTGCGTTTGACCAAGCCGTTCTTGGTGTGCCGCGTCACGGGTTCGGAATCCGCTGCCGGGCTGCGCGACTCGAGGGCGGCGGCACTCGGCGCAGCCGCCGGTTCCGTCAGCGTGGCGACGACCGGGGTGTAGGCCGACGACCCGGCGTTCGTCCTGGATCGAGCCACGGTCGCTTCGGCAGCGGACGGACGTGGCCTCGGCGAACTCGAACCGATCGGGAGCGCAGCGGCGCGTGGCGCGGGCTCGCTCGGGTCGTCGCGCTGTAGCTGTCCGGTTTCGAGCATGCCCGGCGGCAGCGTCAGGCGCGCGACGATGCCGCTCACCGGCGAGACGCTCAGCTCGACGCCGATGCCGAGCCGCTCGGCGAGCCTGCCGACGACGTAGTGGCCCAGATGGCGGGTCGGCGCGACGACGAAATCCTGTTCGCCGCGCAGTCGTGCGTTGGCCTGGGCCAGGTGTTCGGCGGGCATGCCGACTCCGTGGTCGACCACCGCGAGCAGATATCCGTTCGGCCCGGCACGCCCGTAGATCTCGACCTCGAGATCCGGTGGGGAAAAGGCGAGTCCGTTCTCGATCAGCTCCGCGAGCATGTGCGCCAGCTCGCTGGCCGCCGCGCCCGTGACGAGCACCTCGTCCATCCGGCGCAGCACCACCCTGCGGTAGTCGTCCACCTCGGACAGGCCCGCGCGGATCACATCGCTCAGCGGGATGGGTTCGGCCCAGCGGCGCGGACTGGCCTCGCCGACCAGCACGAGCAGGCTCTCGGCGTTGCGTCGCATGCGGGTGGCGAGATGGTCGAGTTCGAACAGGTTCGACAGCGCCTTGGGATCGAGTTCCTCCCGCTCGAATTCGCTGATCAGGCCGAGCTGGCGGCGCACGAGGTTCTGGCTGCGCCGGGCCAGGCTGACCATCGACTCGGTGGTGTTGCGGCGCACCAGCGCCTGCTCCGACGCGAGGTCGAACGCGGTGGACTGCACCCGATCCAGAGCTCGTGCCACGGCGGCGATCTCGACGCTCGCGCCCGCCGGTGTCCGCACCGGAGCGGGCGGGTCCGGCGGGCGGGTGTCGTCGCCGGTGCGCCAGGCCGCGATCACGTCGGGCAGCCGCCGGCTCGATACGTCGTCGGCGTCCGCGGCCAGCATGGCCAGCGGCCGGACGATGGCGCGCACCGCGGAGACGACCAGCGCCACTTCCACCGCGATCGCCGCCAGCGCGGCGAGCACGAACGCGCCCAGGATCAAGGCGGCGTTGCGGCGCACTACCTCCGCGCGCGAGCCGATGTCGGCGCCGACCGCCTGCTGTACGGTGCGCTGCTCGTCGATGACCCCGGTCATCCCGGCCCACCAGGTGATCGCGTCGACCGGGCGCACCAGCGGTCCGGCGCTCGAGGCGATCGCGATGCTCTCCGACTCCGCGGCCCGGACCGCGCTGTCGCTGTCCAGCACGGCGTCCAACCGCGCGTGCTGAGCCGCGGTGGCGTCGCGGGCGAACGCGGCCAGACCGGCCAGCTTGGCCGCTCGGATGTCGAGGAACTGCACGTACTCGCCCGGCCCGAAAGCGCCGGCGGCGAAGACTCCGTTCAGGAAGCCGCGTTCGCGCGCCGTCTGTTCCTTGGCCTCGCCCAGCGCGTACAACGCTTGCAGACCGTGCCGGACCGCCGGATCGGCGGCCTGGTCGAGACCGAGGGGCAGGTGGTTCAGCGCGTCGATGGCGTCGGTGTAGTACTGGAAGGCCGCCTGCCGGGCCGTTCGCCGCTCATCGATCCGGGCGCGGGTCGCCTCCAGGTCGGTCAGCGGCCGGGCGGCCGCGCGCACCCGGTCCGCGCCGGGCGGGTTGTCCGCCATCGCACCCCGCAGCTCGCGCAGCGCGCGGTCGACCGCGCCGCGCTGGTCGGCGACGGGCTGGAGCAATCGCCCGTCGCCGCCGAGCAGGCCGTTGGTCAGGCCGCGCTCGCGCTGCGCCTCGTGCACCAAGTCCTGCACCGCCAACGCCAGCGATACCGCGGCCGCCGTGTCCCGGCTCCCGCGGTACGCGTCGACCTCCCGCGCGACCATCGCGCCCAGCAGCGCGAGCACCAGAACCAAGGAGACGACGAGGATTCGAGTCAACTGTCCGCGAATCGTGCGGGGGCGGACGATTCCGCTGCCCGACCCCTGCTGTTCGCCGGGCGTGGACAACCGTGTGCCACCGGATAATTCCGGTCGTCGACGTGACCGCACCACCCTCTGCTCCTCCGATCGGCCGCCGTGACCGCTGCACGGCGAGGACACGGAAATCAGGGGCAAACTTTCACAGGGCCTTCCCGGTGTCAACGCGAAATTCGGGCAAAACGGACACTGTGCGCACTTCTAAACACACTGGCAACCAACGGTTACCGGGCGCGACGAATCAGCGTCCGCTCGAGTGTGCGCCGAGTCACGCTGCCTGTTACCCGCGTTCGCCCGCCGCGAAACCCCTCGGCGCGACTCTGATACAGTCCGGCGCGACACACCGGAGGCAAGAGGGCGGGATGGCGCACCGAATCACGTTGGTTCCCTTGGCAATAGCACTTGTACTCGGACTCGCCGCTTGCGGCGACGAGTCCGGCGGGTCACCGGCGACAACCACCACGCAGGCCGCCGCGGGCACCTCCGCCGCACTGTTCGATCCCTGCACCGGCATCCCCGAAAACGCGCTGACCAGCGCCGGACTCGATCCGGCGAGCAAGCAGGTCGGCGTCGGCGGCGTCAAGCAGCCCGGCTGGGAGATCTGCGGATGGAAGGGCGCCGACTTCACCCTCGGGGTCTTCTCCAACACCTCGTCGGTAGCCGAGTTCGAGCGCAAGCCGGGCAATGTCGATTTCCAGGACATCACGATCGCCGGCCGCCCCGGACGCCAGTTCCGCGTCGACGACGCCGCCAAGGACCAGATGTGCGACGTGCTGTTCCCCGCCCGCCAGGGACTACTGCAACTGACGCTGGTCAACAAGACCGCAGGCCAGAACCCCTGCGACCGCCTGGCGAGCGTCGGCGAAGCGATCGTCCCCGCACTCCCGAAGTAGCGGAGTTCCGCGACGGCACGCTCCCGCCCAGCCAGGCAGACATCCGAGCGCCCGACGGCGGTCACGTCACGGCGAAGCCGCAAGTGCCGAACTTTCGACCGCCCGTCACACGAACGGCAAACACCAGGCGACCACACCGGCCCAACCCCCGGTTTCGAGCGAAGCCAGCCCCAGCATGCGCCGTCGGCTCACATCCGAGCCACCGCCACCCAGACGACGAGCAAGCGCCAAATATTCAAACCGCCAGTCACATCAACGGCAAACATCAGGCGACACACGCCGCGCCCCACGCGACCACACCGGCCCAACCCACGTTTCGAGCAAAGCCAGCCCCAGCATGCGCCGTCGGCTCACATCCGAGCCACCGCCACCCAGACGACGAGCAAGCGGCGAACATTCAAACCGCCAGTCACATCAACGGCAAACATCAGGCGACACACGCCGCGCCCCACGCGACCACACCGGCCCAACCCCAGCTTTCGAGCGAAGCGAGACCGAGCATGC